>NZ_JAKGBW010000003.1 GCF_021556485.1 Oceanobacillus alkalisoli | reverse complement strand
ACGGCAAACGTAAAATTGACGTGGAGCCAGTTTTCGGATTTTTGAAGGCTAATTTAGGTTTCACTCGTTTTTCCGTTCGAGGAAAACAAAAGGCGACAAATGAATTAGCCTTTGCATTAATGGCGGTAAACTTGAGGAAGTTCACCGCCAAAAACTCCAAAAAAATAAATAACGATGATAAATTTCTATCAAAAATGAATCCAAGCCGCATTTTAATGACTTGGATTCTTTTTTTATTATTTTTGGCTAGTTATGTCCCAGCCTCTTTTTTTTCGTTTTTATAATTACGATGACCGGCATCAAGCTGGGAATTTCGTTATTTTGTCTTTTATTGGCCTAGAGTGATAAAATAAGAGTAACGAGAATGTAAATTGGAGGAATCCGGATGGGAAATAAATTAGTGCTTATCGATGGAAACAGTATTATTTACCGGGCGTTTTTTGCCCTGCCTTTATTAAATAATGATAAAGGTGTGTATACAAACGCTGTATACGGCTTTACGACGATGCTACTGCGAATATTGGAAGAAGAGAAGCCGACTCATATGCTTGTCGCTTTTGATGCAGGAAAGACAACCTTCCGTCACGACACGTATAAAGAATATAAAGGTGGCAGACAGAAGACACCACCTGAATTGTCGGAACAATTTCCGGTTCTGAAGGAATTGCTTGATGCTTTTCAAATTCCTCATTATGAGTTGGAACGGTATGAAGCGGATGATATTATCGGAACTTTCTCCAAGGTAGGGGATAACGAGGACTGGGAAGTTACAGTCATTTCGGGGGATAAAGACCTCTTACAGCTTGTGTCTGATCACGTGACCGTCCATGTGACGAAAAAAGGAATCAGTGAGGTTGATAAATATACTCCCGCCTTCCTTGAGGAAAAAATCGGCATCTCATCTGAGCAAGTAATTGATTTCAAAGCGCTGATGGGTGATAGTTCCGATAATATCCCAGGTGTACCGGGAGTTGGTGAAAAGACTGCTTTAAAACTGTTAAAGCAATATCCGACACTGGAAGAAGTATATGAAAACATTGAGAAAATAGGCGGGAAGAAATTAAAAGAAAATCTTACGAATCATAAAGAGGAAGCCTTTATGAGTAGAAAACTTGTTACAATCGACCGTGAGTCTCCGATTAGTATCTCAACAGATGATATTGTTTTTACCGGGTTTGAGAAGAATCAAGTGATTGCTGTTTTCAAGGAACTCGGGTTCAATTCGCTTCTGAACAGATTTGCAGCAGATGCAGGTGAAGAGGAAGAAGAAACAGTTCCAATGAGAAAGCTTGACTATGAAATTGTTTCAAAAGTGGATGAAACAATCTTTAGTGGTGATAGTGCGTTAGTCGTTGAAATCATTGAAGAGAATTATCATCAGGCTCCGATTGTCGGATTTGGTGTAGTCAATGAATCAGGTAATTATTTTATCCCGACGGATCTCGCTCTCGAATCCGTTGCATTTAAAACGTGGGCAGAAGATCCAGCGATGAAAAAAGCTGTGTTTGATGCAAAAGAAACAGTTGTTGCTCTCCTTCGAAATAATATTGGAATCAAGGGGATTACGTTTGACATGCTTCTAGCATCGTATCTCTTGAATCCATCTGAGAACAATCATGATATCCCGGCAATTGGAAACAGACACGGTTATACGGATATCCTCTTTGATGAGGAAGTGTACGGGAAAGGCGCTAAGATGAAGGTGCCTGAAAAAGAAATAACAGCTGAGCATATTGCAAGAAAAGCGCTCGCATTATTTGAATTACAGGCAGGTATGACCGAGCAATTGAAGGAAAATGAGCAATATGAATTACTGGCAGAGCTGGAAATGCCGCTTGCTTTAATTTTAGGTGAGATGGAGCATCAAGGTGTGTTAGTCGATACAGACCGTCTGAAAGAAATGGAAGTCGATTTAAAAGCAAGATTAGATACGTTAATTCATGAAATTCATGAGCTTGCCGGTGAAGAATTTAATATTAATTCCCCGAAACAGCTCGGACCGATTTTATTTGAAAAATTAGGGCTACCTGTCATTAAAAAGACAAAGACCGGTTACTCGACAGCTGCTGATGTACTTGAACAATTGGAACAAGAACATGAAATTATTCCGAAGATCTTGCTCTATCGCCAGCTTGGAAAATTACAATCCACTTATATTGAAGGGCTATTGAAAGTTGTGGATAAGGATACAAGCAAGATTCATACCCGCTTCAACCAGGCACTTACTCAAACGGGAAGATTAAGTTCGGTCGATCCTAACTTGCAAAATATCCCGATCCGTTTGGAAGAAGGGAGGAAAATCAGGCGCGCATTCGTACCATCTGAGAAGGATAGGATTATTTTTGCTGCAGATTATTCGCAAATCGAATTACGGGTGCTCGCTCATTTTGCAAAAGATGAAAAACTGGTAGATGCTTTCCAACATGATATGGATATTCATACGAGGACTGCGATGGATGTATTCCATGTTGAGAAAGATGCAGTGACATCAGATATGCGTAGGCAAGCAAAAGCGGTGAACTTCGGTATCGTTTATGGAATTAGTGACTACGGTCTTTCACAAAACCTTGGAATCACTCGGAAAGAAGCGAAGCAATTCATTGAACGTTATTTCGAAAGTTATCCAGGGGTAAAGGATTATATGGATGACATTGTTCAAACTGCAAAACAGCAGGGATATGTAACGACAATCATGAACCGGAGAAGATATTTACCAGAGATTACAAGCCGGAATTTCAATAGAAGAAGTTTTGCAGAGCGAACAGCAATGAATACGCCGATTCAAGGAAGTGCCGCTGACATTATTAAGCAGGCAATGATCGACCTTCATCATAAATTAAAAGAAGAGAAGCTCGAAGCCCGTATGCTTCTGCAAGTTCATGATGAACTGATCTTAGAAGCACCGAAATCGGAATTGGATCGATTAATTGAAATAGTACCAGCAACAATGGAACAGACGATTGAAATACTCGTACCGCTCAAAGTTGATTATGAGTACGGGAAAAGCTGGTTTGACGCTAAATAAGGAGACTAGGAAATGCCGGAGTTACCAGAGGTAGAAACGATAAAACGAACACTTGAACATTTAACTCAAGGGAAAACAATTGCAGCAGTTGAGGTTCATTGGGGAAAGATTATTAAGCATCCGGAAGATGTGGAACAGTTTAAGCATCTATTGATTGGCCAGACGATAAGGCGGCTAAGCCGGAGAGGGAAATTCCTGTTATTTTATTTGGATGACTACTGTTTGGTTTCCCACTTACGGATGGAAGGGAAGTATCGGGTTGTTCCAACAGAAACAGAGAAAGATAAACATACCCATGTTATTTTCACCTTTACAGACGGGGATGCACTGTATTATCATGATGTCCGCAAATTTGGCACGATGCATCTTTATCCAATTGGGGAAGAGATGGCACACGACCCACTTCGTAAATTAGGCCCAGAACCATTTGATTCGTCCTTCAGTTTTTCTTATTTCAAAGAGAAACTGAATAAGACGGAGCGATTGATTAAAGCAGTATTGCTTGATCAATCGGTTGTAACTGGTCTAGGCAATATATACGTGGACGAGACGTTGTTTAAAGCAGGGGTACACCCGATGAGACGGGCAAACACGTTAAAAAATAGTGAGATTGAAAAAATTAAAGATGCGGCAATCATCACCTTGACTGAAGCTGTTGAGGCGGGAGGTACAACAATCCGTTCTTATGTGGATTCAACTGGCGAGATGGGCATGTTCCAACAGGAGCTGTTCGTCTATGGGCAAGAAAATGAACAATGCAAACAGTGCGGACAAGAAATAATAAAAATGAAAGTGGCTGGCAGAGGTACCCACGTATGTACCAAATGCCAGCCACTCTAAAGGGGGGAGAAAATCTTGAGTTTAATCATTGGTTTGACTGGCAGTATTGCAACAGGGAAAAGTACCGTTGCTAACATGTTTAGAGAACTTGATATTCCGGTCATTGATGCAGATATATTAGCAAGAGAAGTAGTGGAACCTGGAGAAACAGCTTATAAAAAAGTTGTTCAGTCTTTTGGTGAGGATATCTTGCTTGAAGATCAGACACTTAACCGGAAACGGCTCGGTGAAATTGTTTTTAGCGATGAGGTGAAACGGAAGCAATTAAATAATATCGTCCATCCTGCGATACGGAAAAGATTGATTGAAAAAAGAGACCACTTCATTACGTCGGGAAATCGTTGTATTGTTCTTGATATTCCGTTGCTGTTTGAGAGTAAGCTCGAACATTTTGCAGATAAAACCCTCGTCGTTTATGTCAATCAGGAGATTCAATTACAGCGATTAATGAAACGAAACGAATTTACAGAGGAAGAGGCGATGCAGCGAATTCTATCGCAAATGCCAGTGGAGGAAAAAGCGGCTAGGGCTGATAGAACGATTAATAATAATGGATCAAAGGAAGAAACATATACGCAATTGAAGCAACTGCTGAAAGAATGGAATGTGCTCGAAGCAGATAACTAGTAGCAGTGCCGAAATCAAACAGCCTGCATAAGATATGAATAAGAACATCCAACTTTGATAATATTAAAATATTGTAATTATGATGGAAATAGCACACATCCCAGACTTAATGTGTTATACTAATTGTAGTAATACATAATAAAGTATAACTTATTGGGAGGAATGGGTTAAAGATGGATAAAATTCGTATCGCAATTAATGGGTTTGGACGTATCGGGAGAATGGTTTTCCGTCAAGCTGTTGTAAATGAACAATTTGAAGTCGTAGCAGTGAATGCGAGCTATCCACCCGAAACGTTGGCACATTTAATAAAATATGATAGTGTTCATGGTATTTTTGAAGGGGAAGTGAAAGCGCTTGATGATGCGCTGGAAATTAACGGAAAAAAAGTCGAGCTTGTCAGTTCCAGGGAACCAGATAAGCTTCCATGGAAAGAATTTAATATAGATGTTGTGATTGAAGCGACAGGAAAGTTTAAGACAAACGAAACAGCAGGATTGCATCTTCAAGCTGGTGCGAAAAAGGTCGTAATTACGGCACCCGGTAAAGAAATCGATAAAACAATCGTTGTTGGTGTAAATGATGAGGAATATAACGGAAATATCCACCATATTGTATCGAATGCATCCTGTACGACGAACTGTTTAGCACCGGTTGTGAAAGTACTGGATGATCGTTTCCGTATCGTGAACGGATTAATGACGACGGTTCATGCATTCACAAACGACCAGCAGAACTTGGATAACCCACATAAAGACTTGCGCCGTGCGCGTGGCTGCACACAGTCCATTATCCCAACTTCCACAGGAGCTGCGAAAGCACTTGGAGAAGTATTACCACATCTGAATGGCAAATTGCACGGTATGGCATTACGAGTTCCTACCCCTGATGTATCACTTGTTGACCTAGTTGTTGACGTAGAAGAAAGTGTTACGGTGGAAGAAGTGAATTGTGCCTTTAAAGATGCAGCGGCAAGAGATTATAATGGTATCATTAGTTATATGGAGGACCCGCTTGTGTCCATCGATTTTACAACAACTGATTCATCAGCAATCATTGACGGGTTATCAACAATTGTCATGGAGGATAAGAAGATTAAAGTCCTTGCTTGGTATGATAATGAATGGGGCTATTCTGCACGCGTTCTTGATCTGACGAAATTAGTCGGCGAATCGCTATTGTACAAACAAACTGCTAAAATATCATAACGTGAAACTTCTAAAAGATGCATTTTTCGTTCTGTGGGCAGCCGGACGAAGATGCATCTTTTTAGAATTTAAAAATGCCGTTTTTTGAATCGGATAGAAGATTTCACGGAAACATGTTAAAATAAAGGATATATTATTTTTACATTTAGAAGTGGGAGCTTCTATCCTAAAAAATGAACTTGTTTGAAGGTAGAGAGGTGAGCGAAGTTGCATTGTACAAACTGTAATTATAAAAATACAAAAGTAACCGATTCCCGTCCAATTGAAGACGGAAGAGCGATTCGTCGTCGTAGAGAATGTGAACGATGTGGTCAGCGTTTCACAACATTTGAACGGATGGAGGAAGTTCCATTAATCGTCGTTAAAAAAGATGGGATGCGTCAAGAATTTTCCCGGGACAAACTGACTCGCGGGTTAATCCGGGCCTGTGAGAAACGGCCGGTTCCTGTTGAAACGATGGAAGAGATTGCGCTTGAGGTTGAAAAAGAATTAAGAAGTCTCGGTTCGTCAGAAGTGGACTCGGAATTAATCGGAGAGATGGTGATGGAGAGACTTTCTAAGGTTGATGAAGTGGCCTATGTTCGCTTTGCCTCAGTCTATCGTCAATTCAAAGATGTAACTGTTTTTCTAGATGAATTGAAAGAATTGATTAATACAGAAGAACAAGATGAAGCGGAAAAGGAAGAATAAAAAGGGTGAATATCCAGTGAAAAGCATAGGACAGCTATTGCCTGTCGATGGATTTTTTGTTCGAATGGACAAAGCATTGCCTGTCGATTATTTGCAATCATTGACACATCTATATCAACCGCTTATCGGTTCTGAGGCACTCATGCTTTATTTGACACTTACGAATGAAGTATCCCTGCAGGCTGAAAGAATACCGCAAACACATCATACATTAATGAATTATATGATGCTGCCACTAGATAAAATTTATGATGCCCGTTTGAAATTAGAAGCTATCGGCTTACTACGAACATTTAAACAAGAAAAGGACGAACTTACGGTTTACACATATGACCTGCAGTGTCCGTTCGATTCAAAAAGTTTCTTTGAAGAAGCGATGTGTTCCTCCCTCCTCTATCATCATCTTGGAGAGCAGAGGTTTAACCAGCTAAAAAAACTGTTCGCGGGAAATGAAAATTTGGAAACTGGTGAGAATATTACCGTGGATTTTCAAGAAGTGTTCCAAACTACCCCTACAGAAGGCATGGTTCAGGTGACTGTTTCCGAACATGTGGCAATTGAAGAAGATGGAACCGTCGATTTTCAGTGGCTGGAACAAATGTTAAAACAGCGGATGATACCTGTTTACCGAGTCCTGACAAAAGAAAATCGGAAATTGATTTCTCATATGCTCATCCTTTATGACTTGGAAAGCTTTGAAATTGATAAAGCGGTCAATTGGTCACTGAATGAGGAGAATTATCTCGATAGGGAAGAGTTTAAACAAGCTTGTCATGATATTTACGTGGCGAAAAGTAATAGCCGGCCAATTCGACTTGTTGAGAAGAAAGAAGCGAACGAGCAAACGGCCGAAGCGGAAGATCTGAAAAAGCCGCTTACGAGAGAAGAATTATTAATTCGTGAATTAGAAACCATTACGCCGAAACAATTACTCGAAGACTTATCAAGCGGAAGTTCAGCATCCGCCCAAGATATGAAATTAATCAGTGATGTAATGACGACACAAGGACTCCCGCCAGCCGTCATGAATGTTCTTATTCATTATGTGCTACTCCAGACAAACATGAAACTGTCCAGAGCATATTTAGAGAAAATCGCAAGTCATTGGTCCCGGGCGAAATTACAAACAGCAAGAGAAGCAATGGAATTTGCGAAAAAAGAAAAGGCGAATTATGAACAAGCGAAAGCAAAACGAGCAGATAATAAACAAAGAAATTACGGGCGGACCGCTAGTAATGATATTGTACCGGATTGGTACAAGTCAGGGAAACATAAAGAGAAAAAAGAAGAAAAAGAAACTCCTGCGATGAACAATGAGCAATGGAAGGTCGCGCAATTGCTGCAACAATATTCAGAAGGAAATTAAACGAGTCGTTAAAAGGGTGATTTTTAGTGAAACCAATCCAGTCAAGCTTAAAAGCGTGGATGAATCGAAGTGAAAGTTTTAAAGAAAATTATCAAAAAATGAAACAAGAACTCCTTCAAGATGCAGAAATTAAAGAGTTCCTCGCTATTCACCCGGAATTAGGTCAAGAAGAGATTGATAAAAGTCTAATTAAATTATATGAATATAAGTCTCAATCAAAGCAATGCGATCAATGTGCATCCTTTGGGCAATGTATAAATATGGTTCAGGGGTACTCACCGATATTGCAAGTGACAGGGGATGAGATTCATATCCGTTATGAAAAATGTCATAGCAGATTACTTGCCGAAAAGGAACAAGAGCAGAATAAATTAATTCAGAGTCTATACATGCCAAAAGAAATATTAGAGGCGAGACTATCTGATATTGATAATGATTCTTCGAGAACGCAAGTATTATTAAAAATATTTGACTTTCTGGAACAAGCGAAACAGGAGATACCGAAAAAAGGCTTATACTTACACGGGATTTTTGGTGTAGGAAAAACTTTCCTATTAGGAGCTCTCGCCAATGAATTAAAAAAGTACAATATATCATCAACGATCATTTATATGCCTGAATTTGTAAGAGAAATGAAGGCCTCGTTAAAAGATGACTCCGTAAACAAGAAGATGGATCTCTTTAAAACGACTGATATTCTCATGTTAGATGACATCGGTGCTGAGATGCATTCCGCATGGTTCCGAGATGAAATTTTAAGTTCCATTCTGCAATACCGCATGATGGAGGGGCTGCCTGTCTTCTTCACATCTAATTATAATTTGGAACAACTCGAAACCCATCTTGCAACAACAAGAACAGGTGTTGAAACACTAAAGGCAGCAAGAATCATTGAGCGAATCCAACAAGTGAGCGACATCATGCAAGTTCAAGGCTATAACCGCAGGAAATAATGAACTCTCTAGAGGTTGTTCAAAAAGTCCGGTAAAAATGACACTTCGAACTTCTTCGTTGGCTCGCTTTTCCGCTCCTCATGTACCTACTAACGTACATTCCGGTGCGAAAAGCTTCGCCGCCTCGAATTTCTCGGTCCTTTTTATCCTCCTTTTTGAACACAACTTCTAGTAAAAAATGGAATTAATACTAGAAGGGAGTTTTTTTACTTAAAACTAGTTTTAGCAGTTTTATCATTTTTTTCACAACTCGTCCATATAATATAGCAGTTTGGTTGTAAATGAGGGTGATGTGAAAAAAATGGATATTTTCTTTGAGTCGGACAAGGAGGTCATAAGTTTTTGTGAGCGATTATTTCAGCAAAACAAACAGATCGCTGTGTATTGGCAAGTCCATGAAAAACGTGGGAATCAACTTACGATTAACGAGGAACCATTAAATGAAATCATTTTCCAGTCGATCGCTGTATCTTTGGTCAATGTTTATGTCACACATCGGTTAAGGAGTATTATCAATGAAATCATTCAAGATACTTATTATTTTACAGATGGGCATGAAATCGAGCAGATTTATGAGCATGCAGAATGGATTGTAACTGGAGAGGATGAGGATTGTAAAATACTGCGTAAAAATAAGCATCCAGTTCAATTATTACGTGCAATTTTCCTTATGCACATCCGCAATGCACAAAATGTACATTTCGATTGGATTGTTCAGACTGGCATGAAGGCTTTCAAACAAGACCTTATCCATTATGTTGGACTGGCCATTGATGAGTTCAAGCGAGAAGAAGAACATCAATCATTCATTAATACACTAAGAGAATACATCGTTAAGAAAGAACCTGTCGTACCGCTGATTCATGTGGTTGGAGGAAATATATTCAGTTATTATAAGCTTAGCGGCAGACCGTATTCTAAAGTGGAATTGCGTTCCATCATGGAAAAAGTCCCCCTATATCTGTTTGGTTTACCTGAAGAAGAATGGAATCTGACACCGTTGATTGCACTCGCTCCAGAGAAAATAAAATTGTATGTGGACGATCCTTCAAGCCCCAGGACCCAAACAATCCTGAATATATTCCAGGAGAGGGTCGACATTCAAGCATACAAGGATTTTCCATACACGTATTCCACCATTAGAAATAAATAGCGTACAGCAAAATAATTTCAACACTTGATTTTCTAATAAACGGGCGCTATAATACAAGTAATCATACAAATCAAGCGATGAAGAGGACATGATTATTTGTATATTTGTATAGATAAGAGAAGGAAGCCCCGGCTGAAAGCTTTCTGTATACAATCAGATAATTACCACCTCTGAGCTCTGCTGTGGAATTGAAGTAAACGGCAGCGTCTAATCTGCGTTAAAGACTAGAAGCGATTTTTTAAAAATCGGAATTTGGGTGGAACCACGTTATAGAAATATACCGTCCCTTTGCATGAATGCAGAGAGACGGTTTTTTTATTGTTTTACTTATAAATTTGTTATAGGAGATGACTTGTGATGGCAGAAGAAATTACGTTAGTCTTCCCGGATGGGAATAAAAAGGAATTCTCAAAAGGCACAACAGGGGAAGAAGTTGCAGCTTCCATTTCACCAGGATTACGAAAACAAGCATTAGCAATTAAGCTTAACGGTGAACCGTGGGATTTACGACGCCCGATTGAAGACGGCGGAGAGATCCAAATCTTAACATACCGAGATGATGAAGGAATTGATATCCTGCGTCATTCAACAGCACACTTGCTTGCTCAGGCAATCAAACGGCTATACGGTGACGTGAAATTTGGAGTAGGCCCAGTCATTGAAGAAGGATTTTACTATGACATGGATATGGAGCATGCGCTTACTCCGGAAGACCTGCCGAAAATCGAAAAAGAAATGCAACGTATCGTGGACGAAAACTTAGAAATTAAACGGGTTGAGGTTTCAAGAGCCGAGGCGAAGAAACGCTTTGCAGAAATCGGTGACAACCTGAAGCTTGAATTAATTGATGCTATTCCAGAAGGTGAAACGGTAACGATTTATGAGCAGGGCGAATTTTTTGATCTATGTCGCGGTGTGCATGTGCCGAGTACAAGCAAAATAAAAGTCTTTAAATTACTTAGTATATCTGGTGCTTACTGGAGAGGCGATAGCGATAATCAACAGCTGCAGCGAATTTACGGAACAGCATTTGAAAAGAAATCTCAGCTTGAAGAATATCTAAAAATATTGGAAGAGAGAAAAGAAAGGGACCACCGCAAGCTCGGTAAAGAACTCGATTTATTCACTGTCTCTCAAAAAGTCGGTCAAGGATTACCACTGTGGTTACCAAAAGGTGCGACAATCCGGAGAATCGTTGAACGCTACATCGTTGACCTGGAAGAAAAGCTAGGTTATGACCATGTTTATACTCCTGTTCTTGGTAGTAAAGAACTTTATCAGACAAGTGGTCACTGGGATCATTATCAAGAAGATATGTTCCCGTCCATGGAGATGGACAACGAAACATTAGTACTCCGTCCAATGAACTGTCCACACCATATGATGGTCTTTAAAAATCAATTATGGAGTTATCGTCAATTACCGGTCCGGATTGCTGAACTTGGAACAATGCATCGTTATGAGATGAGCGGGGCACTTGCAGGTTTACAGCGCGTACGCGGAATGACGTTGAATGATGCACATATTTTTGCCCGTCCAGACCAGCTGAAAGATGAATTTAAGCGGGTTGTTGAGTTAATCCAGCATGTTTATAAAGATTTCGGAATTGAAGATTATAGTTTTAGACTTTCTTACCGTGATCCGGAAGATAAGGAAAAATATATTGATGACGATGCAATGTGGGAAATGACACAACGTCAATTGAAAGAAACGATGGAAGAATTGGAACTTGATTACGTGGAAGCAGAGGGAGAAGCAGCTTTCTACGGACCGAAGCTCGACATTCAAGTGAAGACAGCCCTCGGTAAAGAAGAAACACTCTCCACCGTACAACTTGATGTGTTGCTTCCGGAACGCTTTGATTTAACGTACATCGGAGAAGACGGAAAAGAACACCGTCCCGTTGTGATTCACCGAGGCGTCGTGTCAACGATGGAACGCTTCGTTGCATTCTTAATCGAAGAATACAAAGGTGCATTTCCAACATGGTTAGCTCCAGTACAAGTGAAAGTAATTCCAGTATCTCCGCAGGTGCATTTCGATTATGCAAAACAAGTCGCTGAATCATTAACAAGAGAAGGAATCCGTGTCGAAGTGGATGAGCGTGATGAGAAAATTGGTTATAAAATTCGCCAAGCTCAAACTGAAAAAGTTCCATTTGCACTCGTACTCGGTGACAAAGAAATTGAAGAAAATGCAGTAACGTACCGTCGCTACGGTGAAAAAGCAACAACGACTGTCTCAAGCGATGTATTTAAAGAGTTGCTAAGAGAAGAGATTGCTAATAAATCGAATAAATAAAGGTTATTCAACAGCTCCGAGAGAAAGCTTTCGGAGCTGATTTGCTGCCTGTCCCTAGATTGTAATAATTTATTCTTCCTTTTGTCTAGCATGAATTTAAAAGATTTAGTATGATGGAATGAGCGAATGTTATTGGGGGATTAATTGGTATGACAGGATCGTTTAGCTTTGTATTAGATTATATCGTAGACAACTTTGGCATAGACAATATTTTCTGGACGCTGTATTTCATCAACCTTATACTTTCAGCAATCGCTTATAAGCTTGGATTTGCAAGAAAGTTATCCGTCGGGAAAAACATTTTTGTCTACTTCATGCTCGTTCTCGGTAATTATATTACGACTATATTCAGCATCATGAGGTTACCGATGACAGAAAGTCTTGTTATCATCTGTATTGTCCTTGTAATTTACCGTACAAGACTTCATATGCAAAGAAAAGCAAAAAACGCCTCGTAGGGCGTTTTTTAATGCTAAAATTAAATATATTCATCTTCTTCCTTATGCTCTTCATAAAGCCTGAATTTGCCTGTTGCGTGTCTTGCTTTTGTTTTTATTCCAATCCGCTCGTAACATTCATCGCATAAATACATATAAGTTCGGCGGTTCCTTAGTCGTTTCGCTTTAAATGAGTCGTCAGGAAGTTCATCGATTTTTTCGCATATTGTACATTTAACTTGCATCCTTTCACCTCATCCATCCTGATGATGAAATAAGTATATCATACTAGGTAAAAGCTAGGAAAATCTTTTTCGTCAATTAAAGGTTTTATTCTTTTTTATAGGGGAATATAAATATAACTTCGTGTTGGAAAGGAAGGGAAAATCGATGAAAAAGCGTAATATAATTACAGCAGTTGGCGCAGGTGTTATCGGAGCAGGTGCAGCAAGCTATTTTTTCCTGAATGAATCACAAAAATCGAAAATAAAAGAATCCGTAAATAATCTTCTCCATAAACAAATGGATACAGGAGAATCGACTTTTGAAAAAGCCGGTCACCCAGATCAGATGGATGCGAAAGACGCCGCGGATTTGGAAAACGCCAAAATGGTATCAGAAGGCTCACAGTTTGGTGTTCAGTACTATAATGAAAAGCAAGAAGAAACGCCTCTCCAATAAAGTGAAACTTCATTTAGCCGGGGTGTTACAGACGGTTCATGTGTGATAATTAATAAAGCGGAGGCCTCCTTATAATATAGGAATGCCTCCGTTTCTCGTTATTCTTTTCGGTGACGTGACTGTTCATCTTCTATTTTCTCTAATTCATTCTTGTCATTTTCATCAAGCATTTCTTTATTATCATCTTGTTCTATTGGCACATCGTCCATAATTGGAAATTCAGGTATCGCTCTCCCGACAATCGCCGCAAGTTCTTCGACAATACCTTGGACAGGATAGCCAGCCTGGATTTGGTCACCCATTCCCCGTACTCGAGCCATGAGGTCCGCGTCAGCTACAACAACAGCGGTTTTACCCCATGGGTCATGATATAACGCTTCAGAAACGGTATATTTAATTGTTCCGACCCGGGAGCGGTCAATATCTTCGTTCACATCAATAGCGACAATCGTATATGGCCCAGCAACAACCGCTGACGCTTCGTTTACTTCTGGTACATTGCTAGCGACGTCTGCAAGATGCTCCGCTATTTCTGTGTTCGTTAACTGTGTATTTTCAGTTTCATTTCTATTTTCCACTTGCATGAAACGATTAGTTGATTGGTCATCATCTCGTGCTGCATTGTCATTACTTTGACATCCGAAAAGCGTGACAAGACTAAAAGCAAGAAAGACCCATTTACGAATATCCATTATTCATACCTCCTAAGTAAAGCTTTACTTATTTTTAGCAGAATAAATTAAAATATTCGCAGGAATTCTTGTCAAATGAAAATAATTAGTCCGAAAGCTGTCTCGAGGTGTCTGGACTGCTACCAGGAAAAACTTCATTTGGAACACTATTTATTATTCTATAAATGTAATCTTCACACTGATGTTGTGATGGAATAATTTCTATTTAACATAATCATCTTCACCAGTTCAGTTGCCCGGGGGACGGTGACTCCTGCGGGAACAGCACGAGCCTGGAGACCCCTTAGTGCTCAGCCCGAGGAGCTCTAGCAGTGCCTTAGGATGCGCATCCGTCCGTCGGGCAACTGAACGGTGATTAGAGAGCAACCCATGAGAACGTGCAAAACACTTACGCTGAATGAAAGTAATTCGCTGTTTTTGATTGTGGAACTTGAGCTAGTTAATGATAATCTCGTTAACTCCTTTAATCGGGTCATCTTTATTTGTGCCGTCATTAAAATAAATATGTACAGGACCATCGTCTTTTAATGGCTTACCTTCAAAGGAAAATAACAGGTAGCTATTCGCGAGTTCTTCCAACCCAAGGCTTACTTCATTGCCGTCTGCTTGGACAATTGTGGCATCGGTTGCTCCGTCGTTCACTTCTGCATTTTGATAAAATGGTTTGAAGGGTATCACATAAGTCGATTTTAAAATCTCATCCGCATCTTTACGGGAAATCGGTTTATTGTCATTAGTTGCTTGAACTACTTCCCGGTTAAAACGTTCTTCAGAGCTGAATGGATGCTCTTGTTCTTCTCTAGCATGATGTTCACCGGAAAATGCTTCTGCAAATTTAATTCTTCTGTCATCAAAAATCCAGACAGTTGGATCAAGTGTAATTGGAAACTTTACATTCCCTTTTAGTGGTATAATCATTTCTTTTGCCCCCATCTTTTTTAATTACCTTATGAATCTCGGAAACACTTTGTAATCGATTCCTTATAATTCTATCAAACTGCTTCAATATTTTCACTTAATCGAGACATAATCTAAGAAAAGCAATTCTTTTATAGGATATCCTTCGATTTTGTTTGCATTTTTTTTTGGCAACCGCTAATATATAAGAAGGAGTCTTTATTACTGGAGGGGATTATTATGGTTCCTGAGGTGACAGTTAATCATCGTGAAAAAGCCCAAGCCCTTCTGAAGGCTGACGCTGACAGAATTTTACGACTAATTGAAGTTCAAATAGAGAATTTAACAATGCCACAGTGCCCAGTCTACGAAGAGGTGTTAGATACACAAATGTTTGGTCTCTCTAAAGAGATTGACTTTGCTGTGCGTTTGAACTTAATCAGCGAGAATGAAGGTAAAGCACTTCTGGAAAATTTAGAGAAGAAGCTTAATATTTTGCATGAAGCTTCACAAAATGCGTTGTGAACGTTTTGTGTATTGATTTTGCAGCAAAACTTTGCCTGAAAGAACTTGGCAAGGTTTTTTTGTTTTAGATATAGGAAATTATAAAATAAAGATTCTGTGGGTAGCTAGAGTTGCTAGCACTAGCCACGTCCGGCTCCAGCGTCCAGCAACTATCAAACTTCACACTCCTTTAATCGATAAGTCAACATCAACTCACTGCGTTCGTTGTGTTTCTTTTATCTCATTCCGGAGTGCTCCAGTTTGTACGTTGCTAAACGGGCGCTTTCGCCTTTGTTTTAGATAAATTCAATAGTAAATGTGGGTGAAAGAAAAACTTTTTATAAATAGTATGTACTATTTATTTAAATGTGTTATACTTTATAAAAAGTTTTTCGATATCCTTCCGTTAAAATCTACAACTCGAGGAGAAGAAGGATGTTACAAAAATTAAAATACTTTGATTACACCTTAATCATTACACCATTGTTATTAACTGCATTCGGCCTAGTGATGGTTTATAGCGCCAGTATGGTCACTGCGGTAGTGGAGGGGCAGGAGAGTACATATTATTTAAAGCGGCAAGCGATTTGGTTTGGTGTTGGCTTCATTGGATTTCTGTTTACGTGTCTGTTTCCTTATCAGTATTATCAGAAATTGATGAAGTTTATTGTTATAGGTGTTCTACTGATGCTTGTTGGTGTTATTTTATTTGGGACAGATGTAAACAATGCCAAGTCTTGGCTCCGAATCGGACCAATGAGTTTGCAACCAGCTGAATTTGCCAAAATTGCGCTGATTATGTATCTCGCTTCTGTATATTCTAAGAAGCAGACGTATATTGATAAATTTACGACCGGTGTACTCCCTCCGTTAATTTTAACCGGTGTTTTTATCGGGTTGATCATTATTCAACCGGATATCGGTACATCTTCCATCATCTTTATCATTGCCTGTTCTGTAATTGTTAGTTCAGGTATCCGTTGGAAGCATTTAACTATTTTAATAGCTTTTGGCATCGGGCTTTTATTCCTCGTTGCACCGTCCATGGTGACGGATGAGCGGATTTCACGTTTTACTGGGGCATATCAACCTTTTGAAACACCGGACTCAGATGGTTACCAATTAATCCAATCCTATGTAGCGATTGGGGTTGGTGGCTTAACTGGAGAAGGATTAGGGCAAAGCGTTCAGAAACTAGGCTATTTAACACAGGCTCATACTGATTTTATCATGGCCATCATTGCCGAAGAATTAGGATTTATTGGTGTAATTATCGTAATTGGTTTACTTGCTGCCATTGTACTAAGGGGTATCTTTATTTCAAGGAAATGTACAGACAGCTTCGGCGCACTGCTTGCCATCGGTATTTCTTCGATGGTTGGAATCCAAGCATTCATTAACCTGGGTTCTATAAGTGGTCTGCTACCGATTACTGGAGTTACGCTGCCATTTATTAGTTATGGCGGAACTTCATTGTTAGTATTACTTATCTCCATGGGAATTCTCAATAACATCGCAATGAATGTGAGAAGAAGGGAACATGAGACAGGGAATCAACAAGATAATACAAATAGAAAAATAAAACAAATAAACAGAGGTGGGAAATATGGTAAATCTAAAGCATATTAAGAAAGTTTTAGTAGCAAACAGAGGAGAAATTGCAATTAGGGTATTCCGGGCATGTAATGAGCTCGGAATCCGAACGGTTGCTGTCTATTCAAAAGAGGATCTAAGTTCACTTCACCGTTTTAAAGCAGATGAAGCTTACTTAATCGGGGAAGACAAGAAACCGATTGATGCATATCTTGATATCGAAGGCATTATCGAACTTGCAAAAGAAAAAGATATCGATGCGATTCACCCTGGTTACGGATTTTTGTCTGAGAACATCGAATTTGCTAAACGCTGTGAAGAAGAAGGCATTATCTTTATTGGACCGAAAAGCAAGCATTTAGACATGTTTGGAGATAAGGTAAAAGCTCGCGAACAAGCAGTAAACGCAGATATTCCTGTTATACCAGGAAGCGGTGCTGTACATAGCATAGAAGAAGTTTTTACTTTTGGTGAAAAGTATGGTTATCCAATCATCATTAAAGCAACCCTTGGTGGTGGCGGTCGGGGAATGCGGGTCGTGAATAGCCCGGAAGAAGTTTCCGAAGCCTATGACCGCACGAAATCTGAAGCGAAGACAGCATTTGGTGATGATGAGATTTATGTAGAAAAGTTGTTAACGAATCCAAAACATATTGAAGTTCAGATTCTTGGGGATAGCCACGGCGATATCGTCCATCTTTATGAACGGGATTGTTCGATCCAGCGCAGACATCAGAAACTGATTGAAGTTGCTCCAAGTCTTACTTTATCGGAAGAACTTCGCGAGGAGATTTGCGAGGCGGCAGTGAGTCTAATGCGTAATGTAGATTATCTTAACGCTGGAACCGTTGAGTTCCTTGTTTCAGAAGGGGAGTTCTATTTCATAGAAGTAAACCCGCGTGTTCAAGTGGAGCATACGATTACGGAGATGATTACTGGGATTGATATTGTCCAGACGCAAATCTTAATCGCGGATGGTTACGGTTTACATGGAGAAGAAATTCAAGTTCCCAAACAAGAAGATATCATTACGGATGGATATGCAATTCAGTCAAGAGTCACGACAGAAGACCCATTAAATAACTTTATGCCAGATACTGGGAAAATCCTTGCTTACCGGACAGGTGGCGGATTTGGTGTAAGACTCGATGCAGGAAATGGTTTTTCGGGGGCAATCATCAGCCCGCATTATGATTCTTTATTAGTTAAAGTGTCGACATGGGCGAAGTCTTATAAACAAGCTATTATGAAGATGGTACGTAACCTTAGAGAATTCCGAATTCGCGGAATAAAAACGAATGTGCAATTCTTAGAAAAAGTAATGCACCATGAACAGTTCATAACAGGTGACTATGATACGACTTTTGTCGATAAAACGCCGGAGTTGTTTGAATTCCCTAAATCAAGAGACCGTGCTACAAGAATGCTCAGTTATATCGGGGATATAACCATTAATGGAGTAGAGGGAGCAGCAAAAGTAGAAAAACCGGAATTTTCTAAGCTTCTTATTCCGAGAATTGATCAACATACGGTCATCCCAAATGGAACAAAACAAATATTAGATGAGAGTGGTCCGGAAGCATTAGCAGACTGGGTAAAGAACCAGAAAGAGGTTCTTCTGACAGACACGACTTTCCGTGATGCTCATCAGTCCTTACTAGCGACTCGTATTCGAACGAAGGATCTCGTGCAGATTGCCGAACCGACCGCAAGAATCCAATCGAATCTATTTTCAGTGGAAATGTGGGGAGGGGCGACCTTTGATGTCGCTTATCGATTCTTAAAGGAAGATCCATGGACACGTCTTGAACAATTACGGGAAAAAATGCCGAACGTTCTATTCCAAATGTTGCTGCGTGCAAGCAATGCGGTCGGTTATAAAAATTATCCGGATAATCTTATCCATGCTTTCGTCGAAAAAAGTGCGGAGAAAGGGATCGATGTCTTCCGGATCTTTGATAGCTTGAATTGGTTTGAAGGAATGAAGCTTGCAATTGAAGCAGTTAGAGACAACAATAAAATTGCAGAAGCTGCAATGTGCTATACCGGTAATATGCTGGATAAAGGTCGTTCAAAATATGACTTGGATTACTACGTGAATCTAGCAAAACAGTTGGAAGATGCGGGTGCACATATTCTTGCGATTAAAGATATGGCAGGCCTACTTAAGCCTGAGGCAGCCTATCAGTTGATTTCCACATTGAAAGAAGAGACAGAGTTACCGATCCACCTGCATACGCATGATACAAGTGGCAATGGTATTTATATGTACGCAAGAGCAGTGGATGCTGGTGTAGATATTGTAGATATTGCAAATGGTCCCCTTGCAGGAATGACATCACAGCCAAGCGGACAGACGCTCTATCATGCACTCGAAGGACATGAGCGTCAGCCTGAAATGAATATTGACGAGGTGGAAAAACTTTCTCATTACTGGGAAGGGATTAGAGAATACTACAGTGATTTTGAAAGTGGTATGAAGTCACCTCATACGGAAATTTATAATCATGAAATGCCAGGAGGACAATATAGTAATCTCCAGCAGCAGGCTAAAGCAGTTGGCCTAGGGGATCGCTGGAATGAAGTTAAGAAAACGTTCCGTCTCGTCAATGACATGTTTGGGGATATTGTGAAAGTAACACCATCTTCTAAAGTGGTTGGCGATATGGCATTATTTATGGTACAGAACGATTTATCAGAACAAGATGTATATGATAAAGGGCATCAGATTGATTTCCCGGAATCGGTAATTGAATTTGCAGCAGGGTATATCGGCCAGCCTTATCAAGGGTTCCCGGAAAAACTTCAGAAAGTGATTTTGAAGGATAAAGAACCGATCGCCGTCCGCCCTGGTGAATTACTAGAACCCGTTGATTTTGATGCATTGAAAGAGGAGTTAGAGAAGAAAGTCGAGCAAAAGGTAGAGGACCACGATGTTATTGCGTATGCGCTCTATCCAAAAGTATATCTGGATTATCAGAATTTCACTGATACTTACGGTGACATGTCTGTTTTGGATACACCAACTTTCTTCTATGGAATGAAACTCGGAGAAGAAATCGATGTGACAATTGAAGAAGGGAAGACTTTAATTATTAATCTAGTCTCAATCTCCGAGCCCAAGCCAGACGGCACCCGTGTTATTTACTTTGAATTAAACGGACAAACACGCGAAATTCAAATTAAAGATAAGAGTATTCGCTCATCCGTCGCTTTCAGACCGAAAGTAGAGAAGGGCAATGAGAAGCATATTGGTGCAACCATGCCTGGTACAGTATTAGGTGTAAACTGTAAGAAGGGTGACGAAGTGAAGAAAGGTGACCCTCTGCTTACCACTGAAGCAATGAAGATGGAAACAAGCATCCAAGCACCATTCGGTGGTGTGATTAAAGATGTATATGTAAAGAATGGCTCCGTTATAGAAGTTGATGATATTTTAGTAGAATTTGAATGAAAGAGTAAAGGCGAAAGCGCCCGTTTAGCAACGTACAAACTGTGCCTCCCAGGAAGGAAGGTAGTTCGATGTTGTCCCAGGACGGGGTGAACTTAATCGAACTTCCATTCTTCTCTTTGAGATAAAGGAAACTCAGGTGAAGGTAGTGAGTTGATGTTGACTTGCGCCGCAAGAATATAAGGGCGGCTAAGCCTCACGAAGACCAAACGGCTAAGTCTTCTTTATCGATTAAAGGAGTGTGAAGTTTGATAGTTGCTGGGCGTTGTAGCCGGACGTGGCTATTGCTAGCAACTTTAGTATTCCACAGTACCTATATTTTACAGTTTTCTATAAAAAAACATCGCTCAAATTCGTTTGAGCGATGTTTTTTATTTAAGAAATAACTTTATCCGACTTATTTAGCAGGCCATGCTTTTCTTTGTACGTACTTCGGTTAGATAGCAACAGATAGTAGCTCAGCATTCCGAAATAACAGGAGATGAATAGAGCGTGTGCAAGCGCAACATACAAGTTAAGCATTGTTATGACACTTAATGCTCCGGACAGAGCCTGCAGTACAATAAACGTAAGTGCAATCGACCAGCCACCAATCATTACTTTGGAGTGTTTATAGTTTTTAACTATTTTAACAAACAGTACAATCGTCCAGATGAATAAGATGATTGCGCTAAAGCGGTGTCCCATTTGCACCCATTGCTGGAAGTTATAGCTCGCTAATCCAGCTGGTTCTGTATTGATACAAAATGGAAAGTCAGGACAAACGAGACTAGATTCGGTATGTCGGACGAGTGCTCCCGTATAGACAACTGCGAGTGTGTAAATGGACAGGGCGATAAATTCTATACGATGTTTTTTCTTAATAATAAGAGATTCCGAATCCCACATTTTATCGGCCTCAAAAATGAGTAACATCAATAAAAAGATTGTAGCAAATGAGATTAGTGAAATTCCGAAATGTAATGCAAGTACAAAGTCGGATTGTCCCCATACAACAGCTGCTGCCCCGATTAAGGCTTGTAGAACAAGAAAGACAACAGAACTGATGGAAAGAAACTTAACTTCACGGATATGACCAATTCTTCTCCATGCTAAGATTGCTAATAATAGAACGATAAATCCCATTGCACCTGATACTAAACGGTGACTAAGTTCGATTACCATCTCGAAGGTGAACTCAGAAGGTATAACTTGTCCTTCACAAAGCGGCCAGGAATCTCCACAACCATCTTCGGATCCGGTCTTCGTAACGAGCGCGCCACCAAGAAGCACAAAGATCATCCCGATTGTCGCGACAACGGATAACCATTTTAATTGTTTCATGATTTTTTAAGCCTCACTTATTTTGGTAGTAATATGTATTACTCTTAACAGTTAAATTTATAATAATATTAAATAGGAACAATATCAAAGAAATCTGCTCTTATTCGTAAACTTTTCACAAATTTGTACTAAGATTTTATAATAATATTTAACGTAATTGTCATAAACACTGTACAAATAGTGAAAAATACTTGCAATGTGCTCTGTAGTTTGCTAGAAATAGTATGAGGGCCGAGTGGGTTAAGCTTCAGGAAGAATGAAATTCTAAAACAATGATTTGTTTTTATTATACAAATTCATTCAATTAATAATTACTTTATTTAAATAGTAATTATTGGTTAGTTAGAATTTTAAATGATTCCATGATACAATTAAAAGTAATTATCGGCTATATTTGTCATGTGTAAAACTAGCTATGGTAATGAAAAAACTTGGCTTTTTTCGGTAAAGGGGGGAAATAAGAATGAACAAGGTGGAAACGCCGTATACAGATGTAGTAAGTGACACAGCAATTCCTGCCAAAAGAGACGTAAAAAGCTTGATGCAAGGTGTTAAAGCGCTTATCAAAATCGGGATAGTCAATTCGAACTTAATACCAGTTATTGCCGGTTTTTGGTTAGCTATCTACATATATGGTCTCACGTTCAGTGAACATGTCGGCACATTAATCATGACCTTGATTGGAAGTGGTTTAGTAATAGCCGGCGGGGCAATTTTAAATAACTGGTATGATGTCGATATTGATCCGAAGATGAGCCGAACGAAGTCACGACCGACCGTAACAGGATTATTTTCGCTCCGGGCAGTACTGATAGCTGGAATCGTAACAACTGTTATTGGTCTTGGAGTGCTGCTTCTGTTTACAACAGTTTATGCTGCATTGTTTGCCTTCATTGGTTGGTTTGTTTATGTTGTGCTCTATACGATGTGGACAAAACGGAAGTATACATTAAATACAATAGTCGGCTGTTTCTCTGGGGCCATGCCTCCATTAATTGGCTGGTATGCGATTTATCCAGAGCTGCATGTCGTTCCGGTCGGATTATTTTTAATCATGTTTATCTGGCAGACACCGCACTTCCTTGCTCTTGCTATGAAGAAAGCGGACGAATATAAAGAAGCCGGTGTTCCAATGCTTCCTGTCGTTTACGGATTCAATATGACGAAGCGGCAAATCATTGTTTATGTTGCGTGTCTGTTACCGTTGCCATTTTTGCTCTCATCACTAGGTACGACATTTTTAGTTATTGCTACCGCATTAAATATTGGATGGTTTATTCTTGCAGTTACGGGATTATTTATTAAAGACGATTTGAAATGGGCAAACAGAATATTTATTTATTCATTGAATTATCTCGTCATCCTGTTTCCAATGATGATTATTGTAACGCTACCAATATTTAATTAACTATTGTCCTTAAATATAAACTTAATATATAAGGAAACAACAACAAGAAAGAGAGGTATGGACACATGAAAAGATGGATGGGGAAATTTAAGGCACTCATGCTTTTTACTTTCTTAACAATCCTATTAGCGGGGTGTGGAAAAGAAAATTTAACCGCTCTTGATCCTAAGGGCTATGGGGCAGAAATTTCATTCAATCTGATTCTTTATATTACATTCATCATGATTGGTGTTTTCGTAGTTGTAATGGTAATTTACACAATTGTGTTGCTCCGTTACCGTGAAAAGAAAGGTCAGGAGAATGAGATTCCAGTGCAAGTAGAAGGAAACACGAAATTGGAGATTGTATGGACAGTCATTCCAATCATTCTCGTTATCATTATCTTGATTCCTACAATTTTCTACACCTTCGATCTAGCAGATACATCAGAAGCAAGTACATCAATTAATGTTGATGTAACAGGTAACCAGTACTGGTGGCATTTTGAGTATCAAGATGAAGAAGTCTCAACAAGTCAGGACTTGTATATCCCGACAGGAGAAAAAGTTTACTTGAATATGATTTCTTCAGACGTCATTCACTCATTCTGGGTACCAACAATTTCCGGTAAAATGGACGTTAACCCGGAAAACGTGAATACGATGTACATTGAAGCTTATGAAGAAGGAGTTTATTGGGGTAAATGTGCCGAACTTTGTGGACCATCCCACTCACTAATGGACTTCAAAGTAATTGCAGTAAGTCCAGAGGAATATGAACAGTGGATCACAGATATGCAAAACGTTGATCCGGAAGAAGTACCTGCTGATGCAGTTGCACAGGAAGGTCAAGACTTATTCCAAAACAACTGTATGGGATGTCACGCGCTTGGATCTGCGCCATCTGGTGTTGGACCAAACTTGACTAACTTCGGTGACCGTACTCATTTTGTAGGATATCTTGAACCAACAAAAGAGAATCTTGTTGATTGGATCATGGATCCAGAAACACTTAAGCCTGGCAACAAGATGACAGGTACCTATGATGTAACAGAAGAAGAAGCTGATAAGATAGCAGAGTATTTAATGCAGCTCAAACCTTCTGAAGTTACCCCTGAAAGTGCTGGGGGCATTATCGACTAATTAATATTTATAAAGGGATGGAAGACACAAGAGGGAGGTTAAAGCTTTGAGTGCTACTACTACTCAAAAAAGAGGCTTGGGTACCGTAATATGGGATTACATGACCACCGTCGACCATAAAAAGGTCGGTATATTGTACTTGCTTTTTGGTGGGATTTTCTTCCTGATGGCGGGTGTTCAAGCATTATTGATTCGAACTCAGTTAATAACGCCTGAAAATGATTTTGTATCTGCGGGCTTATATAATGAATTGATTACAATGCATGGAACCAATATGTTATTCCTTGCAGCAATGCCATTGTTCTTTGGGCTAATGAACTATGTTATGCCCCTTCAAATTGGAGCTCGTGATTTGGCGTTTCCTTTCTTGAACGGGGTAGGAGTCTGGTTATTCATTTTCGGTGGACTTCTAATGAACTCTAGTTGGTTCTTTGGAGGAGCTCCGGATGCAGGATGGACGAACTACGCTCCACTTTCTACACAATCACCTGGACATGGTGTAAACTTCTATGTATTGGGTCTGCAGCTAGCTGGGGCAGGTACAATTATTAGTGGAATTAACTTTATCGCAACCATTGTATTGATGCGTGGTCCAGGAATGACGTATATGAGAATGCCATTATTCTCGTGGACAACACTTGTAACAAGTATTCTTATTTTATTCGCATTCCCAGCATTCACAATTGCATTATTCTTAATGCAGTTTGATCGTATGTTTGATACAGCGTTCTTTGATATTGCTTTAGGTGGTAACTCGATTATCTGGCAACACTTATTCTGGATAATGGGACACCCCGAAGTTTATATTTTAGTTCTTCCTGCGTTCGGGATATTTAGTGAAGTCATCCCGACATTCTCGAAGAAACGACTATTTGGTTATACCGCGATGGTGTTTGCTACATTCTTAATCGCATTTCTAGGATTTATGGTTTGGGCGCACCACATGTTCACGGTTGGTCTAGGACCGGTAGCTAACGCGCTTTTCGCAATTGGTACGATGGCGATCGCCGTGCCGACGGGAATCAAGATATTCAACTGGCTCCTTACAATGTGGGGCGGCAGTATTAAAATAACTACTCCGATGCTCTATGCACTTGGATTTATTCCGTCTTTCACAATTGGTGGAATGACAGGTGTTATGCTTGGTTCTACAGTTGCGGACTATCAGTTCCATGATACGTATTTCGTAGTTGCCCACTTCCACTACGTTATAATCGGTGGATCGGTATTTGGTATACTTGCGGCAGTACATTATTGGTGGCCGCTGATGTTTAACCGAATGCTAAGTGAAAAATTAGGGAAACTTGAGTTTTGGCTGTTCTTTACTGGTTTCCATTTGACATTCTTTATCCAGCATTTCTTAGGACTAATGGGTATGCCTCGTCGTTACTGGGTATTCTTAGAAAACCAGGAGCTGGATTTAGGAAACTTAATTAGTACGATAGGTGCTTACTTAATGGGTATTGCAGTGATTGTATTATTAATTAACGTAGTGCTTTCGTATTTCAAAGAGCCAGCACCAAGAGATCCATGGGATGGTAGAACGTTAGAGTGGGCCGTGCCGAACCCAACGCCTTACTATAACTTTAAACACACACCATTAACTCGTGGATTAGATCCACTTTGGATTGAGAAAATGGAAGGCGATGGTAAGATTAAGCCGGCTGAGCCATTACATGATCTTCATATGCCGTATGGTTCCATCCTTCCATTCCTGATGAGTCTTGGATTTACGATTGCATCATTTGGTTTTATCTACCAGTTAGATGGACCCCATGGAAGAATTTTAATTTACATTGGTATGGCCTTTGCCATCGGTTGTATGATTGTTCGATCACTGAAAGATGACTATGGTTATAACATCCCCAAAGAAGTACTTGAAAAGGAGGATGATTAAGATGAGTCACCAAGAAACAATTGGGAGAAGCGCACATAAGATAAATCCGAATAAAGCTCCTATAGATCCTTCAAGAGCTACTCCTGAAGGAAAATATAAGCACCTAGGTATCTGGATCTTTCTAGGTAGTGAAACGGTACTTTTTGCTAGTCTGTTCGGAACATATATTGCGCTTAAAAACTCTACTGCAGGCGGGCCAACGACACAGGATTTATATGGTCTTGAACTTGTATTCTTAATGACACTTCTTTTACTTACAAGTTCTTTAACAAGTGTTTATGCAATTTACCATATGAAGAATAACAACTTTAAGAAAATGCAACTATGGATGGGGATCACTGGTTTACTAGGACTCGCATTCTTAGCTTGTGAAATCTATGAGTTCGCTCATTATATTACAGATTACGGCTTTACTTTCCGCTCTTCAGCGTTTGGTTCAGCATTCTATACGTTAGTCGGTTTCCACGGAGGTCACGTTATTTTTGGGTTGAGCTGGTTGATCGTATTGATGATGCGTAACGCAAAACGCGGACTAGACACATATAACGCACCGAAGTATAACACGTTTGCGTTGTACTGGCACTTTATTGACGTTGTATGGGTGTTCATCTTTACAGTCGTATATCTAATGGGGATGGTGGGTTAAAATGACAGAAAATACTACGTCTAACAGACTCGATACTTTCCGTAAGCAAGAAAATAAAGATGAAATGAAAATTCAAGTAATCAGTTTTGTTTCAATGATTGCATTTACGATTATTGCATTTGCTCTTGTTGGAACGCAATTAATGACCGGTGCTTATTTAAGTATATTATTGTTTGTCTTAGCAGTCGTGCAGGCTATGTTCCAATTCTTATATTTCATGCATTTGAAAGATAAAGGGCACGGGCCAGCTTCAGCATTGATATACGGCGGGATGATTATTGCAACTACTGTTATCCTTTCCTTAGGAGTTATTACTTGGTGGTAAAATAAAAAAGATCGGGATTTTCCCGGTCTTTTTTTGCGAATTTGTCACATTTTTACCAGATTCACTCGAAAATATGTTATATAATAAATTGATAAACTTATTCTATGGAGTGACTATATATGTGGTTAGAGTTACAAATATTTGGCTTTAGAGCTTTATGGAGTCCATACTTTTTCACATTCTGTCTAGCGTTAGGAGTTATTTATTACTTAGTAGCAGGACCTTATCGCCATAAATTTGGCGGAAAAGAGAAACCTACGATTAAGCAGCATATATTGATGTATACAGCTTTATTTCTATTATACGTAGTCAAAGGTTCGCCAATTGATTTATTATCTCATATGATGTTTACTGCACATATGATCCAGATGGTAGTATTCCTGCTTATCTTTCCAATCCTCGTCATTAAAGGGCTTCCATTATGGATTTGGGAAAAAGCTCTAAGAAATAAAACCTTAGGTCCAATTATTCGGTTACTGACGAAGCCGATTATTTCCTTGCTTCTATTTAATGGATTGTTTTCTGTCTACCATATACCAGTTGTTTTTGATTTTTCAAAGTCTGCTCCAGCATGGCATTTCGTTATTCATAGTATTTTATTAATTGCTGCCTTCATCGTATTTATTCCATTGCTACTGCCATTTAAGGAAATAAATACAATGACACCTTTATTGAAGGTCGGCTATATCTTTGCCAATGGGGTATTGATAACTCCTGCTTGTGTATTAATCATCTTCACGAAAACACCTGCTTATGAAGCTTATTTGGCGGGAGGGGCATGGTTGCAAGCATTGGCAATCTGTGTGCCTGGAGATGTGCTTGATGGAATTGAAATAACGTTGTCCGGTCCAGAAATGTTTTCACCATTAAGTACGATAAACGATCAGCAATTCGGTGGAGTAATTATGAAAACACTCCAGGAAGTGGTTTATTTAACATTAATGGTGCGAGTATTCTTCGGTTGGTTCCGGGAAAAATCAAGAGATGTCGACCCAGTTAGTGTAGAAGTTAATTAAATCATGTGAATGAATTTCATCATTACCAAAGTCGGCTTTTTCATCACCATATGTAGTTGGGGACGAACCAACTCAACTACATATGGTGATGGTGAAGCATTAAATACGTATTATGAAATTCATTAATGCGATTTTAAAAAAACAGGTCAACTATTTTTGATAGCTGACCTGTTTTTTTAATTATCATTTTCTTGAGCAAGTGGTTTTAATTCATTTGCTAGGCTTGTGAGTAATGTCTGCGCACGTTCTACGAGTGACTCTGGGAAGTTCTCTTCTTCACCATACTCGATTCCATGCGGATAATAATGCTTACCTAGTAATGGAGTTAACAGTTTGATTACTGCATCTCTGCGATCTACATCTCCACTTGTTGCATAGCCCTGAACACGGATATAATATGTAATATTTTTTTCATTGGAACCAATCTTGTAATCATATGTTACGCGTTCATAGTCCCACTGTCCAGCACGAATAAATGCATGTTGACCAGTAATCTTATCAAGCGGTTTCAAATCAATTACTAAATCATCAATTCCAGTGTTTTCAATTCTCATTTTATTCACCCCTAATCATTATCCTCGTTCTTTAATCATAGTATGAATAGAAATAATTTGCAACGAAAAACCTACTCGGCTAAAAAGGATTAATATTAAAAATAATAGGGAAAACACTGAATGTATCATACTAATTCTTCATAGAATGTAATATATCATAATAGAGGGGCTGTATCGATGCGTATATTACGAAGTTTAGTACTACTTACAATTATTATTATCACTGCATTTTATTGGGTAGAACAAAGTGAATGGAAGGAACAAGAGAAGGTAGATTCGGTAGTAGTTGAAAAGAACCTTATGCTGCAAACAAAATCAACGCCTGTCCATACAGCTAGCAAGCAGGTGCTACGGAGCGATTTATATCAATGGATAGGAAAGACGGCAGAAGAACTTGCAAGTGAGATGGGTGAGCCTGTACGTAAGGATTTGAGCGCTTACGACTATATATGGTGGGTTTACACGAATGAAAAAGATTATTATATCCAATTTGGAATCGAAGATGGCGCCGTGCAAACTATTTATGCTGTTGGAGAGGGCTTATCATTAGAACCAATTCAAATCGGTACAACCTACGAATCAATCAGGGAAGAATTTCCTTTTGAAAAAGAAGTGAGCTATACCGATGGATATGCAACTTATACATTTCGAATGACAGAAGAAGATATGATTCAACGCCCGTTAGTGAAAGTTTCGGATGATTTATTCCTGCAATTTTATTTTGATACATTTACGAATGAACTGTCATCCGTTCGTCTCATGGATGCAGATATCTTATTACGACATCAACCATATGAAGTAGTCTATCGTGGACCACTTCCAGACAAACCAGAGCTTACAGAGAATGAATGGAGTCAAGTGGAGAGAGGGATGGAGCAGCAGATTTTTAATATTAGTAATGTACTTAGGAATCGCTTTGACAAATCAGCCTTAGAGTGGGAAGAAGATGTGAGTGATGTTGCATATCAGCATAGTAAAGATATGAATGATAATAATTACTTTTCCCATTATAGTCTGAATGGAGATGGCTTAAAGGAGCGACTAGCTATCACGGGATTATTTTATATATCTGCTGGGGAAAACATTGCAGCACAGTATCCAGATGCCCCGGCAGCTGTTGAAGGTTGGCTTAATAGTGACGGACACCGAGAAGCACTGCTTCAGGAAGAATATACTCATTTAGGAGTAGGAGTCTACCGCTTCTACTATACACAGAACTTTCTAGCAAATCCCATATAACACAGCTAATCACCCTCATTCAGCGTAAGTGTTTTGCAGTTCACTATTTTTGGAGTTCTAATCGCCGTTCAGTTGCCTGGCGGACAGATGCTTTCCGTGGGCACGGCCTCAGCCTCCTCGGAAGAAGTACGCTTCCTGCGGGGTCTTCGGACACGTGCTATTCCCACAGGAGTCACTGTCCGCCAGGCAACTGAACTGGTATTAATGATTTATCTGAATGAATTTCATAATTACCAAAAGCGGCTTCTTCGCCACAGCATGTAGTTAAGAAAGCTTCTACGCAACTACATGTTGTGGCGTAGAAGCGGTAAATCCTTATTATGAAATTCATTAATCTAAATAGAAATTATTCCGTCACGATAAAGATTATACTCCTGGAATATTAAACAGTGATTCAAATTTGACCTTTCCTCGTAGCAGTCCAGACACCTCGATACTCCTGCGGGAGGATAGGCTTGGTGAGACCCCACAGGGCGGTAGCCCGAGGAGGCTCACCAGCCGCCCGCGGAAAGCGAGAGGTGTCTGGACTGCGGACCTCCAGAAGTGAGTTTCGGACACTTAGGCTGAAGGAGAGTGATTTGTTGCTATAAATTATAGCGGTTCGTGAGCTTTATAATCGTTTGAACAGTTCATACCCATTTGCATATTTTAGTAATAAGCTGACATCTAATTGCAAATGAGGTGAGTAATATGGAAGAGCATTCCAATCCAGAACTGAATCGGTTCAAAACGTTTATAAATCGTCATCCGAAATTGATCCGTAAGATTCGGAAAGATGGGAAGAGCTGGCAGGAGATCTATGAACAGTGGATCCTGCTCGGTGAAGATGATATCCACTGGGAACAGTATAAAGAAGAAAAAAGGGAAACAGCTGAAAGTGATGAAAAGAAAAACGAAACATTTTCTAAACTGGACTTAAAACCTGACTTTGTAAAACAAATTTTAAAATATACAGAAACAGTGGATGTGAATAAACTTCAAGAACAAGTGCAGCAATTAAGTAAAACGATTGCGACAGTACAAGAGATTGTAAATTTGTATCAAAAGCCGGAAACTAAAGGAAACAGAACTGGGCAGCCTTTCGATTGGTTTAGGGATTAGGAGGAAGTGAATGGAACAGGCAGTTTACCATTATTTACGTGAGCAGCCAAAATTGCTTGAATTTATGAGGCGGGAGCCAAGGTGGTACCGGTATTTACTTAGGGACGGAGCGAAAAGACTTCCAGAGCTTGAGAAGGAAGCAAAAGTATTCTATGGTCAAACGTTCTCCGGCCGTTTGAATCGTGTAAATGATCAAATGCAAATGGCTTCCATGCTGATTAATGTTGCAAACATTTTAAAAGATTAGTGTCGTTTTATTTTCATAAATGCAATTAAGTGTTAGAATCAGGGTGGAGGTGTAAAAATGATTGCAACAATGGAATATGTAACGATTTTAGATGATGCTGAAGAGCTTGGAAAAGTAGTTTTTGACTCTGATGTTATGAAAGATTACCTGGAGAAAAAAGCATCATTAGAGCAAGATGAAGAAGCGCAAAAGCTAATAAAAGCTTTTAACGATATAAAAGAACATTATGATGATATTCAGCGATTTGGGCGTTATCACCCTGATTATCAAGAGATCATGAAAAAAGTTCGCTCAACAAAACGGGCGATGGATATGCATGAAAGTGTTGCTGTTTTTAAGGTTGCGGAACGAAATCTGCAAAGTTTATTAGATGAGATTAGTGAAGTGATCGCATTTAGCGTCAGCAATCAAATAAAAGTACCGAAAGATGGGGCACTTCTAACTGATAGTGGCTGTAGTTCCTGCGGTAGTGGTGGCAGCGCTTGTGGCTGTGCGTCTTAATCATAAAGCGAAACTTCACTAAATGGAAGTTTCTTTCTATTCCCACTGAGTGTTAGTTGAACAGAATCAGGGATTTACGGACTGTATATCCCCCATCTTCACATTGTAGGCTTCCCTCATGAGTAGAGGTGGGGGTATTAGAGAACGTTTATGCATGATAAATGTGGTCTTTCTTTTTATTATGAGGTAGGTGAAAATCTTGATCACAAAGCGACAAGGGTTGATCGTATGGTTCCAGCATATGAAAAACCTGAAACATATTAAACGATATGGTAATCTCATCCATGCCTCCAAGAAGCATAAATATGCAGTAGTTTATGTTAATCAAGAGGATATCGAAATGGTCGAGAAAAAGCTGCTCCGTCATTCCTTCGTATCTAAAGTGGAGAGGTCGTACAAACCTTTTGTCCGCACAGACTACGAGAATACGAAGTTTGATGAAGCGAAAAATTATGATTATAAAATGGGGATATAACCCAGAGCAAGAAAAAAACCTGCAGAACAAGTATCTGCAGGCTCTTTTTGTTTCCATGACGAAAACAAAAAGACAAAGGGAGAGGAGAAACCAGAGTAAAACCTACGGGGAAGAATAAGTATACTCTGTTTGAATCAACCAACCAAATGTTTAGTTGAATCATTATGCTAGTATGCACAAACAAATAAAAATTATACAATATGAAAAAAACAATCTTTCTATCCAGCTCGGCTATCAGGAACAATCAGCTGCCAATCACTTTCATTCAGCGTAAGTATTTTGCGCGTTCTCATGGTTCGCTCTCTGATTGTCGTTCAGTTTCCCAGTGGACGGGTGCTTTCCGCGGGCACGGCTGGAGCCTCCTCGGGCTTCTGCCCTGCGGGGTCTCCAGGCTCGTGCTGTTCCCGGAGGAGTCACCGTCCACCGGGCAACTGAACTGGTAGGAATGATTATTATTAATCGCATATATTCCAGTGCTATATCACGATCAAAATTATATCTTTGGAATAATAAACAGTGATCTAAATTTGACCTTTCCTGGTAGCAGTCAGACACCTCGAGACTCCTACAAGGGGGATAGGCTTGGTGAGACCCCGCAGCAGGCTTGCCTGCGAGGAGGCTCACCAATCGCCCGTGGAAAGCGAGAGGTGTCTGGACTGCGGACCCCCGGTAGAAAGTTTCCGAGTTTGGCACACTTAACGCTAATGAAAGTAATCGTGTCGGTTTCTTTTGAATTTTTTTGACCGGATACAGGCTCAAAGAACGGCAAACCCTAGATAGAAGTTATGTTATACCTGGAGGAAACAAACATGCTAATTGTAAACTATTAGTAAAGATAAGTTTAATTATTTTTGGTTTTGTGGTAGGATAATGTCGAATCGTCGAATTGGGGTGACCGCTATGAGAGTGATAGCTGGAAAGCGAAAGGGGCAGGGATTAAAAGCTGTTCCAGGTAGTGAAACTAGACCAACAACGGATAAAATCAAAGAAGCAATCTTCCAATCCATCGGCCCGTATTTTGACGGGGGGCTTGTATTGGACTTATTTGCTGGCAGCGGCTCCCTCGGAATCGAAGCACTTAGCCGCGGGATGGATCGAGCTATATTTGTAGATAAGCAAGGGAAAGCAATACATACGATCAAAGAAAATTTAAAATCCGTAAAAATGACAGATCAAGCAGAAGTCTTCCGGGCTGATGCTTTCCGCGCTTTAAAGGCAGCAGCAAAAAGGGGGCTTGTCTTTGACTTAATTTTGCTTGACCCGCCGTACGGAAAAGTGAATTTATCATCCCTTATTCAGGAAATTACGGAACATGAACTTATCAAACAAAGCGGTTTGATCTACTGTGAGCACGATCCACAAGATGAACTGCCAGAAGACACAGTAAATTTGACGATACAAAAACAGGAAGTCTACAGCAGTACAATTGCAGTAACCATTTACCGTTTAAATTAGGAAGGAGTTAGATCATGTCAAAGCTAGCTATTGTTCCTGGCAGTTTTGATCCATTTACGAATGGACATTTAGATATTGTTGAGCGAGGGGCAAAAATATTTGATGAAATTCTTGTGACGGTTTTTAATAATCAAGCAAAATCCCCGTTATTCTCGGTGGAGGAGCGAGTGAATTTAATTAAAGAATCGACAAAGCATTTGCCGAATGTAAGCGTGGATTCTTCCGATTTTTTGCTGATGCACTATGCAACTGAAAAAAAAGCAGATGCGGTCATTCGTGGACTGCGTGCGATAAGTGATTTTGAATATGAAATGCAAATCACCTCAATGAACCGAAAATTAAATAAAGATATTGAAACGTTCTTTATAATGACGAATAATCAATTTTCCTTTCTAAGCTCGAGCATGATAAAAGAAGTTGCTCAGTATAATGGTGATATTACAGGACTCGTACCGGAAATTGTCGAAGAGTCATTAAAAAAGAAGTTTAACTTTGCATAATAGTAAAGTGACTGGGAGCTGGCGTTCTTTATAAATAAGGATGCTAACTCCCCGTTTTTTTGGCTTTATAAAACAATAGAAACCCCAACCAGAGGAAAATGATCGTAACGAATGGCCCAATACTCGTAAGTTGTTGGAATGCATTCGCAAAGAAGGAATCTGTGGGCTGTGTTGCTACAGGTAGTTCACTGCCGGTTATTCCGTGATTCAAATAGAGTGGCTTGTAAAGTATAACAGTCAAGATGCTTGCAATGATTCCGTGTAAAACTCGGGCAAAAAAATAGGGGAAGAAGCGGATATCCGTTTTAGCAAGTATACTTGCCACCTGAGCTTGTATAGAAAAACCGTTAAAACCGAGAATGAAGCTGACAAGAATTACTTTCGGAAGTAAAGAATCCGTTGAAATATCTGATATCAATGTTGCTCCAAGTGTAATTTCAAAAAGCCCGGAGAAGAAGGGAACACCAAGCGAAATAGGAATCCCAAGCAGGAAGAATATTCCTTCGAACAGTTTGCTGAAAAGCACGGTAAAATGTACAAGGTGAAGCAGTTGAACGATAACGGAAAATAAAATAATAAACCCACCGACCATGACAAGGGTTTTAATGGATTGTAAGACTGCGTCTCCGAGTATTTCACCTAATGGCCTTGGATCTTTACTGCGTGTCGCATGCATTTGTTTCAATGCTTGAATTAAGATAGATCCATTTTTTGTTTTTGCTTGATATTCCACTGATTTTTCTTCTCGAATCTTATAAAAACGCATGAATACCCCGACAATCATATTACTGCCATAGTGAACTGCCGCAAGCAATAAACCAAGTGCTGCATTATGAAATAGACCGACAGAGATCGCACCGAAAATAAATAATGGGCTTGAATTGTTTGTAAAGGATACGAGTCTTTCCGCTTCAATTTGTGTTAATTGTTTTTCTTCACGCAGTCTCGCTGCTATTTTTGCACCAGTTGGATATCCACTCGCCATTCCCATCATCCAACCGAAACTTCCAGCACCTGGTACATTAAAGAGAGGGCGCATAATTGGTTCAAATAAAACGCCGAGAAATTTAACGACTCCAAAAGCCAGTAATAATTCTGCCGTAATAAAAAATGGCAGAAGAGAAGGGAAAACTACTTCCCCCCACATTTTCAATCCACGTAAGCTAGCAGCCAGCGCTTCATCAGGGAAATAAATAAGTAATATTGTTAAACAAATCGTTACTGCAGCTAATCCGATTGTTTTCAGAAATGGATTCAAATTGAAAGCCCCCTATTTTCTGTACAACTAATTTTAGAAGGTGTAAAATATAAACACTAGAATAATTGCTCGTATTACGTACAAGCTATACATTCTCTATCAATATACGCAGCTTAGGACTTTGAATATGACTGCAACTTTAAGAATATAGTTAGTCGAAAGGAAGGTGTCGGCTGGAAGATGAGGTTCTCAAAGAAAAAAATACTTATTTATTTAATTTTCTTCATTGGTTTATATTTTTTTGCTACATATCAGTTACCATTCTATATTCAAAAACCAGGGAATACAGAAGCTTTAAACCCAATTGTAGAAGTAGCTGACGGATATACGAGTGACGGGGAGATGTACTTAGTGACAGTTAGCGGGCTGCAGGCTACACCACTTCATTACCTCCTAGCTAAAGTTCTTCCACATAACGAGATTAAACCTCTCCATGAAGTAATACCTGAAGGGATAACGACGGATGATTATATGCATGCCCAGCTTCAAGTAATGGAAAGTTCCCAAGAAGCTTCTCTTGTAGTGGCTTATGAGGCCGCGGAGCAGGACATTACGATTGATTATGCCGGTGTATATGTCGTTAGCGTTGTTGAAGATATGCCATCCATTGGAAAGCTGGAGATGGGAGACTTGATTACTCAGATTGATGGGGTCGAGATTACCGAATCAACAGACCTGATCAATTATGTCGAAGAAAAAGCTGCGGGAGACAGGATTACAGTTAATTTCCAGAGAGAAGGAGAGCAGTTAACGGAAGAAATAACATTGGATCATTTTCCCGATGATGATACACGGGTAGGCATGGGAATTAGTTTAGTAACCGATCGGGAAGTAACCGTTGACCCGGAAGTTAACTTCTCCAGCGGCCAAATTGGTGGTCCGAGTGCTGGTTTAATGTTTGCTTTAGAAATATATGATCAATTAACCGAGGAAGACGTTACGAAAGGGTATGAGGTTGCCGGTACAGGAGAAATTGATTATGAAGGAAATGTATATCGGATTGGCGGAATAGACAAAAAGGTTGTTTCTGCTGATAGAGAAGGGATTGATATTTTCTTCGCTCCAAATGAGGATGGGAGAGAAGATTCTAACTATGTTGTTGCTAAAGAAAAGGCAGAAGAAATCGGGACAGAGATGGAAATTGTACCAGTGGACACCTTTCAAGACGCATTAGAGTATTTAGAATCAATTCCAGAAAAATAATAAAGCTTGCGAACAGGTTGGTTGTCGTAACATTACCTGTCGCAAGCTTTTTTAGCCATCAATTCGAATTGGCCCATCTAGCTCTTGTTTAAATAATTTTTTTCTTGTGGCGGGTTTAAGGATGCTGTAGTAGGAAAGGCTTGCTTTTTCTTCCAATTGCATGAGAGGATCCATGTTTTTACGATAGCCCGATAAAATAGGAATTTCGATTGCCTTTTTCACATGGTTTAAATATTTTTGTCCCTGCTCGGTCATTCCAAGCATCCGGATATATGGCAGTTCTCGTTCTTCACTCAAAAATGGTTCCAGTTCATATTTTTTCGTATTTGTCAGTAGATGTGTGAAAAGACGCTGGATTCTCGTCCATGTATAGCGTTTGGTCTTGATCAGGTTTAGCCACTCCTCCATATTTTCTGCTTGTTTAGCAGTGCTTTTCAAGCGATATTCAAGCCCTTCTGTTACCCCGTGTATTTGGCGGAGCTCTTGCAGTGTCATCGTTTGGACCCGGTAATTTACAAATTGAAAATAAAGTTCCCAGTCATGCCAAAGGGAAGCGGTTTGTCTATATTGTTTAAGCTCTTTAGCTGTAATAAGTGGAAGTGCTGCACGTGCTTCCGCTGTCAGCTTCTGTTGCTCGATAATTTCTTTCCGAATACTCGTTGCACTGGCAATCGAATCCGTAATTTCCGGATCATGGTAATGATTATTCACTCGTTTGATTGTATGTATATTCATAGGCAAATTCTGTTCGAGAATTGTTTTTACATACCCCATACCGAGAATATTATTCGGCTGGGAAAGATCGAGTTCGTTATTTACAAGTCCAATTGCAGCAGATGCATGCATACTTGCTTCCGGGTAAGACAGGCCTTGTTGTAATCGTTCTTTTAATTCCTTTTCGTATTCATCTTTCCGTTCCTTCTGTACGAGATTAGCCGCTATAAACGGTCTCGCATTACCGGCTTCACTCCCGAAACAAATACTGGAAGCACCGATTGCATGCAGCACATGCACAGCCCCTCTCGCAAAATAATCACTATTTTGCACGGCATATGCATATGGTAATTCTAATACGATGTCGACACCAGAAAATAGGGCAGCTCTTGCTCGATGGAATTTATCGATAATTGCCGGCTCTCCTCGCTGCAGGAAATCACCGCTCATTACCGCAATTACAGTTTCGGCATGTGATACTTCTTTTGCTTTTTGGACATGATAGGCATGACCATTGTGAAAGGGATTATATTCAACAACAACACCACAAGCTTTCATTTATTTCAACTCCCAGCTTTAATGTGCTATCATTGTAACAAATAAAGGGAGAAAATTTCAGCTAATAAATCATTGGAAAACTTTTATTTATTTGCTGTAAAGAAAAGATGTTGACAAAACATCATTTTTCTTTTAAAATAACTCTTGTTGCCTAGAGGTGATGAACATGAAAATTTCTGTCTCACAGATTCAAAGGGAGAACTTTAAGGGACCTTTTGAAGTGGAAGAAACAGTTGATGTTTCAGAATTGGAAACGATGAACAATGATATCCGCCGAATCGGACCAGCGCAGGTAAAAGTTTTGTTTACAATGGATCAGAGCGAAGAAATATTTGCCTCTATGACCATTAAAGGTGAGATGATTTTACCATGTGCAAGGACACTTGTTGATGTACATTATCCGTATGAAATTACAGCTGATGAAGTATTTTCCACTTCCCCATATGTAACCGAAGAGGATTTAGAGAATGAAATCCATCCGGTTAAAGGAGAAGTGCTTGACTTAAAGCCGTATATCATGGAAAATATACTGTTGGGTATACCGTTTCGGGTGTTCTCGGAAGAATCCAATCCAGAGGGCGCAGCACCTAAAGAAGGTGACGGCTGGAGTTTTGTTCAAGAAGAAGAACCAAAGGAAGAAACCATTGATCCACGTTTAAAAAAATTGGCGTCTTTACTTGAAAATAAAGATAAGAAAATGAATAGTGAATAACGTTCTTTTCATTTGAAGGAGGTGTAGGTCATGGCAGTACCTAAGCGTAAAACATCTAAAAAAGTAAAAAACCAACGTCGTACTCATAAAAAACTACATGTACCTGGCATGGTAGAGTGTTCAAATTGTGGAGAATTAACGAAGCCACACCACGTATGTAAAGCATGTGGACATTATGATGGAAGAGAAGTTGTCAGCAACTAATCGGGGAGACAACAGCGAGGAGCAGATCACAATTTAGTGGTCTGTTTTTTTTATTGTCATCTTGTATAATAAAGAGAAAGTTCAATCGGTGGGGGGGCTTCATCCCTGACTGATTGTTAGTGGAACGCATCTTGGGTGTTAGCTCACGTTTCCTACCTACACTTTCTCGGAGATCCTAAAGTTTTGAGGTGGGAGTTTTACGGACGGTTACACCGGGATAAATGGGAGATTAAAAGAAATGGTGTAAAGGGGAGATAGATTTTGGGAGAAGTAGTTAACTATGAAAAGAAAATCGAGGGGTATGGAATTATTCGCTTGAACAGACCAGAGAAACAAAATGCAATTTCTTTACATATGGGTGATCAGTTACAAGCTAAACTGGCTGCAGCAGAAGCGGATGACTTGAATTTTTTATTGCTTACTGGTGTAGAAAATCGAATGTTCTCTGCTGGTGGGGATTTAAATGAATTGCACGGTGAATTATCAACTAATGAAGCATTTGCTAAACTAAAAACGATGATGGAAGTACTTCAAAAAATAGTTAATTTTCCAGTGCCGGTAATTGCATTGTTGAATGGAGACGCTTTAGGGGGTGGATGTGAACTTGCGACTGCCTGTGATATCCGAATTGCTAAGGCGAATACGAAATTCGGCTTTATTCAAACGACGATTGGAATCCTGCCTGGTTGGGGCGGGGGAGCATTACTTTATAAAAAAGTGCAACCTGATTTTGCGCTGGACTGGATTGCAACAGGAGCTGTATTAACTGCACATGAACTGAAGGAAAAAGGCTGGCTCCATGATATAATCGATTCGGCCGATTGGAAAGCTAGAAGGTATTTAGAGAAGTATATAGCTCGATCAGTAGAACAGATGCGTCTATTAAAGGAACAATTTAAAGTTAATATGCATGTTGCTGAACTACCTAGCCTTATGAAAGTAGAAGTGAAAAACGCAGCTAGTCTATGGGAATCCGAAACTCACAAACAGGCAATTGAAAACTTTTCTAAAAAGAAATAGCTAAACATGATTCTATCAATCCTCGTTTCCGCATACATTGATAGCAAAGTAGTGGAGGAGGATAGCCATGAAAGAAACTAGACAGGATGCATGGACGAAAGAAGAAGATGTATTATTAGCGGAAACTGTCCTGCAATATATTAAGAATGGTAATACCCAGCTGGAAGCGTTTAAAGAAGTAGCCGCTAAGCTTGTAAGAACACCAGCGGCCTGTGGCTTTCGCTGGAATGCGACAATTCGGAAACAGTATGAATCTGCTATTCGTCAAGCAAAAGAAGAGAGGAAGAAGGTGAGCAGCCAAGCATTACGTGCGCTCCAGGCTGGTGAAGAGGTTCTTGAAAGGAATGCAATTGAGTCTGCCATTCAACTCCTGGAACAATTGAAAAGTAAAAATCCTGAATCCGAAAATAATGAACAAGTACAATTGATTGAAAGACTTAAACAAGAAAATGAACAATTGAATCAACAACTTGAACGATATAAAAATGCCTGGAGTGAAATGGAGAAGTTATGGAATTGGGTGGATGGAAATATGGAAAGCAATCCGGATGTCTAAAAAAACCACGTGAAGTTCATTTGCTAACTTCACGTGGTAATTTTTATTCTGTCTCTTGACTATGTTGTGCCTCTTTCTCCTGGACACCTTGAGGCAGCCAAATTAGTGGATTTTCCCCGAGGTCCCGTTCCAAATCATATTGTGCTTTTTGAAAGCTCATTTTCTCCCAGAATCCTTGTGAATTGATCCGCGGACTCGTTTTAATTGGCAAATTAAAGCTTTTTGCATAGTCCACCATTAATTTGCCGTATCCGTGGCCTTGATAGTCTGGCAATACTTCCAGTTTCCAAAGCGCTAAATAATCCTGTGGCGGGTCAAAATAGTTATCATATTTTTCCTTAATTCTGTATAAACTCATTCTGGCTATTAAGTTCTCTCCGATATAAATTCCATAAAAAGGTGATTCACTATTGTTTTCAATAAAGTTGTTCTGTAAATCCTCGAGCATAGAGAGCTCCTGGTTGCCATATTCCTTGAATCGCTTAAATTTCTCAAGAGTTTTGTAGTTGATTAATAAATTTTCGACCTTCACTTTGTTCATGCTTACATCCCCCTTTGTTTATCTTAACCATTCATTCATTCATGAAACGTTAGATTGCAATAGTATATTGAATGTATTCACTGTCTTTATAATTATACATCAATTAATAGTTTTTTTAAATCTTGAGGTTGTGTAACATTCTTAATTCGAATATAGTAGAATCAAAATAGTGCAATCAAAAATACACAATCCTACACACATTCATACAGCGCGAGTGATTTGGCCCTTTCACTCATTCAGAGCTTCAATCGCCGTTCAGTTGCCCGGGGGACGGATGCTTTCCACGGCCTCAGCCTCGACGCAAAGGACGTGCTAATGCAGACGTTGCCACAGGACGTGGCGTTCTTAGTCTGCCTCGGAAGAAAACCGCTTCCTGCTCAGGTCTGGACACGTACTTTTCCCGTAGGAGTCACCATCCCCCGGGCAACTGAACTGGTTAGATGGTTATTTTAAATAGAAATTATTCGGCCACGATAAGGAGTATACTTTTTTAGAACATTAAACAGTGATTCCAATTTGGCTTTTCCTGGTAGCAGTGCAGACACCTCGAGACTCCTGCGGAAGGCCGGCAAAGAACGGTCACGTCCTGTGACCAACGCCGGCATTAGAACTTCCTGTTCGGAGGTAAGCCTGGCGAGACCCCTTAGTGCTCAGCGCGAGGAGACTTGCCGGCCGCTCAGCAGATGTGAGAGGTGTCTGGACTGCGGACCTCCAGTAGAAAGTTTCGGAGTTTGGCACACTTACGCTGTATGAAAGTAATTCACTGTTTTGAGTGGTGGAACTGGATTATATATTGAAAAATTACATAAGGAGAAACTTCGGAATGCTAGATATTATCGTTTATGTCCTATCTTTTTTTATTACAATCCCGCTGCTTGCAAGCTTTCTTGTTTATATTATTAGTATGATCCGGGAGTGGAACAAGTTAAAGGCGTTTCATTCTGCAGTGAATTGGACGACTATTTTATATATTATCGCAGTAACAATTATGCTCGGAATTATATTTGATCGGAGCTTTGTTGGGGTTGTCTTGATTTTCCTGCTCGTTTCTTTATCATTAATCATATTTATCCAGTGGAGAACGGGACGGGATGTCCAATTCAAAAAAGCCGCTAAATTATTATGGAGAATTTCATTTTTGTTATTCTTTATTCTTTACGGCTGCTTAATGATTGCAGGAATCATTAAATATTTGGCAACGTAAACAAGAAACATGAAATTACTGTCAGAATTAGATACAATACAACTTGGACTTATTCATAGAGTGAAACTTCATTCAGTGGGGGCTATCTCCGCTGAATATAAATTGAACAGAATCAGGGATATACGGACTGTTTAGCCTTCATCTTTATACTTTGGGCTTTTCTCCTGTCTAAGGGTGGAGGTATTGCAGACCGTTAATGCGTGATAAAGGAGTAGAATCAGATGCGAATCGACGCGGTAAATATACGAAATCAAGGTCAGTTGATCACTGATTATAGAAACAATAGATCGGTTATGCAATTTTTTGATTATCATCCTTTTGGAGCAATGGATGAAAGGATGAATGAGTTAAGAAATCGAACATTCAAACGCGAAGAATTGGCGACGATTCTTGCAGAGCGGAACACGGCCTGGGGCGCAGGAGAAACAACGTTAAAAGCCATCGAACAGCTGCGGAACCCGGAAAGTGTTGTCGTTGTGGGAGGGCAGCAAGCTGGTCTGCTTACAGGTCCGCTCTATACAATTAATAAAATAATCTCTATCCTGCATTTTGCAAGAGAACAGGAAAAGAGTTTAAACGTACCTGTATTACCGGTTTTCTGGATAGCTGGAGAAGATCATGATTACGAGGAAGTCAATCATGTGTTTTTTCCTGAAGGAACAGAACTGAACAAGTATCCACTCAAGCAATCCCATTATAAAAAACTTCCTGTCACAGAAATTACACTCGATCAGGAACTTGCTGGAAAATGGGTCGATGAACTTTTTTCTAAACTTCCGGAAACAATACATACGAAAGATATTTATAAAATGGTGACGGACACGCTGCGGGAATCTGTAAGTTTCACTGATTTCTTTGCCAGGATCATTCATAAGCTTTTTCAAGAAGAAGGTATTATCTTGATAGATGCAGCAGACAAACGCATCCGAAATATTGAGCAGGATTATTTTGTCCGCATGATTGAGAATCAGCCAAAAATCAGTCAAGGTGTTTGTGAGGTTGCAAAGGAACTGGAAGAGCAAGGCTACACAGCTGCACTTGAACTAGAACCAGCAGATGGTCATCTATTCTATCATTTAGATGGAGAACGAATTTTACTAAGCCGGACAGAACAAGGCACATGGAAAGGTAAGCAAGATGAAATCGAGCTGACGACAGAGGAGTTACTGAGTCTTGCAGAAACAAATCCAGAGAAGCTTAGTAATAATGTTGTTACGCGGCCGGTGATGCAAGAACTCCTCTTGCCCACACTTGCATTTATTGGTGGACCAGGAGAAATTAGTTACTGGGCCCTGCTTAAGCCAGCATTCCGTGCATTGGATTTGAAAATGCCTCCTGTATTGCCTAGACTTTCATTTACCTATCTTCCTGAAACAATCAATAAAGCCTTATATGCCACAGATTTAACTGTCGAGGAAGCAGTTAACGAGGGAAGCACGGCGAAAAGGGAACAATGGCTGTTAACGAAACAAGAGCCGCCAATTGATGATTTAGCCAAGAATTTGCAGAATACAATTGCAGAAGCCCATAAACCGCTTCGAAAGACGGCAGAATCAATCCGAGATGATGTTGGGGCACTTGCAGAGAAAAATCTTCATTACGTACAAAGAGAAATTGAGTTTCTAAAGCGCCGTATGAAACTTGCTTTGGAAGAGAAGTATGCGAAAGACCTTGCACAATTTGATGAGATTCAATTATTGACACATCCGGAAGAAGGGTTGCAAGAACGGATGTGGAATGTTTTCCCGTTTTTAAATGAATATGGTGTATCGTTTATCTCGGAAGTAACCCGTTCTTCCTTTTCTTTCCAAAACTCACACTATGTTGTTTATTTATAATACCCATTGGGATCATTTACCACCACTTTCCACCACTTTTGAAAAAGAGAAGAGAAAAGCTGTTAAACATTGATATAACAGCTTTTCTCTTTTTTTATTTCCCTAATTATTTTTAGCTTAAGCGAAAAAGTTAAAAATTAACGAAAAAGAAGTGGAGGATAGTGGAGGGTTGTGGTAATATAATATTACGAAAGTGGGGAGAAGAATATGTTCATGGGGGAATACAAGCATAACGTTGATACGAAGGGCAGAATGATTGTACCCGCCAAGTTTCGTGAAGAACTCGGGGATACTTTTGTTGTGACCCGCGGTCTTGATAAATGCTTGTTCGCTTACCCGATGAACGAATGGAAGATTATTGAAGAGAAATTAAAACAACTCCCCCTAACAAAAAAAGATGCCAGAGCCTTTACCCGCTTCTTCTTTTCTGGTGCAGTTGAATGCGAAGTGGATAAACAGGGAAGAATAAATATTCCATCCACATTGAGAACATATGCCGCATTGGAAAAAGAATGTGTTGTCATTGGGGTCTCTGAACGAGTGGAGATTTGGTCTGGTGATAAATGGGAAGAATACGTGGAAGAATCGGAGGAATCCTTCTCTGAGATTGCTGAAAATCTACTGGATTTTGATATTTAAAACAAAAGCGCAAGCGACCGTTTAGCGACGTACGGACTGGACAGTGGGAGATATAGGAAGCATGCCTCTTTAGGGGTAGACGTGAGTTGGGTCTTGGCCTGTACTTAGTCGGCCCTCCTTTAGATTTGAGCTGATGTTGACTTTCACCGCAAGGGTATAAGTGCGACTAAGCCTCATGTCTTAGCCAATTGGCAACTCTTCTTTATCCCACGGATGTTCAGGAAGTCCGCTAGTCGCTAGTCGCTAGTCGCTGGGCGCTGGAGCTAGACGCTGATAGAAGTAATTGAAGCAGGTGATCGCTTGTTTGAACATTATAGTGTATTGAAACAGGAAACAATTAAAGGCTTGAATATTAAGGCAAATGGTACATACGTAGACTGTACAGTTGGTGGCGGAGGCCACTCAGAAGAAATAGCATCAAGATTGAACAAAGATGGGCTCCTTATCGCTTTTGATCAGGACCTTGATGCACTAGAAGCAGCAAAAAAAAGATTAGCACCATACGAGGATCGGATTCGCTTTATTCATGCAAATTTCCGCGAAATCAGTAAGGAATTAGAAAAGCTTGATAGAGAACGAATCGATGGTATTTTATTTGATCTCGGTGTTTCATCCCCACAGTTAGACCGTGGGGAAAGAGGGTTCAGTTATCATCAGGATGCGGAACTCGATATGAGGATGAATCAAGAGAGTGAACTGACAGCCAAGGAAATCGTAAACGAGTGGCCTTATGAAAAGTTAGTCGGCATCTTTTTCCAATATGGTGAAGAGAAGTTTTCTAAACAAATCGCAAGAAAAATTGAAGACTACCGCAAGACCTTTGTGATTGAGACAACCTCTGAACTTGTAGAAATCATTAAAGAAGCAATTCCTGCCCCCGCAAGAAGAAAAGGGGGACACCCTGCAAAGCGGATATTCCAAGCATTACGAATTGCAGTAAATGATGAGTTGGCTGCTTTTAATGATGCACTCCATCAGGCAGCAGAACTCGTAAGCATCGACGGAAGAGTTGTTGTCATTACCTTCCATTCTCTGGAGGACCGTTTATGCAAACAGGCATTCAAAAAATGGAGCACAGCGAAAGAAACACCACGGAATCTACCAATTATACCGAAAGAACATGAAGCGCCGTTTCGGTTGATTACAAGAAAACCAATTGTAGCGAGGGAAAGTGAACTTGAAGAAAACCGCAGATCACGTTCCGCTAAATTAAGAATCGTAGAGAAAATAAAAAAATGGGATAAAGCATTTGTATACGAGGAAGGGTGGAGAAAATAATGAGTGCAAATCAAGCGAGGAGCTGGAACACGAATCCGTCTCCTAATCCAAATCGTGAACCGAAAAAAGTAGCCGTTAAAGTTAAAAAGCAAGGTTGGATTACGAAGGGAGAAAAAGTCATTTATTCGATGATTGCAGCTGGCTTAATCATCGCCGGTGTATTTATGGTTTCTTTATCTTCTCAGACTGACGCTTTAAATCGGGAAATGCAAGAGCTTGAAAAATCCGTCCAGCAACAACAAATCGCAAATGAAGGTCTTGCTTTCGAAGTGAAAGAACTATCCCGTCCAGAACGTATTATCTCGATTGCTGAGTCACATGGGTTAACCATTCAAAATGCTGAGGTAAAACAAGCGCAAGCAGTAGAACAGGAGTAAGAGGTTATCGTATGAGGAAAAACAAGACGACACATATGATGGCGGGAATACTGATTATATTTTTTGTGGCGATTTTTATCGTTCTAACGGGCAGGTTTATTTATATCCAGGCGACTGGAGAAGTAAATAATATCTCACTAGAAGAATGGGCGGATCAAAAACGGACTGCTTCTTATACACTTCCAGCAGAACGAGGGAAAATCCTCGATAAAAACGGTATGATTCTCGCCTATGACCGGCCGACATACCGTGTATTCGCTGTTCTTGATGAAGCATACTCGGAAAACCCAGAAAAACCACGGCATGTCGTGGATGTGGACAAGACTTCTGAAGCTCTTGCTCCAATCTTGGAGGTGGATGCTAGTATGATCCGCGATTCCTTACAAGCAGGACTTGATGCAGACCCGCCACGATTTCAAGTGGAATTTGGTAATGCTGGAAGACAACTTAGCCAAAACAAAAAAGAAGAAATCGAGGAACTTAAATTACCAGGAATATACTTTGACGAGGAAGCGATGCGCTTTTATCCTAACGGTATGTTCGCATCCCACATCATTGGATTTGCTAGAGAATCAGAATTCGAGGATGAGGACGGGGAGATAAGGTCTGAAATTGCAGGCGTTACCGGTATGGAAAAGCAAATGGATGAGCTGCTCCGAGGTGAGAGTGGCTATATCTCCTATCAACGAGACTTGTATAATTCGAAACTACTAAACCCAAATGAAGTTATTAAAGAGCCGGAAGACGGAAACGATGTATACTTAACGCTTGATCAAAAAATCCAAACATTGGTTGATGAGGCAATGTCTACTGTAGAGAGTTCTTATAGCCCGGAGCGGATGACTGCCGTCGTCATGCATGCGAAAACCGGCGAAGTCCTTGCGATGAGCAGCCGACCAAGTTATAACCCGAATAATCCGGCAGATGTACAGAATTGGTATAATGACGTTATTTCGACACCAATTGAACCAGGCTCAACCGTGAAGATGTTCACGTGGGCTGCTGCCATTGAAGAGGGCGTCTATAACGGGGATGAAAAATACCTATCCGGAACATATAATGTAAACGAGAAAATCATCCCCATTCGAGATGTGAACGAAGGAAAGGGTTGGGGAACCATTTCGTTTGATGAAGGATTTGAACGTTCTTCAAACGTTGCGGCTTCGAAGCTCGTTTGGGAGAAGCTTGGCACGGAAAAGTTTTTAGAATATCTGCATGCATTTGATATTGATAAACCGACAGATATCGACTTACCAGGAGAAATAACAGGCGAGATTTTATATAATTGGCCGCGTGAAAAACTGACAACCTCCTTCGGGCAAGGTAGTACAGTGACGCCAATCCAAATGATGAAAGCAGCAACAGCGATTGCAAATGACGGCAAAATGTTAAAACCGTATGTCATCAATAAAATTGTGGATCCCGCAACATCCGAAGTAATTGACGGGAATGAACCGGAAGTTACATCAGAACCAATATCGCCTGAAACTGCCGAACAGGTGCGTGGATTATTACAGCGTGCTGTTGAAGGGGAGAATGGTACAGGGAAACAATTCCGTCTGGAAGACTACACTATAGGCGGGAAAACCGGGACAGCTCAAATCCCTAATCCGGATGGGGGCGGTTATTTAAGTGGCAGGGAAAATATGATTTTTTCGTTTTTAGGAATGGCTCCGATTGAAGACCCGGAATTAGTCATGTTTGTCTCTGTTCAGCAGCCAGATCTTGAGGCTGGTGAATATGGATCCCAACCTGTTTCCTTTATCGTAAAAAATGTTATGGAAAATGGTTTACATTACCTGAATATTGATCCGGACGGTGAAGATATAGAGGAAATTGAACGGGTTGAAATACCTGAACTGAATGGGAAAGATCCAGAACAATTAACCACTCAACTTGAAGAAAAAGGGTTTAACGTAACGACGGTTGGTAGTGGAACAAAGGTCACGAAAGCGAATGTGACAGCAGGAGAAAAAACCTTGCCGACAAAACATATTATCTTAATTACAGATGAACCGGCTATGCCAGACATCATGGGCTGGTCGAAACGTCAAGTTGTCGAGTTGGCAGACATGATGGATTTACAACTTGAAAGCTTTGGAAATGGGTATGTTGTGATGCAAAGCGTTGAACCAGGAACGGCGTTAAGCAAAGGAGCTTATCTTGGCATCGAGTTGTTACCACCTGGGGAAGAAAGGGAAGAAATTCCAGGTGACGAAGAGCAAGAGGAAACATCAGACGGAGAACAGGAAGAGCAAGTGGAACAAGAAGAAATAAACGAATAAAGACAAAGGAAAACAGTGTTCTATTCGTTTTTTGAAACTCATATAGTGGATACAAGCCTATCTATAAAGAGGAGTGCAAGTATGAAACGCGTATCCACGATTACAGTCAAAAAACGAATCGTTACTGTTTTTCTTTTTGCCTTAATTATCTTAATTACCATCATACTCAGGTTGGCCTATGTCCAATTTGTAATGGGTGACGAATTGTTTGAAGAAGCGAATGAACTTTGGACAAGGGATATCCAATTTGCTCCAGAACGAGGGAAAATATTAGATATGAATGAAACCCCTCTTGCTGAAAATGTGACGGCTCCAACCGTTACAATTGTTCCGCGGCAAGTAACAGATCCTGAATCGACAGCAGAAGCGTTAGCAGGGGTGCTGGGCGCTTCAGTTGATAAAGTGTATGAAACGATTACACGACAGGCTTCAAGTGTGACAATCCGGCCGGAGGGGATTAAGATTTCGGCTGAAGAGGAGAAAGCAATTCGTACGTTAAATCTCTCAGGTGTCTATTTGGCGAAAGATTCGAAAAGACATTACCCTTATGAAACTTCCCTTTCCCATGTGCTCGGTTTTACTGGTATCGATAACCAGGGATTAATGGGTCTAGAGCAATATTATGATGAAAAATTAAACGGGACGGCGGGCAGTTTATCATTCTTTTCCGATGCACGTGGTAACCGGTTAGATACACTTGCGGACGTGTATACCCCACCAAAGGATGGGTTGCATTTAAAAACGACGATTCATTCCCAAGTACAAGCAATCTTAGAACGGGAAATGGACTTAGCTGCTCTAAAGTATAATCCAGACGGCGCTATGGCCATCGCAGTCGACCCGAAAACTGGTGGTATTCTCGGAATGACGACAAGACCTAACTTTCATCCAGAATATTATCAGGAAGCAGATGCGGAAGTGTTTGACCGAAATCTTCCAATCTGGAGCACATATGAACCGGGATCTACTTTTAAAATCATTACCCTTGCTGCTGCATTGGAAGAAAAGATAGTTGATCTTCATGAAGATCATTTTGATGATGATGGAGATATTAATGTTGCTGGAACTCATATCCATTGTTGGAAAAGAGGAGGACACGGTCACCAAAGTTATCTTGAAGTCGTACAGAATTCCTGTAACCCTGGATTTGTGAATTTAGGGCAACTGCTTGGTACGGAGAGATTGTTTTCTTATATTGATGCATTTGGATTTGGTAAGAAAACAGGGATTGATTTGGAAGGAGAGGGAAATGGAATCCTCTTTAATCCTGAGAATGTAGGCCCACTTGAACTTGCTACGACAGCTTTCGGTCAAGGTGTGTCTGTAACTCCGATTCAACAGGTCATGGCTGTAGCAGCTGCTGTTAACGGCGGATTTTTATATGAGCCGTATATAGCTTCTGAATGGCTTGATCCGGTGACAGAAGAAGTTGTCGAAAGAATTGAACCGACCATTAAGCATCAGGTGATTGCGGAGGAAACGTCCGAAGAACTGCGATATGCACTTGAATCTGTAGTTGCACAGGGGACGGGCCGACCTGCATATGTTGAAGGGTACCGAGTGGGAGGAAAGACAGGAACCGCACAAAAAGTAGGTCCGGACGGTCGCTATATGCAAAATAACTATATTGTTTCTTTTATTGGGTTTGCTCCAGCCGATGATCCGGAGATTGTCGTCTATGTAGCTGTTGATAACCCGAAAAATACAGTTCAATTTGGAGGGGTTGTTGCAGCACCAATTGTCGGCAAGATTATCGATGATAGTTTGCCGGTTATGGATGTTGAGAAGCGTTCAGATGGTCTGGAGAAAGAATATCAGTGGCCAGAGGAACCGCTTGTTGAAGTACCGGATTTAATTGGTCTAACACCACAAGAACTGTCAGAGTTTATGCTGAATTTATCTGTGGATGTTAGCGGAAGTGGCGGAAAGATTATTGATCAAGCTCCAAAACCAGGTGAAAAAGTGATGGAAGGAGCGAAAGTGCGGATATTTTTAAGTGACTAATCAAGCCTGCAGATTTGTCATCCTTTTCCCATCGGTATAGTTCTTAGGAGAAGGGTGAACCGATGAAATTAGGAGAATTGATTCAGGCGCTGCCATTTATAAGCTTAACGACAGAATCTGAGGAGATAGAGATTACTGCTATTCATACAGATTCGCGTCGTGTAACGCCAGGGAGTCTATTCACTTGTATAGAAGGTTTCCAGACAGATGGACATCTCTATGTCCAAGATGCGATTGAAAAGGGAGCAAAGGTCATAATTGCAGAGAAAAGAGTGAAAAGCACGGTTCCAGTCATTTATGTAAATAATTCGGTACGGGCTCTTGCAATTATAGTAAATACATTTTATGATTATCCTTCGACAAAGCTCCCCTTGATTGGGATAACCGGAACAAATGGAAAAACAACCGTCAGTTACCTTCTCGATGCATTGTATAACCATTTTGGAAAAAAGACCGGTGTGATTGGCACCATTCACAATAAAGTAGGTGACCGATACAGTGCAACAAGTAATACAACTCCAGATGCGCTCATCCTCCAACAACTCTTTCATGATATGCAGAATTCAAGAGTAGAACAAGTAATAATGGAAGTGTCTTCCCATGGTCTTGATTTGGGAAGGGTGTACGGCTGTGATTTTGACACGGTAATATTTACCAATTTAACGCAGGATCATTTGGATTATCATAAGAGTGAAGAGAATTACTTCTTTGCTAAAAGTCAATTATTCTCACGTCTCGGGAATACCTATGACGGCAGAAGGAAGTTTTCCGTTATCAATGCAGACGATCATTATGCGGAAACGCTGAAAAAAACAAGTGCTTTTCCAATCGTAACTTACGGTATCGAGCGTGAAGCAGATGTAATGGCTTATGATATTGAGCTTTTACCGGGCCGGACAATATTTCAATTGAAAACACCGGTCGGAACGGTTAAAATTACGAGTAGGCTTACTGGGAAGTTTAACATTTATAATATGCTTGCAGCGGGATCTGCTGCATTGGTTAACGGGATTCCTTTGCATATTATTAAAGATACGTTCGAGGTTGTCCCACCTATTCCAGGCAGGTTCGAGACGGTTGATTTCGGGCAGCCATTTGGTATTATTGTGGACTATGCGCATACTCCTCATGCGGTGAAAAACATTCTTGAAACATGTAAAGAAATAAAAACAGGTAAGCTCTATTGTGTACTTGGTTGCGGGGGTGACCGTGATCCGGAAAAACGGCCACTCATGGCGCAAGAAGCAATCAAGCACGCAGATTATGCAATTTTTACTTCTGATAATCCGCGTACGGAAGACCCGCGAGCTATTCTTGACGACATGGTCCAGATTTTCGATGGGCATGTCCATAATTATGAAGTCATCATCGATCGATTGACGGCAATAGAAAAAGCAATGTCCGCTGCAGAAGCTGGAGACCTTGTAGTCATCGCAGGCAAAGGTCACGAAACGTACCAGGAGATTAATGGCAGGAAGTATCCATTCGATGACCGTGTTGTAGCTAAAAATGCGTTTTTAAATAAGGAGTTTTAACGATGTTATTTACAGTAAAAGAATTAAAGCAACTATTTACGAACAATCGAAAATCACTTGATGATTCAATTGCAATCGACCGAATTACAACAGACAGCCGGTCGAAAGTGGATCATTCTTTGTTTATCCCGATTGTCGGTGATCAGTTTAATGGTCACGATTATGTCGAACAAGCGATAGAAAATGGTGCGGTCGCAATCTTGTGGGATGAGCTGGAGAAGTTACCCCCTTCCATCCCGCTTGATTTTCCTGTCTTTTATACAAAAGACACAACAGAAGGTCTGCAAAAAATTGCTGCCTATTACAGAGACAAGATTAATCCAGTTGTGATTGGGATTACCGGATCTAATGGGAAGACAACTACGAAGGACCTGATAGCCGCGATTATGAAGACAACTTACCATACACATGCTACATTAGGAAACTTGAACAATCATATCGGCTTACCATTGACAATTCTTAGTATGCCCCGCGATACGGAAGTGCTTGTACTCGAGCTTGGAATGAGCGGGTACGGTGAAATTGATGTATTGACGAAAATTGCAAAGCCGGATTATGCAATTATTACGAATATCGGGGAATCACATATCGAATACCTCGGTTCAAGGGAAGGGATTGCCAAAGCCAAGCTTGAAATAATCAATGGGCTGAAAGAAGGCGGCAAGTTGATTGTTGATGGTGATGAACCTCTCTTACAAGCTATACATACGGACGATTCAGTGGATGTTATCAACTGTGGCTTTAATGCGGATAATGAGGTCCGCTTGGATGACGTAGATATTACAGTGGATGGGACATCTTTCACAAATGCTCACGGCCGCCGCTTCCAAGTGCCTCTCTTTGGTAAGCATCACGCAAAAAATGCTGGGTTCGCGCTTCAGATTGCCGAGTTACTGCATATATCTGAAGAGAAACAGGAAGCAGGCCTAAAAGAGCTGGCACATTCCGCCATGCGTTTTGAATTATTAAAGTCAAAACAAAATCAGGCAACCATTGTGAATGATTCGTACAACGCCTCTCCAACATCGATGAAAGCAGCGATAGAAGTAATTAAACAGATGGAAGGCTTCGATACGAAAATACTTGTACTAGGAGATATACTCGAGCTGGGAAATTATGCAGATGCACTGCACCGTTCGGTAGCCGAAGTGATTACTTCTCCAATCACTCATTTGTATACATATGGAGAAAAAGCAAAATTAATTACGGATAGTGTTCAGGAAAGTGAAATTCAGTGTAAACATTTCGAAACAAAAGAAGCATTAATAAACGAATTAAACCAGCACCTTACAAAGATGAGTCTTGTTTTATTTAAAGCGTCACGTGGCCTTCAGTTTGAAACAATGGTTGAAGCCATCGTGACGAAGCAAGAAGATAAGGAGCAGTAATTGAGGAGGAACTTGATATGAGTATAACTACTTTAATAATGACGATAGGGATATCATTTTTAATTACTGTTCTTTTTTCGCCGCTTTTCATTCCATTTTTAAGAAGATTAAAGTTTGGACAAAGTATTCGCGAAGAAGGACCAGAATCACATCAAAAAAAGACCGGTACACCAACGATGGGTGGGATCATGATTGTATTAAGCATTATTATTACTTCACTGATCATGATCTGGAAAGTGAGCGGAGCAATCGGATACGAAATGTGGCTATTGTTGTTCGTTCTATTCGGTTACGGTCTCGTAGGTTTTCTGGATGATTTCATCAAAGTCGCACTGAAACGGAATCTCGGCTTAACCTCACTACAGAAATTAATCGGCCAAATTGTGATTGCACTTTTATTCTTTTTCGTTTTACAGGCAAATGATTTTTCAACCTATATTCAAATTCCAGGGACGAATATCCAATGGGAACTTGGCTGGTTTTATGCCATTTTAGTTATTTTTATGCTTGTTGGTTCTTCTAACGCTGTCAATTTGACGGACGGATTGGATGGACTGCTTGCAGGAACAGCAGCTATAGCATTTGGTGCTTTTGCTATCTTAGCATTATACGGGATGCCGCAGAACGATATCGCGGTCTTTTCATTGGCAGCAGCAGGAGCACTGCTAGGCTTTCTTGTGTTCAATGCTCATCCTGCTAAAGTGTTTATGGGTGACACAGGATCCCTTGCACTTGGCGGAGCAATTGCCGCTGTAGCAATTCTTACAAAAATGGAAATACTGCTTGTTATTATCGGTGGTGTCTTTGTTATTGAGACGTTATCTGTTATTATCCAAGTGATTTCCTTTAAAACGACTGGTAAACGCGTCTTTAAAATGAGCCCATTACACCATCATTATGAGTTGATCGGATGGTCGGAATGGCGGGTTGTAACAACGTTCTGGCTAGTTGGCCTCGTGTTTGCCGCATTAGGGATTTTTATTGAGGTGGGCTTAAATTGAGAAAACTAAAAGCTTTTCCATATCATCATGTGCTTGTTCTCGGCTTGGCGAGAAGTGGAACAGCAGCTGCAAAAACATTACTCAAAAACGGTAAACAAGTAAGGGTAAACGACCAGCAATTGACGACTAAATCAACAGTGGTGCAAGATCTTATAGCACTCGGTGCAGAAATGGTTCTTGGTTCCCATCCATTGTCTGTCTTGGAAGGAATTGAGGTCGTTGTTAAAAACCCGGGTATTTCCTATGATAATCCTGTCTTAGTTGAAGCGGTTAAGCGAAATATTCCAATCGTAACGGAAATAGAAATAGCTTATCAGCTTGTTCCAGGTACATTAATCGGAATTACTGGTTCAAATGGAAAGACAACAACCACGACCCTAGCATCTAAAATGTTAAAGGAAAGCAAGCAACAGGTTAAAGTAGCTGGTAATATCGGTATCGTAGCTACTGAGGTTGCGGAAAGTTTATCAGATGATGAAACATTAGTTTTAGAGCTGTCTTCTTTCCAGCTTCAAGGTACAATAGATTTCCGACCGAATATTGCAGTCATCTTAAACATCTATCAAGCACATCTTGATTATCACAAATCACTCGAAAATTATAAGCAAGCGAAATACAATATATTCCGTAACCAGACAGAAGATGACTATTTAATCTATAATGCTGACGATCTGGATATCTCGTCAGCAGTAGTTGGAACAAAGGCAAGACGAATTCCGTTTTCTACTGCAAAGGAAGTTCAAAATGGTGCCTGGTCTGATGGCGAAGCGATTTATTTCCTAAACGAGAAGATTATCGACGTGGAAAAAATTGTTCTCGTTGGTGAGCACCATTTAGAGAATATCCTGGCAGCGATTTGTGCAGCGAAATTGGCAGGTGCAACGAATGAGGGGATTGAAAGAGTTTTAACAACCTTTGTAGGTGTAGAGCACCGTCTTCAATATGTAACAAATTTGAAGGGTCGATACTTTTATAATGATTCAAAAGCGACAAATATGCTCGCTACGGAAAAAGCATTAGCTTCCTTTAAACAGCCAACGATTTTACTTGCAGGCGGCCTGGATCGTGGGGATGATCTAAAAGGGCTGATTCCTCATTTGAAAAATGTAAAAGGCCTTGTAAGCTTTGGAGAGACGAAAGAAAAGTTTAAAGAAGTGGCAAGAGAAGCTGGGATTTCTACTGTTTTAACAGCGGAAAATGTGGAAGATGCTGTTCAAAAAGGTTACGGAATTTCAGAAGAAAATGATGTAATTTTACTGTCCCCAGCCTGTGCGAGTTGGGATCAATATCGTACATTTGAAGAAAGAGGTGACATGTTTAATCAAGCCGTGCATAAACTATTGTAGGGGCTTGGACAACATGAAGCTTGTGATAATAGATTTGAATTGCCCCCATTCTTTTGAGAAAGGGGTTTTTTCATGCTTAGGAATCTCACGAAGGCTGAAAATCGACCAGATGCCTTGCTGCTTACTGTTATTGCTGTGCTTTTAATTGTAGGGGTCGTGATGGTGTACAGTGCCTCACATGTTTGGTCGCTTTATAAATTCGGTGATGAGTTCTATTATTTAAAAAGACAGCTCTTGTTTGCAGGAGTTGGTTTTGTGGCGATGCTTTTTTTTATGCTTATCCCATATACAACATGGAAAAAGTACTCTAATTTTATTCTGCTTGGCTGTTTTATTTTACTTATCCTTGTGCTCATACCAGGAATTGGAATGGTTCGAGGAGGGGCGCGCAGCTGGATAGGTGTTGGTGCGTTTAGTATTCAGCCTTCTGAATTTATGAAACTGGGCTTGATTATTTTTCTTGCTGCACTTTTATCAGAGAAACAAAAATATATCACTTCTTTTACGAAAGGTTTTCTGCCTTCTTTACTCCTTATCTTTACAGCATTTGGTTTAATCATGTTGCAACCGGATTTAGGCACTGGTCTTGTATTAGTACTCACTTGCGTCATCATGCTTTTTATTGCTGGTGCAAGAATCTCCCATTTTGTAGGTTTAGGCTTAATCGGTTTGATTGGATTTGCTTTTTTAATTATATCGGCACCATACCGGATCAGCCGGATTGTTGCCTTTCTTAACCCTTGGGAAGATCCTCTTGGTGATGGTTTTCAAATTATCCAATCCTTGTATGCGATCGGGCCTGGAGGGCTGATGGGGCTTGGAATGGGCAATAGCTTACAAAAATACTTTTACTTACCGGAACCGCAAACTGATTTCATTTTTGCGATTCTTGCAGAAGAACTAGGTTTCATCGGCGGAGTAGGATTGATTCTGTTATTTTTCGTCTTGCTTTGGCGTGGAATTAAAATAGCTTTAGAGTCCATTGATCCATTTGCGAGGTACTTAGCTTTAGGAATTGTGGCGATGTTAATTATACAGGTGATGATAAATATTAGCGTCGTTATCGGCCTAATACCCGTCACAGGAATCACTCTGCCATTCTTAAGCTACGGGGGCTCATCCTTAACACTCACCCTCTGTTCCGTAGGCATCCTTCTGAACATCAGCATCCATTCCAAAATATAGCACTTGAGACAACCGGCGCAAAACTGTTTTTTACTGTTTACTCTCATTCAGCGTTAGTATTTTGCACGTTCTCATGGTTCACTCTCTAATCGCCGTTCAGTTGCCAGGTGGACGGATGCTTTCCGCGGGCACTTCTGGAGCCGCCTGCGGAAAGCGAGAGGTGTCTGGACTGCGGACTTCCAGTAGAAAGTTTCGGAGTTACGCACACTTACGCTGAATGAGAGCGTTCAACAGTCATTTTGAAAAAAATACTTTAATAGTTATGCCCGGGTACATGCTCCAGAGATTGCGGATTTTCAGTTGAAGTATCTGAATCTCCTCTAAATCTGCTTCAGATTAATTCCGATTAACATGAAAATGAGTATGCAAGGCAGTAGCAACTTTAGTGAAAGTGTAGGTTTATTTGTTTTACCAGTAAAAACTTTCAAATCTATGACAAGTAAACTATCGATTACATCCTAATCTATGATATAATTCTAATAACCTGATAACAAAGTCGAATTTATAAACAGGTTTGTTATCAGCAATAAAAATTGAAAATAATATGATTTAGTATGCTGACAAAGGAAGAAATGGAGATGAATAAAAACAATAAGAATATTGTTTCCATTGAGGACCGTATTCCAAAATTAAAAGAAGCTCGGAAGAAGAAAGCGAATCGGCGTTTAGTTTTTTACATGACGATCTTTTTCTTCCTTATCTCGATAATCATTTACCTTCAATCACCATTAAGTGAGGTAAAACAAGTAACGGTTCAGAACAACGCTTTTGTCCCAGATGAGGAGATTGTGGAAATCAGTGGTCTATCTGAGAAGCAAAACATTTGGGCAATTGATTTTGCAGCTGTCGAAGAAACGTTGGAGAATAATCCGATAATAGATACGGTGACGGTAGACAGGAAATTGCCAAGTACGGTTGCAATCACAGTACAAGAGAAAGAAATTATCGGAATCCTTGAAACGGAAGAAGGGACCTATCTTCCGGTGCTCGAAAGCGGCGAACTGCTGGAAATGGTTGAATATCAGTCATTCACGGGTGAAGCTCCGTTATTAATTGGATTTACAGATCAAGAATACCTCGCTAAGGCTGCAAATGAATTGAATAAATTGCCAAAAGATATTTTAGACTTAATATCTGAGATGTACTGGCAACCAACAGAAGATAATAAAAATAATGTATTATTTTATATGAACGATGGTTTTATTGTACAAAGCTCGATTCGAGATTTTGCAGATGGTATGACGATCTATCCTTCTGTCGTTTCCCAGCTCGATCCTGAAGTGAAGGGTGTTATACATATGGGAGTTGGGGTTTATTTTGAAGCTTTCGATGCAGAGGATGAAGAAGTGAATGCGGATGATGAAGAATTGATGGGTGAATCTGAAACAGGAGAATCAGAAGAATAATACGGATGACTGTTTAATTATCCAGCAAAAACGTCAACAAATGAATGAATTACACGAAAAGTATAGGAGTTGACAAGTTTATTTTCTTATTTTAAAGGAAATCATCTTTGTCATGTTGAATTAATAATTAATGAGACTAAGAAAAATACAAACTTTAATAGAGAATAATCTGTTCATGATTTTGAACGGTTATGTTGAATGAGGGGGTGCCTTTTCTTTGAATAATAGCGAAATTCTAGTAAGTTTAGATATTGGAACAACCAAAATTAAAGTTATTATCGGAGAAGTATTGAATGATTCATTGAATATAATCGGGGTTGGCACTGCCAAGTCCCTAGGTATGAAAAAAGGTGCGATTGTTGATATTGACCAAACGGTACAATCTATTCGGAATGCAGTTGAGCAAGCAGAAAGAATGGTTGGTATGGAAATTAACCGGGTCGTGGTCGGTGTAAATGGAAATCATATTTGGCTGCAGGCTTGTCATGGTGTAGTAGCTGTCCAAAGTGAAGACAGGGAAATCACAGATGAGGACGTTACAAGAGTATTGGACGGAGCGCAAGTTGTTTCAATTCCCCCAGAAAGGGAAATTATCGATGTGGTTCCGGAACAATTTATTGTAGATGGCTTGGATGGAATCACTGACCCGCGAGGAATGATTGGTGTTCGTCTCGAAATGGAAGGGACATTGATTACCTGTTCGAAAACTGTGTTACATAATACACTGAAATGTGTAGAACGGGCAGGACTTGAGGTATCAGATATTTGTCTGTCACCATTAGCTGCGGGTTCTGTAGCGCTGTCTGATGATGAAAAAAACATGGGTGTAGCCCTTATTGATGTAGGTGGCGGCTGTACGACTGTATCCATTTTTGAAAATGATTATCTCGTTGCGACAAGTACAATTGCCCTTGGCGGGGACAATATTACGAAAGATTTGTCCATTGGCCTTCGTACATCAACAGAGGAAGCAGAAGATATTAAGCTTAATCACGGTTACGCCTATTACGATGAAGCGAACGAAGAAGAAACATTTGACGTTTCCATAATTGGCAGTGATAAGAGACAAACGTATAATCAGTTACAGATTTCTGATATGATTGAGGCTAGAATAGAAGAAATATTTGAGTTTGCTGATCGAGAAATTAGACGTATGGGCTTCCATGAATTACCGGGCGGATTTGTTTTAACCGGCGGGACCATGGCGATGCCCGGAGTTTTAGAACTTGCTCAAAACTTATTCTACTCAAATGTCCGTATTGCAATTCCGGATTACATAGGTGTAAGGGAACCGCTTTATACAACAGGTGTCGGTATATTGCAATTTGCATATCGAAATGCGAAAATCCAAGGGAAACAGTTATATCCATCTGTTACCGAAGTGGAGCACGAACCAAAAGCAAAACGGAATCCAAAACAAGTCAAATTGAAAGAACCAAAAGAGAAGAAGAAAAAGAAAGAATCTGGGATTGCTAATCTATTTAAATATTTCTTTGATTGATTCAAAGATTAAGATGAATCAGCTTCTTAAACATCTGTAATTTTGCATATTAGGAGGAACGAAGTATGTTGGAATTTGATACAAATATGGAGGAACTAGCGAAAATAAAAGTTGTCGGCGCCGGGGGTGGCGGGAACAACGCAGTTAACCGTATGATTGAGCACGGAGTGGAAGGCGTGGAATTTATCGCTGTTAACACAGACGCTCAAGCTTTAAATTTATCTAAAGCGGAAGTTAAAGTTCAGATCGGAGCGAAATTAACTCGTGGTCTTGGAGCAGGCGCGAACCCGGAAGTTGGAAAGAAGGCAGCAGAGGAAAGTAAAGAACAATTAGAAGAAGTACTTTCTGGAGCTGATATGATTTTTGTAACTGCTGGAATGGGTGGGGGGACAGGTACAGGTGCTGCACCGGTAATCGCACAAATCGCGAAAGAACTTGGAGCATTAACCGTTGGTGTTGTGACTCGTCCATTCTCCTTTGAAGGCAGGCGCAGAGCAAACCAGGCTATTTCCGGGATTGAGACATTAAAGAGTAATGTAGATACATTGATCGTTATTCCAAATGATCGGCTGCTTGAAATTGTCGATAAAAACACCCCAATGTTGGAAGCGTTCCGTGAAGCGGATAACATTCTAAGACAAGGGGTACAAGGTATCTCCGACTTAATTGCGAAGCCAGGTCTGATCAACGTAGACTTTGCCGACGTTAAAACAATTATGTTTGATAAAGGTTCTGCTTTAATGGGAATCGGAATCGCAACCGGAGAAACAAGAGCGACAGAAGCGGCGAAGAAAGCTATTTCCAGCCCGCTTCTTGAAACATCGGTTGATGGTGCTCACGGTATTTTGATGAATATTACCGGTGGAACGAGCTTGAGTCTGTATGAAGTACAAGAGGCAGCAGACCTTGTAACGAATGCAGCGGATGAAGAAGTGAACGTTATCTTCGGTTCTGTTATTAATGAAAGTCTGAACGATGAAATCGTCGTTACGGTAATTGCAACAGGTTTCGATGAAAACGCGCAAAAGTCGAATAAACCGAAAAGGGATGCGCGACCTTCTATTGCAGAAAGACAGCAAGCAGCAAGCCGTGCGCCGGAAGAACAACCACAACGAGAAACAAAGCCGAATAATCCGCGCCCTAAAATAGAAGAAGACGAACTCGATATTCCAACGTTCTTAAGAAATCGTAACCGTAATCGTTAATCTAACAATTGAATTTAAAAAAGCCGGAACGAAACTTATTTTCAAGTTTTGTTCCGGCTTTTTTTGCTGGCCAATTTCCCGGTATCCTCCTTCCGACAAACCCCGAATAATTTAGTGAAAAGAAGTTGTTTATCGCAGACAAGAACTGACAGACTTTTCTAAGTAGCTAGGCTATACTTCAATTTACACCACGCATGAGCCCATCACGAATCAAACCAGGAGAAAGGGAGAGTGTATTGGCTATCTATCTTGATGCGGTATGGTTACTCAACTTTTTGCTGGATTACATGTTGCTGTTACTGACAGATAAGTTAGCAAAATTACATACAAGCCGTTACCGTTTAGCTTTCGGCGCATTGGTCGCCTCACTTATTGTACCGCTATCGATTTACTATCCAGATTCCTTTTTCACGAGTGTAATCGGCAAATTCATCTTTTCCATTTTTATTATGACGAGCAGTTTCGGTTATAAAACAATTTATCGATTAGTGAAATTGCTTACTTTATTTTACATGATGAGTTTCGCTATAGGTGGGGGGGTGATTGCCCTTCACTTTCTCATTCATCAGCCAATCACGGTTTCTGGAAATGGATTCATCACCTATAACAGAGGATTTGGTGATCCGTTAAGCTGGTTGTTCATCGTGGTTTGTTTCCCGCTTGTTTGGATTTTTACGAAACAGCGCATGGACAAGCACGTACAAGAAAAGATTCGTTATGATGCGACAATCCCAGTGACATTAAAAATGAATGGGGTGAGTCATTCCACAAAAAGTTTTATTGATAGCGGTAATCAGCTTGTCGACCCATTTACTAAAAAACCTGTCATCATTTGTGATGAAACATTTTTAGCTCATTGGTTTGACAAAGAGGACTGGGGAAAGTTAAAAATCGCTCATGAGGCGCTCGATATGGATCAGATTCCCGATGAGTGGGTTGATCGTTTACGAATTATTCCATATCAAGGTGTTGAAGGGGGGAATGGTTTTTTATTCACAATTATACCTGACGAAATTACGATTTATTATGATAAAAAAGAAATTTATGCGACGAATTTTCTCGTTGGAATTCAATTTGGAAATTTAACCGGAGACGGGAGCTATCATTGCTTGTTGCAGCCAGAACTAATTAAAACGGCTATTCATTATTCAGCATAATAGAAAGGGTAGATGGACATGTGGAAGTTGCGTTTACGGATGTTGTGGTATCGCTTATTATTTAAATTAAAAATAAAATCAAGTGAGATTTACTATATCGGCGGGAAAGAAGCGCTGCCTCCTCCACTCAATAAAGAAGAAGAAGCAGAACTTCTAAAACGATTAACAAAGGGAGATCAATCAGCAAGAGCAGTGTTGATTGAACGAAACTTGCGCCTTGTCGTGTATATTGCCCGAAAATTTGAAAACACAGGTATCAACATTGAAGATTTAATTAGTATTGGAACGATTGGTTTGATTAAAGCAGTAAATACATTCAAACCAGAAAAGAAGATAAAACTAGCAACATATGCTTCCCGCTGCATTGAAAATGAAATTTTAATGTACTTGCGACGCACAAACAAATTGAAATCCGAAATCTCGTTCGATGAACCATTAAACATTGATTGGGACGGCAATGAATTATTGCTATCCGACGTACTTGGAACAGAGGAAGACATTATTACGAAGAATCTTGAGTCTACGGTCGATAAAAACTTATTACGGGATGCCTTATCGCAGCTTAATAAACGGGAACAACAAATTATGATGTTACGCTTCGGACTCCAAGGCCAAGAAGAGAAAACACAGAAAGATGTAGCGGATATGTTAGGTATTTCGCAATCTTATATTTCAAGGTTAGAAAAGAAAATTATCCGCAGGCTCCAAAAAGAATTTAATAAAATGATGTAACCACTTATTGGACCTGACCTCGTTAGGTTTTTCCAGTTTCTTACTTTTATCAACCTGCATAAAAATCCTTTTAGAGGGAGATACTGTCCTTGACAGCATCGACATCTGGGAGGGTTGAGCAGATATGGCTAGACATAAAGTAGAGATTTGTGGTGTAGATACATCGAAACTGCCTGTACTTAAGAATGAAGAAATGAAAAAATTATTTATAAGACTTCAGCAAGAAGATGATCTCTCGGCGCGGGAAGAGTTGGTAAATGGAAATTTACGACTTGTGTTAAGCGTCATTCAACGCTTCAACAACCGCGGAGAATATGTTGATGATTTATTTCAAGTCGGTTGTATTGGTTTAATGAAATCGATTGATAACTTTGACTTAGGACATAATGTGCGCTTCTCCACTTATGCGGTTCCGATGATTATCGGTGAAATCCGTCGTTATCTCAGAGATAATAATCCAATACGTGTATCCCGTTCACTTCGGGATATTGCTTATAAATCCCTGCAAGCAAGGGAACTCTTGATGAGTAAAACCTCAAGAGAACCGACACATAAAGAAATAGCGGAAGAAACAGGAATTCCTGAAGAAGATATCGTCTTCGCTCTTGACGCGATTCAAGAACCAGTGTCCTTATTCGAACCGATATATAATGATGGAGGCGACCCTATTTATGTCGTCGATCAAATAAGTGATGAGAAAGACAAGGCGACGAACTGGGATGATAAAATATCCCTGAAAGAAGGAATTGTTCAATTAAATGAACGAGAAAAAATGATTGTTAATAAACGATTTTTCCAGGGCAAAACACAAATGGAAGTCGCTGAAGAAATCGGGATATCACAAGCCCAAGTATCGCGGCTTGAGAAAGCAGCAATTAAACAAATGAATAAACGAATGTTTGAATAATTAATCAAAAGCAGGCATCCACCTGCTTTTTTTCTTTTGTCTTAAAATAGGTTGTACCGAGCATATAGTATAATAAGAGGGGTGAGATCATGATACGGCTATCTGAATTGCAGATGAAAGAAGTTATTTCTGTGGTGGACGGAAGAAGATTAGGCTTCATCATTGACTTGGAAATTGATGTGCGAACGGGTAGAATTATTTCGCTCATTCTCGCAGACCGGGATACGAAGGGCGGCTTTTTTGGAAAGGCGGAGGAGATTCAAGTGTTATGGAAGCAAATTTTACGAATTGGGACAGACGTTATATTAGTGAAAGAATCGGCTGATCAGCGTACATTAATGCTTCCTTAAAAAGAAGTGTAGATTTAGGGGTTATCTACTAGACAAAATATGATAAAATGAAACAAAGTAGAGGGGGCGTGCTTGGGAATGGAACCTTTTATTATCAAAGAAAAGCAGTTAATGCGGCTTATTAATTGGAAAGAATTATCGCAAGACTTAGTTGCTGGAATTTCCACAAAAAATGGCGGTGTCAGTCAAGGAGATTTTTCAAGCTTTAATTGCGGCCTCCATGTCCATGATTCAATAGAGAATGTGTTAGACAACCGAAGAACCCTTAGTGACCTAACGGGCTTCCCCTTAGAAAACTGGGTTGCCGGCGAACAAGTTCATGGGAAAAAAGTGCAACTTGTAACCGCTTCGGATAAAGGGAAAGGCGCTATATCGACAGCTACAGCTTTAAAGAACGTTGATGGCATATTGACAAAGGAAAAAGGCATTATGCTTACGGCATTTTTCGCAGACTGTATTCCATTGTTCTTTTACGACCCGGAAGAAAAAATAATTGGGATTGCACATGCCGGCTGGAAGGGTACGGTAAAGGAAATAGCAAAAGAAATGGTTGCTCAGTTTGCAGCAAATGGCTCGGTGCGGGAGAATATTCTCGTTACAATTGGACCAGGCATCTCTTGGAATCATTATGAAGTAGATGAGTATGTTGCATCCCAAATTACGAAAGATGTTCGAGACAAGGTTCTGACTGTAAAGAGTGACAATCACTATTTATTGGATCTGAAAGAGTTAAACAGGGAAATCCTTTTACATTGTGGAATATTAAGGCATAATATAGATATGACAAATTATTGTACGTATCGGGAGCATGATTTATTTTTCTCCCATCGGCGTGACCAAGGACGAACAGGTCGAATGCTCGGGTTCATTGGTATGCTGGAATAATGTTATGAAGGAGTTTGTATAGAAAATGGTAGTAGCAACGAATCTTGAGGAGATTACAAATAATATTACGGCAGCATGTGAACGCAGTAATCGGAATAAGGAAGATATTTCATTAATTGCTGTAACGAAATATGTTACAATTGAACGAAATAAAGAATTAGTTGCAGCAGGGATTAAAAATTTTGGAGAAAATCGTACAGAAGGATTTTTGAAAAAATACGAAGCAGTTGGAGAAGAGGCAGCTTGGCATTTTATCGGTACACTTCAGTCTCGAAAGGTAAAAGATATTATCGATAAAGTTGATATGATTCATTCCCTTGACCGGGTATCACTTGCTAAAGAAATAAATAAGCGTGCATCTAACCCTATCGATTGTTTCGTACAAGTTAATGTGAGTGAAGAAGAGACAAAGCACGGTCTGAAAGTTGAAGAAGTAGAAACCTTCATTCAGGAAATCGAAAAGTATGAAAAGGTAAGAATTGTTGGCTTGATGACAATGGCGCCACATGTGGAAGATAAGGAATTAATTCGTCGCGTCTTCCGTGAACTTGCGACATTAAGGGATACAATAAGGGATAAAAAGTTACTCCACGCACCATGCGATTATTTATCCATGGGAATGAGTAATGATTATGAGATTGCAATTGAAGAAGGTGCAACCCATATTCGCATCGGTTCGAAATTAGTCGGTGAATAAGCCTACCCTTTAAGAAGAGGTGAAAAATATGAGTTTTAAAAATAAGATTAAAAACTACTTTACAATGGACGATGAGTATGAATACGAGTATATTGAAGAAGACAGCGTACCGGAGAAAATAACGCCGAAGCAAAAGTCTCAGAACGTAGTGAACCTCCAAAGTGTTCAGCAACCAGCTCAGAGAGTTGTCCTCTGTGAGCCAAGGTCCTATAATGAAGCACAGGAAATCGCTGATAATATAGTCAATAAGCGTTCCGTTGTGATTAATTTGCAAAGGGTGGAAGGTCACCAGGCAAAACGGATTGTCGATTTTTTAAGCGGAACAGTTTATGCATTAAATGGTGACATTCAGAAACTCGGTGCAGAAACATTTCTGTGTACACCTGAAAGTGTTGATGTTACAGGGTCGATTTCTGAGTCCTATTTGTATGATGACGAAATTTAAAAAGAAAGGTAGTTTTTGATGGAGCAACTCTTAGGTCTCTTTAGTTTTGCAATCTATATTTATTCTTGGGTTTTGATTATCTATATTTTAATGTCTTGGTTTCCGGGAGCCAGGGAATCTTCATTTGGAGAATTAATTGGAAGAATCGCAGAACCGTACTTGGAAATATTCAGGCGTTTCATTCCGCCGCTAGGAATGATCGATATCTCCCCAATCGTAGCGATTATCGTTCTGCGTTTTGCCGGAATGGGATTAGATACCTTCTTCCGGATGTTTTTCTAAAGTAATTGCAATTAAAGGAAGTATGAAATGGATATTTATCAGCACTTTCGTAAAGATGAAGCCCCGTTCATTGACCAGGTCCTCTCTTGGAAAGATCAAGTGGAACGGAGCTATATTTCGAAGCTTACCGATTTTCTCGATCCACGTGAGCAGCAAATTGTTGAAACAATAATTGGTGCGGGAAACGACGAACTGCAAATCGCCGCATTCGGTGGTTCCCCGCATACAGAAAGAAAAAGAATGATCATCGCACCATTCTATGAAGAAATAACCGAGGAGAGTTACCAGCTAATCCTTCTGGAGGCAACCTATCAGGAGAAATTTGTTTCACTGACACACCGGGATGCGATGGGTGCTTTTTTATCATCAGGTGTGAAGCGTGAAAAACTTGGAGACATTTTTGTTGCAAATGGACTCCTTCAAATTATTGTTGCAGCTGAAATAAGTCCCTATATCGTAATGAATCTGACATCGGTAAAAAACGCAAAAATAAAACTGACAGAAAAAGAACTGGCAAATGTCAGTATACCCCGTCCAAATTGGGTGGAATCTAGTCAGACAGTATCCTCTCTCCGGCTGGACGCCGTGTTGAAGGAAGTTTACCGCATATCGCGTAGTGCTAGTCAGCAAGCAATCGAGCGACAACAAGTGAAAGTGAACCATAAAGTGGTTCAGGACACGAAGTTTCTTTTGGAAGCGGGCGACTTATTGTCGTTTCGAGGCAAGGGGCGAAGTAAAATAGTACGGATAGAAGGGCAGACAAAGAAAGAAAAATGGCGGATCACTACTGCGACTTTGGAATAAAATAATCTTTTTAAGCAGGATTTTTTTATTTTCTGTCGAATTATAAAGTGAATCATATTAAAATAAATGGATAGAATTTCTTATACTTAAGGAGGTGGCCTTAGTGCCGTTAACACCGTTAGATATTCATAATAAAGAGTTTTCTAGAAAAATTCGTGGATTTGATGAAGATGAGGTCAATGAATTTCTTGACCAAGTTGTGAAAGACTACGAAATGGTCATCAGAGAGAAGAAGAATTTAGAAGAGAAAGTGGACAAGCTTGAAGAAAAGTTAGGTCATTTCACGAATATCGAGGAGACTTTAAATAGATCGATCCTTGTTGCCCAGGAAACTGCCGAGGAAGTGAAAGGCAATGCTACAAAAGAATCGAAATTAATCATAAAAGAAGCTGAAAAGAATGCTGATCGTATCATTAATGAAGCGCTAAGCAAATCAAGACGAATTGCAATGGATGTAGAAGAACTAAAGAAACAAGCGAAAGTATTCCGCACTCGCTTGAAAATGATCGTGGAAGCACAGCTGGATATGATTGAAACAGAGGATTGGGACGATCTGTTCGAAGCTGAAATTAGCGATGAAGATGAATTGTTGAAAAATAACGCATAGCAGGCTTGACGTCAACGGAATTTTTACATATAATTCATACAAGTAAACATTATGTGAAACATACAATGACGGAGACAGTATAAAAGCAAATGTCTGATAAGCGAGTCAGGGATCGGTGCAAGCCTGATACAGATAACTTTTAGAAAATCACTCCTGATGTATCCACTATGAAATGACAGTAATAGTGGCCGGCTCATCACCGTTAAGAGATTCTTGAGTGAATTTAAATATGTTATTTAAATTTATAAGGGTGGTACCGCGAGTCTTCTCGTCCCTTTTGGGATAGAGAGGACTTTTTTATTACCACGCAACTTTCATACAAAAGACAATTGCTTTCAGTCAGCGTAAGTGTGCCAAACTCCGAAACTTTCTACTGGAGGTCCGCAGTCCAGACACCTCTCGCACCTGCTGAGCGGCTGGTGAGCCTCCACGCAGGCAAGCCCGCTGCGGGGTCTCACCAAGCTTACCTCCGAACAGGAAGTTCTAATGCCGGCGTTGGTCACAGGACGTGAGTTCTTAGCCGGCCTCCCGCAGGAGTCTCGAGGTGTCTGGACTGCTCCCAGGAAAGGTCAAATTTAGATCACTGTTTATTATTCCAAAGATATAATTTTTATCGTGATATAGCCCTGGAGTATATGCGATTAACAATAATCACCCCTACCAGTTCAGTTGTCCGGTGGACGGTGACTCCTGCGGGAATAGCACGAGCCTGGAGACCCCGCAGGGCGGCAGCCCGAGGAGCTCTAGCAGTGCCTAAGGATGCGCATCCGTCCCCCGGGCAATTGAACGGCGGATTGGCGCTCTGAATAAGTGAACGAGCCAAATCACTCACGCTGAATGAAGGGAATATCTTGTTGTTCCAAACTGTGAAAGTTGGGTTATGATGATCTGTTTTATAAATTATGCTGAAGCGAATTTGAAGGAGGAAATACATAATGGATTATAAAGAAACATTATTGATGCCAAAAACAAAGTTTCCGATGCGCGGAAACTTACCAAATAAAGAACCTGTTCGTCGCGAACAATGGGAAGATAATCATATCTATGAGAAAGTACAAGAACGTACGAAAGGCCGACCATTATTTATTCTGCACGATGGACCACCATATGCGAATGGTGACTTGCATATCGGGCATGCCTTGAATAAAATCTTAAAAGACTTCATCGTTCGTTACAAGTCGATGACCGGCTACCATACACCATATATTCCTGGTTGGGATACGCATGGCTTGCCGATTGAAACTGCACTTACAAAAAAGAAAAAGATTAACCGGAAGGAAATCCCTATTCCAGAATTCCGTAAGCTTTGTGAAGAGTATGCTTTAGAGCAAATTGACAACCAACGCACACAATTTAAATCATTAGGAGTTCGTGGTGATTGGGATAATCCTTATATTACACTCACAAAAGACTTTGAAGCTGCTCAAATTAAAGTGTTCGGTGAAATGGCAAAAAAAGGTTACATTTATAAAGGGTTAAAGCCAGTCAACTGGTCTCCATCTTCTGAGTCAGCACTTGCAGAAGCGGAAATCGAATATTATGATAAGCGGTCCCCATCCATTTATGTCACATTCGAAGTGAAAGATGGAAAAGGGGTGTTAAATGAAGATGAAAAAATCGTTATTTGGACCACGACACCATGGACACTACCAGCCAACCTTGGAATCAGTGTTCACCCAGACCTGGAATATGTTGTAGCAGAAGTGGGTAACGAAAAATATGTTGTAGCAGAATCATTGCTTGAGGCGGTTGCTGAAGAATTGGAGTGGAATAATCCACAAGTCGTTAAACAGTTTAAGGGGCAGGAAATTGATAAAGTCGTCGCAAAACATCCATTCTATGACCGTGATTCACTTGTCATGCTTGGCGATCATGTAACGACAGAAGCTGGTACTGGTTGTGTTCATACTGCACCAGGCCACGGGGAAGATGACTTTTATGTAGCTCAGCGTTATGAACTTGATGCATTATCTCCAATCGATGATCGCGGAGTATTCACAGACGAAGCACCAGGCTTTGAAGGAATGTTCTATGATAAAGCGAATAAAGCAATTACTGAAAAATTAGAGGAAGTCGGTGCATTATTAAAGCTTACTTTCATTACGCACTCCTATCCTCATGATTGGCGGACGAAGAAACCGACAATTTTCCGTGCAACACCACAATGGTTTGCATCGATCAAAGATTTCCGTCAAGATATTCTGGAAGAAATTAAAAATGTCGAATGGTTCCCGAAATGGGGAGAAACTCGTCTGTATAATATGGTAAGAGATCGTGAAGATTGGGTTATTTCAAGACAGCGGACTTGGGGTGTGCCAATTCCAGTGTTTTATGGGGAGGATCATACACCAATCATTACGGAAGAAACGATTAATCATGTATCTGAGCTGTTTAGAGAGCATGGTTCCAATATTTGGTTTGAAAAAGAAGCAAAAGATCTGCTGCCAGAAGGATTTACTTCCCCGCATAGTCCGAATGGGGAATTTACGAAAGAAACGGATATTATGGACGTTTGGTTTGACTCCGGTTCAACACATGAAGGAGTTTTGATGAATCGTGAAGATCACCGCCGACCAGCAGACATTTATTTAGAGGGTAGTGACCAATATCGTGGTTGGTTCAACTCATCCATCTCAACAGCTGTTGCTGTAACTGGCAAAGCACCTTATAAATCAATTGTCAGCCATGGATTTGTACTTGATGGTGATGGCAGGAAGATGAGTAAATCATTAGGAAACGTCATCGTTCCAGGAAAAGTGTTGAAGCAATTAGGTGCAGACATTTTACGTCTCTGGGTTGCATCTGTCGATTATCAGGCAGACGTTAGAATCTCAGATGATATTCTCAAACAAACATCAGAAGCATACCGGAAGATCAGAAATACATTCCGTTTCATGCTGGCAAACTTAGCTGATTTTGACCCTGCAACAGATAAGGTACCTGAATCTGAAATGGAAGAGATTGATCTATTCATGCTGACTCGCCTGCAGGAAGTACTAGCGGATGCACGCAAATCTTATGAGGTGTATGAGTACTCACCGATCTTCCATGAAGTCCATAACTTCTGTTCGGTAGATTTAAGTTCTTTCTATCTGGACTTTGCAAAAGATATTCTTTATATCGAAAAACCAGATGATAAGCGTAGACGCAGTATTCAAACAGCCTACTATGAAATCTTAACGACACTTGTTAAGGTGCTTACACCGATTATTCCGCACACAGCTGAAGAAGTTTGGGAATATGTGCCGGGAGTCAAAGAGGAATATGTCCAGTTGACTGATATTCCAGAACCAAGAGAAATTAAAGGCTTAGACAAAGCAAAATGGGATCAATTCATGAATGTGCGTGATGATGTCTTGAAAGCACTGGAAGAAGCAAGAAATGACAAACTAATTGGCAAACCATTAGAAGCGAAAGTGACATTGATTCCACGGGATGAAGAAACGAAAAAAGTATTGGAATCGATGGAATACCTCCATCAATATTTGATCGTTTCCGAAGCAACAATCAAAGATGAAGAGCCAAAAGCGAAAGAATATCGCTATGTAAATGTACTTGTAGAAGTACATCCTGGTGAAAAATGTGAACGTTGCTGGGTATCATCCGAAACAGTTGGAGAGGACCAAGATCACCCAACACTTTGCACACGCTGTGCATCTGTTGTTAAAGAACATTATGAAGGTTAAAACAAAGACAGAAGCGCCCTTACAGGCTAAGTACGCGATCGTCTTCGTAATGCCTGTACTAGCACATTCTGTGCGTCGTAGCAACGTACAAACTGTGCCTTCCAGGATGGGGTGAACTTAATCGAACTTCCATTCTTCTCTTTGAGATAAAGGAAACTCAGGCGAAGATAGTGAGTTGATGTTGACTTTCACCACAAGGGTATAAGTGCGACTAAGCCTCACAAAGACCGAACGGCCGAGTCTTCCTTATCGATTGGAGGAGTGGGAAGTTTGGGACAGCACACTGCTCGCCCCACCAAAAGATCTGCTAGTTGCTGGGCGCAGAGCCGACGTGGATAATGCTAGCAACTTTAGTTGTCAACTGCATATTTATTATATAGTTCCCCACGTTAGTTAATATCAAGACTGCTCTTTCTACTTGAAGGAGCAGTCTTTTTAATCTGTAAGCTATGCTTAATCTTGTGTTTCGTGTCTGGAGAGTATAAGATAAATAAAGGAAAAATTTTAATCGAAGCATTTATTCGGAGGATTGCTGCATGCTGACATATTATCTCATCGCACTTGCGATTATTGTGCTGGATCAAATTACAAAGTGGCTTGTTATCATCAATATGGAACTTGGAGAAAGTATTCCTATCATTGATGGATTCTTTCATTTAACTTCACACCGTAATAGTGGAGCAGCTTGGGGGATTTTACAAGGACAAATGATTTTCTTCTATATTATTACCCTCATCTTTATCGGGGCTGCTGTTTACTATCTGCATAAATACGCCAGGGACAATAAATTGCTCGGAATCTCTTTAGGAATTATTATTGGAGGAGCGATTGGTAATTTCATTGATCGGTTGTTCAGACAAGAAGTTGTGGACTTTGCAGACTTTACTATCTTTAATTATAATTTCCCTATTTTTAATGTAGCAGATTCTGCACTGACAATTGGTGTTGTCCTCATTATTATTGTAACAATTATAGAAGAAAGAAATGAAAAAAGGAAGGAAAAGAAAAAGGCATGAGTTTTTATAACCATACGGTAGCTCCTGAACAAAACAAAATAAGAATTGATAAGCTGTTATCTGATGTAAATCCGGAACGTTCCAGATCGCAAATCCAGACGTGGATTGCAGAAGGTTACGTAAAGGTGAATGACAGACAAGTTAAAGCAAATTATAAATGCGAAGAAGGGGATATAATCGAGTGGCAAATCCCTGAAGTAAAAGCACTTGAAATTGAAGCGGAAAACATACCGCTTGATGTAATATATGAGGACAGTGATTTGCTCGTAGTCAATAAACCGCGTGGTATGGTTGTTCACCCGTCAGTAGGGCACGGTTCGGGAACTTTAGTGAATGCTTTACTCTATCACTGTAACGACCTATCTGGCATTAATGGAGTGGAACGGCCGGGGATTGTCCACCGGATAGATAAAGATACAAGTGGGCTCTTAATCGTTGCAAAGCATGATCAGGCGCATATCGGCTTATCTGAGCAGCTTGCTAATCGGGAAGTGGAAAGAAAGTACATTGCACTTGTCCACGGGGAAATCCCTCATGAAACAGGAATCATTGACGCTCCAATTGGTAGAGATCCAAAGAATAGACAGCGGATGGCAGTCGTTGATAACGGCAAGTCGGCTGTAACCAATTTTCAAGTACTGAAACACTTCCCGGATTATTCTTTTATTGAATGCGAGCTAGAGACCGGGAGAACCCATCAAATTCGTGTGCATATGAGATATATTGGTTATCCGCTTGTTGGAGATCCACTATACGGTCCAAGAAAGACGATTGATTTAGGCGGGCAGGCACTGCATGCAAAGAAGGTTGGCTTTACCCATCCGATATCAGGCAAATGGATGCAATTTGAATCAGAGATACCGACTTATTTTCAAGATGCGTTAAAAATAATTGAAAAAATGTATTGACATGTTAATCAAAGTTTGAAATAATGTATAGAAATAAGAAGACCTTTAATCATAGTCCTGTGAGGCTAAAAAGGATCGGCAAAAATGCTGTCATTGTATCAATCCCTTTTTCCTCATGTGAAAAAGGGATTATTTATATGGAGAACATAGGAGGAAACTAAGCGAATGATGAAGAAGGCAACTGTTCTCGATGCACCTGCAATGAACCGGGCGCTAACGCGGATGGCTCATGAAATACTCGAAAGAAATAAAGGAGCAGATGATTTAATTCTTGTTGGGATTAAAACACGCGGGGTGCCACTAGCAGAACGTCTCCAGCAAAAAATTAAACAGATTGAAAATATTACTGTACCCACTGGTGAATTAGACATTACATTATATCGTGATGACTTGGAAAAAGTAACAAGCAATGATGAACCAGAACTGAAATCTTCAAGTATTAACGTGGATGTTACCGGAAAGCTCGTTGTACTAGTTGATGATGTGTTATACACAGGTCGAACAGTCCGAGCAGCAATGGATGCTGTAATTGACCTCGGAAGACCATCGCAAATCCAACTTGGTGTACTAATTGACCGGGGACATCGTGAATTACCGATACGCGCAGATTATGTAGGAAAAAATATCCCTACATCAGAGAAAGAAATTATTGTCGTTCATTTAGATGAAGTAGATCAAGACAACCATGTTTCTATTTATGAAAAGTGAATAACGAAACAACTTTTAACTAAATCCAGAGAGATTTAAAAGGTTGCGATTTTACATGTCACATATGCGGACATGTGTATCTTCTTGCAGCCTTTTTGCGAGAAGATTTTTTTATGCCAAAATTATCTATTCGAAAAAATGGAGGGAGAAAGATGAGACATTTTATTTCAGTAGACCAATTGACAACAGAGGAAATTCATTCCATTTTAGAGGGTGCGGAAAAGCTTCGAAGCAATGAATACAAACTTGAACAGCAATTATTTGCGGCAAACTTATTTTTTGAACCGAGTACAAGAACGAAAATGAGCTTCGTTGTAGCAGAGAGAAAATTAGGGATAGAAAACTTGGATTTTCACGCGCAAAATTCAGCTGTATTAAAGGGAGAATCACTTTACGATACAGCGAAGACTTTTGAAGCAATCGGAGCTGACTTATTAGTCGTCCGTCACGAAGATGATGATTGGTATGAAGAATTAGAAGGAAAAATGTCCATTCCATTAATAAACGGCGGAGCGGGAGCGAAAGAGCATCCGACTCAAACCATGCTTGACTTACTAACGATTTATCAAGAATTTAAAAAATTTAAGGGCTTAAAAATTGCGATAGCCGGAGATATCAAACATAGCAGAGTAGCAAGATCCAATGCTGCTTGCTTACAGAAACTTGGGGCCGAAGTATATTTAAGTGCAGCACAAGGAATGGAAAGAGACGCATTAGAATTTCCTTATCTTCCAATTGATGAAGCAGTAGAAGTATGTGATGTCGTCATGCTCTTACGGATTCAGCATGAGCGTCATGAACATTCAATGAACACGTATGGTTATCTAAAGCAATATGGATTAACAAAGGAGAGGGAGAGCAGGATGAAAGATAATGCAATCATCATGCACCCGGCACCGATTAATCGCGGAGTAGAAATTGACTCATGCTTAGTCGAATGTGAACGGTCACGAATCTTTAAACAGATGAATAATGGTGTTTACGTGCGAATGGCAATCATCATCAACCTATTGAAGGAGTGGGGCATTTTAAATGAAAAAGTTAATGAAAAATATCAAACTGCTATCTGAAACAGGTGAAATAATTCAAAAAGAAATACGGATTGATGGTAATAAAATATCGGAAATTGCTGACTGTTTAAGTATCGGTACAGATGAAGTAATTGACGGAAAAGGAAAGCTGGCCTTGCCAGGGTTCATTGATCTCCATATCCATTTAAGAGAGCCCGGCGGAGAACATAAAGAAACGATTAAAACGGGAACAAAGGCGGCAGCAAGAGGTGGTTTTACGACAGTTGCTGCTATGCCAAACACAAATCCAGTCCCAGATGACCAGGGAAGATTAGATAATCTTCTAACAAAGGTTGAAGATGACGCGGCTGTCCGCGTTCTACCCTATGCATCCATAACAAAAGGTCTCGAAGGAAAAGAGCTTACAGATTTAGAAAGCTTGACGAAAGCTTTTGCCTACACGGATGATGGTGTAGGCGTGCAGACGGCAGACCTTATGCTCCAAGCAATGAAGCGTGCCGCGAAACTTGGTAAAGCGATTGTGGCCCATTGTGAGGATAATTCAATTGTTTATGGCGGAGTTGTTCATGACGGCGAAGTGAGTGAGCGACTTCATTTGCCGGGTCTACCTGGAATCAGTGAATCCGTGCAAATTGCAAGAGACGTCCTACTAGCTGAAAAGGCCGGGTGTCATTATCATGTATGCCACGTCAGTACGAAAGAATCTGTGCGTGTCATCCGTGATGCAAAGCGAGCGGGGATTAATGTAACCGCTGAAGTGACACCACATCATTTAATACTAAATGAACAAGCTATTTTATCAGATGATGCAAACTTTAAGATGAATCCGCCATTACGGGCAAAAGAAGATCAAGAAGCGTTACTCGAAGGGTTGCTCGATGGCACACTCGACTTTATAGCGACAGACCATGCACCACATGCTGAATATGAGAAAGACCTCGGATTTTTGCAGGCGCCTTTTGGAATTACGGGGCTCGAAACTGCTTTTCCACTGCTTTACACGCATTTAGTAAAATCAGGAAAATTAAGCTTAAAGCAGCTCGTTGACTACTTGACGATTAAACCAGCTGAAGTTTTTGGGCTGCCTTATGGTCGCCTCGAAGTCGCTGGTTTTGCAGATATCGTTCTCGTCGATTTAACCGAGGAATGGACAATCGATAAAGATACGTTTTATTCAAAAGGTAAAAACACACCATTTAATGGTTGGAACGTAGTTGGAAATCCAGTACTGACAATCGCAGAGGGAAAAGTCGTATACCAGGACGAAGCAGACATCGTTCATACATAAGAATATACAAAAATGAGGCTGGATAAACATGCGTAAAATTAAAATGAGACTCTTACAAATACGAGAAATTGCAAAAGATACGATTGAAATGAAATTGGAAGATGATTATATAACGAAAGTAGCAAATCCAGGTCAATTTATTTCCATTGCCTTACCGAATCATACGCTGCCTAGACCGATTTCCATTGCAGATATTGACCGAGAAAATGGGGAAATAACACTGTTATTCAAAATTATGGGAAAAGGAACAGATACACTTGCTGGATTCATTCCTGGAACTGAAGTCGATTGTTTTGGGCCGAATGGTAATGGTTTTCCTCTAGATTCAGGCCAAGTTGATAAAGTATTACTAATCGGTGGGGGAATTGGGGTTCCACCACTGTATTATCTCGGTAAACGATTGGAGGAGCAAGGAATTGAAGTCAAATCGATTCTTGGCTTTCAATCTGGAAAGTATGTTTTCTATGAAAAGAAATTTGAGAGCTTAGGAGAGACGATTATTGTAACGGATGACGGATCTTATGGGATGAAAGGCTTTGTGACGGATGCTGTAAACATCATTCCTGGTTTTGATGCCTATTATGCATGTGGGCCGACCGGAATGCTGCGCGCGTTAACTGAACAAATGAAAAACAAAACCGGGTATATCTCATTGGAAGAACGAATGGGCTGTACAGTTGGTGCTTGTGCAGCTTGTGTAATCCCGACAGCAACAGAAGGTAGCTATAAAAAGATCTGTCATGATGGACCGGTCTTTGCTGCTGAGGAGGTTATGTTATGACCCATTTACAAGTCGAATTACCCGGCTTAAAATTAAAAAATCCTCTCATGCCTGCTTCTGGCTGTTTTGGATTTGGAAAAGAGTACAGTAAATTTTATGATTTGAGCTTACTTGGTGCTGTCATAATGAAAGCCGCTACTGGAGAAGAGCGTCCAGGAAACGCAACACCAAGAGTTGCCGAAACGAACAGTGGAATGTTGAATGCCATCGGTTTACAGAATCCGGGTGTAGACAGGATTATTAACGAAGAAGTACCATTTCTTGCAAACTATGACACAGCTATTATAGCGAATATTGCTGGAAGCACGGTTGAAGAATATGAAGAAGTAGCAGCTAAATTTAATCTAACACGGAATGTACATGCGCTGGAATTAAATATATCCTGCCCAAATGTGAAGGAAGGCGGCATTCAATTTGGAACAGATCCGGAAATGGCCAAACATGTAACAGAAAAGGTAAAGCAAGCAAGTGATAAGCCAGTTTATGTGAAGCTTTCCCCGAATGTATCGGATATTGTTGCCATGGCAAAAGCAGTAGAAGAAGCTGGAGCAGATGGTCTCACGATGATTAATACATTAACAGGCATGCAGCTGCATCTTCCATCGAAACGTCCGCTCATTGCAAATAAAACAGGCGGTCTTTCCGGTCCGGCGATTAAGCCGATTGCAGTCCGGATGATTTATGAAGTGAAACAAGCAGTAAACATTCCGATTATCGGCATGGGAGGAATTCAAACGGCAGAAGATGTGCTGGAATTCCTGCTCGCTGGAGCAAGTGCAGTTGCAGTCGGAACAGCAAATTTCCAGAACCCACTTATCCTTCCAGAACTAATTTCAGAGTTACCGAAAGTACTGCAGAAATATGGCTTCAGCTCGGTTGAGGAAGCGATCGGAAAGGCGGTAACAGGATGACAGACTTAATTTATCTTGCGTTAGATTTCTCGGATTGGCAGGAAACGGAACAATTCCTTACTCGTCATCATTTGCAAGGAGTTCCGGTAAAAGTAGGGATGGAGCTTTTTTACCGAGAAGGACCAGCAATGATTGAAAAATTAAAGGCGGATAATCATTCGATTTTCCTTGATTTAAAACTTCACGATATTCCAACAACAGTGGAACGGGCCATGAAGAATTTAGCAAGATTGGATGTTGATATTGTCAATGTGCACGCCCTTGGTGGTTCCGATATGATGAAACGGGCGAAAGAAGGCTTGCTTGCAGGTGGGGCAGATCAAACAAGGCTGCTTGCAGTTACGATACTGACATCGATGAGTGAACAGTCGATGCAACAGGAATTAGGGCTGCAGCTTAAATTAGATGAGCAGGTAACGAAATTGGCAAGTCTTTCTGAAGCAAGTGGGGCTGACGGTGTTGTCTGTTCTGTTCATGAGGTAAAAGAAATAAAGCGCTTATGCGGAGAAGACTTTTTGACTGTAACACCAGGGATCCGTTTAGCAGCATCTTCTCAAGATGATCAGGAAAGGGTTGCAACTCCTGCTGAAGCAAGTCGACTAGGGGCCGACCATCTTGTGATGGGAAGAAGTATCACAAGAGCAGCTGATCCGAAAGCAGCTTATCAGGAAGCGATAAAGGAGACTTTTATACATGGTAATTGAAAAAGAACTTGTGCGTGACTTACTCGATATTCGTGCAGTACAGATTAATGCGAAGAACTATTTCACTTGGACTTCCGGTGTAAAATCACCCATCTATTGTGATAACCGGTTGATTATGTCATATCCGGCCATCCGCAAAAAAGTTACAGAAGGATTTATTTCACTATTAGAAGCAAATAATTGGAAACCGGATGTAATTGCTGGTTGTGCTACAGCAGGGATTCCTCATGCCGCATGGTTAAGCACTGCACTTGATTTACCACTCGTTTATGTACGTTCCAAGCCGAAAGCCCACGGTAAAGGAAATCAAATTGAAGGAATCATTGAATCAGGTCAGCGTGTCGTTGTCATTGAAGATCTTATTTCGACGGGTGGTTCAGCGATTCAATCTGCGAAAGCTCTTACCGCTACTGGGGCAGATGTTGCTGGTGTATTAGCTATTTTTTCTTACGGATTAGAAAAGGCAAAGGATAACTTTCGTGCAGCAAACCTCATTCACGAAACCGTGACAAATTTTGATGAACTACTTGAAGCATTAACGGTCAGCGGTGAATTAAGTAAGGAAGAAATGCACGAGCTATTAAACTGGCGGAATACATTAAACTAAGACCGAGTGAAAGGAGACCCTTTCATTCGGTTTATTTGTTAACTCAAATTTCGTAGTTTGGACAGCTAGTTATTTATATTCAGCAAGGTGATAAGTGTGATTTGCTTTGCTACTTTGCGATAGTTAAATGTAAATTCATGAAACTGTCAGTTTTCCCCTGTCCTGATTTACTGAATCTTGGCCGTGATTCCTTTATAATAGATATATCGAAATCAAATAAGGGTGTTAACATGAAAATCACGGATTATGAACTGTTGATCAAATTAAATGAAATAGGTACGATTCGCGGCACTGCAAAAATTGTCCTTATTTCGCAACCGGCTGTTACTCAGCGCTTAAAATACATAGAAGAATATTTCGGAGTACAAATATTTCTAAGAACATCCAAGCGTTTAAAACTCACCCCAGCAGGTGAAATTATTTTAGAACATGCAAAAGAAGTAATTGATAGGGAAGAACACGTGTTAAATAAACTTGCGAAGTCTAGTAAAGAAGTGCAGGGTACCTTGTCGATTGCTTGTTCTTCACTTATCAGCCAACGCTTTCTGCCAAAGATCCTCGGTGCATACACCAATCAGTTTCCAAAAGTTGCAATCGACCTTGTAACTGGTATTAGTGAAGATATTCGCCTTGATCATAAAAATTATGATGTCTGCATTATCCGAGGCGATAAATTAAAGGAAAGCACTTGTGTACGTCTATTTGCTGACCCGCTTTATATTTTTGATACTGAGCCATTTCCAGAAGATGGTGTGAAGGAACGGCCATTGATTTCCTTTAAAAGCGATGATAGCATGCATGAATTAGTTGATAACTGGCTTTATTATCAGCAGGCATCAATTAAACCGCTCAAGACGATGACGGTAGATCAGATTGAAACATGTAAGCAATTCATGAAACAGGGAATAGGAATGGCAGTTCTGCCAAAGAGTGTGTCGGATTCTATGATGGAAGAATATCCGCATTTGCCACTGATGCTTGCCGGGGAAAGTGTTACCCGTGATACATGGGTTTGCTACCAGGAGGATGCGCGCCAGCTTCCCCAAGTGAATCGTTTTATTGAGGCCTTGACTTCTACTAAATTTCTCACGCATTAACAGTCTGTAATACCTCCATCTCTAAGTGAGGGAAACCCAACATGTGAAAGTGGGGTAAACATTCCGTAAATCGCTGATTCTGTTCAACTAATATACAGCTGGAGAAGTAAGGTCGCCCACTGAATGAAGTTTCGTTCTATATAATGTTTTATCTTCCTGTAAATGTGGAAGATATATATTATATTAGAAAAGGAGTGGTAGTTAATGAGTGATGTACTCTTCACTTCAAGTGCAACAGCCAAAAATGGACGAGAAGGTCATGTGAAATCATCGGACGGCATACTGGATCTTGAACTTGTTAATCCGTTGCAGGATAAGAATGGAAAAGGATCGAATCCAGAGCAATTATTTGCGGCTGGATATTCCGCTTGTTTCGATGGAGCGTTGAACCTCATGGCTTCTAAAAAAGATAAACAAATTGATTCGCAAACAACTGCTGAAGTTAGTTTTATGAAGGATGAAAGCGACGGCGGCAATAAAATAGGTGTGACGCTGAAGGTTAAAATCGGCGGTGTTAGTCCTGAAGAAGCCGACGAACTGGTCGAAGCAGCTCATCAAGCTTGTCCATATTCCAAAGCGACAAGAGGAAACGTAGACGTTAAATTAATCCCCCAAGCAGTAGAATAAAAGTCAATAAAAAAGGATTATTCCGAGAAGAGGGAATAATCCTTTTTTATTGCATAGGAAACTATAAAATAAAAATGCTGTGGATAACTTAGATACCCAAGGCTAGCCACGTCCGCTCTGCGCCCAGCAACTAGCAGATCTTTTGGTGGGGCGAGCAGTGTGCAGTCCCAAACTTCCCACTCCTCCAATCGATAAAGAAGACTCGGCGTTCGGTCTTTGTGAGGCTTAGTCGCACTTATACCCTTGTGGTGAAAGTCAACATCTACTCACTATCTTCGCCCGAGTTTCCTTTATCTCAAAGAGAAGAATGGAAGTTCGATTAAGTTCACCCCATCCTGGAAGGCACAGTTTGTACGTTGCTACGACGCACAGAATGTGCTAGTACAGGCGTGGCGAAGACGATCGCGTACTTAGCCTGTAAGGGCGCTTGCGCCTTTGTTCTGTCGATTTACTATTTCTGTCTATGTTCTTCCACGAACTTGGCGGAAGGGTTAACGAATAAGGTTTTTTGGTTGTCGTATATGACATAGCCTGGTTTCGCTCCGTTTGGTTTTTTTACATGGCGAATTAGCGTGTAATCTACCGGAACTGAAGAAGAATGTTGGGATTTACTGAAATAAGCAGCAAGTTTTGCCGCTTCACGTAACGTTTCTTCACTCGGCTCCGTACTTCGAATAACAACATGTGACCCAGGTATATCTTTTGTATGCAGCCAAATTTCATCTCGGCGTGCGAGCTTCATTGTTAAATACTCATTTTGTTTATTATTCTTGCCAACAAGAATCGCTGTTCCGTCCGAAGCGATAAATGTTTCTGGTACAGGTTTTTGCACCTTGTTCTTCCGACCTTTTGTCCGTTGTTTTCTTAAATAACCTTCATCTCTAAGTTCTTCGCGGATTTCATCAATATCATCTTCGCTTGCTACTTCAATTTGTTGGAGAAGGCGATCAAAATAATCGATTTCTTCTTCTGTCTTTTTAATCTCTATTTGAACGATTTTCCTCGAGTTTTTCAACTTTTGATAAGTCTTGAAAAAGCGCTGGGCATTTTCACTCGGTGAAATTTGCGGGTTTAATTCGATTTCCACTTTACTCTGTTCCGGGTCATAATAATCGATCGCTGTAACAACTGTGTCACCAGGCTTTACCAGGTGGAGATGAGCGGTTAATAACTCTCCGTATTTTTGATAGCGATCAGCTTTTTCAGCCTTTTTCAATGTCAGGTAATGCTTTTTCAATTTCCGTTCGTTTTTGTTTATTTCATTTCGGATGAATCGGGAAAGATCTTTTGCTTGCTGTTTGACTCTATCTCTTTCAGCTTTTCCGGAGTAGAAACTGTCCAGCATGTCACTCACCGCAACAAATTCCTGTCTTTCTAATTTCTCTGCTGTAATTTCTATGACGTGGTAATCTTCGCGCCCGTTAGTGTAAATTGTTGGTTTAAATTTTTTTTGAACAACGTCGTGATTGACTTCCTCAAATTTCTCTTGATAAATAGCCATATCACCAAGCTTAGCCCTTCTTACTATTTCTTTCGTGATGAAAGGGGAGTAGCCTGTAAGATTTTGGACAAGCTGCCCGTCTATTTTACCAGCATTAAAATCAATCCGTTTTATTAAGTCCTCTCCAGCAATTTCCAATGGATTCAGCTTATCTTGCTCCGGTGGTTTCAAATAGTCATGTCCTGGCAGAATAGTCCGATGGCGGTTCTGTGCCATGGAAATGTGTTTCATACTGTCAATGATTTTCCCAGTTTCTTCATTAACGAGAATGACATTACTATGTCTTCCCATCAACTCGATGATCAGCTGCTTTTCACTTTGGTCTCCGATTTCATTTCTTGTTGAAAAAGAAAAGGTTATGACCCGCTCCAAGCGATCTTGTTCAATCGAATTGATCGTTGCCCCTCCAAGATGCTTTCTGAGTACCATACAAAACATTGGCGGTTCTTTCGGATTAACGAGACTATTCTTTGTTAGATGGATTCGCGTATATGTTGGATGTATCGAAAAGAGTAAGTTTTGGTTTACTCCCTGACTGCGAATCGTAAAAATAAGTTCTTGAGCAGTAGGCTGATAAATTTTTGAAATTTTACCTGGAAGCAGAGCGTCTTGTAATTCATTTGTCACCGCTCGTGTAACGATACCGTCAAATGGCATATAATCACCTCTTCTAAGTATTATAGCATTAATTACACGAGTACGGCATATAGATGGGGTAGTAGTGGATTAGTAAAGGCTTGGAGGAATGCAGATGAAATGGTATCAATTAGATATAAAAGAAGTGGAGGAACAACTGCAAGTCACCATTCCAGAAGGATTGACCGAAGAAAAAGTACAAGCACGGAAAAAAAAGTTTGGAGCAAATGAACTGGAAGCACAGAAAAAACAATCCCGGTGGCTATTATTCTTGAAACAATTTCAAGATTTTATGGTTCTTGTGTTATTAGGTGCCACTTTAATTGCCGGTCTTCTCGGTGAATATGTCGATGCGATCGCGATTATGGTCATCGTACTTGTAAATGGGGGCATCGGCTATTTCCAAGAACAAAAGGCAGAAGATTCGCTTGAGAAAATGAAGCAATTATCTGCACCTATAAGCAATGTGAAAAGAAATGGGAAATGGGAAAAAGTAAATTCCCGTGAACTAGTCGCAGGGGATGTAATAAAAATAAAAAGCGGTGACCGTATCCCGGCTGATATCCGTATTGTTGAAGCGAACAGCCTAGAGATCGAGGAATCCGCCTTGACCGGTGAATCCTTACCCGTTGCAAAAATTGGACAAGCGATGACACAGACCGATTTAGGTCCTCAGGATCAGCTGAACATGGGGTTCATGGGAACATTAGTAACAAGGGGACAAGGTACCGGTATTGTCACAAGAATAGGGATGCAGACAGAAATGGGGAAAATTGCATCCTTAATGATGACAACGAAAAAGCTGATGACGCCGCTCGAACGCAAATTAGCGGAACTTGGTAAAGTTTTGATTGTTGTCGCTTTACTTCTTACTGCATTAGTTGTTGTTCTGGGAATTTTACAGGGCAGACCACTTTATCATATGGTCCTTGCGGGTGTTTCTTTAGCGGTGGCAGCCATTCCAGAAGGCTTACCGGCAATTGTAACAGTTGCTCTATCCCTCGGTGTACAAAGAATGATTAGACGGAAGGCGATTGTCCGGAAGCTTTCTTCCGTTGAAACATTAGGCTCCGCTTCCGTAATCTGTTCCGATAAAACGGGCACGATGACGGAGAACCAGATGACTGTTAAAAGACTCTATCTGAACGGGGAATTCCTTCATTTAACAGGAGAAGGTTACCAGATTAATGGAGACATTTTGAATGGAAACGAAATCGTCGATGGAGGCCATCCGAACTTGAATGTGATGCTCCGATATGGCATGCTTTGCAATCAGGCAAATTTAAAGTTACAAGATAGGCAGTATACAATCGATGGCGATCCCGTTGATGGGGCTTTGCTTGTTGCAGCGCGGAAGTTCGGATTAAGTGAAGAACTGAAAACGGAATATCGGTTAATAAAGGAATTTCCTTTTGATTCGGAAAGGAAGCGGATGAGCGTCGTTGTGGAAGATGAAAACAGCAGACGTTTCCTCATCGTAAAGGGAGCGCCTGATGTATTATTGCCAAGGTCATCGTTCCATTTGACGAAAGACGGCAGGAAAGTTCTTGATTTTGCAGGGAAAGATAAATTTAATCAAGCAATCAACCTTATGGCAAATGATGCTTTACGAATTATCGGAATCGGTATGCGGCCATTACGGAAAGATGAACTGCTTGATGACGCTGCGTTTCTGGAAACGGAGATTACGTTTATCGGATTATACGGTATGATTGATCCTCCACGCAAAGAAGTAAAACCAGCAATCCTTGCATGTAGACAAGCTGGGATTAAAACGGTGATGATTACGGGGGATCATGCAAATACTGCCACGGCGATAGCGAAGGAACTGGAATTACTCCCTGCATCAGGCCGGGTCGTTTCAGGGAGTGAGTTAAATCAAATGAACCAGCATGAATTGGAAAAACAAATTGAAGATATTTATGTATTTGCTAGAGTCACTCCAGAACATAAGTTAAGGATTGTAAAAGCTTTCCAGAGCCGAGGCCATGTTGTCGCAATGACAGGAGACGGCGTGAATGATGCCCCTTCCATCAAGGCTGCGGATATCGGCATTAGCATGGGGATAAGCGGGACGGATGTAACAAAAGAAGCTTCCTCCCTCGTTCTAATGGATGATAACTTTGCAACAATTAAAGCAGCGATTGATGAAGGAAGGAATATATATGAAAATATCCGGAAATTCATTCGTTATTTACTAGCTTCCAATGTTGGGGAAATCCTTGTTATGTTATTTGCTGTGATGCTGAAAATGCCATTACCCCTTGTTCCAGTGCAAATCCTTTGGGTTAATCTCGTAACGGATGGATTGCCTGCAATGGCACTTGGAATGGATACGTCAGAAGAAAATGTGATGAAACGAAAACCGCGAGATCCGCGGGAAGGGATTTTCGCAAGAGGACTCGGTTATAAAATTGTCAGTAGAGGAATTATGATCGGGCTCGTTTCTTTAATTGCTTTCTTGTTCGCTTATTATAATGATTCTGAGAACCTCACTTATGCTCGGACGATGACATTTACAACACTTGTTATGGCCCAGCTCATTCATGTATTTGAATGTCGAAGTGAGAAGTCCATTTTTGCTCGGAACCCTTTTGAAAATAAATATTTACTATTTGCTGTCCTGTCATCTGTCCTGCTATTGCTTGTTGTCATATATTGGCCACCACTTCAACCGATATTCCATACTACTGCACTCGGAATATTAGATTGGTTGATTGTGCTTGTGCTAAGTCTACTACCGACAGTACTATTCGCTTATACAAAGAAATAAAACAGGCCCGGTATTCCTTCTGCCTTGTGCAAGGGGATCCGGGTATGTTTTATTACGCAGAAAAGGGAAATCGTGGTAAGGTATACATAACTCAACTTTCTCGGCCTGAAATAGTTAGCTAGCCTTTGATATAATGAATAAAGCCGATAATGCATCATAGTTATAAACACGATTCCATTCATTCAGCGTAAGTATTTTTCATGTTCTCATGGTTCGCTCTCTAATCGTCGTTCAGTTGCCCGGTGGACGGATGCGCATCCTTGGGCACTGCTAGAGCTCCTCGGGCTAAGCACTAAGGGGTCTCCAGGCTCGTGCTGTTCCCGCAGGAGTCACCGTCCCCCGGGCAACTGAACTGGTTAGATGATTCTCTGAATAGAAATTGTTCCGTCACGATAAGGATTAAACTCCTGGAATATTAAACAGTAGTCTATATTCGGCCTTTCCTGGTAGCAGTCCAGACACCTCGAGATTCCTGCGGGAGGATAGGCTGGTGCGAGAGGTGTCTGGACTGCGGACCTCCAGAAGGGAGTTTCGGAGTTAGGCACACTTACGCTGAATGAAAGCGAGCACCAGTTTAGATTGGAGAACTTTTTTATTTAAGTAATCGAATGAATTTCATAATTAACAAAAACGGCTTCTTCGCCACATCATGTAGTTAAGAAAGATTCTACGCAACTACATGTTGTGGCGAAGGAGCGGTAAATCCTTATTATGAAATTCATTAAATCGTTTCTAAGTACATGCCTTAAAGGTTTCGGCTGCTTGATAAAGAAGATTTATTTTTGTGTTTTTAGGTGCGAAAGATGAGTACATAAGAATACTGTTCATGAAAAGGTAGTGATGAAAATGCTCTTGAGCATGACAGGTTATGGGAAACAAGTACTTGAACATACGGAACACAGAGTAACGGTGGAAATGCGTTCTGTTAATAACCGTTTCTTAGATATTACATTAAAAATGCCGCGCAGCTTTTACTATCTCGAAGAAAAATTCAAGAAAATAATTAAAAACTATTTTAAACGAGGTAAAATTGAAGTATATATATCAGTACAAGGTGAAGGATCGATTCATAAAAATGTACATGTGGACTGGGAATTATTGGGACAGTATGTTGAGCGCGTGGAAGAAATCAAGCAACATTATCCAATTAAAGGTGAACTGAATATCGAGCAGTTGGTGAATATAGAGGATATATTTATTGTTGAGGAAGAAGAGAAACAAGACGAAACATTAACAATTAATCTGTTACAAGCGATGGAACAATCATGCAAGAAGCTTTTGGAAATGAGACGAGCGGAAGGGGCTTTCCTTGAGAAGGATTTAAAAGAACGGTTACAGGTATTAGAAGAGACAATGAACCGCCTGCAACACATTCGTCCGAAAGTAATTGAAACCTACCGCGAAAGAATCAATAAAAGAATTACCGATCACCTTGCTGCGTACAGTACAATTGATGAGGCAAGGATTATGCAAGAGGTAGCCATATTAGCTGAAAAAGGCGATATTACCGAGGAGTTAACGAGACTGCATAGTCATATCAATCAAATGAAAAGCACGTTAAAAGAAGAAGGAAGTGTCGGCAGAAAACTGGACTTCATCTGTCAGGAAATGCACCGGGAAGCAAATACAATCGGATCAAAAGCAACAGCAGCGGAAATCAATGAGCTTGATGTCATCCTGAAAACCGAAATAGAGAAAATAAAAGAACAAATACAAAATATCGAGTAGTTAAAGATTTGATTGGATATAAATATAAATATCTGTTAGATTAAAGTATAATAGATATATTAGGTATTGTTCAAAAATATTTTTTTGAATGCATACTATTAGACGGTTTTAGCTGATAAGGGGGAACGTAAGTGAATCTGACGTTAATAAATATTGGATTTGGTAATGTTGTTTCAGCTAATCGAATTATTTCTATTGTATCTCCGGAATCAGCTCCTATTAAACGGATTATTTCGGTTGCAAGAGATAACAATAAGTTAGTTGATGCTACATACGGCAGAAGAACGAGAGCAGTTATTATTACGGATAGCGATCATGTCGTTTTATCTGCAGTCCAACCGGAAACGGTCGGGCAACGAGTCATGAACCATGAAGAAGTGACGGAGGAATCTTAAAGTGAAACTTCATTCAGCGGGGATTTCCTTACCATCCTAACTGAATGTTAGTTGAACAGAATCGGATTTACGGACTGTTTATCCCCTGTCTTCACATTTTGAGCTTTCCTCGTGTATAGAGGTGGGATTTACAGACCGTCAATGCGTAATAAATCATTAAAACAATAGATGATTTCTTTATAGAGTAAGTTTGTATTAGGAGGAAGAGAAATTGAAGGATGAGTCAGGTATTTTATTTATCCTTTCAGGACCATCTGGTGTTGGTAAAGGAACCGTTCGAAAAAGACTTTTTGAAGAACAGACGGATTTACAATACTCCATTTCCATGACGACGCGCAATATGCGACCGGGCGAAGTGGAAGGCGTGGATTATTTTTATCGTTCGAAGGAAAAATTCGAACAAATGATTACGAATAGCGAACTTTTAGAGTACGCGAAATATGTCAATAACTATTACGGGACACCAAGGGCTTTTGTTGAAGAAACATTAGCAAAAGGAAAAGACGTATTTCTCGAGATTGAAGTTCAAGGAGCTTTACAGGTGAAAAATAACTTCCCGCAAGGAGTCTTTATTTTTCTCTTCCCTCCTAGTCTTGATGAATTAAAAAATCGCATCGTAAGCCGTGGAACAGAAACGGAAGAACTTGTCATCAACCGGTTAAAAGAAGCCCGTAACGAAATTGAAATGATGCATGCTTATGATTATGTTGTTGTAAATGATGACGTCGATCAGGCTGTTGACCGGGTAAAAGCGATTATCAAAGCGGAGCATCTGAAAAGAGAACGAGTGGAAAAACTATATAGAAAAATACTGGAGGTAGATTGACATGATGCTAGAACCATCCATTGACCAGTTACAGGAAAAAATTTATTCAAAGTATGAATTAGTCACACTATCTGCAAGGCGAGCAAGACAGCTGGCGGAAGATGAAAAATCAATGATTGAAGAGCCAACTTCCCACACCTTTGTTGGGGTTGCACTAGAAGAGATTGCGGATGGAAAATTGTATATTGCAGAAGAAGAATAAACACCTCGCTTTATAGCGGGGTTTTTTCTTTCTGAATTGTACGTCCCTAAGCGCACGCTTCCGCTTTTGTTGTTGTCTAGCGAAAGCGCCCCAGCGACTAGCGGATTTCCTTCACCTCCGTTCGATAAGTCAACATCAGCTCCCGTTGGTCGCTGTGTTTCCTTTATCTCCTACAGTTCAGTCCAACCCGTACGTCGCTAACCGGGTCGCTTCCGCTTTTGTTGTTGTCTAGCTGCAGCGTGCAGGGACTAGCAAACTTCATATTCCTCCAATCGATAAGTCAACATCGATTCGTCCCTCACCGTGTTTCCTTTATCTCATTACGGAGTATTCCAGTTTGTACGTCCCTAAGCGCACGCTTCCGCTTTTGTTGTTAAATATGTTAAACTTAAGGGAGTTGAGAAGGGGGTTTTTGATTGTGGTTAGAGGAAAGAATATTTTGTTGGGAATTTCAGGTGGGATTGCTGTTTACAAGGCTTGTGCGCTGACGAGTAAGCTGACACAAAAAGGTGCAAATGTAAAAGTTTTGATGACGGAAAATGCAACGAAATTTGTTTCGCCGCTCACCTTCCAAGCCTTATCCAGAAACCCTGTATATATCGATACATTTGATGAAAAGGATCCAGCAAAAATAGCTCATATTGATCTGGCTGACTGGGCAGAGATTGCGATAATTGCTCCAGCAACAGCGAATATTATTGGAAAAATGGCGAATGGGCTTGCAGATGACATGCTGTCTACTACACTCCTTGCGACACGGGCGGAAGTGTATATTGCTCCTGCTATGAATGTGCATATGTATGCAAATCCTGCCGTAATTGAAAATATGCGGCAATTGGATGAATGGGGATACCATTTCATCGAACCGGGTGCCGGGTATTTGGCATGTGGTTATGTTGGCAAAGGCAGACTCGAAGAACCAGAAACAATTATTGAAGTAGTCGAGAATCATCAACAAAAGGACGAGCCATTAAAAGGAAAACGCGTTTTAATTTCTGCTGGACCAACGCGTGAAGTTATTGACCCCGTTCGTTTTTTATCCAACCGTTCGTCAGGGAAAATGGGCTTTGCTTTAGCTGAAGCTGCAGCGGCACTTGGTGCGGAAGTGACTGTAGTAGCCGGACCTACAGATAATCAGATGGCAAATCCAATGATTAAGCGAATAGATGTCGTTTCTGCAGAAGAGATGTATCAAGCGATTCTTCGATATTTCCCGGAAAGTGATATCGTGATAAAAGCAGCAGCCGTATCAGATTACCGCCCAAAACAAACATTTAAGGAAAAAATGAAAAAGTCAGGAGAAGATCTCGTTATTGAAATGGAGCGAACGAAAGACATACTCCAGTCTCTAGGTGAAGAGAAACACCATCAGTTTCTTGTTGGTTTTGCAGCAGAAACCGAAAATCTGCTTGAATACGGAAAAGGTAAATTAGAACAGAAAAACCTTGATGCCATTGTCATAAACAATGTTTCTTCTGAAGGAGCGGGTTTTGCAGGAGATACGAACATCGTTACCTATTTAAATCGAGCACTAGAAGAAGAAAGTTTGCCGTTAGCATCCAAAAAAGCAATCGCAGAAAATTTATGGAAGCTTATTATTCGTGATATGAAGGATGAGTTATAGTGAATGTAGCAAAAGTAATCGTCGATGTGCCTTCTGCGGCCATCGACCAAACCTTTGATTATGAAATACCAGACCGCTACACGCAGGTACTGACACCAGGTATGCGTGTTATTGTTCCATTTGGTCCGAGAAAGATTATGGGCTTTGTTGTAGAAATCACCGATACTTCATCCTTTACGAAACTAAAACCAATTGAGGAAGTGTTAGACGTAGTTCCCGTTCTAACAAAGGAATTGCTTGATCTGGGTAAATGGCTGGCTCACCATACATTATCTCTTTCCATCGTTGCGCTGCAAGTAATGCTGCCTCAAGTGCTGAAGTCGAAATATAAGAAAGAAATTAGCCGCCTAAGTGAAGAAACACTATCAGAAGAACTGGAAGATTTATTCCAAGGTCGGGGTGTCATTCCATTTGAAGAGTTTGAAGCTTCTGCGTTAAGCTATCAAATCTTGAAAAAAGCAATAGAGGCTGGAGAAGTTCAAATTGATTATATCGTCCAGTCGAAAATCACAAAGAAGTTTGAAACAATGGTGTTCCCAAAAAAAGGAATTCATTTATTGGAAGAAGATTTACATTATTTACCCAAATCAGCAAAGAAACAACGTGCGATTATTGAATTTTTCATCGAGAACCCGCAGGAGATAAAACAAAAATCATTACTGCAAACGATTGGAACGACGACAAATACGGTAAAAGCATTAGTGGAGAAAGGACTTCTCGATACATACCGAAAAGAAACATACCGGAATCCATATAATGACGATGCAATCGAACGGACAGTGCCGCTTCCGCTAAAAGCGGAACAACAGCAATCGATCGAACCGATTCTAGCGAGTATTGAAAATAATGAACATGAAGTGATTCTCGTCCATGGTGTAACCGGCAGCGGGAAAACGGAAATCTACTTGCAGGCGATTCAAGAAGTGATCAAAAAAGGGAAAGAAGCGATTGTACTCGTCCCTGAGATTTCCCTGACCCCCCAGATGGTAAAGCGATTCAAAGGAAGATTCGGCAGGAATGTAGCTGTCATGCATAGTGCATTGTCAGCAGGTGAAAAGTTTGATGAGTGGCGGAAAATCCAACGTAAAGAAGTGCAGGTCGTTGTCGGAGCCCGTTCCGCTATTTTTTCCCCATTTGAAAACCTCGGGATTATCATTATTGATGAAGAACATGAGACTAGCTATAAGCAAGAAGATCAGCCCCGCTATCATGCAAGAGACGTTGCGATCAAAAGAGGGATGGATCAAAACTTTCCAGTTGTTCTAGGGAGCGCTACTCCAACCCTTGAATCTTATGCTAGAGCTGCAAAAGGAGTATATAAATTAGCAACGCTCACAAAAAGGACGAACGATAAGCCGCTTCCTGAAGTGCTTACCGTCGACATGCGGAGTGAACTCCACGCAGGAAATCGGACGATGTTTTCCCGCTTGCTCATGGAAAAAATAAGAGACTGTATCGCAAAAGGTGAACAAATCGTCTTGCTTTTAAACAGAAGAGGATACTCGACCTTTATTATGTGCCGCGATTGTGGCCATGTAAAAGAATGTCCGCACTGTGATATCGCCTTAACTTATCATAAGAATAGTCATCTACTGAAATGCCATTACTGCTCCTATGAAGAACCGGTGCCAAACAATTGCCCGGAGTGTTCCAGTGACTTAATCCGCTATTTCGGCACTGGAACACAGCGAGTGGAAGAATCACTGACCCAATTAATCCCTGAAGCCCAGGTGATCCGGATGGATGTAGATACGACAAGAAGAAAAGGCGCCCATGAAAAGCTGCTTCGCGAGTTCAGTGAACATAAAGCAGATATACTTTTAGGCACGCAAATGATCGCAAAAGGACTTGATTTTGAAAATGTCACATTGGTTGGCGTACTCACAGCCGACTCTATGCTGCACTTGCCTGATTTTCGTTCATCTGAAAAGACGTTTCAGCTGCTTACCCAGGTGAGCGGACGTGCAGGAAGACATGAGCTGCCTGGAGAAGTAATCGTCCAGACTTACACACCGGACCATTACAGTATTGAACTTGCAAGTGAGTATAACTTTGAAGATTTTTATAAAAAAGAAATGACGATACGAAGAGCATTCCGTTACCCGCCTTACTATTATTTGGTGCTAATCACCATTACCCACGAGAACCATGTACAAGTTGTACAGGCTACACAGCAGTTTGTCCAAGAGTTGGTGATGAAAGTAGGCCCGGAAACAATCATCCTTGGTCCTACACCTTCGCCAATCCCGCGTATTAAGGATAGATATCGTTACCAATGCATGGTAAAATACAAGCACGAACCAGAGTTACGCACCTTTATTCAAGAAATTACGAACAAGTTTAAGGAACAGATTCAAAAACATGACTTACAAATTATTGTAGATATGCAACCTTATCAGATGATGTAATTTAATCCAATCATCGTCAAGAATAGAAAGTAGGTATAACCGATGAAAAAAATCGTATTTATGGGTACACCGGATTTTTCGGTACCAATTCTCCAAGCGCTAGCCAGGGAGGCGTACGAGATTGTTTTAGTCGTAACTCAGCCAGATAGACCTAAGGGGAGAAAACGGGTTATTACCCCATCTCCAGTTAAACAAGCTGCAGAAGAGTTAGGACTGCCGGTGTTCCAGCCTGAACGGTTGAGAAATGATTACCAAAAAATTATTGATGTAAACCCGGATATAATAGTAACAGCCGCTTACGGCCAATTACTGCCGAATGAACTGCTCGAAGCCCCGCCATTTGGCTGTATTAACGTTCATGCTTCTTTACTTCCAGATCTGCGTGGCGGTGCACCGATTCATCATGCTATTGTTCAGGGCAAAAAAGAAACTGGGATTACGATTATGTACATGGTTGAGAAACTTGATGCAGGAGATATACTGACACAAGTTACAGTACCAATTGCTGCAGACGACCATGTCGGCATCCTGCATGATAAATTATCAGAAGCTGGAGCGAGATTATTAATCGAAACTTTACCAGAACTGTTTAACAAACAGCTGACACCAATCACTCAAGAAGAAGGGCAAGCGACATTCGCTGCAAATATTAAACGGGAAGATGAATGGATTGATTGGAATAAGAGTAGTGCAGAAATTTACAATCAAATCCGTGGCTTACATCCATGGCCAGTTGCTTATACGACTTATCTTGGGAAAACGATGAAGATATGGTGGGGAGAAACCGATGACAAAACGTATGATGGTGAGCCAGGAGTAATTGTAGCCAAAAACGATCAAGCTGATTTCGTTGTCGTTTGCGGAGATAAAAAAGGAATTCGCGTTACAGAAATTCAGCCAGCAGGAAAAACGAGAATGCATGTGAAAGATTTCCTTCAAGGGTCAGTTGACCGGATTCAAGTCGGTGTACGTTTAGGAGAATGAGATGAAGACAGCCAAACTAAGAAACTTAATACTGGAATTATTAGTACGGATTGAAAAGGATCATGGTTTCAGTCATTTATTAATTAATCAAGAAATAAAGAAAAAAGAATTGAACCCGAAAGATGAAGCTCTTTTGACACAGATTATCTACGGAACATTAGAAAGGAAAATGACGCTCGATTATTACCTTTTCAAGTATGTTGACCCGAATAAAAAAATAGATGACTGGGTAAGAATGCTATTACGGATGTCTGTTTATCAAATGGTTTATTTGGACAAGATTCCGGACCACGCCGTCATTCATGAAGCAGTTGAAATTGCGAAGAAAAAAGGGCATCGCGGCATTCAAGGTTTTATTAATGGGGTCTTGCGAAATATCCAGCGAAATGGTGTACGTGAAATAAGTGAGATAAAAGATCCAGTAAAAAGACTTTCCATTGAGACGAGTCACCCAGAATGGCTCGTGAACCGCTGGATTCAACAATACGGTTTTCAAACAACAGAAGCGATCTGCCAAGCAAATTTAAAACAGAAGCCAATGTCTGTACGTATTCAACCATTAAAAATATCCCGCGAAGAAGCAATGGAAGAACTGAGACAAGAAGGGTTTACTGTAAAACCATCCCTGTTTTCGAATCAAGGAATTTTAATTCAAAAAGGGAATGTACTCTCGAGTAAATTATTTGAACAAGGGAAGCTGACGATTCAAGATGAAAGTTCCATGTTAGTTGCTGAGGTGTTAAAACCTGAACCTGGAATGGATGTCCTTGATTCATGCAGTGCTCCGGGCGGAAAAGCAACACATATTGCTGAGAAAATGCTTGATGAAGGAGCCGTTTATGCTCATGACCTGCATCAGAAGAAAGTGAAGCTCATTGAAGACAAACAGAAAACGTTGGATCTATCTATCATTCAAGCAACAGCCCACGACGCCCGTAAATTAAAGGAGAAATATGCCGAAGCAAGTTTTGACCGGATTCTTGTCGATGCCCCTTGTTCAGGGCTAGGCGTAATCAACAGCAAACCGGAAATTAAATATGAAAAGTCGGAACGGGATATTGAAAGGCTGCACACAATTCAACTTGATATCCTCAATCATGTTGCTGATTTACTAAAGAATGACGGTTTATTCGTTTATAGTACATGTACGATAGAAAAAACGGAAAATGAACAGGTGATCAAAAGTTTTCTTAAAGAAAATCCTGACTTTACCGTCGATGCTGATTTCTTCAAGGAGCTACCGGAAGAATTACAGTCTTCTATCGGTGTCACCGAGTATGGTCTTCAACTTTTCCCGCAAAGTTTCGGTACTGACGGTTTCTTTCTAACCCGTTTAAGGAAAGGAACTTGAAACAATTTTAAAATTTATCCCGGTGTAATCGTCCGTAAAACTCCCACCTAAACTTTAGGGTCTTCGAGAAAGTTTAGGTGGGAGGTAACGCCCGATTCTGTTCAACTAACACTCCGTGGGGAAAAAAGCCCCTAACTGAGTGAAGTTTCACTTTATCAAAGAAGCTTAGATTAAGGGGGGGTCAACATGGAAGCATACTTTCTAACTGATGTCGGCAAGGTCAGGAATCAGAATGAAGATTCAGGTGGCATTTTTTATAACCAAGCAAAACAAGTGCTCGCAATTGTCGCTGATGGAATGGGAGGACATTCTGGAGGGGAGGTAGCGAGCGAACTTGCAACAAATCTGCTTCAACAGAAATGGGAAAAGGAAAGAGGCTTCGAACAAGCAACCGAGCTCGAAAAATGGATAAACGAAGCAATTCAAGAGGCAAATACTATCATTTTTAAAAAAGCAAAAGAACAGGAAGAGCTGGAAGGCATGGGTACTACTGTTGTTCTTGCTGCCTGCACAGATGAATTCATTACAGTTGCTCATATCGGCGACAGTCGCGGTTATTTATACAATAATGGTGCGCTGAAACAACTTACAGAGGATCATTCTTTAGTAAATGAATTGCTTCGCGCCGGACAAATTTCACCTGATGATGCAGCCTACCATCCAAGAAAAAACGTTTTAGTACGTGCACTTGGAACGGAAGTAATGACAGAATGTGAGATTCAAACAATTGTTTGGGAAGTGGAAGATAAACTGTTACTATGCTCCGATGGATTGACCAATAAATTAACAGATGCAGAACTGGAAAATTACCTGTCTAAACCAGCTGTTCTTAAGGAAACTGGTGAAGAATTAATTGGTCTTGCAAACGAGCGTGGTGGAGAGGACAATATCTCAATCGCACTTATACATCATGAACAGACAGTGAGAGCGGGTGAAATGGAATGAGACAAGGCCACCTATTAAATGAACGCTACAAAATCATTAAAAAGATTGGTAGCGGCGGTATGGCTGAAGTGTACCTCGCGCGTGATACGATTTTAGAGCGTGATGTGGCAATTAAAGCACTCCGTAGTGAATATATTAATGATACGGAATTTATAACCCGCTTTGACAGGGAAGCCCAAGCTGCAACAAGCCTAACTCATCCAAATATTGTAAATATCTTTGATGTTGGGGAAGAAGAAGACATTCTTTACATGGTCATGGAATATGTTGATGGTCTAACATTGAAAGAATACATACAACAGCAAGGTCCAATTGAGGTCAATGAAGCGGTAGATATTGTGAAGCAAATTAGCTCTGCCATTGCTCACGCTCATGATAATGATATCGTCCACCGTGATATTAAACCGCAAAATATTCTCATGAACAGTTTCGGGCAAGCAAAGGTTACTGATTTTGGAATTGCGATTGCGTTAAGTGCCACATCACTGACTCAAACGAATTCCATTCTTGGTTCGGTTCATTACTTGTCACCGGAACAGGCCAGAGGCGGAATGGCAACAAAGAAATCAGATATCTATTCAATCGGTATTCTATTTTACGAGTTATTAACCGGCCGATTACCTTTTTCCGGTCAATCACCCGTATCAATTGCATTGAAGCATTTACAAAGTAAAACACCATCTATTAGGCAATATAATCCACATATTCCGCAAAGTGTGGAAAATATTGTACTGAAAGCAACTGCAAAAGACCCGTTCCACCGTTACCAATCCATCTACGAGCTTGAAGATGCGATTAATCATGCGTTAGATCCGGATCGGCTGAATGAACCGCCTTACGAACCACCTGTAGAGGTCGGTGAAGAAACACGAGCGATACCGATCATAACCGATGATCAGTTTCATGGGTCTGAAAATGAGGAAACAATTATAAGTAAGCCAAATGGCACAACGAAAGCTTACCCTCCAGAAGCAGATGGAGAAGGAAAGAAAAAGAAAGACAAGAAACCGAAAGAAAAGAAGAAAAAAAGCAGAAAGAAGAAGTGGTTGCTCATCTTGAGTATTCTCTTCGTCTTGCTTGCCGCTACTGCCGTTGTGTTATTTTTTGTACCAGGAATTCTGTTACCAAAAGATGTTGAGCTTATTGACGTGGTCGGAGAAGAATATGAGGATGCAAAAGAACAGCTGGAGAATTTAAATCTGATTGTCGAGCAAAAACTTACATTCTCTGATGAAGTTGAAGAAGGTCATGTTGTTTCTATGGATCCGACTGCCGGACGTACGGTGAAAGAAGAATCAACTGTAACATTAACTGTAAGTGAAGGAAAAGAACGATTCCCGATGGAGGATTATGTTGGACAAGACCTTGATCAAGTGATACAGATTTTAGAGGGTGAAGGATTTGATCCAGAGAATATTTTAACCGTAGAAAAACATTCTGATCAACCATCCGGAGAAATAACAGACCAGCTTCAACCGTCACCAGATACAGAGGTTATCCCAAGTGAAACGCGTGTCATATTCGAAGTCAGTATTGGTCCAGAGTTAATCAGTTTAAATAATTTAACTGGTATGACAGAAGAAGAAGCAAAAGATTATTTAGATAGAAATAATCTTGTATTTCAAAAACGTGAAGAGGATTCGGATAATGTGGAGGAAGGCAAAGTAATACGGCAATCTCCTGAATCCGGCACGGAACTTGAGGAAGGAGCATCGGTTGATGTATATATATCCACCGGACCGCGTGAAATACCGCCGACTTCTCATCGGATTACTCTTACTGTTCCTTATACAGGGATAAATGAAGATGAGGAAACAGAGGAAGAGAACCCTGAAGAAGAGACACCTGAAGAACCGGTAGAACAGACCGTACGAATCTATATTGGAGATGTGAATAACAATGTTTCCGATGTTTATGAAGAGTTAACCATTACAGAAGATACTCCAGTAACCTTCACACTGCTCATTGCTTACAATGATGAGGCGGAATATATCATTACGAGAGACGATGAAATCGTAACAAATGATGTAGTATCTTACGAAGAGGGTGACTAAATGGCAAAAGGCAGAATTATTAAAGCGTTAAGTGGCTTCTATTATGTGAAGACAGAAGATGGAGCAATCTATCAGTGCCGCGGCAGAGGGGTATTTCGTAATCAAAAGATCACCCCCCTTGTCGGAGACCTTGTTACATTCGAGTATGAAAATCCGAATGAGGGCTATATCATGGAAATTATGCCTCGTTCGAATGAACTCGTCCGGCCGCCAATTTCCAATATCACACAAGCTATTATTGTTACTTCCGCAAAAGCACCTGATTTCAATCAGACCTTACTGGATCGCTTTTTAGTACTTATCGAGTCGAGAAACATCCAGCCGGTTATTTTTATCACAAAGATGGATTTAGCTTCTGCCGAAGAAAAGGAAAAAATGGAAGTATATCGTAAGTTATATGAGGATATTGGTTATCGTACGGAGTTGTTATCGATGAAGGACGAACAAGGGTTTAACGTTCTGGAAGCTTATTTCAAGGATCACATTACGGTTATAGCTGGTCAGTCTGGTGTTGGAAAATCTTCGATACTTAATATGCTCGATGATTCTCTGGATTTAAAGACAGGCGAGATCTCTGAGAGCCTTGGGAGAGGGAGGCATACGACAAGACATGTTGAATTGCTTGAAATGTACCATGGGCTTGTTGCAGATACACCAGGATTTAGCTCCCTCGAATTTGAGACATTGGAAGCAAATGAACTGTCTCATTGTTTCCCTGAATTCCGCAAACTGTTGGGGGATTGTAAATTCAGGGGCTGCATGCATCTAAAAGAACCGAAATGTGCGGTAAAGGCAGCTGTTTCTTCAGGTGAAATAGCCGCTTTGCGTTACGAAAATTATGTACGATTCCTAGAAGAAATTACATTAAGAAAGCCGAGGTATTAATATGGTAAAAATTGCACCATCTATATTATCTGCTGATTTTGCAACGTTAGGTAATGAAATAAAGGAGGTAGAAACATATGGGGCTGACTATATTCACGTCGATGTGATGGACGGCCATTTCGTTCCTAATATTACAATTGGACCGTTGATTGTCGAAGCTATACGCCCCGTAACAAAACTCCCGCTTGACGTTCATTTGATGATTGAAAATCCGGATCAGTATATTCCTGAATTTGCAAAAGCTGGTGCGGATATTATTACGGTTCATCAGGAAGCTTGTGTTCATTTACACCGGACAATCCAACTGATTCGAGACAATGGAGTAAAGCCCGGGGTAGTGATCAACCCAGCGACACCTGCAGAGCTTCTGTTACCAATCTTGAAAGATATTGATATGGTACTTGTGATGACGGTAAATCCAGGTTTTGGCGGTCAGAAGTTTATTGAGGAAAGCGTGCAGAAGATTCGACAGCTTGATAATTGGCGGAAAGAAATAGGTCTTTCCTTTGAGATTGAAGTGGATGGCGGCGTCAATACGGATACCGCAAAGATTTGTACAGATGCTGGAGCAGATGTCCTCGTTGCTGGCAGTGCTATTTTCAGTCAGCCTGATAGAAAACAAGCAATTGAGGCAATTGTTGACGCAACAAGGAATGAGTAATCCATGAACCATCTTACAATCGGAATTGTAGGAAGTGGGCCGGAAAAAGCTTTACCCAATCTTACTACGTACAAGGATACGGTGGATTTGTGGATTGGAGCAGACCGGGGCGCTCTTCATATTATCGATTCCGGTTTAAAGCTCTTTGAAGCGGTAGGGGACTTTGATTCGGTTGCATCAGAAGAAATGAGACGCATCCAGTGTAAAGTAAATAACTTTAACAAACTTCCAAGTGAAAAAGATGAGACAGACCTAGAGCTAGCGTTGAACAAAGCTTTCGAGCTTCACCCGGAAACAATTCTTTTATTCGGAGTGACAGCTGGCAGAAAAGATCATGAACTAATAAACATTCAACTATTATATCGAATTCTTGAAAAAGGGATAAACGGAAAAATTATTGATAGACAAAATCAATTGGTCTTAACAAAGCCTGGGACACATACGATAAATAGAGATCCTGATTATCCGTACATTTCTTTTGTTCCATTTAGCGAGATTGTAGAAGGCATCACACTTAAAGGCTTTTATTATCCGCTGGAAAACGAAACAATCACCTGGGGATCAACCCTTTGCATCTCCAATGAACTATCTCGCGAAAGTGGGAATTTTTCGTACAGACGAGGCATATTATTATTAATAAAGAGTAGGGATTCTTAAGAGGCGTGAAGCTTGGCTTGTACGAAGGAGGGGGAACCAATTAAATTTTATACGATTAAGCTCCCAAGGTTTATTGGTGGATTTGTGAAAGTGGTCATGGGTGTATTTAAAAAAGATAAATAAAAAACACGGCTTTTGTCCATCACGTGACAGAAGCTGTGTTTTTTGCTTACTTTGATCAAGCATACCCTTCTTCTCCTTGAGGTCTGCGGAGCTGGGTAGAAAGCTTGGTTTACCATTTTAGAATTTGGACAAAATAAAAAAGCACTCTTGGATTAGAGTACTTTTTTGGTTGTACATGTATACCATTCATCATGGAATTCGAGCGACTATACGCGCTCTACTTTACCTGATTTCAAAGCACGTGCAGATACATATACACGTTTAGGTTTACCATCTACCATGATACGTACTTTTTGTACATTTGCTTTCCATTTACGTCTGTTGGAGTTCATAGCATGAGAACGTAGATTTCCGCTGCTCGTTTTACGTCCAGTTACAACACATTTTCTAGCCATGACATTCCCTCCTTACTATATCAAATGTCGAATTTCATACTTATACAATTTACCACAAGTTAACCAATAATGCAACGAAATATTTTTTGCTGCAAAGAAAAATCGCTTGACAGATAGAAAAAAATCCGCCATTGTAAGAAGAGAAAATAACGGCTCGTAAATCGCACATTCACTTTTAAAAAAGGATAGATTGTAGTAGAATAGCCTTATGCTTTATAAAATCAATATTAAGATAGGGCTTTATTTATTATTTTATTTTTACGAAATAGAAATCATGAAGGAGGATCCTCATGTCCATTGAACTTCACACAAACGATGGTCAAGTAACAATCACAAATGATGTCATCGCAACGATTGCGGGAGGTACAGCAGTTGAATGTTACGGGATTGTAGGAATGGCATCCAAAAGTCAAATACGTGATGGGATCGCTGAAATTTTAAGGAAAGAGAATTATTCCCGTGGAATCGTAGTTCGTCAGGAAGACGAAGAATTGCATATCGATTTATATATCATCGTAAGTTATGGCACGAAAATTTCTGAGGTTGCGAGCAATGTGCAGTCTCAAGTGAAATATACACTGGAACAAACTTTAGGCCTATCCATTGACTCAGTAAATATATACATTCAAGGAGTCCGAGTGGCTAACGATTAATGAAAACTACATGGAATTGCTTACTGCCTGTTAAACTCCTCTAAGCTGTTTTCGTACAAAGTATAGAACAGTCTTAACCTAAATGAGCAGTTAACAGGAGTTAGGCATGGTTTATTTAAGGAGGAAGTATGGTGACTATACATAAGTTGGATGGTAGTCTGTTAGCACAGATGATCCTCTCCGGGGCACATCACCTATCAAACAATGCACAAAAAATTGATGCATTAAACGTGTTTCCGGTACCAGACGGGGATACAGGAACAAATATGAATTTATCTATGACCTCAGGTGTAAATGAAGTGAAGCAAACGGATTCAGACAATGTTTCCGTTGTTGCGAATGCATTTGCAAAAGGTTTATTAATGGGCGCACGAGGAAACTCGGGTGTTATCCTGTCGCAAATTTTCCGCGGATTTGGTAGAGGGATGGACAATAAAGAAACATTAGAAGCGGAAGACTTTGCGCAAGCATTTGAAGCTGGAGTGACGACAGCGTACAAAGCAGTGATGAAGCCTGTTGAAGGGACAATTCTTACTGTTGCAAAGGACGCAGCCATTCAGGCAGTGGAAATTGCGAAAACGGAAACAGATATCATTGCTCTAATGGAGAAAATCCTGGTGGAAGCAAAAGCATCATTAAAACGTACACCCGATTTACTTCCCGTTTTAAAGGAAGTCGGCGTTGTCGATTCGGGTGGACAAGGTTTAGTAACAATTTATGAAGGATTCTTAGCCGCACTTAAAGGGGAAGAACTTCCAAAAGAAACGACGATTGATGTAGGAATGGAAGACCTTGTGAATGCGGAACATCATAAAATAACGCAAGATTTCATGGACACATCTGAAATTGTTTATGGATATTGTACAGAGTTTATGGTTAAATTTGAAGACGATAAATTAAAAAACCATCCATATAATGAGGAAGAATTCCGCGAGACGTTAAGTACAATGGGGGATTCCTTACTTGTTGTTTCAGACGATGAAATTGTAAAAGTGCATGTCCACTCCGAACAACCCGGAGACTGTTTAACACTCGGTCAGCGCTACGGTAGCTTAATCAACATGAAGATAGAGAATATGCGTGAGCAACACAGTGCGATTATTGGAAATAGAGTAAAAACGGATAAGCCAAAAGAAAAAGCCGAATACGGTATTGTCACCGTTACAATGGGGGCTGGACTCAAGGCATTATTTGAAAGTCTTGGAGTTACGGTTGTAATTGAAGGTGGACAAACAATGAACCCGAGCACGAAAGACATTGCAGAAGCGATCACGAAAGCTCATGCAAGAAATGTACTTGTTCTGCCAAACAATAAAAATATCCAAATGGCAGCTGAACAGGCAGCGGATATCGCTGACGAAAATGTCGCTGTCGTTTCAACAAGGACAATCCCTCAAGGAATCAGTGCCATGCTCGTCTTTGATCCGGATGCTGAATTATCAGCGAACAAGGAAGCGATGGAGGCGGCTAGTAAAGAAGTGAAAACTGGCCAAATCACGTATGCTGTCCGTGACACGCAAATTGACGGAATAACGATTGAAAAAAATCACTTTATGGGGATTGAAGATGGGAGAATTATCACATCTAATGAAAATAAACAGGAAACTGTAAAATCATTATTAAACGAACTTATTACAGAGGACGATGAAATCTTGACCATCCTTTATGGTGAAGATGTTACAGAAGAGGAAGTCGCTGAGATCGAAACTTATGTTGAAGAATATTTCGCAGACGTAGAAATTGAGGTTCATAACGGCGAACAGCGAATCTATTCCTATATCTTCGCTGTCGAGTAAACAAAATCACCAACCGCCTCATACCAAATCAACTTGGTATGAGGCGGTTTTTTAACGAGAGTTATGCACCTGTTAATCTTTTTTGCTATAATTGTAGAGGAAATGAGTAGTCGATAAAAGGCGGTGTTAAAATGAAATATAATTCCGTATTCGATATTATTGGACCGGTCATGATTGGGCCATCAAGCTCACACACGGCAGGAGCAGCGCGGATTGGACTTGCTGCACGGAATTTATTTGGAAAACAGCCGAGATGGGCGAAAATCTATCTCTATGAATCTTTCGCAAAGACGTACAAAGGCCATGGAACAGATTTTGCACTTGCAGGAGGATTACTCGGATTTGCAACAGATGACCTACGGATGAGCAAAGCGCTGGATATTGCCAAAGAAAATGGTTTGGAAATTGAATTCATTGAAGACAACTCACGGGTAGATCACCCGAATACTGCGAGGATTCTCATCGGTGATGGTAATGACAAGTTAGAACTGACCGGAATTTCAATCGGCGGTGGAAAAGTAGAAATTACTGAATTGAACGGTTTTCAGTTAAGGCTTTCCGGAAATCATCCGGCGATTTTGATTATGCATAACGACCGCTTTGGAACGATTGCATCCGTTACCGAAATATTAGCGAAACATGAAATCAATATCGGTCATATGGAAGTGAATAGAAAAGATGTTGGCAAAGAAGCGTTGATGGTTATCGAAGTCGATCAAAATGTCAGTGACGATATATTGGAAGAATTACAATCCAGAGAACATATTATCCAGATTTCGAAAATAGAAAGTTAGAATCGAAAGGAGCATGCATATGTTTCGGACAATTGCTGAATTGGTGGAAATGGCAGAGACGAAGGAAATGCCAATTTCGGAAGTGATGATTCTTCAGGAAATGGATGTGAAAGAACGGAGCCGCGAAGATATATTTACCGAGATGGAAAAGAATTTGCAAGTAATGGAAAATGCTATTGAGCGAGCATTACAAGGTGTGCAGTCTGTAACCGGACTGACGGGCGGAGATGCGGTACTTGTGCAGAAGTATATGCAGGAGAAAAGACCATTATCCGGACCAATTTTACTTGATGCAGTTAGTAAAGCGATGGGGACGAATGAAGTAAATGCTGCAATGGGAATTATTTGTGCTACGCCAACAGCTGGAAGTGCTGGTTGTGTACCGGGTACGCTTTTCGCAGTAAAGAATCAGCTGAATCCGACGCGTGAGCAAATGATTCGTTTCTTATTCACTGCAGGAGCATTCGGTTTTGTCGTAGCGAACAATGCGTTTATATCAGGCGCTGCCGGTGGATGTCAAGCAGAAGTCGGTTCAGCAGGTGCAATGGCCGCAGCGGCAACTGTCGAAATGGCAGGGGGTACAGCGCAGCAATCTGCTGATGCCTTTGCAATTACATTAAAAAACATGCTCGGCTTAGTTTGTGACCCAGTTGCTGGATTAGTAGAAGTACCATGCGTGAAACGTAATGCACTAGGTTCGTCCCAGGCGATTGTCTCAGCAGATCTTGCTTTAGCAGGAGTAACGAGCCGGATTCCGGCGGATGAAGTGATTGGCGCGATGTATAGAATTGGCAGGCAAATGCCGCCAAGCTTACGTGAGACTGGTGAAGGAGGACTTGCGGACACGCCGACGGGAAGACTTTTAAAAGAAAAAATATTTGGTGTTTCGGTTTAGAAAGAGTGATAGACGTGCTTAACGAATCAGTAAAAAATGTAAAAGGAATCGGAGAAAAATTCGCGGAAGATTTAAATCTGATGAATGTTTATACGGTTGAAGATTTATTGCATTATTTACCGTATAAATATGATGTATTAGAAATTTTACCACTAAGCGAGCTAATCCATGAAGATAAAGTAACCATTGTGGGAAGGATTTTATATGAGCCTTCCCTGAATTTTTATGGAAGAAAAAAGTCACGTTTAGTATTGACGGTAGATGTAGAGAATGTTGCCATTAAGGCAGTCATGTTTAATCGAGCGTTCGCGAAAAAACAATTAAATGCAGGAGATATTGTCACCCTTACTGGTAAATGGGATGCGCACCGATTACAGATTACCGTTAGTAATTACCGGAAAGGTGCCCAGGAAGATTCCACAGAAATCCAGCCGATGTATTCGGTGAAAGGGGATGTAACGAATTACCGGTTGAAAAAGGTAATTTCTCAAGCGCTGAAAGATTATGGTGATCAAATAACAGAAATCCTTCCTGTATCCTACCTAACAGATTATAAGTTGCCAGCCCGGAAAGATGCAGTAGAAATGCTCCATTTCCCGCAAAATCGTGTTCAATTGAAGCATTCACGCAGAAGGTATATTTATGAGGAATTTTTGCTTTTCCAGTTGAAGATGCAGCTTTTAAGAAAGCAACACCGGGAAGCGACGGAAGGAAATGCACAGGAATATGATGTGGAGAAAGTGGACAGCTTTATCGAACGATTTCCTTTCAAATTAACAAATGCGCAAAATGCATCACTTGAAGAAATTCTTTTAGACATGCGTTCTTCATACCGGATGAATCGCTTATTGCAAGGAGATGTAGGTTCGGGAAAAACAGCAGTCGCAGCGATCTGTCTTTATGCTTCTTTGACAGCTGGAAAGCAAGGAGCATTAATGGTACCAACGGAAATACTTGCAGAACAGCACTATCAATCATTGCAGGAATTGTTCGGGGAGCTTGCGAATGTCCGTCTCCTTACAGGGTCGGTTAAAGCGAAGGAGCGTAGAGAGATAGTGGCGGGACTTGAAGCGGGGGAAATAGATCTAATCATCGGTACCCATGCGCTCATTCAAGATGATGTCCTGTTCCATGATCTCGGTCTCGTTATTGTTGATGAACAGCATCGCTTTGGAGTGGAACAACGCCGGACATTAAGGGATAAAGGTCTTCATCCAGATGTGTTATTCATGACAGCAACACCAATTCCCCGTACGCTAGCAATCACTGCCTTTGGTGATATGGATGTGTCCCAAATCAATGAGATGCCAGCTGGAAGAAAGGAAGTGGAAACGCTTTGGGTGAAGGAGAATATGTTTGAGCGGATCTTGAATTTTATAATCAAACATGTGCAAAGCGGTGAACAAGCATATCTGATCAGCCCACTTATTGAAGAATCCGATAAATTGGATATCCAAAATGCCGTCGACCTTTACCATCAGTTGATTGAGTTTTTCCCACCGGAAATAAAGGTTGGCTTAATGCATGGTCGTCTTCCAGCCGATGAAAAAGATGCAGTTATGAAAGATTACGCCGAAAACAAGATACAAGTGCTTGTCTCAACAACCGTCGTTGAAGTTGGCGTAAACGTACCGAATGCGACGATTATGGTTATTTATGATGCAGAACGCTTCGGGCTCGCACAACTTCACCAATTGCGAGGAAGGGTCGGTAGAGGCGACAAGCAAAGTTATTGTATCTTGATTGCTGAACCGAAGAATGAAGTAGGGAAAGAAAGAATGAGCATTATGACCGAGACAAATAATGGATTTGAATTAGCAGAAAGAGATTTGCAACTGCGGGGGCCAGGAGATTTCTTCGGGAGAAAACAAAGTGGAATCCCGGAATTTAAGGTGGCAGACATGGTACATGATTATCGTGCCCTTGAAACAGCAAGAAATGATGCAACCTTTATCGTCAACCAGCAATTGCTAACGAATGATAGTGAATACGCAAAACTGCGCGAGTTACTCGAAACCGATCCAGATCTCCATACGAAATTGGATTGATTTTTTCATGATAATGGCTTGCATAATTATATATCGTATTATATATTACTATTAGTACCAAGTCATAAAGTATGGTAAACAGTGGACGGTGCAGAATGAAAAAAACTAAAGCTGAAAGACAGCAACTTTTAAAAGAGAAAATCGAGGAAATTCCCTTTATAACAGATGAACAATTGGCTAACGAATTTAACGTGAGCATTCAAACAATCCGTCTGGACCGGATGGAACTCGGCATTCCCGAAATGCGTGAACGGATTAAATCGGTTGCGAAAGATCAATGGAATGAAACGGTCCGTGCTTTGCAAATTGAAGAAGTGATTGGCGAAATTATTGATCTGGAACTGGATGAACGGGCAATCTCCATATTGGATATCTCAAAGGATCTTGTTTTTTCACGAAACAAGATTGCTAGAGGACATCATTTATTTGCTCAAGCCAATTCACTCGCAGTAGCTGTCATTAATGAGCAATTAGCACTTACTGCCAAATCGGAAATTACGTTTACCCGTCAAGTAAAAGAAGGTGAGCGGGTGATTGCGAAGGCAACGGTGGAAGGCAAAAATGATAAAGGATTGACTGTTGTTCACGTTACAAGTTATGTAGAACAGGAAGTTGTATTTACAGGTAACTTCCAAATGTTCCAATCCAATGAAGAAACAGGTGGCAAATAATATGAAATTAGCAATAGATGCAATGGGCGGTGACCATGCACCAAAAGAAATCGTTGAGGGTGCAGTGGACGCGATTCGTGAGTTTGATGATTTATCGATTACATTAATTGGTGATGAAGCGAATATAAAACCCTATTTAACAAACTCAAAAAATATTTCAATCATACATACAGAAGAAGTTATTACGAGTGAGGATGAACCAGTACGGGCTGTACGCCGTAAAAAAGATGCCTCTCTCGTACTGATGGCTAAAGAAGTTAAAGAAGGAAGAGCGGATGCTTGTATTTCTGCTGGAAATACTGGTGCCTTAATGAGTGCCGGTCTCTTTATCGTTGGACGGATCCCAGGGATTTCTCGTCCAGCATTAAGCCCGACACTGCCGACCATCAATGGACAAGGCTTTCTATTTCTTGATGTCGGCGCGAATGTAGAAGCTAAAGCAAGTCATCTGCTTCAATATGGTATTATGGGGTCGATCTACTCGGAAAAGGTGAGAGGAATTAAGGATCCGACTGTAGCTCTCTTAAATGTAGGGACTGAAGACGCCAAAGGCAATGAACTAACGAAGAAAGCCTTCGAATTAATGGAGCAAGCGCCGATTAATTTTATCGGAAATGTCGAAGCTCGTGACTTATTCGACCATGCGGCTGATGTTGTTGTAACGGATGGTTTTAGCGGGAATGTTGCGTTAAAAACAATTGAGGGGACAGCACAAACTGTTTTCGCCTTACTAAAAGAAACGTTCACATCCTCTTTGAAAACGAAACTTGCTGCGGGACTTGTAAAAAATGACTTAGGAGCTCTCAAAAATCGTTTAGATTACTCCGAATATGGTGGCGCCGGACTTTTTGGTTTAGCAGCACCAGTCATTAAGGCACATGGTTCATCGAAAAGCCGAGCAATTGTCAATGCAATCCGGCAAGCAAAGCATATGGTTGATAATGATGTAACAGATATGATAGGTGAAACGATAAAATCAATGGATATAGAGGAGTGAGTGACGTGAAACGAGTAGCATTTATGTTTCCTGGGCAAGGTTCCCAAGCTGTTGGAATGGGAAAAGACTTTTATGATACCTATCAGGAAGTGAAAGATTTTTTTCATCAAGCGAATGAGTTATTAAATAAAGATATAATAGAAATTATGTTTAATGGACCACAAGATACACTCACAGAAACGGAAAATGCCCAACCGGCACTTTTGCTTACAAGTGTTGCAATCGAGCAAGTTTTGCTTAAAGAAGGGGTTCAGCCGATTATGTCGGTCGGACATAGCCTCGGTGAATACAGCGCATTGGTAGCTTCCGGCTCTATTTCCTTTGAAGATGCTGTTCCACTCGTTGCGACACGCGGCCGTTTGATGGAGCAAGCATTTCCGAAAGGGCAAGGGACCATGGCCGCTGTTCTTGGCTTGGATGAAGCAGAGATCACGGAAGTTTTACAGGGTATCAAAGAGGAAGTAGTTGATCTTGCCAATTTGAATTGTCCTGGACAAATTGTTATTTCTGGTTCTGTGAAAGGCGTGGAACTAGCTGCAGAGCTGTTAAAACAAAAAGGAGCAAAACGAGTACTCCCGCTTAATGTGAGCGGGCCGTTCCATTCAAGATTAATGAAAACGGCGAACGAAGAATTTGCGAGTTACTTAGACGGAATAGAGATTAACAATGCAAGCATTCCAGTCTATGCTAATGTGTCGGCTGCCCCGGTTACAGCAAAAGATGAAATTAAAGATTTGCTCATCAAGCAGCTCTATTCTCCTGTCCGTTTTGAAGCATCCATCCGGGCGATGATGGAGGAAGAAATCGACGCATTTGTTGAAATCGGAAATGGAAAAGTACTCTCTGGACTGCTGCGGAAAATCGATCGAAAAACGAAAACTTTTGCGGTACAAGATGCGAAATCTCTACAAGACTTTTTGGAATGGTATAAGGAGGATGCATAAATGTTAAAGGGGAAAAGTGTATTAGTAACCGGTGCTTCCAGGGGAATCGGCAGAACAATCGCAATTGAATTTGCCAAACAGGGTGCGAATGTTGCGGTTAACTATGCTGGAAGTGAAGCAAAAGCAAAAGAAGTTGCTGAGGAACTTAAAAGTTATGGTGTCCAAGCCTTTCCCATCCAAGCAAACGTTTCACATGAAGACAGTGTAAAAGCAATGGTGAAAGAAGTAATCGGTGCGTTCGGCAGCTTGGATATTCTTGTGAATAATGCAGGTGTTACGAGAGATAATTTATTGATGCGTATGAAGGAAGAAGAATTTGACGATGTTATTAACACGAATTTAAAAGGCGTTTTCCTTTGTACGAAAGCAGTAACCCGGCAAATGATGAAACAGCGCGCCGGTCGGATTGTCAATGTAGCTTCTATTGTCGGAGTAAGCGGGAACCCGGGACAAGCTAATTACGTAGCAGCAAAAGCAGGAGTAATCGGACTTACGAAAACAACTGCAAAAGAACTTGCTTCCAGAAATATTTTAGTGAATGCAGTAGCACCAGGCTTTATTTCAACCGATATGACCGAGGCACTAAATGAGGAACAAAAGGAAGCCATGCTATCCGTGATCCCATTAGACCGTTTTGGTGAACCTGAAGATGTCGCGAAAGTCGTGCGCTTTTTAGCTTCCGATGATGCGAGCTATATTACCGGACAAACGATACATATCGATGGCGGAATGGTAATGTAATATACAAAGGCGTAAGTGCCCGTTTAGCAACGTACAAACTGGAGCACTCCGAGGGGGGATAAAGGAAACTCAGGCGACGCAGTGAGTTGATGTTGACTTATCGATTGGAGGAGGGTGAAGTTTGGGACTGCGCAATGCTCGTCCCACCAAAAGACCTGCTAGTTGCTGGGCGCTGGAGCCGGACGTGACTACGACTTTGAAGGGAGGTGAACGGTGTGGCAGATGTGTTTGATCGTGTAAAAGAAATCATTGTTGATCGTCTAGATGTAGAAGAGGAAAAAGTAACGTTAGAAGCGTCATTCAAAGATGACCTTGACGCAGATTCCCTCGATGTAGTGGAGCTTGTAATGGAACTTGAAGACGAATTCGACATGGAAATTGCTGATGAAGAAGCTGAGAAAATTAATACAGTGGGTGACGCTGTAAATTATATCAACAGTGTTTCCTAATAATAAAAAAGAAGAGGCTGGGATTTTATTTTTCTAGAATCGTTATCCCAGCCTCTTTACCTATTCACAACGAGGTGAACTGTATGGATGTAAGTGAATTAGAACGCCAGCTACAGATTGATTTTAAGGAAAAGTCTTTGTTGAATCAAGCTTTTACCCATTCATCGTATGTGAATGAGCATGGTCAGGAAGAGTTTTCGGATAATGAAAGACTTGAATTTTTAGGAGATGCTGTTCTTGAATTAGGTGTTTCTCAATATCTCTATTCTACTTACCAACAAATGCCAGAAGGCGAATTGTCGAAGCTGCGTGCAGCTATCGTGCGCGAGCCGTCTTTAGAAGAATTTGCGAGGGATTTACAGTTTGGTAAGTATTTATTGCTTGGCAGAGGAGAAGCGCAAACAGGCGGAAGAGATCGTCCTGCCATATTAGCAGATGTATTTGAAGCATTCTTAGGTGCGCTTTATCTTGATCAAGGCTACGAAAAGGTTATTGAATTTCTAGGTGAACATGTTTTTCCGAAAATAAAAACTGGCGCTTTTTCCCATGGGATGGATTATAAGAGCGAGCTTCAGGAATTGATACAACAGAACAAAGATGAAAAGGTGACATATGAGGTTGCCGAGGAAAAAGGTCCTGCGCATGACAGGCAATATCTTGTTCATGTATTCATCAACGGAGCTATCATTGGAGAAGGGCTTGGAAAATCGAAGAAAGAAGCCGAACAACGAGCCGCAAAAGTCGCCTTGAATAAATTGAATGAATGAAAAAAATAAATCAGTGGAAGAGTCCACTGATTTATTTTTTACGGATTGTTGCAAGTTCATCTACAAATGCCTGTGTTTCAAGGGCGCTTAGCTTTTCTTTATTCATGATGACCTGATGTAACAGTTTTAAATCATTGTATTTGTTCAAATCATAGTCTTCCGCATCAAATAGACCACGATTAGCAACATTTAAATGATCAGCAAGTTCATTGAGCATCTGTGATAAATTCTCTTGATTAGCCTCATCGAATGACATGAAACCCCTCCCATAATAATGATCCGAAGCGTATGATATATCAAAAATATCCTTTTTAATATATCAATTCCCTTCGAATCTTGCAAATTGCAGAGAGCATTTCAGTGGAAAATAAGAGCCAGACTTCTTTTGAACGATGGATTATGATAAAATGAATAAGTTGAAAAACCTTGTGTATTCAAGCGGTTTTCTAAGTGCTGCTTGTGATGAATAATAGGAGTATGAATATGTATTTAAAAAAATTGGAAAGTCTCGGCTTCAAGTCGTTTGCGGAACGAATTTCAATTGAATTCGTTCCAGGTGTAACGGCTGTAGTCGGACCAAACGGTAGTGGAAAAAGTAATATAACCGATGCGATACGCTGGGTGTTAGGCGAGCAATCGGTGAAATCTTTACGTGGTTCGAAAATGGAAGATATCATATTTCAAGGAAGTGATACCCGTAAAGCGTTAAATGTTGCGGAAGTGACCCTCGTATTGGATAACAAAGATAAAGCCTTGCCCCTCGATTATGAAGAGGTTAGTGTAACAAGAAGGGTTTATCGCTCAGGTGAAAGTGAATTCTATATTAATAAACAATCCTGCCGTTTAAAAGATATTATTGATCTATTTATGGATTCCGGCTTAGGAAGAGAAGCTTTCTCCATCATCAGTCAAGGGAAAGTAGAAGAAATCCTTAGCTCGAAAGCGGAAGAGAGAAGAACGATTTTTGAAGAGGCTGCAGGTGTTTTAAAATATAAACAACGTAAAAAGAAATCAGAATATAAACTGGCGGAAACGCAGGAGAACTTAAATAGAGTAGAAGATATTCTGCATGAAATCGAGTCCCAGCTAGGACCGCTCGAAGAACAAAAAAATACTGCAAGTCAGTATTTGACATTAAAAGATCGATTGAAAGAAAAAGAAATTTCCCTATTGATTGCTGAAATTGAAACGCTGCATGAGCAGTGGAAAACAATGAAGCAAGTAATCGAGTCAGAAAATGAAAAACATATTATCCTGAGAGCGGAGAACCAAGAAAAAGAAGCATGGATTGAAGAACAGAAAAAAAAGAACTTGCAGTTAGATGAACAGATTGAAGAACTGCAAGGGAAATTGCTTCTATCGACAGAACAACTGGAAAAATTGGAAGGAAAAAAACAACTACTCTCCGAACGAAGCAAGCATCATGGGGAAAATAGACAGAAGCTGCTGGATGACCGGGAACAGACCGAATCCGAGCTGAAAAAGACCGAGGAAGAACTAAAAAAAGAAGAAGAGAAACGGAAATCGTTTCTAGTAGAAATAGAAGCAATAAAAGAATCCATTAAAGAGCTGGAAACTACATTAAGCCGTACAGAAGAAACGATTGCCGAACAAATTGAAGAATTGAAATCCGAATATATCGAGCTCTTGAATGAACAGGCAGCAAGTCGAAATGAGCTGCAGTCAATTGAAAGACAATCCGAACAATACAATAATAAAAATCAACGACAAGCTGAAAGGTTCAAAGCATCTCTCGAAGAAAGGGAGAAACTTGAACAAGTAAGAGATAAAGTGGAAAGAGAACGACTGGAGCAACTAGAAATTTACGAGGCAAGCGAAAAGAAGATTAAGCAACTGAAAATTGAAGTAGAAGCAAACCGTAGACAATTTCAAGACATGCAGACCAAACTGTATCAAGGCTTCCAGTACATTGATAAGTTAAAATCTAAAAAAGAAATGCTCGAAGAAATGAAGGAAGATTTCCAAGGGTTCTTTCACGGTGTAAAAGCGATACTGAAAGCAAGGAAAAAAGGTGAGCTAAAGCAAATTGAAGGAGCGGTTATTGAGCTGATCGAAGTTCCGAAGTCTTACATCCTTGCAATTGAAACTGTTCTTGGCGGACAGGCACAACATATTGTCGTTCCAGATGAGCAAGTCGCCCGAACAGCAATTACATGGTTGAAAAAGACGAATAATGGGAGAGCAACATTTCTGCCACTTACAACAATCCAAGAGAGATATATCCCAAGACAACTTGTTGAGCGAATGAATGACCACCCGGGTTATGTCGGTACTGCTGCTGAATTAGTAAAGACAACACCGAATTACCAGCGTGCCGTTAATCATTTGATGGGTCATGTCATTATTACAGAAACATTGAAAGATGCGAATGAAATTGCTGGGCTAACTGGCAGGAAATATCGTATTGTAACACTCGAAGGTGATGTTGTCGCCCCAGGTGGAGCGATGACAGGTGGTGCGTCTCAGAAGAAGAACCAGTCCCTATTCACCAGGGAAAAAGAACTGGAAGAGTTGCGGGATAAATTGACGAGCTATGAACCTCGAGCGGCTTCTTTTGCTGAGAAAGTGGAAGAACAAAAGAGGATCATGGCGGAAAGAGAACAGGAACTGAAAAGAAAGGAACAAAATCTGATAGCTGATCAACAGCAGTTACAGGCCTTGCAATCATCTTCCCATAAAGCAGAATTACAATTAAAATCCTTAAATGACAGCTTGTCTCTTTATGATCAGGAAGAAAAGCAATATCAGGAAGATACCGAGTATCTGAATCAGCGTAAAAAAGAATTAAAAGAGCAGTTGGCAGATTTAAAAAGGAAGCTAGCAGAAGCGGAAACACAAATTGAACAGCTGACAAAAGAAGAGTCTGCTGTGAAAGAAAACAGGGAATTGTTGAAAGAAAAATATCATGAACAAAAACTGTTGCTTGCAAAGCAAGAAGAACGCTATCGTAACCAATCGGACAAAGTGAAAAACTTAAAAAAACAAATCGATTTGACAGCAACTAGATTGAAAGGAAATATCGAGAAATTAATCGAACTCGATTCTATTCTTGAGAATAAAGAAACAGAGGAATCGATTAATGCCTCTATAACCGAAGAAAAAGTAACAAAAGAAACATTAACAACATCAATTCAGGAGTTGCGCAGTGAACGAGCAAACCGGACGCAAACAATTAATGATGAAGAGAATGAGCTGCGGGAAGAAAATAAACGCAGTCAATCTATGCTTGCAAATATTCAACAACAAGAAGTGAAGATGAATCGGTTAGATGTAGAGCTTGAGAATCGGTTAACACATTTGGAGACGGAATATACGATAACCTTTGATAAAGCAAAGCAAACATACGAGAAAACAACAGACATTCAACAGTCAAAAAAGGAAGTAGAACAATTGAAACAGCAGATTGTTAACTTAGGTACGGTAAATCTTGGTTCAATTGATGAATATGAACGAATTCATGAAAGATATACCTTTTTGACAGAACAACAGACCGATCTTGTTGATGCAAAAAACACGCTCTACAAAGTCATCGCAGAGCTTGATGTAGAAATGATTGAGCGTTTTGAAGTCACTTTTAAAGCGATAAAAGAAGAATTCGGTGTAGTCTTCAAAGAACTTTTCGGAGGCGGGAAAGCAGAACTGAAGCTAACTAATCCGAATCAAATGCTAGAAACCGGTGTGGAAATTATTGCACAACCACCTGGAAAGAAACTACAACAATTAGGTCTGCTCTCAGGCGGAGAGCGGGCGTTGACAGCAATCGCATTATTATTTGCTATTCTAAGAGTGCGTCCTGTTCCGTTCTGCATTCTTGATGAAGTGGAAGCGGCATTGGATGAAGCAAATGTCACCCGTTTTGCGAAATACGTAAAACTTTACAGTAAACAGACACAATTCATTGTCATTACACACCGGAAAGGTACAATGGAAGAAGCAGATGTATTATATGGTGTGACGATGCAAGAGTCGGGCGTATCCCGTCTCGTTTCTGTGAGGCTGGAAGAGACGGCTGATTTAGTCGAATCATAAGGAGGAAAAAGGGCCATGAGTTTTTTTGATAAACTGAAAAAACGTTTTAAACAAGATGACGGTGCAGAGCAAGTTCAAGAAAAATATAAAGAGGGTATGAAGAAAACCCGGGGCGTTTTTTCCGGAAGAATAAATGATTTGCTAGCGCGTTACCGTAAAGTGGATGAGGATTTTTTCGAAGAGTTGGAGGAAGTTCTGATTTCTGCTGATGTTGGTGTCACAACGGTAATGGATTTAGTTGATGAACTGAAGATGGAAGTAAAACGCCAAAACATTAAAGATACCGAAGAAGTCAAAGATGTTATTTCGGAAAAATTAGTAGAGATTTATTACGGAGAAGATAATGAGGATATTGAGAATTTGAATATCCAGGAAAATGAAATGACCGTTATCCTTGTCGTTGGTGTGAATGGTGTTGGAAAAACAACATCCATTGGCAAGCTTGCCCAACAATTGAAAGAAGAAGGTAAGAAAGTTATGATGGCAGCAGGTGATACATTTCGGGCCGGAGCAATTGAGCAACTGGAAGAGTGGGGCGAGCGTGCTGGTGTCGAAGTGATTAAGCAGAGCGCTGGAAGTGACCCTGCGGCTGTAATCTATGATGGCATCCGTGCAGCCAAATCGCGTAACGCAGATGTACTTCTTTGTGACACAGCAGGCAGATTGCAAAATAAGGTCAATTTAATGAATGAATTGGAGAAAATTAAGCGTGTCATTGAAAGAGAAATCCCCGGGGCGCCACATGAAGTATTATTAGTTCTTGACGCAACAACCGGACAGAACGCCTTAAATCAGGCGAAGACTTTCTCCCAGGCGACAGACGTTTCGGGAATCGTTTTAACGAAGCTCGATGGTACAGCAAAGGGTGGTATCGTGCTTGCTATCCGCAATGAATTGAACATACCAGTCAAATATATCGGTCTCGGAGAGCAGATAGGTGATTTACAAGAATTTGATGCTTCTTTATTCGTTTATGGCTTATTTGCCGATATGCTGGAAGAAGAAGGTGTGGAAGACGAGGACGAATCTTGACAGTAAAGCAATCCATTCGTTATGATTACTTGTAAAGAGATTTCACTTAACAAGAGGGTGTTTAAAAAGTCCGGTAAAAAAGACACTTCGAATTTCTTCGTTGGCTTGCTTTTCCGCTCCTCGTGTACCTGTTTACGTACATTCCGGTGCTAAAAGCTACGCCGCCTCGAACTTCGACACATAGGATGTGCTAGTGTGGGTTTTGCAACAGGACGTTGCGTTCTTAACCGACCTCGGTCTTTTTTATCCTCCTTTTGAACACTTACTTAACAAGGGGCGTTGCCATTGCTGGAAAAAACAATGCGCGTTAATTATTTGTTTGATTTTTACCAAGATCTTTTAACTTCGAAACAAAAAAAGTATATGAAGCTATATTATTTGGAAGATCTTTCGCTTAGCGAGATTTCGGAAGTGTTTTCCGTATCCCGCCAGGCGGTTTATGACAATATTAAACGAACGGAAGCAATGCTTGAATCCTATGAAGAAAAGCTGAACTTATATGAAAAGTTCAGCAGCCGAACGAAAATTATCAATGAGTTGGAGCAAAAAGCATCCAGTGAAGAGATAAAACAGTTAGTGAACAAACTAAAAGAATTAGATTAGGAGGATACCTTCTATGGCATTTGAAGGCTTAGCCGAACGTCTGCAAAGTACGATTAAAAAGATAACAGGAAAGGGTAAGATTTCGGAACAGGATATTAAAGAGATGTCTAGGGAAATCCGACTCGCTCTCCTTGAGGCCGATGTGAACTTTAAAGTTGTTAAAGATCTAATCAATCGTATCAAAGAACGGGCAGTTGGCCAGGAAGTTATGGAAAGTCTTACACCCGGACAGCAAGTCATTAAAATTGTCCGTGACGAACTCACCGAATTAATGGGTGGAGAAAACACTAGAATCACTGTAGCCGACCGCCCGCCTACCGTTATCATGATGGTAGGTTTACAAGGTGCAGGTAAAACAACAACAACAGGAAAGCTTGCAAACCTCTTACGGAAGAAACATAACCGCAAGCCGATGCTTGTAGCATGTGACGTTTATCGACCAGCTGCGATTCAGCAATTAGAAACACTAGGCGGTCAATTAGATATGCCTGTTTTCTCCCTAGGTACGGAAGCAAACCCTGTTGATATCGCGAAACAGGCAATTGAAAAAGCAAAAGAAGAGCATCATGATTATGTCATTATCGATACGGCAGGCCGCTTGCATGTGGACACAGAATTAATGACAGAACTGCAAGAGATTAAAGATATTACAACACCAGATGAAATCTTTCTCGTCGTTGATGCAATGACTGGTCAAGATGCGGTGAACGTTGCTGAAAGCTTTAACGATCAGTTGGATATTAGCGGAGTTGTATTAACGAAACTCGACGGGGATACCCGAGGCGGTGCTGCATTATCTATTAAAGCTGTCACGGATAAACCGATTAAATTTGCTGGAATGGGAGAAAATCTAGATCAGCTCGAACCCTTCCACCCGGAACGTATGGCATCCAGGATTCTTGGAATGGGTGATGTTTTATCATTGATCGAGAAAGCTCAAACAAATGTCGATGAGCAACAAGCGAAAGAGCTAGAAGAAAAAATGCGTTCGATGTCCTTCACCTTTGATGATTTCCTTGAACAGATGGACCAGGTAAAACAAATGGGACCACTTGACGAACTCTTAGGTATGCTCCCGGGAGCCGGCAAGATGAAAGGGTTAAAAAATGCTCAAGTCGATGAAGGGCAACTCGCCCAGGTTGAGGCGATTGCTAGATCGATGACGAAAAAAGAGCGTCAGGAACCGAATATCATCAATGCAAGCAGAAAAAAAAGAATTGCCAAAGGATCAGGAACTACTGTATCCCAAGTCAATCGCTTGCTTAAACAATTTGAAGAAATGAAGAAGATGATGAAACAAATGACGAATATGCAAAAAGGGAAAAAGGGTAAAGGCGGTTTTAAACTGCCATTTATGTAATGAAATAAAAAATATTATAGTTTGTCATGTAAAAACCCTTTACAGACTATATATTTTCTGTTAGAATTTAAAATTGTGAATAACTATTATTGGAGGTGCAAGTAATGGCTGTTAAAATTCGTTTGAAACGTATGGGTTCAAAAAGAAATCCATTTTACCGTATTGTTGTAGCAGATTCTCGTTCACCACGTGATGGACGTCAAATCGAACAAATCGGAACATATAACCCGGTAGTAAACCCGGTTGAAGTTAAAATTGATGAAGAAAAGGCACTTAAATGGTTAGGTAACGGTGCTAAACCAAGTGATACAGTCCGCAATCTGTTTTCAACAGAAGGCATCATGCAAAAATTCCACGAGCAAAAAAATCAAGCAAAGTAGTGTGATACCATGAAAGCCCTAATCGAAACTATTGTCACTTCTCTCGTTGATTATCCAGAGGATATCAGCGTAACAGAAAGGGAAGAGGAAACGAAGATCGTTTATCATCTTAAAGTTCATGAAGATGATGTTGGCAAAGTGATTGGCAAGAATGGACGTATTGCAAAAGCGATTCGAACCGTTGTTTACGCAGCAAAAACGGATGAGAATAAGCGGATTTATTTGGATATCATGTAAAAAAGGGAAAGGAGCCACTGGTTCTTCTTTCCCTTTTGCACATTTTAGCTGTATAATTTATCAGGAATAACCCTCTTTTTTTAAAAAATATCCATAATCTATATGGTAAAAAGCCTGAAAGTGAGGGAGAACAGTGAAAATTATTAAAAGAGTTGAAGTGAGACAAATCATTACAGAAAAGAGTAAAGAGAAATTAAAGGCCCAGTTATTTGATCAAAAAATGCGACTTGAACAAGAGTGTCAACAGTTACTTTTTGAAAAACGAAAGATGCTTAATAAAAAAGGAGTTCACAAGCAAGAAATTGAGCGGAAGTTTCATCATGAAGTGGAAAAAAGAAAAGAAAAAATTGAACTTATTGAATTTAAAGAAGAGCAGCTTGAAGTTTTAAATATGGGTAGTGAAATTGTTGAAGGGGAAGTTGAATCTCTTGTTGAAGTAAGTATTGGAACAAATTGGGAAGATTTGATGAAGAAGCAAGCAATTGTTATTCAAGATAATATTGTTGTACGTATAGAAGAGTAGGCAGGTGGAAGAGATGACAGAAAAAATGTTTAATATCGGTAGAATCATCAATACGCATGGTGTTCGCGGCGAAGTAAAAATAAAAAGAATTACCGATTTTGCAGAGAGATTCCAAGCTGGAGAGACAGTTTATATAAAGGAGAATGAGGAAACGGCGATACCACTCATTATTGCCCATCACCGGATACATAAAGGATTTGATCTGCTTACGTTTGAAGGTATGGATAATATAAATGATGTGGAAAAATATAAAGGACTTTACTTACAAATCCATGAAGAACAGCAGGCAGAACTTGAGGAAAATGAATATTATTACCATGAAATTATTGGGTGTAAGGTCTATACTGCTGCTGATGAAGAACTTGGTACGATTAAAGAAATTCTCGCACCAGGCGCAAATGATGTCTGGGTACTACAGCGAGCAGGTAAAAAAGATGCCTACATTCCTTATATCGAATCTGTTGTGAAAAGAGTAGATGTCGAAGAAAAGCGAATTATGATTGAACCGATGGAAGGACTGCTTGATTAATGCATATTGATATTTTGACGTTATTCCCTGAGATGATGGAAGGAGTTTTTCAATCATCGATATTGAAAAAAGCCCAGGAAAAAAATAAATTCACATATAATCTTGTTAATTTTAGAGACTATACAATGAACAAACATCGAAAAGTGGATGACTATCCTTATGGCGGAGGAGCTGGCATGGTACTTACTCCTCAACCAGTATTTGATGCCGTAAATGCATGTTTAGAAGACAAAGCTACGGATCCCCGAATTGTGCTGCTCTGCCCTCAGGGTGAGCGTTATACGCAACAGAAGGCAGAAGAACTAGCGGAAGAGGAGCATCTCGTCTTTATTTGTGGTCATTATGAAGGCTATGATGAAAGGATTCGCACAGGACTAGCGACAGATGAAATCTCAATCGGGGATTATGTGTTGACTGGCGGTGAACTTGGAGCAATGGTTATTGTTGATAGTGTCGTTCGTCTTTTGCCTGATGTGCTTGGAAACGAATCCTCTGCAGCAGAAGATTCATTCTCAACCGGCTTACTGGAGCACCCGCATTACACAAGACCAGCAATGTTTCGGAATATGCCGGTGCCAGATGTTTTACTATCTGGAGATCATGCAAAAATTGCAAAATGGCGTAAAACCGAATCCCTGAACCGCACTCTCGAACGGCGCCCGGATCTCTTGGAGAACTACCCCTTCACAAAAGAAGAAAAGCAGATACTAGACGAACTCAACCAAAATAAAGCAAAAGAGTAACAAGACAGCTTACTACCCAGAGCAGGCTAGACATCCCGGAGGAGCCATCGGTGTATAGGGGCTATTCCGAGAGAAATTTTTAGCTCATTTAATGAATTTCATAATACGTATTTAATGCTTCACCATCACCATATGTAGTTGAGTTGGTTCGTTCCCAACTACATATGGTGATGGAATAGCCGACTTTGGTAATTATGAAATTCATTCCATTGAATATCATATTATTTGTTTTTTCCCATCTATTATGATCAGAAATTCTGACTAAAATATCTCCGGCGGGGGCAGCCCGATACCTCGAGAGCCCTGTGGGAGGACAGGCCTAGGTGAGACTACTTCGTGCTCAGCCCGAGGAGGCTCACCAGCCGCCCACGAAAGCGAGGGGTATCGGGACTGCGGACCTCCAATAGAACAAATTCACAGGTGAATCCAAATGTTTTTAGAAATGTGTTGAATACTATACGAATTTGTGCTATATTAGTTGTTGTGTTTATGCACGTATAAACGATGTTCCGCTGTTCCTTTAGAGAATGATGAACATTGGTTTGGAAGGAGTGAAGCAAATGCAAGAATTAATTGCAGAAATTACAAAAGATCAGCTTCGTACAGATCGCCCGGAATTCCGTGCGGGAGATACCGTGAAAGTTCACGTTAAAGTTGTTGAAGGTACACGTGAGCGTATCCAGATTTTCGAAGGTGTCGTTATCAAACGTCAAAACGGTGGTATCAGCGAAACATTCACAGTAAGAAAAATTTCTTACGGTGTAGGTGTTGAGCGTACATTCCCAGTACATTCACCACGCGTTGACAAGATTGAAGTAACCCGTAAAGGTAGTGTACGTCGTGCTAAGCTATACTATCTACGTAATCTACGTGGTAAAGCAGCACGTATTAAAGAACGCCGCTAATTACAGACATAATGAACAAAGGCGAAAGCGCCCGGTTAGCAACGTACAAACTGGAGCACTCCAGAAGGGAGATAAAGGAAACACGGCGAACGTAGAGAGCCGATGTTGACTTATCGATTGGAGGAGTGTGAAGTTTGCTAGTTGCTGGGCGCTGGAGCTGGACGTGGCTAACGCCATTAGTTAAGATTATCCACAGGATTTTTATTTTTAGTTTCCTATGAATCAAATGAAAGAAAGGAGCTTGAGCAGATGTTCAGGCTCCTTTTTTGATGTTTTACTTACTCGTTCAATGTTATAATGAACATACTTATTGTTAAAACTTATGAAGGATAAGGAAATGTGAGTGTCGGAGGAGAACAGATGGCAAAGAAGAAGAAGAATGAATGGATAGAATGGACAAAAGCTTTATTGGTTGCTCTTGGGCTCGCTTTTATTGTGCGGATGTTTTTATTCGCTCCGATAATTGTAGATGGACCATCGATGCTGCCAACATTACATGACCGGGATCAGATGATCGTAAATAAATTCAGTTATTATTTCAATGACCCGGAACGGTTTGATATCGTTGTATTTCACGCATCCTCACAGAAAGATTTTATTAAAAGAGTGATAGGACTTCCGGGAGAGCATGTAGCAGTGAATGATGATGTACTGTATATTAACGGGGAGCCTGTCGAACAGGACTTTTTACCGGTGAATGAAAATGATGCGAACACCATCGACTCTGTCCGCAATGATTTCGCTTTGGAAGAAATACCGGGTAACTATGATGTCATACCAGAAGGGCATGTTTTAGTGCTTGGAGATAATCGTGGAAATTCCACCGACAGTCGCATGATTGGACTAATTTCAACGGATCAAATTGTAGGAAAAGCCAGTTTGATTTACTGGCCATTTGAACGAATTCATTTTGTAGGAGAGTAGGGAAAAATAATGCAAGTACAATGGTTTCCGGGCCATATGGCAAAGGCGAGACGAGAAGTGGAACAAAATCTCAAGCTTGTTGACTTTGTAATTGAGCTGCTTGATGCAAGAGCCCCTTTATCATCGGAAAATCCAATGTTGCATCAGATTGTGCAGAATAAGGATAAAATGATTGTGCTTATGAAACGGGACCTTGCAGATCCTAAAATGACAGCAGCATGGCTTACTTATTATAAAGAGAGAAATATTCCAGCAGTCGCAGTAGATGCGAATAATAGAGACGATATAAAACAAGTCGTTCAACTAGCAAAACAGCTTGGAAAAAAGAAAATAGACCAACTTGTGGCAAAAGGTATGAAACCAAGGCCGCATCGAGCCATGATATTAGGTATTCCGAATGTCGGCAAATCCACGCTGATTAACCGCCTTGCGAGCCGGAAAGCAGCTAAAACAGGTGATAGGCCTGGTATTACGAAACAACAGCTCTGGATAAAGATTAAGAAGGATTTTGAGCTATTGGATACACCTGGGATTTTATGGCCGAAATTTGAAGACCAGATCGTCGGCTATAGGCTTGCTTCGATCGGTACGATTAAAGATCAGGTCATCTCCTTACAGGATATTACGGTATTTGTTATTGAATTTTTACAAAGAAAATATCCTGATTTGTTATTTGACCGTTATGAGATAGAAGCAGATCTTGATGATATGCTTGAAGTATTTGAACGAATCGGTAAAAAACGCGGCGCATTGGAAAGTGGGGGAGAAGTGGACTTTGATAAGGTATCTGAAATAGTGTTACGGGACCTCCGTAGTGGCAGGTTAGGGAAAATTTCCTTGGAAGCACCAGCTGACTTACTTGGAGCAGAATAATTATAGAGAGAAATAAGGTGTACGTATGAGAGAGAAATCAATTGCTGTTATAAAACAGTTATTTGAAAATGAAGAAATTACAGAGGGAATTTTCGAGCAATTGAAACGAGATGATAGAAAAGGGGTTCAAGCGCTCATTCGTAAATACGAAAGAATGCAAGAAAAGGAAGCACAGCAATTAATTGCCTTCAAAGAAATGTGCAATTTTGAAAATGAAGCGAGAAAAAGCGGCCGAAAACTGATTGCAGGGGTCGATGAAGCGGGTAGAGGCCCGCTTGCCGGCCCGGTCGTTGCGGCTTCTGTCATTTTACCCCAAGATTTTATGCTTCTTGGTTTAAACGACTCAAAACAACTTACAGAAAAAGATCGTGATTATTTTTTTACGGTTATTAAGGAACAGGCGATTAGCTACCAGATTGCAGTTATCTCCAACGAAAAAATCGATCAGGTGAATATTCTGGAAGCGACAAAGCTCGCTATGTATGAAGCAGTGCGAGGCTTAGAACAGCAACCAGACCATGTATTAATTGATGCTGTCGCGCTGCCTCGGCTTGGAATTTCAAGTGAGGCAATCGTTAAAGGGGATGCAAGAAGCGTTTCAATCGCAGCTGCAAGTATTCTTGCTAAAGTAACACGCGATCGCCTAATGAAAGAAATACATCAAGAGTTTCCGATGTATGACTTTAGTTCAAATATGGGTTACGGGACGAAAAAACACTTAGAAGGTTTACAGTCGCACGGCATATCTCCCTATCACCGGAAATCCTTTGCACCAATTCGCCAATATATCGGTTAAAAGGAGGTCTTCCATTGCATTTATCGCAACTATTGAATACAAATTCGTTAAAGCTTAACCGCACTGGACAGCAATCTCTTCGTCCCGGTCAGATTGTTCAAGGGGAAGTCGTGAAGCTCTACCCAGAAAACAAGGCGGAAATAAAACTTGGGGGAAACCGTTTTATCGCAAGCTTGCAAGTAGGTTTAGAACTTGGTGGAAGCTACCATTTCCAGGTTGCTTCCACCGCTAATTCGCTTGAGCTGCGCGTGCTCGGCGAAAAGCTGAAAAAAGATGAAAATGTAGATTTGTCGAAGCTTTTAAGGCGGCTGGGTGTGAAGTCCAGTAAGCATAATTTGCAATTGCTGCAGCTCCTCACGCGTTATTCGGTTCCTTTTGATAAAAATGAACTAAAGCAAGCTTTACAGCTCTTAAAGGGTGAACAAAATAAACCCTTAGCAGCAGGTGCATTAGTGGAAATGCTCGCGAAGAAATTGCCAATGACCGAGATGGTTCTACAATCCTTGATTACCGTCAGGACTACTACGCTGTCAGAGCAATTGACATCTGTAATACAACAACTCATAAACTCAACACAACTACAATCTGAAGCACCAGATCTCACCTTAAGAAACGGAACAGATACAGAACAACGTTTACGACAAATTATTACAACATTAATTCCTAATAAGCAGGCAGCGGACATTGAATCTTTTCAAAGTTTCCCGTCCAAGCAAATGTTTTTAGAACAATTGCGCCAGTCTCTTGCCATGCTTGGGTTAAATTATGAGAACCGTTTAGCTACGGAGAAAGAACCGGAGAATCTTAGTGATACAATAAAAGGCCTCCTCCTCCAGCTTGCGTCTGGAGAGAACAGTACCGAAGTGAAGCAACAGACTAGGCTACTGCATTTGATTCAAGGTCTGCAACTGCAGAGCGTGAATGAGACGCCGTCATTTATCCAAGCGATGCTGCAGATACCAGCTGAACGACTTGGACTTGTTAAGGATTTGGTGATTGAATTTGAAGGAAAGAAAAATAAGGATGGCGAGGTCAATCCGGATTATTGTCGTATTCTTTTTTACTTGGAGCTAAAGAACCTTAAAGAAACGGTCATTGATGTAAATATTCAGCAACGGGCAGTTTCGTTGACTGTTTTTAATAATACAGCTGGAATCCCGATTCTCGCCAATACTTTTAAAGATAAGTTAAGTGAAAATCTGACAAACTTAAATTACCGTTTAACTTCAATCGTTTTTAAAAAGCTTGAGAAAAAAGATAATCGATCAGTTATTTCTGATGAAAAATTACGAGATAACAAACAAGGGGTTGACTTTCTCATATGAATGAAAAACGAAGAAAAGCAGCTTCTTTAAGCTATAATCTAGATAAGCATCAAGCTCCTATTGTCAGTGCTGCAGGTAAAGGCTATGTTGCAGAAGATATTATAAAACTCGCCAAAGAACATAACGTACCGATTGTCGAGGATGAAAGTCTTGCAGAGCTATTGACGGAATTGAATGTGAATGAAGCAATTCCTGAAGAATTGTACCAAGTAGTCGCGGAAGTATTCGCATTTATTTATGAAGCGGATCGTAAATATGCTGATAAATCGTAAATATGTACAAGATTTATAATCGAACATCTCTTTTTTCTTGTGAAAACGGTTTTAATTTAATACAATAGAGTTGCATTTATTATGTTGGGAGGAAGAAAGATGAACATTCATGAATATCAAGCCAAAGAACTACTACGTGAATTTGGTGTGAAAGTTCCTAGAGGCTATGTTGCTTACACTGTTGATGAAGCAGTTGAAGCAGCTGAAAAATTAGGAACAGACGTCAATGTAGTAAAAGCGCAAATCCACGCAGGTGGACGTGGTAAAGCCGGAGGGGTTAAAGTAGCAAAAAATATGGATGAAGTCCGTACATATGCAGATGAAATCCTTGGGAAGGTACTAGTTACAGCGCAAACTGGTCCGGAAGGCAAGGAAGTAAAGCGGCTCTTGATTGAAGAGGGCTGCGATATCCAGAAAGAATACTATATTGGCATAGTGTTAGACCGGGCAAGTTCACGTGTCGTCATGATGGGTTCTGAAGAAGGCGGTACGGAAATTGAAGAAGTCGCAGAAGAAACGCCAGAAAAGATTTTTTATGAAGTAGTTGATCCAGTTGTGGGCCTTATGCCCTTCCAAGCTCGCCGTATGGCATTCAATATGAATATTCCACATGACCTGATAAACAAAGCAGTCGGCTTCATGACTTCTCTATACGAAGCATTTGTGGCAAAAGACTGCTCGATTGCAGAGATTAATCCACTTGTTACAACAGGTGACGGGGATGTTCTGGCACTTGATGCTAAGTTGAATTTTGATGAAAACGCACTTTACCGTCAACCGGAAGTGCAAGAACTTCGTGATTTGGATGAAGAAGATGAAAAGGAAATTGAAGCAAGTAAATATGATTTAAGCTATGTTTCCCTTGATGGAAATATCGGTTGTATGGTAAATGGTGCAGGTCTTGCGATGTCTACAATGGACATTATTAAATATTATGGCGGTGAACCGGCTAACTTCCTTGATGTTGGCGGTGGTGCGACGGCAGAAAAAGTTACCGAAGCATTTAAAATCATACTATCTGATGAGAATGTGAAAGGTATTTTCGTCAATATTTTTGGTGGAATCATGAAGTGTGATGTCATTGCGGAGGGAGTTGTGGCTGCTACGAAGGAAGTCGGCTTGCAAATTCCTTTAGTAGTCCGTTTAGAAGGAACAAACGTAGATTTAGGTAAGAAGATTCTAAATGAATCTGGCTTAAATATTACTCCTGCAAGCTCCATGGCAGATGGTGCGGAAAGAATTGTTTCTCTTGTGAAATAAATCAAAATTAATCTATGAAAATTGGAAAATAGAGAAGGGGCGGACAAACTAAATGGGTGTATTTGTTAATAAAGATACAAAAGTAATTGTCCAGGGCATTACCGGTGGAACTGCTAGATTCCATACGAAACAAATGCTTGAATATGGGACAAAAATTGTTGGAGGAACTTCACCGAAAAAAGGTGGTTCCGAAGTAGAAGGTGTACCTGTCTTTGATACTGTTCAAGAAGCAGTCGAGGCTACGGGTGCAAACGCATCTGTAATCTATGTACCGGCACCTTTTGCAGCAGATGCAATTATCGAAGCAACCGATGCGGAACTTGATCTTGTCATCTGTATCACAGAACATATTCCAGTACTTGATATGGTGAAAGTGAAACGTTATATGGAAGGAAAGAAAACTCGTTTAATCGGCCCGAACTGTCCAGGTGTCATTACAGCGGATGAGACGAAGATTGGAATTATGCCGGGATACATTCATAAGAAAGGTCATATAGGAGTAGTTTCTAGGTCTGGAACACTTACGTATGAAGCGGTACATCAATTGACACAGGCCGGTTATGGCCAAACATCTGCTGTCGGAATTGGTGGGGATCCTGTTAATGGTACAGACTTTATCGATGTGCTTGATGCCTTTAATCAAGATCCGGAAACGGAAGCAGTCATCATGATTGGAGAAATCGGCGGTACTGCAGAAGAAGAAGCTGCAGAGTGGGTAAGAAATAATATGACGAAACCGGTAGTCGGCTTTATTGGCGGTGCTACTGCACCACCAGGGAAGCGTATGGGACATGCTGGTGCGATCATTTCAGGTGGAAAAGGAACCGCTGCGGAGAAAACACGCGTTATGAGAGAATGTGGTATTACTGTTGCTGATACTCCAGCAGTTATGGGTGAAACAATGATTAAAGTATTGCAAGAAAAGGGCTTAGCTGAAAAATGTAAAACCCTTTAATTAAGATGAAAGAGGGCTGGAAGTACACTTTTAGCCCTCTTTATTAATAAAGTAAGGAAGTGATGGAACTGAAGGATATTCGTTATCGTTTAATCCATATTCACCTGACAAATATTGCAAGCAGGAAAATGATTTACCGCTTTTTGTGGAAAGATCCAACTCTTGCCTCGATTTATGAAATGACCCCAACGGAACTAAACCTGCATTTTTCCCTTCGTATCGACACAGCTGTTAAGCTTCATTCCAGCTTAAAAGATCCCAAGTTAAAAAAACATTTTATCGATGTGATGAAGCAATATGAGGTTATTACAATAATTGACGAAACCTATCCTTCTATGTTAAGAACAATAAATGACGCGCCACTTGTACTATATACCAGTGGGGACGAGTCTTTATTGGAACAAAGAAAGATATTAAGTGTCATCGGTTCCAGGAAACCATCCCGCGAAGCAATACCGAAAGTGAAACATATTCTCAAGCCCTTATTAGAAGATAATTGGGTGATTACAAGTGGCATGGCAAAAGGGATAGATGGTTATGCTCACCAACTTACACTTTCCCATCAACAGAAAACAATTGCCGTTTTGGGTGGTGGTTTTGAATATATTTACCCGAGAGAACATATTCCATTATTCAAGGAGATAAAAAGAACTGGCCTAATCATTAGTGAATATCCCCCATCTGTTAGACCCGCGAAACATCATTTTCCGGAGCGAAATCGGATTATTAGCGGACTATCCTTTGGTATTTTAGTGATAGAAGCAATGGAAAGGAGCGGAACAATGATTACGGTTGAACAGGCTCTTGACCAAGGAAGGGAAGTATTCGCTGTGCCAGGTTCACCACTCATCCCCCAAGCAAAAGGATGCCACCTCCTTATCCAGGAAGGAGCTAAACTAACCCAGCACGCCAGTGACATACAAGAAGAATGGCTATCACAACAACAACTAGACAACTGTAAAGCTGTGCGTTGACGCTTAAGTCTTCTGTTGGACACACGGAAAACGAAGGTGTGTGGGTATTGCGGAATCGGAAAGTGAATGTAGTTTCTTCTATTATAATGTCATTTTAACACCATGAAAACATTGGTTTTTTAAAAGTGGAAATAGTATTTTTTGATAATAAGTTTGACAAAAGCGATGTAAGTCATTAGTATAAGTGAAGATTTCATTTTTAAACCTCATCTTAGGAGGAAATGTTATGTCAGATTACTTAGTGATTGTTGAATCGCCAGCAAAAGCGAAGACAATCGAACGATATTTAGGAAAAAAATATACAGTAAAAGCTTCAATGGGACATGTCCGTGATTTGCCGAAAAGCCAAACCGGTGTGGATGTAGAAAATAATTACACGCCGAAATATATTACAATCCGTGGCAAAGGAGAAGTATTAAAAGAACTTCGTAAAGCCGCGAAGAAAGCAAAGAAAATATATCTTGCAGCTGACCCGGACAGAGAAGGGGAAGCAATTGCGTGGCACCTTGCTCATGCATTAAACGTTGATGAAGATTCGGATTGCCGAGTCGTATTCAATGAAATTACAAAAGATGCGATTAAAGAATCTTTTAAACACCCACGTTCCATTGATCATGATTTGGTTGATGCTCAACAAGCAAGAAGAATACTCGACCGACTTGTTGGTTACAATATCAGCCCATTACTATGGAAGAAAGTGAAAAAAGGATTAAGCGCGGGGAGAGTTCAATCCGTCGCACTTAAGATGATTATTGATCGGGAAAAAGAAATTATTAATTTTACACCAGAGGAATATTGGACGATTGAGGCGTTATTTCAAAAAGATAAGGAAACATTTGAAGGTAATTTCTACGGAATAGATGGTAAGAAGCATGAACTAAAAAGCGAAACAGATGTGCAAAGCATCCAGAAAAAGCTTACAGAGGATCATTTCCTCGTCCAAAAAGTAAACAAACGAGAAAGAAAAAGGAATCCTGCTAAACCGTTTATTACATCATCCTTACAACAAGAAGCAGCAAGAAAATTAAATTTCAGAGCAAGAAAGACGATGATGGTAGCCCAACAGCTTTATGAAGGAATTGACTTAGGAAGAAAATCTGGAGGTATTACTGGGTTAATCACATATATGCGTACTGATTCCACAAGAATTTCTAATACAGCGAAAGAAGAAGCTAAAGGCTATATTGAAGATAAGTACGGGAAGGAATTTATAGGTTCGCAAAAAGGATCCGCAAATAAAACAGGAGCACAAGACGCTCACGAAGCAATTCGGCCAACGTCAGCACTCCGTGACCCCCGTTCATTAAAAGAAGTTCTTTCTAATGATCAATACCGTCTTTATAAATTAATTTGGGAAAGATTTATTGCCAGTCAGATGTCAGCTGCAGTAATGGATACTGTAACCGCTCATTTAATCAATAATGATGTTGAATTTAGGGCAACTGGTTCTCAAATCAAATTTGAAGGATTTATGAAAGTTTACATTGAAGGTACAGATGATAATAAAAAGGTAGAGAATAAACTTCTTCCAGATCTTGAAGAAGGAATGAAGATTGCAGCGAAGGAAATTAATCCAAAGCAACACTTCACACAGCCGCCTCCAAGATTTACCGAGGCTCGCCTTGTCCGTGCAATGGAAGAACTAGGAATAGGTAGACCATCCACGTATGCACCTACCCTCGATACAATTCAACGAAGAGGCTATGTGTCTATTGATAATAAAAGATTCATTCCAACAGAACTCGGAACAATTGTAAGTGAAGCTGTAGAAGAGTATTTTCCCGAAATAATTGATGTAGACTTTACGGCAGATATGGAAAAAGATTTAGATGCCGTTGAAGAAGGCAAATCAGGATGGGTAGAAGTAATTGATAACTTCTACAAAGATTTCGAGAAACGTTTAGATTTTGCTGAGAAAGAAATGGAAAAAATCGAAATCAAAGACGAACCTGCCGGAATCGATTGTGAGAAATGCGGTCATGAAATGGTCTATAAAATGGGAAGGTACGGAACGTTTATTGCTTGTTCGAACTTCCCGGATTGCCGTAATACGAAACCGATTTTAAAAGAAATTGGAGTAGATTGTCCGACATGTAAAGAAGGGAATATCGTCGAGCGTAAATCGAAAAAACGCCGTGTTTTCTATGGTTGTGACCGTTTTCCAGACTGTGACTTCGTATCTTGGGACAAACCAATCGCACGTCCTTGTCCAAAATGTGAATCTTTATTAGTTGAAAAGAAAGTGAAAAAAGCAATACAAGTACAATGCACAAACTGTGATTATAAAGAAGTCGAACAAAGCTAGCTGTTCATTCCAATGAACAGCTTTATTTTTTGGCTAAATTATGAATACATTAGGAATAGAATGGTAATAGTGATATTAAGGAAATAATTTACACCCAGGAAATATATTCTTGGACATATTTAATCACCCAATCACTTTCTTACAGCGTGAGTGTGTGGCTAACTCCGAAACTTCCTTCTGGAGGTTCGCAGTCCAGACACCTCTCGCACCTGCTGAGCGGCCGGCAAACCTCCTTGCGTTGAGCTATCCAGTCTAGAGAATGCGCAAAATACTTTCGGTGAATGAAGGCAGTCAGTTTCATTGAGAGGGTGTTAGTGAAAAAACATAACAAACATTTAGAGTAGCCTAATGGATTCCGCCGAAGGATCATGAACTGTTTCATACTGTGAACATGAGATCTTATTTCAATAGACTAATTTTGTGAAATATGAGATACTATACAACGGTAAAAATTTAGACTTATTTAATGGGGCATTCACAAAATGTTCACCGAATTGTATTTCTTAAAATAAATTAAAATACTCTTGTTTGACTATACAATATCATAGGCATATAATTATCTAATGGCGGGTAAATTCAAGGAATGGAATGAAAAGATAAGTCTAATTATTTTGACATGCTGTAATGTAGACCGATTCTGAATTTTGTTTTTATTTTGGTAAATAAATTGATTTCGAAGATAGGCTATGTTATTATTTATTCAGGAAATTAATGGGGTGAAGAATTGGAGGATTTTGTACAAAAATGTCAAGGATTTGTAGCATATCTTCAAATTGAAAAAAATGCTTCCCCTTATACAATCGAATATTACCAAGATGATCTGCAAGCCTTTTTTCAATTTTTACAAGGAGAAGGGATAGCGAATCTTCACGATGTTGACCCACAAGTCGTTCGTGTTTATTTAACCCAATTGTTTAATCAAAAGTTAACAAGAAGAACCGTATCTCGAAAAATATCATCCCTTAGAAGCTTTTATAAGTATTTGGAAAGGGAAGATGACACGTATACGAATCCTTTCATCCATATTCATTTACCAAAGCAGGAGCAAGCTGTTCCCGGATTTTTATATATGGAAGAACTGGAAAAACTGTTTGAAGTAAATGATATGACAGACCCGTTAGGTCAACGTGACCAGGCATTACTGGAAATTTTATACGGAACTGGTATGCGTGTAAGTGAATGTCAAGGCTTACTTCTTGGGGATATCGATTTTTCCATAGGGACGATATTGGTGAGAGGTAAGGGAAGAAAGGAAAGGTATGTGCCTTTCGGTAGATTTGCAGAGATTGTTCTTCGGACCTATTTGAACGAGGGCCGCGTTACATTATTGGAAAAGGCGAAAAACAATACAGATGCCTTATTTTTAAATGCCAGGGGAGCACCTCTTACAACGAGAGGGATTCGACTTATCCTGGATAAAATGGTGAAGAAAGCGGCACTTACAATCAACCTTCACCCGCATAAATTACGTCACACATTTGCAACTCATCTATTGAATGAAGGAGCAGATCTGCGTACAGTGCAAGAATTATTAGGTCATGAAAATCTATCTTCTACCCAAATCTATACTCATGTTACGAAGGATCGATTGCGAGAAGTGTATATGAAGACACATCCAAGAGCAAATGATAAATAGCAAATCGGATGCGAGGTGAAGAAGATGTCAAATGAAATGCATGCTACAACGATTTTTGCCATTCAGCATAATGGAAGTTGTGCGATGTGCGGGGACGGTCAAGTTACGTTAGGAAACGCGGTAATTATGAAACATCGGGCAAAAAAAGTCCGTAAATTATATAATGAGCAAGTATTGGCTGGATTTGCAGGATCTGTAGCTGATGCGTTTACCTTGTTTGAAAAATTCGAGAGTTACTTGAATGCATATAACGGCAATCTGACCCGGGCAGCCGTCGAACTCGCTAAGGAATGGCGAAGTGACCGGGTACTCCGGAAGTTGGAGGCCATGTTGATTGTGATGAATAAAGAAAGCATGTACCTTGTATCAGGGACAGGAGAAGTAATTGAGCCTGACGATGGGATTCTAGCTATCGGTTCAGGTGGTAACTATGCGCTAAGTGCTGGAAGAGCGCTAGTTAAAAATGCGAATAGTTTGTCTGCTGAACAAATAGCAAGAACTGCTCTTGAGGTGGCTGGAGAAATTGATATCTATACGAATGACCAACTTACCTTAGAAGTACTCAATTAATAGGAGGTATTTCCAAAGTATGGGGATGGAGCTTACTCCAAAACAAATTGTTGAACAATTGGATAAGTATGTTATTGGACAAAAGAGTGCAAAGCGATCTGTCGCTGTAGCCCTCCGAAATCGTTACCGCCGGATGCAACTGGATGAGACGATTAAAGAAGAAATTGTACCGAAAAACATTTTAATGATTGGGCCTACTGGTGTAGGGAAAACTGAAATTGCCCGCAGGCTTGCAAAAATGGTCAAAGCACCCTTTGTTAAAGTAGAAGCAACGAAATTTACAGAAGTCGGTTATGTTGGCAGGGATGTGGAATCGATGGTTCGTGATCTCGTAGAAATGTCTGTCCGAATGGTGAAAGAAGAGAAGCTTTTAAAGGTGCAAGATGCAGCTGAGAAGGAAGCAAATAAACGTTTAGTGAATTTACTCGTTCCACAGGCTAAAAAACAGAACCAGATGAAAAATCCTTTTGAAATGCTTTTTGCAAACCAGTCAGCAAACGATGATGAAGAAATGGAAGCTCCAAAAGATGAAGAAGTAAGAAACAAACGTGAGCGAGTCGAACGAATGCTTACCCTCGGGGAATTAGAAGATAAAATCGTCACCGTGGAGATTGTGGAAACACCGCCTTCCATGTTTGATATGTTGCAAGGCTCGGGTATGGAGCAAATGGGAATGAACATGCAAGATGCTCTTGGCCAATTCATGCCATCAAAAAAGAAAAAACGTAAACTGCCAGTCCGTGAAGCAAGGGAAGTGCTCATTCAGCAAGAAGCACAGAAGCTTGTAGATATGGAAGAGGTTGCTCAAGAAGCAACAAGGCGTGCGGAACAGACAGGGATAATCTTCGTCGATGAAATCGATAAGGTGGCTGGTGGAGGAAGTGACCAGGCGAACGTTTCGCGTGAGGGCGTACAGCGAGATATTTTACCGATAGTCGAGGGTTCCACTGTTGTTACAAAACACGGACCTGTTAAAACGGATTATATGTTATTTATCGCTGCAGGTGCTTTCCATATGTCGAAGCCATCTGATTTAATACCTGAACTACAAGGAAGGTTCCCGATCCGAGTGGAATTGGAAAAGTTATCAGTAGAAGATTTCAAACAAATACTGACGGATCCATCCAATGCGTTGACGAAGCAATATGAGGCGTTGTTGGAAACTGAAGAAATCCAGATTGTATTTAAAGAGGATGCAATCGAACGCCTCGCCGAAGTAGCATATCAAGTGAACCAAGATACCGATAATATCGGCGCTCGGAGACTTCATACCATTCTTGAAAAATTACTGGAAGATTTATTGTTTGAAGCTCCGGATATTACGATGGAAACAATTGAAATAACATCGGCATATGTTGATCAAAAATTAGGTAATATTGTTAAGAATAAGGATTTAAGCCAATTCATCTTATAAAATAAAAATGCAAATGGAGGATTTTTAATGAAACTATTAGATCGAGCAAGAAAAATTAATGCTATGTTACAAAAAACAGCAGGGAAATCGGTGAACTTCAACGAAATGTCAGCAACACTACGTGACGTAATCGGTGGCAACATTTATATCGTTAGCAGAAGAGGGAAACTTCTTGGAGTAGCGGTTAGCCAAGAAGTTGAAAACGAGCGTATGAAGCAAATGCTTGAAGAAAGACGTTTCCCTGAAGATTATACACAAGGTTTATACAATATTTATGAAACAACAGCTAACCTTGACATCGACAGTCCACAAACCGTGTTCCCTGAAGAGAACAAAGAGCTCTTTAAAGATGGACTGACAACAATTGTACCAATCCTAGGCGGAGGAGAACGTCTTGGAACATTAATTCTCGGGCGTATGGAAAATGAGTTTAATGACGATGATTTACTGCTAGCTGAATATGGTGCAACGGTTGTAGGTATGGAAATTCTTCAAGAGAAAACAGAAGAAATTGAAATGGAAGCAAGAAGTAAAGCAGTTGTCCAGATGGCAATTAGTTCCCTTTCTTACAGTGAATTAGAAGCTATTGACCATATCTTTGAAGAGTTGAATGGTAATGAAGGGCTGCTCGTTGCAAGTAAAATTGCAGACCGTGTAGGTATTACTCGTTCTGTCATTGTAAATGCACTTCGTAAACTTGAAAGTGCGGGGGTAATCGAATCTCGTTCACTAGGTATGAAAGGAACATACATTAAAGTTCTAAATGATAAATTCCTAGTTGAGCTTGAAAAATTACGCTCCAGATAAGTTCAGGTTAAGACTGCGTTAAGCTAATGTTAAGATAAATAAACAAATGGAAAACATGAAGAAAATGTTTTTCATTTGTTTATTTTTTGTCAAATATTATTATAAGGATATAGGAGCTTTAAGAAAGTTTAATAAAACCTTTGACGCAAGCATAAAGAACTGTGTTATAATTAGTTGTCGAATAATATCGGCGAAAAAGTATACATAAAGCGATTTTACTTGAGTTTTCTAATTACCAAATCATTATAAAACGTAAAACAATACTAATTGACTAGTTATTTATAACCATTTTGTCGAATTGTGTTAGTTTTACATGAAAAAGATAGACTTTAGATAGGAATTAAATTACAATATTCGTAGGAGTAATTTATTAGATGACCGTACTTTGTAATTTGGAAATAGGAGGAAAAATTGAATGGATTTATTTGGCGGAACCATTTCGAATTTGGAACGGTCTTTAGATTATGCTTCAGCTAGAAACCGGACGATTTCAAACAACATCGCAAATGTAGACACCCCGAATTATAAGTCACAGGATGTTGTTTTTAAACATGTATTAACTGATGCAATGAGCAACCAAATTCAAGCGAAGCGAACAGATCCAAGGCATATCCCGTTTTCTGGAGAGACAGGAACGAATTATCAGGTCGTTGCAAATAACAACACAACGTATAATCATAATGGAAATAATGTGGACATTGATAGAGAAATGACGGAACTTGCAAAAAATCAAATCTATTATAATGGTTTGATCGATCGGATTAACGGTAAGTTTGGCAGCCTGCAAACTGTTCTAAGAGGAGGGAACTAAGTAATGTCGATTTTCCATAGCATCAATACAAGCGGAAGTGCATTAACTGCGCAACGCCTACGGATGGATGTCGTCTCATCAAACATCGCGAATAGCGAGTCAACTCGGGCACGAGTGAATGAAAATGATGAATGGGAACCATACCGAAGAAAAATGGTTTCTCTCCAAAGTGAAGGGGCGAGCTTTAGTTCCCATTTACGAGCTGCTGAGCGTAAAGGAGATGGAGCAAATGGTGTGCGTGCTTCCGTAATTACAGAGGACGAATCCCCATTTAAAATGGTTTTTAACCCAAATCACCCAGATGCCGATGAAGCCGGGTTTGTAGCCATGCCAAATGTTGATCCATTGCAGGAAATGGTGGATCTGATGAGCGCCACAAGATCTTATGAAGCGAATATTACTGCCTTGAATGCAAGTAAAGGGCTTCTCATGAAGGCACTCGAAATCGGGAAATAAAGAGGTAAGGAGCAAATAAAATGAATATTCACTTCAACCCAAGTATGGGTGTCCAACCGGATACATCAACAAGCACGAAGACAACTCCGGCAGAGGCCCAAGCAAACTTTGCAAATACATTCAAAGTCGCAATCGAAAATTTAAACGAAATACAAACTGAATCCGACAAAATGACGGAGAGACTTGCTGCCGGTGAAGCACAAGACTTACATCAAGTAATGATAACTGCCCAAAAAGCAAGTATCACTCTTGAGACCACTGTACAAATACAGCAAAAAGCAATTGATGCCTATAATGAAATAATGCGGATGCAAATATAATTTAGAACGAGTATCGAAGACAAATACAACTTGTAACTATTCGATGAGCAATGCAAATTGGTGGAGGATTTTATGAAGGAACAGTTATTGAAATGGAAAGAGTCATTCACAACGTTTTGGAAAAAACGTCCAAAACGGCAAATGATATACATTGGATTGGCCGCAAGCATCCTTATCGTTATTATCGGCATCTTTTTTTATTTGTTTAGCTCATCTGAAAAGTTTGTGCCATTATATTCAAATTTATCTATTCAGGAAACGAGTCAGATAAAAGCTGAACTTGATACAAGAGGGGTACCCTACGAGTTAAAGGACAATGGTACGACTATAACCGTACCTGAAGAGCGGGTCGATACCTTACTTGTGGAACTTGCAGGTCAAGGACTTCCGAGCAGCGGGAATATTGATTACTCTTTCTTTAGTGAGAACTCATCTTTCGGAATTACCGATAATGAGTTTAATATGATGAAATTAGATGCGATGCAAACAGAACTTGCAAATTTAATCACAAGTATTGACGGCATTCAAAGTGCGGAAGTGATGATTAATCTTCCGGAACAGACTGTTTTTGTCGGTGACGATACAGGAGAAACGACCGCGGCAATCGTGCTTGAAACACAGCCTGGCTATCAATTTGAAGAGCATCAAATACGTGCCCTTTATCATTTAGTGGCCAATGCAGTTCCTAATTTAGCAGAAGAAAATATCGGAATTATGAATCAGTACTTCGAGTATTTTGACCTGGACAGCAATTCACAATATGCCGTTCAAAATACCCATACGTATCAACAAACAGTAAAAAAAGAAGTAGAGCGTGATGTGCAGCGCAGACTACAGCAAATGTTAGGTGCAATGGTCGGTCCGGATAATGTAATTGTGTCTGTTACCGCAGATATTGACTTTACCCAAGAAAATCGTGTAGAAGAATTAGTTGAACCAGTCGATATCGAAAACATGGAAGGTCTTCCGGTAAGTGTAGAGACCATTCAGGAATCTTACACAGGAAATGCAGCAGATGGTGGCACAGGAGGAACTGGTGACAATGATGTGACAAACTATCCTGGTGCTGTAGCTGGTGAAGGCGGGGACCATGAATATGATAAGGAAGCAATCAATTATGAGTTCAATCGAATTCGAAAAGAAATTGTCGAGAGCCCTTATAAAATTCGTGACCTCGGTATTCAGGTTGCTGTCGACCAAGCGAGAGATGCGGATGACGAAAACCTTGAATTTCTAACCCAACAGGAACAAAATACGGTCGAAGAAGGGATATCATCCATTCTTGCTTCTATTCTTAACACTTCGATCGATACAGATTACGGAGAAGTAGAGCCTGAAGAAAAGTTTTCTATCGTTTTTCAAGAATTTACGAGTAATCCGGTTGCCGAAGATGTAGAACGTGCCGGCATTCCTACTTGGGTTTATGTTGTTGCTGGAGTTCTATTTTTACTCATTGTATTACTTGCTGTGTTACTTATCCGGAACAGAAGAAGAGAATCGGAACCAGAGTCGGTAGAAGAAGTGCCGATTAGAGAATTCACATCAGAAGTACCTGATTTGCCTGAGCAAGATGAATCAGAATCTGTTGTTCGCAGGAAGCAGTTAGAGAAGATAGCCGAGGAAAAACCGGAAGACTTTGCTAAGTTATTAAGAAGCTGGATTGGCGAGGATTAGGAGGAAGACATTCATGGCAAGACAAAAACTTACCGGGAAACAGAAAGCAGCAATTCTATTAATCTCGTTAGGTCCCGATGTCTCCGCTCAAGTTTATAAACATTTAACGGAAGAAGAAATCGAGAAGCTAAGCCTAGAGATATCTTCTGTTAAACGGGTAGATTCGGAAATGAAAGAAGAAGTTATAGAACAATTTCATCAAATAGCAATCGCTCAGGATTATATTACACAGGGTGGGATTGGTTATGCAAACACGGTTCTTGAAAAAGCTTTTGGTAAGCAGGAGGCCGCTTCTATTATCAATCGCCTTACCTCATCCTTACAGGTAAGGCCTTTTGACTTTGCTAGAAAGGCAGATCCCCAGCAAGTACTTAATTTTATTCAAAATGAGCACCCTCAAACAATTGCACTTGTGCTATCTTACCTAGAACCAGAACAATCCGGACAGATCCTATCTGAATTGCCGCAAGACGTGCAGGCAGATGTCGCGCGAAGAATTGCAACAATGGACTCCACCTCACCTGAGATAATTAGTCAGGTAGAACGGGTATTAGAAAGTAATCTGTCGGCTTCTTTAACTGAAGATTATACACAAACCGGCGGCATCCAGGCAGTAGTTGAGGTGCTAAACGGAGTGGACCGCAGTACGGAGCGAACCATTCTTGACACACTAGAAACTCAAGATCCAGAGCTTGCTGATGAGATTAAGAAACGGATGTTTGTTTTTGAAGATATTGTCATACTTGATAATCGGGCGATACAGCGTGTCATCAGGGAAGTAGAGAATGATGATCTTCGTCTTGCGTTAAAGGTTGCTAGCGAAGAGGTGAAAGATGTCCTCTTTACTAATATGTCCGAACGGATGGCTGTGACTTTCAAGGAAGAGATGGAATATATGGGGCCGGTTCGCTTACGTGATGTGGAAGAAGCACAAATGAGAATAGTTGCAACGATCCGCAGATTAGAAGATATTGGTGAAATTGTAATCGCAAGAGGTGGAGGTGACGACATCATTGTCTAGAATGATGAATTCAAATGAACTTCCAAGGCGAGAAATTAAAATCAAACCGATTGAATATATAAAAAAGCAAACACCAGAAAAACAGCAAGAAGAAACTGTTGAGAGTGTTTTAGTGAATGTCGGGCAAGCAAAAGAAGAACTAAAGCAATTAGAACAACAGAAGGCTGCAATGCTTGCTAATGTACAGGATGAGATTAATAGAGCAAGGGAGAACTGGAAAGAAGAAAAAGCAGCACTCATGGAATCGGCACAGGAAGCTGGATACGAAGCTGGTTTTCAAACAGGAAGAGAAGCGAGTATGAAAGTATATGCAGCTGAGATTGCTGAAGCTAATCGTATCGTCGAATTGGTGAAAATGGATTATCAAAAGACTTTAGAACAAACAGAAGACGTTATTATAGACATAGCCATTCATACAGCGGAAAAAATTCTCGGCGAAAAGCTAAATGAAGCGCCTGAAAAGTTTTTGAAAATAGTTAGATTAGCATTAAAAGAAATAAGTGATCAGTCTGTTGTATCTATCTATCTTCATCCAGCTAATTACGAAACGGTTTTAATGCAAAAGTCTGAACTGAAACGTATGTTGGAGAAAGATACGAAGCTATCACTATATATTAATGATGAGTTACAGGAAGGTAGTTGTCTAATTGAACATCCATTTGGGCAAATCGATGCTTCTGTTGACACTCAACTTGAAGCAATCCGCAACGCCTTAAAAGAATTAGTAATGGAGCATGAATCATGATAGTAGCAGATTACATCCAAGCAATTGAAAAAGCTGATCCTTACAAACGATATGGAATGGTTTCTCGTGTCGTTGGAATTATGATTGAATCAGTTGGGCCTGAAGCGAATATTGGAGAGGTTTGTCACATTCATTCTGCGACAAAAAGACGGGAACCGATCCTAGCTGAAGTAGTAGGTTTTAATAACGAAAATATTATTCTTATGCCCTACAGCGAAGTGACGGAGATTGGACCGGGCTGTTTAGTAGAAGCGACTGGTAAGCCTTTGACAATTAAAGTGGGTAGAGGGTTAATAGGTACGGTTGTTGATTCATTAGGTAACCCGCTTGACGGATCTCCATTACCGAAAGGATTATCGAATTATTTGACAGAGCAATCCCCACCTAACCCGCTCGAAAGACCACCAATTCATGAAGCGAATCAAGTTGGTGTAAAAGTGATTGATTCCCTGCTCACAATGGGGAAAGGTCAACGTGTCGGCTTGTTTGCAGGAAGTGGTGTGGGGAAAAGTACTTTGTTAGGAATGATTGCTAGAAACAGTAACGCTGATATTAATGTTATTGCTTTAATCGGTGAGCGGGGAAGAGAAGTGCGGGAATTTATCGAGAAAGATTTAGGGCCGGAAGGATTAGCTAAATCGATTGTTGTTGTTGCAACATCCGACCAACCAGCACTTATGCGCATTAAAGGTGCTTATACTGCTACCGCCATTAGTGAATATTTTCGTGAACTCGGATTCCAGGTAAACTTGTTAATGGATTCTGTTACTCGTGTTGCCATGGCCCAACGAGAAATTGGCCTTGCTGTCGGTGAGCCGCCAACAACGAAAGGATACACTCCATCTGTCTTTTCCATCTTACCTAAGTTGCTGGAGCGAACAGGAACGAATGCATTTGGAACAATTACCGCCTTCTATACGGTTCTCGTTGATGGGGATGATATGAATGAACCGATTGCGGATGCTGTACGGGGAATTTTGGATGGACACTTTGTAATGGACCGGAAATTAGCAGAACGCGGACAGTATCCGGCAATAAATGTATTGAAATCAATCAGTCGAGTCATGAACCAAATTGCGACCCAGGAGCATAAAGAAATCGCAGGAGAGATACGTTCCTTGATGGCAATTTATGAAGAAAATAGTGAACTCATCCATATTGGTGCCTATAAAAAAGGATCCAATCAAGAAATTGATCGAGCCATCGCGTATTATCCGGTAATCCAACGTTTCTTAAAACAAGATGTCCATGAATACAAAACATTAGAGGAAGCGATTGACACGATGAGTCAGATTATTAACGGAGGAATGTCCTGATGTCACAAACAGTCTCATTAACAAAGGTCTTGCACGTTCGAGAGAATGAGAAAAAAGTTGCGCAGAAAGCATTTCTGAATTCACAGGAAGCTTTCGAAAAAGTAGCTACAAAGCTCTACAATCTCCTTAAGAAAAAAGAAATAGCGGAAGCATCCTACGATGAATTTATCCAAAGCATGACACCGCTCGAGCGGATAAAGGAACAAATTGCGTATATTGAGAAATTGAACGATGCAATCATTCAATTACAACGAGAAGTTCAGTTTGCAAGAAAACAAATGGAGCAGAAACAACAAAGTTTAACCGCCGCTTACATCGAAGTTAAGAAATTCGAAAGCATTATCGAAAAAAGAAAACAGCAAGAAGTAGAAAGAACAGCAAAGCTTGAAAAAGCGTTTATGGATGAGATATCAATTAATCAATTCTTAAGTAATCAAAATAGGTGAATAAAATGGCCAGGAACGTTCATAACGAAAAAAAGAAAATAAATCCAATCCTGTGGCTGTTGTTTGCGGTCATTATTCCTCTTCTCATTGTTATTGCTATTATTGTTGTCATCTTAAACTTTTCCGGATTCAGTGTAATCGATTGGACAAAGGAGAAAGGGAGCGAGCTTCCAGTTATCTCAAATTTTATAACAAGCCCAGAAGAAGATGCATTGGATGAAGAAGTTTCCCGTTTAACAGAAGAACTGGAGACAAAAACAATCGAAGTCGAACAATTGGAAGCACAGATAGCTGATTTAGAAATGACAATGGATCAAAGGGAGCGAGATGCAGCTCGTGAGGAAGCAACAAACGCACCGGATGAATCTGCGGACGAAGACGCGGAGAATGAAACAATAGAGGAGATAGACGAATCTTTAAGGGATATGGCAAAAACATTTGAAGAGATGAAAGCAGCAGGTGCTGCAGCCATTCTCGGCAATATGGATGAGGAACAGATTGTGCTTATCTTAAGAGAGCTTCCGAATGACGCGCGAGGCGATATTTTACAAGCAATGGAAGCAGAGCTTGCCGCAACACTTGCTGAAGAAATGCTTGATTAATGCACTTCTATCACGCATTAATGGTCTGTAATCCTTCCCACTTTTAAAGATGAGGGAAACCCAAAAGGTAAAGCTAGGGGGATAAACAGTCCGTAAATCCCTGATTCTGTTCAACTAACATTCGGTGCGGGAGGTAAGGAAACCCCCAACTGAATAAAGTTTTATTTTATCTTTGAAAGGGGGTGAAAAAAATAGAAGCCAAAATGACTTTATGGAAATGGGTTGCCTTTATGGATTATCCGACTAAAACGGAGTCATCACCTGCAGAGCCGGCTGAATTAAAAAATGGGTCTGATTTCACTGAAATGCTTGATGAGAAAAGGACAGAATTTACAAAGGCAAAACAAGAAAAACCTGTTGCGGAGCAAGATGAATTACTTGAAATGATGCGCTCTATCTTTGTGAAGACGGATAAAGAAGATTTGCTATCTTTGCTCGTTGAGTTGGAAGAAATCTATGATGTTTCTTGGAAAGACATGCTAACTGCTGATAGAAGAGCTGACACGGAGCTTCGCGAAACACTTCCGAAAAAAGAAGTTGCGGACGAACATCAATTTGATAAAGATATAATGTTTTCGAAAGAGGAACAGCATCGCTTGGATGACTTGATACAATCATTACCGATAACAACTGATAAAGAAGATGTATTATCTTTACTTGCCGAACTGCAAGAAACCAATGATATTTCTTGGAAGGCACCGCTGCCTGCTGAGGAAAGAGCTGACATGGAGCTTCATGTGACGCCACCAAACAAAGAAATGGCGGACGAACATCAGCTTGTTGCAAAGGTAGAGTTATCAGAAGATGAACAGCATCGCTTAGGTACATTGATTCGCGCCCTTTTCGCGAAGACAGAAAACGAAGAAGTGGACAAGTTCAATGTTTTTGTTCAGGAAGAGGCTGAGGAGCCTGTTGAAAGCTTACAAGAAAATAATACGAAGTTTCCAATCGGAGAAGCGTACTATTATCCTGAAAATGTCAAAGGACATACTGAAGAGAAAAATGATCGTGCAGATAGCTTGGTTGAAATCATGCCAAAGACTGATCTTGTTGAAACCATTCTGACCTTGATTCATTCATTGCCTAAACAAGTGAAGGAAGAATTGCGCGATTTATTCACAAGTGAAATGGAACAGATTCCTGAATTTGATTCGGTACAAATAGCAGAAGGACTTCCACAGAACTTCCCAAACAACATTACCGTAAATCGTCCAGTAGATTTTCCAGAACTGGAGAGCGAAGTAAATGAGTTGTTCGCAAAAATTGAACAGCAACTCATGCAGGTCAAAACACAAGAAGACGCAGTAAAAGCTGCTCCGAAAGTTCTTGAGTATTTAATGGCCTGGCAACAATTGAGTGGAAAAGCAGGTAATCACACTGAATTAATGCCGTTAGTCATAAGGGGAGGCAATCAGCAAACACCGGTAATGTGGCAAGATCTCGTAAAACTCTATCAACAAAAGATGAACTTTCATACAAAAAGTGTCTATGCACTTGAATCAAAAGTAACGAATACAGATATTGTCCGTTGGCTCAGCAATACACTGAATATGACGGTCCATCAAGAACAGCCGATTGCAACACCTCAAGCCCAAACCGTGCAAATGCCGATTTCACAAGTAGAACAAATGGTTATCCAGCTGCCGCAGAACTCGGATAACAATCAAGCGGGAAAAGCCTTGCTGGAGCAGTTCAACCGATTCATTGATACGAAAAGCCTAGCCTCCCAGCAACTAAAAGGGCAGCTTGCGATCACTTTAAAGCCGGCAAACCTAGGCGAAATGCTCGTACGCTTTACCCAAGTTGACGGAGAAATGCTTGTAAAAATCATGGTTACAACGAAGGCCGCAAAAGAGATGCTTGAAGCGAACAGCCAGCAATTAAGGCATATGTTTGCACCGCATCAAGTTGTGATTGAAAGAAACGATCCGAACGTACAGCAGGCGCAAGCAGCTTATAAAGAAGAAGGTCAGGCGGAGAAACAAGAGCAAGACGATCAATCATCATCTGGTAATCAGCAAGAGAAGGATGATAACGAAACATTCGCCAGCCTTTTCGACGAATTGATTTTAAATGAGAAAGTGTAGGTGAAGACATGTATAAAATTGATCCATCCTTATACTTATCTAATCAGCCAAAGACGAGAGAGCCAAAGCCAGATCTTGATAAAGAAGGTTTTATTAAAATTCTTATCGCACAGCTCCAGGAACAAGATCCAACTGCGCCGATGAATAGCCAGGAAATGGTGGCACAAATGACACAACTTTCATCTTTAGAACAGATGATGAATATGTCTAGTTCCATCGAAATGCTTGTCCAAAGTCAACTTGTTTCACCAGTGATTGAATATAGTCATATGATTGGGAAGTTTGTTTCCTATGAATTGGATAATGGGGACTCGGAAGAAGAAATTGCACATGAAACAAAAACGAGCCAAGTGGTTGCGATTAGTCAACAGGATGGTTGGGCGATACTTGAGCTTGAAAATGGCGATAAGATTTATGCAGATGCTGTTATAGAAGTAAGAAATAAATGATTAAAAAGAGATAAAGAGGATGTGAATGGTCATGGATCACCGCATACACCAAATACCGAAGCAAGCATTACATTTTCCTAAACCCATTCCGCCAAAGCAAAAGACACCGAATGTTTCTTTTAATGAAATTTTAACGGAACAGCAGAAGTTAAAAGTGAGCAAGCATGCGTCTGATCGAATCAAGGAAAGGAACATCGATATACCAGATGAGCTTTGGCAAACCATTGGAGAAAAAGTACAAGAAGCGAGGCAAAAGGGTATTACCGATTCATTAGTCGTATTAAATGATGCGACCCTATTAGTCAGTGCAAAGAATAATACCGTTGTAACTGCATTGAATCGGCAAGAAGCAGGAAACCGGATTTTTACGAATATTAATGGAACAATTTTAATTGATGAATAGGCTGGACCTCACAGGAAGCCTTAAAAGCTATCGACTGATTGACATAGCTTACTAAAACATAATAGATAATAAAGGAGAAATAAATTATGTTACGTTCAATGTATTCAGGTATTTCAGGTATGAAAAACTTTCAAACGAAACTAGATGTCATCGGGAATAACATCGCCAACGTCAGTACTCCGGGATTTAAAAAAGGCCGGGTTACATTTCAGGAAATGATGAGTCAGACAACGTCAGCCGCACAAGGTTCAACAGAGACTCGGGGCGGTAAGAATGCTTCCCAGGTTGGACTAGGCTCACAACAAGGAACAATTGATAATATCCACACACCTGGGTTCCGCCAAACGACAAATAATCCGCTGGACCTTTCCATTCAGGGAGATGGATATTTTGTCGTTGAATCGAATGATGAAGTTTTTTATACAAGAGCGGGAAACTTCTACTTAGATGATGAAGGATATATTGTCAATGCCGATGGCTACTATCTATTGGATACAACTACTGACGTTGTTAATGGGAATCTTGAAGAATCACGAATACACATTTCAGAAGACCAAAGCTTTAACATTTTACCAAACGGAACTGTGGAGATTATCGCTAGCGGTGAGGATGGAGAAGAGCAAGACCCTCAAGTTATCGCAATCGCTACGTTCTCTAATCCATCTGGCCTAGAGAAAGAAGGGGGCAACTTATACAGAGCGACAGGAAGTTCTGGAGAAGCTGTTATTGTAGCACCGCAATCAGCGGATAGCAGTGCGCAAATCATCAGCAACTCACTTGAGATGTCCAACGTTGACTTGGCAGAAGAATTCACAGAAATGATTTCCGCACAGCGTGGTTTCCAAGCGAACACAAGAATTATTACGACATCCGATGAGATTCTTCAAGAGCTTGTTAATCTAAAACGATAATAAGGAGGAGGGGGTGACTGGCGATGCGCTTCGTCACTCCCGCCAAATTTATGATTGAATTAAAGAAATTAAATGGTGAACTGTTCACTCTGAATGCAATTTTGATTGAGCAAGTCCAAGCGCTGCCAGATACGACAATTACCCTAATTAATGGCAAAAAGGTAATCGTCCAAAACACAGTAGCTGAAGTACTTCACGTAACAAAAATGTTTTACAAGGAAATTGGCTTGCAGCAAGTTTATAAACAAGTAGGTGACCAAAATGAGTAGATTAGTAAAGGTTATGATCACTTCTCTCGCAATTCTTTTAGTCGGGGCAATTTCCGTTTTGATTGTCGTATTGAATGTGGAAGGCGCAGAAGAAGAGTTATCAATTGATAAAGTCGTAAAGTATTCTTATGAGACAGAGGAAATCGTCACCGATCTGCAGGATGGAACTTTTGTCCGAATTCAATTCCGGATTTTAACAGATGGAAAAGAAGCCCATGAAGAAATTAGTTTACGAGATTTCCAATTAGTGAATATACTGATTAAAGAACTTGCATTGATGGACGAGGAAGCATTTAAAGAGGGATTAGGCGATCTGGAAGCAACGCTTAAAGACAGTTTAAATGAAGTGATGACAGAAGGTACGATTACCGATGTATACACAATCAATAAAATACTTCAGTAAAGGCTCCCCCCTAGAGGAGGTGTGGAATGAGATGGAAGAAATACTGTCGCAAAATGAGATTGATGTACTGCTTTCGGCAATTACATCAGGAGAAATGGATGCAGAAGAACTGAAAAAAGAAGAAGAAGAGAAAAGAATTCGAGTCTATGATTTCAAACGGGCATTACGATTTTCAAAAGACCAGATTCGCAGTATTTCCAGAATCCATGAAAACTATGCCCGAATGCTCACAACTTTTCTTTCTTCGCACTTACGAACCTATGTACATATTGCAGTAACCTCGGTCGATCAAGTACCATACGAAGAGTTTGTACGGTCCATCTCCTCGCTGACCGTATTAAATATATACAGTATGGCGCCATTAAAAGGAAGCTTGGTTATTGAAATCAATCCCAATGTAGCTTACGCGCTACTTGACCGAATCTTAGGCGGAAAAGGAACTTCCGTTTCCAAAACGGAAAGTTTAACCGAAATTGAAATTTTACTACTGAAACAAATTTTTGAAAAAGCGACTTATAATTTGAAAGATGCATGGTCTTCTTTAATTGAAGTCGAACCAGTTCTGGAGGAGTTTGAAGAAAATCCGCAATTCATCCAAATGGTGGCACCGAATGATACGGTTGTTGTCGTGTCAATGTCGGCTGCAATCGGAGAAACGACAGGCATGATTAATTTATGTATTCCGCATACATTGTTGGAGCCGATTATACCAAAGTTGTCTGATCATTATTGGATGGATCATACTGCAGCAGAACCAGATGAAGAAGCTTACCGGAAGTTGAGCAGTAACTTGCAAACTGCTGAAGTGGATGTTCAGGCAATTCTCGGTGAAACAACCATTTCGATTAATGAGTTTTTGAAATTGCAATTGAATGATGTTATAGCACTTGACCAGCAGATAGAAAATCCATTGTTGCTTACGGTGAACGAGGAACCGAAATTCTTTGTTCAAGCTGGTAAGCATAAGAGAAAGGCTGCGGTTCAAGTACTTGAAGAAATTAAAAAGGGGGTAAACACCCATGAATGACGGTATGTTATCTCAGGATGAAATTGATGCACTTCTTAGTATTGGTGAAGAAAAAAACAAAGCACAAGAACCTGATAATCAAGCTTACTTATCCGAAATGGAGATTGATACAATTGGTGAGATTGGGAACATTTCTTTCGGAAGTTCCGCTACAACGCTATCGACATTACTCAATCAGAAGGTGGAAATCACTACTCCCTCTGTAAGTATTATCGAAAATGAAGAGCTCGCAAAAGAATTCACTTTTCAGCCGGTCAGTATCCAAGTCGATTATACGAAAGGGTTCACTGGAAGAAATATCCTTGTCATCAAAGCGACAGATGCAGCTATTATTGCTGACATTATGCTTGGAGGAGACGGGAAAAATCCCGATGAAACCCTTCCGGAAATTTACATGAGTGCTGTTCAAGAGGCGATGAACCAAATGATGGGAACAGCGGCAACAAGCATGTCTTCTGTTTTTAATAAAAAAGTAGATATATCTCCGCCAGCAATCATTGAAGGATCAATTGAATCGGAAGCAAAAGAAATTTTTCAGGAAGATATTTATGTAAAAATATTTTTCCGACTTATTGTTGGTGACTTGATCGATTCAAATATGATGCAGCTTATTCCTTTAGGTTTTGCGAAAGAACTGGTGAATGATTTGCTATCAGGGGATGTCGAGAATGTAGAAGAAACATCACAGGCTGCCAAGGAAGCTGCTGCAACGAGCACACTTGAAGCTCCGCCGGAAAAGACGTTTACAGAGGCTGAACGAGCCGGGGAATCCGTCCAGGTACCGGGAATGCAAAGAGAACAAGCGCAATCCAATGCAGGTCAAGTTCAGCCGAATGAACCCCAGCATCTTGGACATACATTTGATCAACAACATGCAACAATTGAACAAGCTACGTTTTCAGCGTTTCAGCCTGCACCACTCACGCAAAATGAGCAGAATAATCTAGATATGTTGCTCGATATACCACTCAAAGTGACCGTGGAATTAGGGAAGACGAAGAAAACAATCAAAGATATTCTTGATTTATCACAAGGTTCGATTCTGGAATTAGATAAGCTTGCCGGAGAACCGGTTGATATATTAGTTAATGGAAAATTGATTGCAAAAGGCGAAGTCATCGTTATTGAAGAAAACTTCGGTGTAAGGGTAACGGATATTATCAGTCAGTCCGACCGAATCATGAAACTTAAATAAATTGTCGTAGGAGGATTAAGAAATGGCTAATAAAATTTTAATTGTGGATGATGCAGCATTTATGCGTATGATGATAAAGGATATTTTAACGAAAAATGGTTATGAAATTGCTGGAGAAGCTCAGGACGGTAGAGAAGCGGTTGAAAAATATAAGGAATTGCAGCCTGACCTTGTCACAATGGACATTACAATGCCAGAAATGGATGGGATTACTGCTTTGAAGGAAATTAAAGAAATAAACCCTGACGCCACTATCATTATGTGTTCAGCAATGGGACAACAGGCTATGGTGATAGATGCGATTCAGGCAGGCGCAAAAGACTTTATCGTAAAACCATTCCAGGCTGATCGTGTATTAGAAGCTATTCAAAAAGCATTGAGCTAAGCGCGGTATGGGTATGGAATCTATCGTTAGGTATGTCATTTTCGTTCCGGTCGTATTATTTATCTTATTTGGAAATGTTAATGTTTCACTGGCAGCACCAGGATATGTTGATGAATGCCTGGAAAATCCGGAACACTGTGAGGAATCACTGACAGAAGAAGATAACGGGGGTAATCCGGAACTGCTGCAACAAGAAGAACCTGAATCCTTATTCTTTCAGATCGTTCGACTTGTGTTTGCGTTATTGCTCGTAGTAGGACTGATTTATGTTTTTCTTTACTTTTTAAAAAGAAGAAATAAATTCGGGAATCGTATTAAAAACCTGGAAAATGTCGGAGGTATATCAGTTGGGCAGAATAAAACAGTGCAACTGATTCGATTAGGTGACAAGCTTTACCTAATTGGTGTCGCTGAAAATATCACCCTGCTGGAAGAAATTGAAGACCCGATATTAATGGAAAATATTATGAAAGCAAAAGAAGAACAAACGGAACTGGATGCAAGTAATATATTTTCTTCTATTTTGAAAAAGAATCGGAAAGAAGAAGAGAAAGAAAGTCAATTTAACCAACTGTTTAACCAAGAATTAAATCGTCTGCAAAGAAACCGAAAATCTATTATTGATAAACATAAGGAAGATAGAAATGAATGAATTTATAGAGATATTTTCCAGTTCAGATCCTACAAATATATCAACTTCTGTTCGTTTGATTTTGTTGCTGACGATTTTTTCGCTTGCACCTGGGATTTTAATTTTAATGACAAGCTTTACGAGAATTGTCATCGTGCTTTCATTTGTTCGTACATCCCTTGCAACACAGCAAATGCCGCCCAACCAGGTGTTAATTGGTTTAGCATTATTCCTGTCGTTCTTTATTATGGCGCCTACCTTCCAAGAAGTGTACGATGACGCGCTCGAACCATTATTCGCCGAGGAGATTACCTTGGATGAAGCTTATGAGAGTGCTAGTGTCCCAATGAAAGAATTCATGGCACAACATACGAGGCAAAAAGATCTAGCATTATTTTTAAATTATACGGAAGCTGAACCGCCTGAAACAGTGCAAGATATTCCGTTAACAACGTTGATCCCCGCCTTTGCAATCAGTGAGCTTAAAACCGCTTTTCAAATGGGGTTCATGATCTTTATTCCTTTCCTCGTAATTGATATGGCAGTTGCAAGTATTCTTATGTCAATGGGGATGATGATGCTTCCGCCGGTAATGATTTCACTCCCTTTTAAAATTCTTTTATTTGTTCTTGTTGATGGTTGGTATTTGGTTACCCATTCATTACTTACCGGGTTTTAGCGTGAATCTACTGGAGGAAGGTGTTCTATAATGACGAGCGAATTTGTTTTGGCCCTTGCTGAGCGCGGTATCTATACGATTTTACTTGTAGCAGGTCCACTGCTCATTTTAGCTCTTGCAGTCGGCTTATTAGTAAGTATTTTCCAGGCAACGACACAAATTCAAGAACAAACATTAGCTTTTATTCCAAAGATTGTTGCAGTCTTAATCGGACTCGTTTTCTTCGGACCATGGATGTTGCAGACGATGATGGAATTTGGTGCCGATATATTTCAAAATTTGAACATATTTGTAGGGTAAGCAATGCTCGAATTAATTGATTTAAACCAACTGCCAATCTTATTACTTGTTTTTGTTCGTTTGCTATCATTTTTTATCGTAATCCCATTATTTTCTTATCGGACGATTCCGATGCCTTTCCGCCTCGGATTCAGTTTCTTTTTAGCATTAATACTTTTCCAGACAATTGATTCATCCATTTTTGTGCTGGACCATACATATATTTTTCTCATTATGAAAGAGGCGCTTGTAGGATTACTGATCGGGCTGATTGCATTCATCATTGTTTCTGCATTGCAAGTTGCTGGAGGGTTTGTTGATTTCCAGATGGGCTTTGCAATCGCCAATGTCGTCGATCCGCAAACCGGGGCACAAAGTCCATTAACCGGACAATTCTTTTATATGATTGCTCTTTTGTTTCTACTTGCAGTGGATGGGCATCATTTGATTATAGATGGAATCTTTACAAGTTATCAATTCATGCCGATCGAAGCCTTTATTCCATTTCAGGATGGATCGATTGCAGAATTCGTCATTCAAACATTTAACTACATGTTTATTATTGCGTTTCAAATGGCAATTCCCATTGTCGGTACGTTATTTCTTGTCGATATTGCACTTGGGATTATTGCACGTACTGTCCCGCAATTGAATGTATTTGTTGTTGGTTTGCCGCTTAAGATTTTCGTTAGTTTTATGGCAATCTTAATTTTCCTTTCCCTCTTTATGACTGCAGTAGAGAATTTGTTTGGTACCATGCTTCAAACGATGCGGCAATTATTGGGGATTTTCGGAGGTGCTTAGCATGCGATTAATAATGGATTTGCAGTTTTTTGCTGGTGAAAAAACCGAAAAAGCAACCCCGAAAAAGCGCCAGGATGAACGAAGAAAAGGGCGGGTTGCAAAAAGTCAAGATATTAATACCGCTATATTACTTGCTCTTTGCTTTCTTGCTTTGTTCATTTTTGGTGGATTTATTCTTGAAACAATGTTGCTGTTCTTTATTCAGGCATTTACAAACTTCATCCATTGGGATGTGACGGTAGAATCTGTGGCCGCGGTACTGAACGGGGCAGCACTTGAAGCGGCAAAAATGCTTGCACCAATTATGTTGATTGCCGTGATTGCAGGATTTGCTTCCAACCTCATCCAAACAAGAGGTTTATTGTTTTCAACGGAACCGTTAAAGTTTGATTTGAAGCGAATTGACCCGATTCAAGGAGCGAAACGAATCTTTTCCATTCGAGCATTAGTCGAGCTTTTAAAATCCTTTTTAAAAATCACCTTTATTGGTGCAATTACCTTCACGGTGATTTGGATATATAAAGACGAAGTGCTGATGCTTCTGTTTACAAATGCAGAGAGTGCACTTGCGTTATTTGGAAGGGTTGCAATTATAATGGGGTTCTCAGCAACGGCAGCACTTCTTTTCTTAGCGATTCTCGATTATTTTTATCAAAGATTTGATTTTGAAAAGAACATGCGGATGTCGAAGCAGGATATCAAAGATGAGTATAAAAATATGGAAGGTGACCCGCTGATCAAATCGAAAATTAAAGAAAAGCAGCGGATGATGGCCGCAAGACGGATGATGGCAGAGGTGCCGGAAGCAGATGTTGTGATCACTAACCCTACCCATTTCGCAATTGCTTTAAAATATGATGAAGATAAGGCGAGTGCACCTTATGTGGTTGCTAAAGGTGTGGACCATACCGCACGAAGGATTAGAGAAATTGCCACGCAACATGATATAGCAACTGTAGAAGACAAGCCCCTAGCCAGGTCGCTTTATAGCATCGTTGAAATTGGGGAAGCAATACCGGAAGATTTCTATCAGGCAGTGGCGGAAATATTAGCCTATGTGTATCAAATGGATAATAAAGCGAGATCTTGAGGAGAGACACTGAATGAAGGTAAGAGATTTATCTGTACTAATTGGAGTTATATTAATTATTATGATGCTCGTCATTCCGCTTCCGGGTGGCATTTTAAGCGTACTTATTCTTGTTAATATTATAATATCCTTAATCGTAATTCTTGTCGCGATGAACACAACGGAAGTACTTCAGTTCTCTGTTTTCCCGACCCTTCTTCTATTGGTTACATTATTTAGGTTAGGTTTAAACGTCTCGACAACAAGAGCAATCCTTTCTGAAGGTGATGCGGGCGGTGTCGTTGAAACATTCGGATCGTTCGTTATTGGGGGTAACCCGCTTGTTGGATTTGTCGTCTTTATTATTCTCGTAATTATTAACTTCTTAGTCATTACAAAGGGTTCGGAACGGGTAGCAGAAGTAGCAGCTAGATTCTCGCTGGATTCCATGCCAGGTAAGCAAATGAGTGTCGATGCAGACCTGAATGCAGGACTAATTACAGAACAAGAATCAAAAGAACGCCGAAAGAAAATCGAAAAGGAAGCAGATTTTCACGGTTCAATGGACGGTGCCAGTAAATTTGTAAAAGGTGATGCGATTGCTGGGATCATCATTGTTATTATCAATATCGTAGTTGGGATTATTATCGGTATGCTTCAGATGGGATTATCCTTAAATGAATCGGTTGGATTGTTTACTAGTCTAACAGTAGGTGATGGATTAGTTACTCAGATTCCAGCACTTCTAATGTCGACGGCAACTGGAATTGTCGTTACTCGAGCAAGTGATGGGGAGAATCTGAGTACAGATGTTGTAAAACAAATCACCCAATATCCTAAACTTTTATACGTGGCCGCAGGAACGGTATTTCTGCTTGGTTTAACACCTATCAATTTTTTCCTGACGACAGGCCTTGCAGGTCTATTATTTTTCACCGGCTATATGATGGACCGAAGACCCGACATACCGGATGAACCGGATGAAGAAGAATTGGATGAAGCAGAGAGTGCGAAATTGCATACACCGGAAAATGTTGTAAATTTAATTAATCTTGATCCGATTGAATTCGAGTTCGGGTATGCGCTGATCCCACTTGCCGATGCGAATCAAGGTGGGGATTTACTGGAAAGAGTAATTATGATTCGACGGCAATTGGCAATTGAACTTGGGATGGTTATCCCGGTTGTACGAATCAGAGACAATATTCAGCTGAATCCGAATGAATATCGCTTGAAGATCAAAGGTAATGAAGTGGCAAAAGGTGAATTGATGCTCGATCATTACTTAGCAATGGCACCGGATATGGATGATGACGGAATTGAAGGAATTGATACATTGGAACCAGCCTTTGGTTTACCTGCGAAATGGATTACTGAAGAATATAAAGATGAAGCGGAACTTTCTGGTTATACAGTCGTTGACCCGCCATCTGTCGTTTCTACTCATATTACAGAAGTAATTAAACAGCATGCACATATCTTACTTGGCAGAGAGGAAACGAAACAGCTTATCGACCACTTGAAGGAATCGAATCCCCTGCTTGTCGAAGAAGTTAGTCCTGAGCCACTTGCAATTGGAGATATTCAAAAAGTATTGGCAAAACTGCTGCGAGAAAATGTATCCATTCGTAATTTACCGGTGATTTTTGAAACACTGGCTGACTTTTCTAAGATGACGAATGACACAGAATTACTGGCAGAATATGTTAGACAATCATTATCACCTCAATTAACAACACAGTATACGAATCCCGACCGCAGTCTTACTGTCCTTACCGTATCAGGGAAAGTGGAGAAGCTGCTGGCAGAAAGTATTCAGCATACTGAACATGGGAATTATTTATCACTTGACCCAGATAAACAACAAGAAGTGATTACAACGATTCATCAGGAAGTGGAGAAGTTAACGCTTCAAGAAGATACTGCGATTGTTTTATGCTCACCTGCAATTAGAATGTATTTAAAGCAACTGCTTGATCGCTTCTTGCCGCAGGTTGTTGTCCTTTCCTATAACGAATTAGAGCCGGATGTTCAAGTACAAAGTGTAGGGGTGGTGAATATTGCGTGAAGATTAAAAAATATATAGCCAATACAATGCCAGAGGCAATGCATGAAGTGAGGAAAGAGTTCGGCCCGGAAGCAGTTATTCTTCGATCGAAAGAAATTAAACAAAGAGGTTTCCTTGGTCTTTTTCAAAAGAAGAAAATTGAAGTCATCGCAGCGCATGATCCAGAGCCACTTGAACGTGATACAAAGCTTGCGGTCAATCAGGAATTTACATCGAAACAAACGAATAAACCTCAAGCTCGTCAGCAAACAACAGATCCAATACTTAAAGAAATTCAAAGTTTAAAGAAGTTGATGGAACTGGAAGCGTCAAAAAATGCTGACGATCTTCCGGCAGTTTATCAGCTTGCTCTTCAGCAGCTTCTTGACCAAGAAGTGGAGAATCGGCTCGCCGAAGAAATCATTCGAGAAACAATCGCTCTGCTGGATGATGGAGAAAATGAAGTAACGGAAGCGGATATCTTAATGGCAATGAAACGAGTGATTCATAGTGAGCTGAATACATTGCCCTCCCGCGGTATTACGGGTGAACGGCAAATCGTTCAATTTGTCGGTCCTACTGGAGTCGGTAAGACAACAACGATTGCTAAAATTGCGGCCGGGCTTATTCTTCAAGAGAAAAAGAAGGTTGCATTCATTACAACAGATACATATCGGATTGCTGCGGTAGAACAATTAAAAACCTATGCTCGAATTCTAAATATACCACTGGAAGTCGCTTACCATGTCGAAGATTATAAACAGGCAATTGAAAGGTTTACCGATTACGACGTTATTCTTGTCGATACAGCAGGAAGGAATTTCCGTACTAAAACGTATGTTAACCAACTCAAAGAAATGATGGACGATGTACCGCCCATTGCAACTTATCTTGTATTGGCGCTTACTGCTAAATCAAAGGATGTACAGGAAGTATTTGACCAATTTCATGACATACCACTTACTGAAGTGATTTTTACGAAAATAGACGAAACAACACAATATGGGACAATTCTATCTATTGCTTTAAATAATCGGATTGGGATCGCCTATTTAACAAACGGACAGGATGTTCCGGATGATTTAATAAAACCTGATGCCACTTTCATTAGTGATCTGATTGTGGGGAAAGCCGATGACTGATCAAGCGAATAGTCTAAGAAGGAAGATGAAGACACCACATCCAACGCGTGGGGCGAGGACGATTGCTTTCATTAGTGGTAAAGGTGGTGTGGGCAAGTCTAATATTTCACTCAACTTCTCACTCGAGTTGATACGTCGCAATAAAAAGGTGGTTCTCTTTGATCTCGATGTGGGTATGGGTAATATAAACATCCTACTCGGTCTACAGCCTAAAAATACAATTGTAGACTTATTCAATGAACAGTTATCAATCATTGAAACGATTGAAAAGGGTCCAGAAGGCTTGGCTTATATTGCAGGCGGGACTGGCCTTAGTCGATTTTTAGAAATGAAGCAGGCGGATAAGGATTTTTTTTATGAACAGTTTGAACTGCTGACAGAGATGTATGATTATATTATTTTCGATATGGGTGCCGGCATAACAGAGACGAGTCTATTTTTTATTTTGGCTGCAGACGAATGTATGGTAGTTACGACAGGAGAACCAACTGCAATAACGGATGCCTATAGTATGATTAAGCAGATTACGAGTAATGGAGGAACGATGCCAATCCATCTTATTTTAAACCGGGCTAGATCACAAGGCGAATCAACTACGCTCAAGCAACTTCAGAAAGTAATTAGACAGTTTCTTCAAATTGAAGTATATCCATTAGGTCTCATACCCGAAGATAAGCATGTCGTTCAAGCAGTTATCCGGCAAATTCCATATTCTATCTTTAATGAAAAAGCCCCGGCCGCTCGATCAATTAAACAAATTACGGAAAGCTACCTGCACAATGAAACAGATATTACATTAACAGATAAGCCGGCTTTTCTTAAAAAAATAAAAAATCTGCTAAGAGGTAAACTTTAATGGAAAAAGTTCGTGTACTTGTTGTAGACGATTCTGCTTTTATGCGGAAGATGATCACAGACATATTAGAAAGTGATGAGCGTATTAAAGTAATTGGCACAGCAAGAAACGGAAGCGATGGTATTGAAAAAATCAAAAGGTTTCAGCCGGATGTTGTCACAATGGATATTACGATGCCAGTTCTTGATGGAATCTCAGCACTAAGGGAAATTATGACTACCATGCCTTTACCTGTCATTATGCTATCGAGTAAATCAGGAAGAGGGACGGACCATACGTTGAAGGCGATAGAGAATGGAGCCGTTGACTTCATCATGAAACCTTCTGGAGCGATTTCGTTGAACATCGAAACGATCCAGAAAGAAATCATTTCTAAAGTAATCGCTGCAAAGGATGCAATGATTTCAGCTCGTCGTCCGGTTAAGGAACAAGCATTCCGAACCTTTCCTCAATCCTCCATGCCGACAAGACGAACAGCTAAAGATAATTCCCTTATTGCAATAGGCACATCTACAGGCGGTCCGAGAGCGCTGCAACAGGTCATCACAGATTTACCCGAAGACTTTCAAACACCGATACTGATTGTACAACATATGCCGCCATATTTTACAAAATCACTTGCGGAACGCTTAAATAAATTGACAAAACTTCATGTGAAAGAAGCGATGGATGGCGATTGTTTACAAGCACGCTCTATTTATATCGCTCCCGGTGACTTTCATATGGTTGTTGAAGAGCATGGGACGGAATATAGGATAAAACTTACGAAATCCCCGCCAGTGAATAATCATCGTCCGTCTGTCGATTCCCTATTCCATTCGATTGCAATGCTTGAAAATGTGAATAAAACAGCAGTTATCCTAACTGGAATGGGAAGTGATGGTTCAGACGGTATCCGTCAAATTAAAAAAGTAGATAAGCGAGCTTTTGTCATCGCTGAATCAATAGAAAGCACCGTCATTTACGGAATGCCTAAAGCTGCTTATGAAACGGGATTAGTCGATCAGGTACTGCCATTACATCAAATAGGACATTTTCTCGGAAAATTAACATAAACCCTTAAACCTGTATGCAACAGGGTTAAAGAAGGAGATGGAAACATGGAGCATTCTATAGGAAATCATTTAAAAGTCATTGTCTTTCAGTTGCACAACGAGGAATATGCATTACCAGTTGAATACATCGGTGCGATTGAAAGAATTCATCCAATTACACGTATTCCTCGCGCTGAGGAATTCGTAAAAGGTGTTATTAACTTACGAGGTGTCATTATCCCGATTATTGATTTACGCTTGCGTTTCGGAATGCCTGAAACGGAACTGTCGGAAGAGAATCGTATCATTATTGTGAATAAGAATGGACTTGAAGTCGGCTTAATTGTTGACACAGCAAGTGATGTCATCGATCTGGAAATGGATAAAATGGAACCGAAACCGGAAGTTGTCGGCTCTGTAGCGGCCAATTATATTGACGGTGTGATCAAAGTTGAAGACAGATTGCTTATCTTGCTTGATCTCGAGAAAATTCTTCTTTCGGAGCAGCATGTTCAAGTGATGAAAGAAGAAGGACAGAGGCCTTATGAAATATAAAAGTTTATCTTCTTTCCAATTCGATGTATTACGAGAGGTGGGAAATATTGGAGCTGGAAATGCTGTTACAGCATTATCCCAATTATTAAACCTTAAAATCGAAATGGCCATCCCTTCTGTTAATGTTGTTTCTTTTGATGAAATGATGGAATTGATTGGCGGACCAGAGAAAAAAGTTGTCGCTATATTATTTCGCATCTATGGTGAGGCACCAAGTAACGTCTTTTTTGTTTTATCCGTCGAAGAAGCTGAGTTACTGATCCGCACGATGACAAATAACCCGACATATGAATTCAAAGAGAATATAAGCAAAGATTCGCTGGAGTTTTCAGTACTAGAGGAAGTTGGTAATATTGTTACCGGATCTTATATTTCGGCATTGTCCGATTTTACGCATTTACATTTACAGCCCTCCGTTCCCCATTTGGGAATTGATATGGCAGCAGCAGTTCTGACATATGGCCTAATCGATATCTCTCAAGCTTCGGACTATGCGATTGTTATTGATTCAAAAGTAAATAGTCAGGGAACAAGCGATGTATTGGAGGGAAATTTTTTCCTGTTGCCAAACCCTGGGTCTTTACAAATTATATTCAGCGCGTTAGGAATACAAGAAAATGAATAAAGTAGGAACAGTTGTCAGAGTTGGGATTGCCGATCTGAATACGGTTCGTACACCAGATAGGATTCGAACATTGGGACTTGGCTCTTGTGTAGGGATTGTCATTTATGATGAAATGAAACAAATTGCTGGGCTGGCACATATTTTATTACCTGATTCAACCGTGACGAGGCAAAAAACGGTCAATACATATAAATATGCGGATACTGCTATTCCATATTTAGTCCAAAGGTTATTGCAAATGGGGGCGAGACATTCTGCGCTAAAGGCCAAAATAGCCGGTGGGGCAGAAATGTTCAAGTTCGATTCCGGATCCGATTTATTACGGATTGGTCCGCGGAATATCGAAGCAACGCTAACAGAGTTGGAAAAGTTAAAAATCCCTGTTATTGCTAAAGATGTTGGAGGAAATATCGGAAGAACGATTGAATTTAATCCTGCAACAAGCGAATTAAACATTAGAAAAGTGAATAGAGAAGAAATCGTCATGTAAGGAGAACCATGAACGGATGTTTAGAAGGAGGGAGTGGAGTACCATGAATTCAGGAATGTCATCGGAAGAACAACAGCTTTGGAAGCAGTGGAATACGCAACAGCATCATGACGTTTTAAATGAAATCATTGCATATTATATGTATCTTGTAGATTATCATTCGGAGCGGATTTCCAGTCACTTGCCGAACAATGTGAGTAAAGATGATATAAGAAGTTTTGGTCTCCTCGGCTTGTATGATGCCGTTACGAAATTCGAATCGAAACGAAATCTCAAATTTGACACCTATGCCTCCTTCCGAATTAAGGGAGCAATCATGGACGGACTTCGTAAGGAAGATTGGCTGCCTCGTTCGTTAAGAGAGAAGACGAAAAGAATTGAGCGTACAGCGGAACAATTGGAGCAGCAACTACAACGAACACCTACCTCTAAAGAAATCGGCAAGCAGCTTGATCTGTCAGAAGACGAAGTAGAATCCATTGTAAAAGATTCCTTGTTCGCGAATGTGCTTTCAATTGAAGAAAAGTCGAGAACGAATGATGAATTTAATGAAGGAATTGGTTATACGATTCCAGATGAAAACGCTGCAACACCTGAAGATGAAATTTATCAAGAAGAATTGAAGCAGGATTTATTGGATGGAATCAAGGGGCTAAATGAAAGGGAACAGCTTGTAATCGATCTTTTTTATCATCAAGAATTAACCTTTACTGAAATTGGACAAACATTAAACCTGACAACATCTAGAATTTCACAGATCCATAAAAAAGCGATTTTTACATTAAGAAATGTATTAACAAAGATCGTTGAATAACTTGGTTGTCAGTTTTTGGGGGAATTGGCTTGGAAAGAATAAATAAATATTTTCGGATACGGTTAAAAGCCAACCATATGATTGCGGAAGTACATTGCACTGATGATTTTCATGATTTAGAGGGAAAAATGCGTATCGATATGACAATTTGGAAGCAGTATTTAACCGAAAACAAAGTTGTTTACGGTATCCAGTACCAAGCACTTTCTCAATTAGCAGAGGACCCTTCTACCGTTGAATATCCGATTGTTATTGCAAAAGGCTTACATCCGGAAAAGGGAAAGGATGGTAAATTTGCTTTCTTAGTCGATTTTAAACAGGATATGAAAAAAGATGAGGAGTGGAATTTCCGGGAAGTGATGACAATCCCTTCTGTAAATAAAGGTCAAAAACTTGCTAAACTTGTTTATCCCGAAGAGGGGACAGACGGTAAAAACGTGATGGGGAATGTGGTTAAAGCTCCACAAGGTAAAGCCATTGCTATCCTCCGCGGGAAAAATGTTGTGTTCAACGAAGCGGACAATTGTTATTATGCTACGGAGAATGGGCAGTTGAGCTATTCGGGAAGGAAAATAGAAGTTTTCCCAGAATATCATGTTAATGAGACGTTGACGATGAAAACTGGAAACCTTAACTTTGTCGGATCGATTATTATCCACGGGGATGTTCCGACTGGATTTACTGTTAAAGCTGACGGTGATATTAAGATTTTCGGAATGGTCGAAGCTGCAACACTCATTGCCGGGGGATCAATTTACATTTCAGAGGGGATTGCTGGACAAGAGAAGGGATGCTTGAAAGCGCAGGGAAATATACAACTTGGTTACATTAATCAGGCGAAGATTTTCACCGGCAATGATTTGTATGTGGAAAATTCTATTCTTCATAGTGAATGTGTTGTACACGGACATGTCTTCTCCCAAAAAGGGAATATTATTGGCGGAACACTATCAGCTGGGAAAACAATTGAAGTGAAGGATATCGGGACGAAACTCAATACGAAAACTGAAATTATACTTGGAGTTAATAAAGCAATGGCAGACAAGGAACAAGCTTTAAAGAAAAAACAGAAAGAACAGGAAGAGATGCTAAGAAAGTTAAAATTGCTTGGAGAGAAACTCGCAACCCAAAGTGATCATAACGCTAAGGTACGAATCGCTAAACTCCGTCAGAAACATTCCATGGAAATGGTGAAAAATGAACTTCATGAGATCCAAGAGGAGCTGGGCGAGATGAATGCAGAGATGGGAGATCTCCGCGACACTCAATTGGTTGTAAGAAACTTCATTTATCAAAATGTCACGGTTACATTCGGGAAATATAAACGGGTGATGAACACCGATTATCATTATGTACAATTCAACTTGTTCCACAATGAAATTGCGCTTCAGCAATTGTTTTAGGGGAACAATAAGTTCGTATCTGTAAGCAGGCTAGATGTGGAAAGGATCGGTGAAAGGGATGGGGCTGAAATCGATTGAAATGCAAGTAGCACTACCACGAACACAGGATGCCGGAAAAGTTCAAGAACAGATGCAGAAACAAGGAGAACAACTTCAAGGAGCATTACTTCAATCCCAACTGGAAAAAGAAAAAATAAAACGTACACAAGTCCAGCAATCGGAGAAATCGAGTAAGCTAAAGAAGAAGGAAGAATCCGGTGAAGTCGAAAAAGAAGAAACAAAGGCAAAAGAACTACAAGAACATACGCAGATAAAGGAGCATCCTTACCTCGGTAAACGAATCGATTATAGCGGATAAGGAGTACTGTCATGGTTTCATTATTAATGATCAGTTTTATTTTACATTTAATTACACTTGCAGCAATCTTTCAGTTGCTAAAGAAAGTTCAGCAAATGGAAAATATGTCTAATTCTAATGAACTCACAGCAGCATTAGAACGTTCCTTAGAAGAAATCAAGGCGGAAAACGACCGATTGCAAACTTTAATGACGAATCAAAAACAAGTCAAGAAGGATGACCAAGATAACACAATCGATGAGCCTGCCGACGAAAAAGTACCTACCAATGAAACGCAGCCAGTTGAGAAAGAAGATGTAGATCATCTGATTGGTGATGCACCGGGTTATAAAGTGGAAGCATCTTTAGAATCCCGAGTCATGCAACTTTATGCAAAAGGTCTTACAATTGAAGAAATCGCTAAGACCCTTGATTGTGGTAAAACGGAAGCAGAGTTGATTACTCGTTTATACAATAAATAAAAAACTTGCTTACTCTATCTAGTTATGGTATATTAATCTTTGGTGTAAAACTCTTGTCGAATTAAGACAAGTAATAACACACGTCCCGGGATTTGCTTATGAGGTGCCAGATTGCCAATGGTCTATGAGCAGAAAGGAACGGGGCGGAGGAAAACTAACCAATAGGAGGAATTTAAAATGGCAGCAATTTCAATGAAACAATTACTTGAAGCTGGTGTACATTTCGGTCACCAGACACGCCGTTGGAACCCGAAAATGAAGAAATATATCTTCACGGAACGTAACGGTATTTACATCATCGACCTGCAAAAGACTGTGAAAAAGGTTGAAGAAGCTTATAACTACGTAAGAGAATTGGCGGCAAATGGCGGTACACTTCTTTTCGTAGGTACAAAAAAACAAGCACAGGACTCTGTTCGTGATGAAGCACTCCGCTCCGGCATGTTCTATGTGAACCAGCGCTGGTTAGGTGGAACGCTAACGAACTTCCAAACAATCCGTAAACGTATCGAGCGTTTGAAAGAAATTGAAAGAATGGAAGAAGACGGTACATTTGAAGTGCTTCCTAAGAAAGAAGTAGGAGAGCTTCTAAAAGAAAGAGATCGTCTTGTTAAATTCCTAGGTGGAATCAAAGATATGAAGAAGCTTCCAGATGCAATGTTCGTTATTGATCCACGTAAAGAACGAATTGCAATTGCTGAAGCTCATAAATTGAATATTCCGATCATCGGTATTGTCGATACAAACTGTGATCCGGATGAAATTGACTATGTAATCCCAGCTAACGATGATGCAATCCGTGCTGTTAAATTATTGACTTCAAAAATGGCTGATGCTATTTTAGAAGGGAAACAAGGTGAAGAAACAGCAGAAGTGGAAGCTCCAGTTGAAGAAACAGCTGAAGAAAATAAAGCTGAAACAGAAGCTGAAGCTGAAGCAACTGCAGAAGCCTCAACTCAAGAATAATTTTCTAAAAAAGTGAGGGTGATAAGAGGATAATTACCTTTTATCACCTTTTTTTAAAGAAGGAAATACGGAATCTTTAAAGGAGGATTTTTACAAATGGCAATTACAGCTAAATTGGTTAAAGAATTACGTGAAAAAACTGGTGCAGGTATGATGGACTGTAAGAAAGCACTTGAAGCAACAGATGGTGACATTGATAAAGCAATCGATTTCTTACGTGAAAAAGGGATGGCTTCCGCTGCTAAGAAAGCAGACCGAATTGCTGCAGAAGGACTTACTCACGTTGAAATTGATGGCAACACTGCAGTTTTACTTGAAGTAAACTGTGAAACAGACTTCGCATCAAAGAACGATCAGTTTAAAGAGTTATTAGTTAAAATTGGTAAAGGACTTCTAGCTAACAAACCAGAAACGGTTGAAGCTGCACTAGAAGGAACGGTCGAAGGCGAGAAATTAGAAGCACTTATTAACAATGCAATTTCTACAATCGGTGAGAAAATCTCTTTACGCCGTTTCACTATTTTCGAAAAAACAGATAACGATGCATTCGGTTCTTACTTGCATATGGGCGGAACAATCGGTGTTGTAACTGTTCTTGAAGGAACAACCGATGAAGAAGTTGCCAAAGACGTGGCAATGCACGCAGCAGCAATTAACCCTCGCTATGTAAATCGTGAAGATGTGGCAGAGGACGAAGTAAATCGCGAACGTGAAGTTCTAAAACAACAAGCGCTTAACGAAGGTAAACCAGCCAATATTGTTGAAAAAATGGTTGAAGGCCGTCTTGGCAAATTCTTTGAACAAATCGTTCTTGTTGAACAAGCATTTGTTAAAGATCCTGATGTTAAAGTGAAGAAATTTGTAGCAGACAAAGGTGCAAGCGTGAAGACATTCGTACGCTATGAAGTAGGCGAAGGAATGGAAAAACGTGAAGAAAACTTTGCTGAAGAAGTAATGAGCCAAATTAAAAAGTAAGCTAAATGTAAAATAGGGAACGTAAATGTTCCCTATTTTACCATGGTTGCATACAAATGAATAAATGAAGAAAAAACATATCATAATAATATAATTGTGATGGAGGTTATTATGACAACAGCAAAGTACCAGAGAATTGTATTAAAATTAAGTGGAGAAGCATTGAGTGGGGATCAAGGCAGTGGTATTGATCCAAAAGTCATTCACTCCATTGCAGGCCAAGTAAAAGAGGTTGCAGACCTTGGAGTAGAAGTCGCAATCGTTGTTGGCGGAGGAAACATCTGGAGAGGTAAGGTCGGTAGTGAAATGGGTATGGACCGTGCATCGGCTGACTACATGGGTATGCTGGCAACCGTTATGAATTCATTAGCATTACAAGATGGACTGGAAATGATTGGAATTCCAACAAGAGTTCAGACATCCATTGAAATGCGCCAAGTTGCTGAACCGTACATAAGAAGAAAAGCAATTCGCCACTTGGAGAAGAAGCGTGTTGTCATTTTTGCCGCCGGTACAGGAAACCCTTATTTTTCAACCGATACGACTGCAGCATTAAGAGCCGCAGAAATTGAAGCAGAAGTAATTTTAATGGCAAAAAATAATGTTGATGGCGTTTATTCGGATGACCCGCTAGTAAATAAAGATGCTGTCAAATATGATAATTTATCTTATTTGGATATGATTAATGAAGGTCTTGGAGTAATGGATTCCACGGCTTCATCACTCTGTATGGATAATAACATTCCATTAATTGTCTTTTCGATAACGGAAGAAGGTAATATTAAACGCGTTGTTGAAGGCGAGACAATTGGAACAACAATAAGGGGGAAATAAATGATGGCAAATTCTGTGTTAAATGAAATGAAAGAAAAAATGGAACTTGCAGTACAAGCATTTACGCGAAACTTAGCTACTGTTCGAGCAGGAAGAGCAAACCCTAACCTGTTAGACAGTGTTTTTGTCGATTACTATGGTGCAGCAACACCTCTTAATCAGCTTGCATCAGTTGGTGCGCCTGAAGCGCGTTTACTAGTCGTAACACCTTATGACAAGACAGCTTTAGGAGACATTGAAAAAGGCATTCAGAAAGCAAATCTCGGACTTTCTCCATCTAATGATGGAAATGTAATCCGCATCAGCATTCCTGCATTAACAGAAGAACGACGGAAAGAGCTTGTGAAGGTTGTCGGTAAATTTGCGGAAGAATCTCGTGTTCAGGTGCGAAATATTCGCCGTGAAGCTAATGATCAATTGAAAGCTTTGGAAAAGGATTCAGGGATTACAGAAGATGAATTACGTAAATTCCAGGATGATGTTCAAAAAGAAACAGACCAATTCATTACCAAGATTGAACAGCTTGTAAAAGATAAAGAAAATGAAATTATGGAAGTATAATATATAGTTCACACTTTATTATTACTGCTTAAACGTGTAAAATCAATGTAGCCCTCTTTCTATAAGGGGGCTTTTGTATTTTTACTGGAATATCGTTATAATGTAATTTGTAACACTTAGTGACAAATGAATGGGTTATAACTAATGATCTCAACTTTAGCATTTAAAAATCAAATGCACTTCCTGTTGCTTTCATTCAGCTTAAGTATTTGCGCATTCTCTTGGATAGATTTCCAATCGCCGTTCAGTTGCCCGGTGGACGGATGCGCATCCTAGGGCACGGGCTGAGCGAGGAAGCTTGCCGGCCGCTCAGCAGGTGCGAGAGGTGTCTGGACTGCGGACCTCCAGTAGAAGTTTCGGAGTTTGACACACACTTACGCTGAATGAAAGTGATTTACATCTTTATTATTATTTTATGAGATGTTTTGTTGCTTTAGAGTATGAAAGTTGAGTAATGAAGGACATGCTGCAAGCATATAGATGAAAGTGATATATTCTGCAGATGGAATAGGAAGTCAGAAATTCGGAGGACCTAAGATGTCTATGAAAATACCGTTTATTAAAAACAAAGAAACTGATGACAAGCTCATCAACTTATCAGAGAATATACCCAACCATGTAGCAATCATTATGGATGGAAACGGACGCTGGGCAGAAAGCCGTCGTTTACCAAGAATTTCAGGACATAAGGAAGGCGTAAAAGCAGTGATGAAAGTGGTTCGGGCTGCTAATCAAGCAAATGTGAAGATATTGACTTTGTACGCTTTTTCTACGGAAAATTGGAATCGTCCAAAATCGGAAATTGATTTTTTAATGAAACTGCCAAAAGAGTTCTTGCATATTTATCTTCCAGAGTTAATGACCAACAATGTTAGAATCGAAACAATCGGCAATTTTGATGCACTTCCAGCACATACTCAAAAAACGGTTCAATACGCCATGAATAAAACAAAAGAAAACGATGGATTATTACTTAATTTTGCTTTGAACTATGGTAGCAGATATGAAATTATGCATGCAATCAAACAGATTATGCATGATGTGGATGGAAATAAAGTTTCCATTCAATCATTGAACGAAGAAGTGTTTTCAAAATACCTTTATACAAATGGTTTGTCTGACCCTGACTTACTCATCCGTACAAGTGGTGAGAAGCGGCTCAGCAACTTCTTGCTTTGGCAGCTTGCATATAGTGAATTTTGGTTTACGGATGTTCTTTGGCCGGATATGGACGAGAATACATTTAATCAAGCGATACAAGATTATCAAAAGAGGAAACGACGTTACGGAGGTATTTAAGGTGATGAAAATTATATGAAGCAACGAATTATAACAGCAATTCTAGGATTAATCGTATTCCTTCCGTTTGTAATTATCGGTGACTTGCCGTTTATCTTGTTCATCTACTTACTTGCGACAATCGGTTTGATGGAATTGTTGCGAATGAGAGAAATACCTCTTGTTTCCATTCCGGGGTTAATAGGAACGATTGGAATATGGCTTGTGTTACTACCGGATAAATCGACTCTGTTTTCCAACGGATTTTTCTCAATAACCGATGTGTTTACTGTAATTATTCTATTTTTACTCGCTTATACTGTATTAGTCAGGAATAAATTTACATTTGATGCAGCTGGATTTGTTATCCTCGCTGCATTGTATGTAGGAATTGGGTTTTATTTCTTGATTGAAACAAGACTTGGCGCGAGCGGATTCAGCAATATTCTGTTTGCCTTTTTCATCATATGGGCAACGGATACGGGAGCATATTTTGTTGGGAAATCATTTGGAAACCGCAAATTATGGCCGGATATTAGCCCAAATAAAACAGTGGAAGGCGCAATCGGAGGAATTATCACTGCATGCGTTGTTGCGGTAATTTTCCACCTTGTCCATCCATTCCCACACTCGATGCTAATCGTTATTGTTGTAACTATTTTTGCTTCGATGGTAGGACAAGTAGGGGATTTAGTGGAATCTGCATTTAAGCGCCATTACGGAGTAAAAGATTCCGGTAAAATATTACCTGGTCACGGCGGTATTCTAGACCGTTTTGACAGTCTGCTTTTTGTTTTACCATTCTTGCATATCATCCAGTTTATTTAAACAGCCGGCCAATCGTGTTCTCTGTTGTACAAATAGGGGAAAAAGAATAAACTTAGCTAAATAGATTGAGGTAAGTAAAGATTTCAGATTGAAAGAGGTGCTTCATTTGACTACAGTTATCGCCTTTATATTTATGTTCGGCCTGCTCGTTTTTATTCATGAATGGGGTCATTTAATCTTTGCAAAACGCGCTGGCATGTTAGCTAGAGAATTTGCAATCGGTTTTGGTCCAAAAGTGTTTTCTTTTACAAGAAATGAAACACTGTATACCATTCGTCTTATTCCAGCAGGCGGGTACGTGCGTGTTGCAGGTGAAGACCCGGAAATAATTGAATTGAAACCTGGACATCATATTGGTCTTGATTTTAATAAAGATAATAAAGTAGATAAGATTATTGTCAATAATAAAGACAAGCATCCGAATGCACGGATTATTGAAGTGGAGCGCGTCGATCTTGATCATGATTTAATTATTGAGGGTTATGAATTGGATGATGAAGATACGAAATTGACGTTCCACGTTGATGAAAAGGCGTTTTTCATTATGGATGAGAGAGAGACGCAAATCGCTCCCTATGATCGACAATTTGCTTCGAAAAGTCCTGCTCAGCGGGCAATGCAATTATTTGCAGGTCCGATGATGAACTTTGTGCTGGCAATTGTCATATTCATTATTTTAGGTATCATTCAAGGAACGCCGGTTGAGGAAGCGAAGATGGGAGAAATCGTTGACGATTCTCCAGCTGCAGAAGTTGGGATGGTCGAGGGAGATGAAGTAACCCGGATTAATGATACCCCAATTTCAACTTGGGAGGAGTTCACTTCGATTGTTCGGGAAAACCCGGCTAGTGAACTGCAATTAACCTTTGTACGTGAGGGTCAAAAAGAACAAGTTATGGTTACACCCAATGAAATCGAAACTGTTGATGAAAAAGGAGAGCCGATTCAAATTGGACAAATCGGTGTCTTTCCCGCTTATGAAAAATCAGTTCTTGGTACACTGACCTATGGCTTTGAGCGAACGTACGAAACGACAAAGCTCATTCTTACTAACCTAATGATGTTAGTTACAGGTCAAGTATCCATCGAATTATTGTCAGGGCCAGTCGGGATATATGATGCAACAGACCAGATTGTTCAAACCGGATTCTGGAATTTCCTGCTCTGGACAGCAATGCTCAGTGTAAACTTAGGTGTCATCAACCTTGTTCCATTACCAGCCCTTGACGGTGGCAGGCTCTTATTTGTGGGAATTGAACTCTTACGTGGCAAACCAGTTCCACCTGAAAAAGAAGGACTTTTCCATTTCGTCGGATTCGCATTACTCATGCTACTCATGATCGTAGTAACTTGGAACGACATCCAACGACTATTCCTGTAAACCAACGACTCTTCCCAGCTCCGCAGCCCCCACGGAAAGCGAGAGGTATCGGGACCGCGGACCCCGGATAGAATTGTATCTTTTCAAATCGTTTAATCTTAAATAGTTCAAATTACGAAACCCTTGTCTTATAATGAAGATTAAGGGTTTTAAAATGGTTGTGTAATTAATAACCAAGGGGAGGAGAAATGATGGATTTATCCAAACAAGAAAAAATGAATATCCTGCTCGAACAGATCGAACTTCCACAGGATATGGCGAATCATTTTTCAAATAGTTATTTAAAAAAATTAGTTGTTCATAAGAAAACACGAATCTGGCATTTTTATGTACACGTAGATTCTATCCTTCCTTATCAAGTATATGAAGTTTTTTGCATGAAACTTAACGATGCTTTTCGCGAAATAGCGAGTGTCGAGCTGACGATTGAAGCAGCTGACACCGATATAGCTGAGGATAATTTAGTTAGTTATTGGAATGATTTCTTACAAAAAGTTCCGCCACTATCTCCAGCTTACAAAGAACTAGTTGAACAACAAACTCCTAAAGTTAACGGTAATAAAATTATGTTAACAGCAAGAAATGAAGCAGAGGCTCAAGCCTTGAAAAATAGATTAATTGAACCGATGCAAAACTACTTTTCTGCTATTGGTGCCATGCAATTCATGTTAGAGATGACAGTGAACAGTAACCCAGATGCCATCCAACGCTTCAAAGAACAGACTGTACTTGAAGATCAGAGAATTGTCATGAACACGGTGAAAGAAAAGGCGAAACGTGATAAAGCTAAAGTGGAAAATGATAATAAACCATTACTTCTCGGTTACCGGATTCCGGACGAACCGATAGCGATGGAAGTTATCCAAGAAGAGGAAAGAAGGGTCACTGTTCAAGGCTATGTATTCTCATCGGACATAAGAGAGCTAAGGTCTGGACGTAGTTTACTCATCATAAAAGCAACAGATTACACCGATTCATTAGAGATCAAAATGTTTTCCCGCGGAGATGAAGATGCAGAGAAATTCAAATCTGCTAAAAAAGGGATATGGATTAAAGCACGGGGAAGTATCCAGACAGACATGTATTCCAATGAGCTTGCAATGATGGCGAATGATATCCAAGAAGTAGAAGTAGCTGAGCGCTTGGATACAGCACCTGAAGAAGAAAAACGGGTCGAGTTGCATGCACATACGACGATGAGTCAAATGGATGCGGTCGTCTCTCCTGGTGCACTCGTCGCACAAGCAGCAAAGTGGGGACATAAAGCTGTCGCGATAACAGATCACGCCGGAGTGCAAGGTTTCCCGGAGGCACATGACGCTAGTAAAAAGCACGATATTAAAGTTTTGTACGGAGTAGAAGCGAATTTAGTTGATGATGGTGTTCCGATTGCTTATAATTCAGCAGACATTGAGCTCGCTGATGCAAGTTATGTCGTTTTCGACGTGGAAACGACAGGGCTTTCCGCCGTATATGATACGATCATTGAACTTGCAGGAGTGCGTATCCAACAAGGCGAAATTGTCGATCGCTTCGAATCTTTCGCTAATCCGCATCATGCCTTGTCGGAAACGACGATTAACTTAACCGGGATTACGGATGACATGGTAAGAAATGCACCCGAAGTAGGGGATGTCTTAAAAGACTTCTACGATTGGATGGGTGACGATATTCTTGTAGCCCATAACGCATCCTTTGACATTGGGTTCCTTAACCAGGGTTTTGAAAGAATCGGTATTGAAAAAGTTAAAAATTCGGTTATTGACACATTAGAACTTGCAAGGTTTTTACTGCCACAATTGAAAAACCACCGTCTGAATACATTGTGTAAACATATGGACATTGAATTGACACAGCATCACCGAGCAATATATGATGCGGAAGCGACAGGTTATTTAACGTGGAAATTTGTGCGGCAGTTACTAGAGCAAGAGATTACGAATCATATGAAATTGAATGATCATATGGGTGAAAGTGATGCCTATCAGCGCTCCCGCCCATCTCACTGTACGATTTTAGCCCAAAATGAAATTGGTTTGAAGAACTTGTACAAGCTTGTTTCTTATGCCCATATTAATTATTTCTACAGGGTTCCGCGGATACCCCGCTCCGTCTTGGAGAAAAACAGGGAAGGATTAATAATTGGGACGGCTTGTGATCAAGGTGAAGTTTTTGAAAAAATGATGCAAACATCTGCGGATGAAGCGGAGAAAGTAGCAAGCTTTTATGATTATATTGAAATACAGCCACCATCTAACTATGTCCATTTAATCGATAAAGAACTAGTACAAAACGAAGCGCAAATATTTGATATTCTGAAGAAGCTAATTGCATTAGGGGAAAGACTGAATAAACCCGTAGTAGCGACTGGGAACGTCCATTATTTGGATGAAAATGATAAACAATACCGGCAAATATTGATCTCATCCCAAGCGGGGAATCCGTTGAATCGCCAAACATTACCAGATACACCAATGCGTACGACAGAAGAAATGCTTGAAGCCTTCAAGTTTTTAGGTGAAGAAAAAGCATATGAAGTTGTCGTGAAAAACACACAAGAGCTCGCTGATCGAATTGAAGCAATTTCTCCGATTAAAGACGGCTTATTTACACCGAGGATCGAAGGTGCAGAACAAGAAATGCGGGACCTTTGCTATACAAAAGCGAAAGAAATTTATGGTGATCCGCTACCGGAAATTGTTACAGCTCGTTTGGAAAAAGAGTTGGATAGTATAATTGGGAACGGGTTCTCTGTTATTTACCTGATTTCCCATAAACTCGTTAAAAAATCATTGGACGACGGTTATCTTGTAGGTTCCAGGGGATCTGTCGGTTCGTCTTTTGTTGCTACGATGACGGAAATTACAGAGGTTAACCCCCTTGTGCCACATTATGTCTGCTTGGATTGTAATTATAGCGAGTTCATCACAGATGGTTCGGTTGCAAGTGGTTTCGACCTACCTGATAAAGCTTGTCCAGAATGTGGAACAGATTTAACCAAAGATGGTCAAGATATTCCATTTGAAACGTTCCTTGGGTTTAAAGGAGATAAAGTACCGGATATTGATTTGAACTTCTCTGGTACATATCAGCCAAGAGCTCATAATTATACAAAAGAACTATTTGGGGACGATTATGTTTACCGAGCAGGAACAATAGGAACGGTCGCAGAAAAAACTGCTTATGGTTATGTTAAAGGTTATGCAAATGACCGGGATTTGAAATTTAAACGGGCGGAAATCGATCGGCTTGTTCAAGGCTGTACCGGAGTAAAACGGACAACTGGTCAACACCCTGGTGGAATAATTGTTGTTCCCGAGGATAAAGAAATCTTTGACTTCACACCAATTCAATTTCCTGCAGATGACCGGAAGAGTGAGTGGCGAACGACCCATTTTGACTTCCATTCTATTGATGAGAACCTGCTGAAACTTGATATACTCGGACATGATGATCCAACCGTTATCCGGATGCTACAAGACTTGAGTGGAATTGACCCTCAAGCTATTCCTACCGATGATGCGGAAGTAATGAAAATCTTTTCTGGAACGGAATCACTCGGAGTGACTTCGGAACAAATAAATTGTAAAACAGGAACACTTGGAGTGCCGGAATTTGGAACACGTTTTGTCCGGCAGATGCTGGAAGATACAAAACCAAGTACGTTTGCAGAGTTATTAATTATTTCCGGGCTGTCTCATGGTACGGATGTATGGTTAGGGAATGCTCAAGATTTAATTAATGAAGGAATTTGCGAATTGTCTGATGTAATTGGTTGCCGTGATGATATTATGGTGTACCTGATGCAGAAAGGCCTCGAACCAGCACTTGCCTTTACCATTATGGAATTCGTCCGTAAAGGAAGAGGATTGAAAGACGAATGGATTGAAGAGATGAAGAAACATAACGTGCCGGATTGGTACATTGAATCTTGTAAAAAGATTAAGTATATGTTCCCTAAGGCCCACGCAGCAGCTTACGTGTTAATGGCAATACGGATTGCATATTTCAAGGTGCATCACCCGATTCTTTTCTATGCAGCGTATTTCACTGTCCGTGCGAATGACTTTGACCTTGATTCCATGATTAAAGGTTCAGCTGCAATCAGACAACAAATCGACGGAATCACAGCAAAAGGAAATGATGCTTCGCCGAAAGAGAAATCTCTCTTAACCGTTCTTGAGGTTGCTCTTGAAATGTGTGAGCGTGGCTTTTCTTTCCAAAAAGTTGATTTATACCGTTCAAGTGCAACAGAATTTATTGTGGAAGGAGATACATTAATTCCACCATTTAATGCAGTCGACGGTCTAGGTACGAACGCAGCTTTGAATATTGTGGAAGCAAGAAAAGATGGAGAGTTCTTATCGAAAGAAGATTTTCATGAACGAAGTAAAGTTCCAAAGACAGTTCTTGAATATCTTGATCAACACGGCTGTCTGGAGGGGATGGCAGAAAAGAACCAACTTTCTCTCTTTTAATATATCAGTGATTTGCAAACATATTCCAGCTATGATATAATAATTTTCGGAAAGTGTCGATTGAACGATTTAAAGGAGTGGGTCTAAAGCCCACTCCTTCTTCTTAAGAATTTATGCTCTAACTTCGCCCCTAGCCCCTACATAATAGGCTAGGGTTTTATATTGCCACTTTACTACTTTAAGATGAAAAAGATTAAACTTGTGCATAATAAGGAATAAATGGTAGTAGAAGGAGGATGACGGATGACTTCGGTTATTGAAACGACAGAACAATTAGTGAATCCGATTTTAGAAGAAAATGGTTTAGAACTCGTGGATATTGAATATGTGAAGGAAGGTAAAAATTGGTTCTTGCGTGTTTATATTGATAAGCCGGGTGGTGTCGATATCGCTGAATGCGGCCTTGTTTCAGAGCAACTGAGTGAGAGGCTTGATGAAACCGACCCGATTAAAGCTGCCTATTTCCTTGAGGTTTCTTCCCCTGGAGCAGAAAGACCGCTAAAAACAAAAGCAGATCTAAAAGCAAATGTTAATAAAAATGTTTATGTAACATTATACGCACCAATTGATGGTGCGAAGGAATATGAAGGTATATTAACCAGCTTTGAAAATGATCATCTGACCATTGAATATAAGGTCAAAGCAGCAAAGAAACAAGTTGAAATTCCATATGAAAAGATAGCTAAAGCAAGATTAGCTGTAACGTTTTAAAAGGGGGACAATGAAAAGTGAGCAGTCAGTTGTTTGATGCGATTGATTTATTAGCAGAGGAAAAAGGCATTGAAAAAGACATATTAATTGAAGCGTTGGAAGCAGCATTAATATCGGCTTATAAAAAGAATTTTCAATCCGCAACGAATGTACGAGTTGAACTTAATGAAGAAAAAGGCAGTATGAAAGTTTTTTCCAGAAAAGCAATTGTAGAAGAAGTAGAAGACAGCCAACAAGAAATATCTTTAGATGAAGCAAAAGAAATCGATCCGAATTATGAGTTAGATGATGTAATTGAAGTGGAAGTTACACCGAAAGACTTTGGTCGGATTGCGGCTCAAGCGGCTAAGCAAGTAGTGACACAGCGAGTAAGAGAGGCAGAACGGGGCGTTATTTATTCCGAATATGTCGACCGGGAAGATGACGTCATGACTGGGATCATCCAGCGTAAAGATGCCCGCTTCATTTACGTAAACTTAGGAAAGATTGAAGCAAAGCTTGCAGAAGCGGAACAAATGCCGACAGAAGAATACGATATCCATGACCGTCTCAAAGTATATGTAACGAAAGTGGAAAATACAAGCAAAGGGCCGCAGATCTATATTTCTAGGTCTCATCCTGGCTTGTTAAAGCGTTTATTTGAAATGGAAGTACCTGAAATTTATGATGGTATTGTGGAAATCAAATCGGTGGCAAGGGAAGCCGGCGACCGGTCAAAAATTTCCGTATATGCGGAGAACGAAGAGATTGATGCAGTAGGTTCTTGTGTCGGTCCAAGAGGACAGCGTGTCCAAGCAATTGTCGATGAGTTGAAGGGTGAGAAGATTGATATCGTTGAATGGGCAGAAGACCCGGTTGTTTACGTATCGAATGCACTCAGTCCTTCCAAGGTTATTGACGTGCTTGTGAATGAAGAAGAAAAAGCAACAACGGTTATTGTCCCTGATTACCAGCTCTCACTAGCAATTGGTAAACGTGGGCAGAATGCCAGGCTTGCTGCTAAGCTGACCGGTTGGAAAATCGATATCAAGAGTGAAACTGAGGCTAGAAATGAAGGCCTGATGGAAATTGATAGCGAAGTAACCGAAGAAGAATCTTATTCAATGAATGATGACGATCTGTTTGAATAGGAGGAAATGAAATGGCGACAAAACGTAAAATACCAGAAAGAAAATGTGTTGTAACCGGTGAAATGCGACCGAAAAAAGAACTGATCCGTATTGTCCGTAATAAAGAAGGGGAAGTGTTTGTCGACCCAACAGGGAAAAAGAACGGCAGGGGCGCATACGTAACTAAAACGTTGGAAGTAATCGAGAAAGCTGAACAATCGAACATTCTTGCCCGGACATTAAATACAGAGATTGAGTCAACAATCTATGAAGAATTACGAAAGCTTGTGAGTAGTGAATCATGAACAATTATTTGAATTTACTCGGTCTCGCCTTTCGGGCCGGAAAATGTTCCGTCGGGGAAGATGCTATTTTACGAGATGTGCGCAGCGAGAAGGCGAAGCTCGTAATACTTGCCCGTGATACAGGGGACCGGACGAAAAAGCGCATTACGGATAAATGTAAGTACTACCGGATTCCATATATTATTGTGGAAGACGACAGGGAAACATTATCGAATGCGATAGGGAAATCCCAAAGAGTTGCAATTGCTATATTGGATGCAGGGTTTGCTAAGAAAATCAGCTCCTATTTTGACAGATAAGAAAGTGAATCCTCTCTTACTGCATAAGTGCAACTAAGGCATTCGCCGTAAAACCTTGACGAATGCCAAGTTTTCTAAGGTAATTAATTTCGGGGGTGAACGTATGACTAAAATGCGTGTATATGAATATGCTAAAAAGAATCAAGTAACGAGTAAACAAGTGATTAATTATTTAAAAGAAATGAATGTGGAAGTAACGAATCACATGTCTACGATATCGGAAAACACCGTGAAATCACTTGATAAAAAGTTCAATCCATCGACTAACGATAAAGAAGGACAGAAGACACCGACGAATTCGAAACCTAACCAGAAAAAGGAAGATAATAAAAAGTATTCTGATAAAAGACAAAACAACAAAGGGAGTCAACAAATGACAGGAAAAAGAGGACAGCAAAAGACTCACCATAATAAAAGTCGTAATCATAAGAGACGGGATCAGCAAAGAAGGAAGCCAGCACAACCCGCACCAGATTTAACACCAGACAAGATTACGTATGGTAATACGCTGACGGTTAGTGAACTTGCGGCAAAACTACACAAAAAAGAATCTGAGATTATTAAGAGACTCATGTTTTTAGGGGTTATGGCTACGAAAAACCAGGATCTTGATGATGATACGATTGAATTAATCTGCGGTGAGTACAATGTTGAAGTAGAAAAAGAAATTGTGTTAGAAGATACAGATTTTGAGAAATATCGCGTGGAAGAAAAAGAAGAGAACTTAGAGGAACGTCCTGCAGTTGTGACGATTATGGGGCACGTTGACCACGGGAAGACAACGACACTGGACTCCATTCGAAAAACAAAGGTAACAGCAGGAGAAGCTGGAGGAATCACACAGCATATTGGAGCTTATCAAGTGGAATCAAATGGAAAAAAAATCACATTTCTTGATACACCGGGGCACGCCGCTTTCACAAGCATGCGTTCACGTGGTGCTCAAGTTACGGATATTGCGATATTAGTTGTCGCTGCAGACGATGGTGTAATGCCACAGACTGTTGAAGCGATCAACCATGCAAAAGCAGCTGAAGTTCCGATTATTGTGGCTGTTAATAAAATGGATAAAGAATCAGCGAATCCCGACCGTGTCATGCAAGAGTTAACGGAATATGAACTGATTCCTGAAGACTGGGGCGGAGATACAATTTTCGTTAATATCTCAGCGATCAAACATGAAGGTATTGATGATCTTCTTGAGATGGTATTACTTGTCGCGGAAGTTGAGGAATTAAAAGCGAATCCGAACGCTAATGCATCTGGTACAGTTATTGACGCTCAACTAGATAAAGGAAGAGGGTCTGTCGCGACCTTGCTCGTTCAAAATGGAACACTGCATGTAGGTGATTCCCTCGTTGTCGGAAACACATACGGGCGTGTGCGTGCGATGGTGAATGATATGAGAGAACGGATTGAACAAGTTGGACCGTCCACACCAGTTGAGATTACTGGTCTTAGCGGTGTACCGCAAGCTGGAGATCAATTCCTTGTCTTTGAAGATGAGAAGAAGGCAAGACAGGTCGGTGAAGCACGGGAACAGAAGTTTATCGTGGAAAATCGCGGTCAACAGAGCAAAGTAAGCCTTGATGATTTATTCGAACAAATTAAACAAGGTGAAATGAAAGACTTAAATATTATTATTAAAGCAGACGTTCAAGGTTCAGCTGAAGCACTTTCTTCTTCTTTACAAAAAATCGAAGTTGAAGGCGTTAAGGTGAAAATCATCCACACCGGTGTAGGTGCGATTACGGAATCTGATATCATCCTCGCATCTGCTTCCAACGCAATCGTCATCGGCTTCAACGTAAGACCTGATGTAAATGCGAAAAATGCTGCGGAAAGAGAAAAAGTCGATGTAAGAACGCATCGTGTCATCTATAAAGCAATTGAAGAAATCGAAGCAGCGATGAAAGGTTTACTCGATCCTGAATACGAAGAGAAAGTTATCGGACAAGCGGAAGTCCGCGAAACGTTTAAAGTTTCCCGAATCGGAACAATCGCTGGAAGCTATGTAACGGATGGTAAGATTACGAGAGACTCAGGAGTAAGAGTAATCCGGGACGGGGTCGTTCTATTTGAAGGTGAAATTGCTGCATTGAAACGATTTAAAGATGATGTGCGTGAAGTAGCGACAAACTACGAGTGCGGAATTACAATTTCGAACTTTAATGATATAAAAGAAGGAGACGTTATCGAAGCATTTATTATGGAGGAAATCAAACATACATGATTCTCTATGCGGAAATAGAGTGCTTCTTTTACGAAGGGAATTCGCTTAAAGCGAAACGCTCTTTATTGAAAAGGATATTTGCCAAATTGACGAAAGACTTTAATGTTGCCGTTGCCGAGTTAGAATATCAAGATCTCTGGCAGCGGACAAAGTTTGGCGTTGTGACAGTATCAGAAAGCGCAGTACATGCAGAAAAAGTAATCCAGCAGGTATTGCGGGTGCTTGATCAGTATCCGGAACTGGAGCGAACCATTACGACGGTTGAGGAACGCTAACCCTCCTTCAAACGATTAGTGATTTTATGAATGAGGTGAGAAGATGTCGGAATTACGTGCTAATCGGGTTGCTGAACAGATGAAAAAAGAATTAGGTGAAATTTTAACGACGAAACTGAAGGATCCGAGAATTGGTTTTGTAACAGTTACAGATGTGGAAGTCACAGGAGACCTTCAGCAAGCTACCATCTATATTTCTGTACTTGGCTCGGAGAAAGAAAAACAAGATACACTACTCGGATTGACGAAGGCTAAAGGGTTCATCCGTTCAGAAATCGGAAAACGAATCCGTCTTAGAAAGACACCTGAGCTGCTTATTGAATTTGACGAAGCTTATGAGTACGGGAATCGAATCGAATCTATTTTGCGAGATTTAAATAAATAAATGGTAAATCTGACTCCTTATCTTATGTGGACAGGGTCAGATTTTTCCATGATTCTTTTACCTGTATGGAACGGAAGTGAATGATATGAACGGAATTTTGCCATTATGGAAACCAAGAGGGATGACCTCTCATGATTGCGTCATGAAAATTAGAAGACTGTACAAGACAAGAAAGGTTGGACATACTGGGACACTTGATCCAGAAGTGGAAGGGGTACTTCCTATTTGTATTGGTCAAGCTACGAAAATCGTGCCATTTTTAACAGATACAAAGAAAACATATATCGCTGAAGTAAAACTCGGTCAAACAACAGAAACAGAAGATAGCTATGGTGGAATTGTTGAAGCAGTGAATGTCGATGTTTTCCCTGAAATCGGTGAAATAGATGCTTGCTTACAGTCTTTTTTAGGCGTAACGAAGCAAATCCCGCCAATGTATTCAGCTGTTAAAGTAAATGGAAAGAAACTTTATGAATATGCAAGAGCGAATGAAGAAGTCGTGCGTCCAGTACGTAATATCGAGGTACATTCTATTGAACGCATAGCACAAAATGAAAATGATCATACAATCCGATTCCAAGTTACTTGTTCGAAGGGTACTTATATCCGAACGCTATGTGTCGACATTGGAAAGCAGTTGGGGTACCCTGCTCATATGTCATTTCTTGAGCGGATCCGGACTGGAAACTTTACAAAACAAGAAGCAATCACTTTCGATCAGATTGAACAGGCGTCTAATGATCTGGAACGAGCTGCATGGCTAAAGCCTCTCCTCACTGGCGTCGATCATTTATCTGCTCTTGAAGTGTCTGAACAAGTAAAGCATAAAGTGCAATATGGTCAAAAACTGTCAAGACCCGACGAATTGCCGGAGACGAATCCATTCTTAATGATGCATCAAGGTGAGCTGCTGGCCATCTATCAGATTCATGAAAAGAACGAGCGAGAAATAAAGCCTGTTCGTGTATTTCAGTTTGATAAAAAGTAGGTGAATAGATATGAGAACTTTTGAATTAACTTATCCGCATACCCTTACAGAAGCAGATATCCCCGAAACTGTATGTGCGATTGGTTTTTTTGATGGGATACATAAAGGACATCAGCGATTAATCGAGAAGGCTGTCGAAGTCGCAAAGGAAAAAAACATGGAGAGTGCTGTCATAACATTTCATCCCCATCCCTCTGTTGTCTTAAAGAAAGGAACAGAGCATGTGCAATATATTACACCTCTCCGTGAAAAACAGGAAATCCTTCAACAAATGAATGTTGATCGGCTATATATTATTAAATTTAATGAAGAACTATCGAAGCTAAGTCCTGAAGATTTCATTGATCATTTCATAATCGGCTTACATATAAAGCATCTTGTTGCAGGCTTTGATTATAGCTTTGGACATAAAGGGGCTGGGAATATGTCGAATATCTCGGACTATTCCAGAGGCAGATTTGATTATACTGTAATCGATAAAGTAACGATGGATGACGAAAAGGTAAGCTCTACGAGGATAAGAGATTTGTTAAAACAAGGCGAAGTTGCAACGATTAATCGGTTGCTCGGACGACCCTTAAAATATACAAGTGTCGTTATTCATGGTGCCCAGCGCGGAGGCCCGGAATTAGGATATCCGACAGCAAATTTAAAGATTAACGAAGATGCACTCCTTCCTAAACTCGGTGTCTATGCTGTAAAAGTAAGATATAAAAATGCAATTTATGAAGGAATGGCAAGTGTCGGAACAAACCCGACTTTCAAAGAAGATAAAGGAAATTTATCTGTTGAGGTAAACATTTTTGATTATAATAATGATTTATACGGAGAAGAATTACAGCTGGAGTGGCATGAGTTTATACGGGATGAGAAGAAATTTGCCGGCAAAGAAGAGCTAATCGCCCAGCTTGCCGATGACGAAGAAACAATCCGCAATTATTTCCGTTAAACACCAAACTTACTACTCCCATTCAGCGTAAGGGTTTTGATCATTCATTAAGTTTAGCGTTCTGGTCGCCGTTCAGTTGCCCGGCGGACGGATGCGCATTCTAAGGGCACGGCCTCAGCCTCCTCGGAAGAAAACCGCTTCCTGCTCTGGTCTGGACACGTGCTTTTCCCGTAGGAGTCACCGTCCGCCGGGCAACTGAACTGGTAGAGAGGGTTATTATCAATGGTATCTATCCCGTGTTATGATAAGCGTTCTATTCCTGATATAATAAACAGGGTTCCAAGTCAGGTTTTTGCTGGGAGCAGTCCCGATACCTCGAGACTCCTGTGGGAGGACAGGCCTAGGTGAGACCCCGCAGGGCGACAGCCCGAGGAGGCTCACCAGCCGCCCACGGAAAGCGAGAGGTATCGGTACTGCGGACCCCCGGAAGAAAGTTGCGCTTACGCTGAATGAAGGTGAAAGTATTTCTTTATAAAGAAATATCGATTAAAAACTTGATTTTATCTGTAGCTCAAGCTATACTAATGTAGATAAACCATCGCTTGGCAAATCGTATCTCCGACGATTGCTAGGGGATTGGGGCTATACAATTTTTATAGGAGGTGGACCAAATGGCGATTTCACAAGAACGTAAGAATGAGATTATTAATGAATTTAAAGTCCATGATACGGACACAGGCTCTCCTGAAGTACAAATTGCTGTACTTACAGAAGAGATTAACCTACTGAATGAGCACCTTCGCGCTCATAAGAAAGACCATCATTCTCGCCGCGGTCTGTTTAAAATGGTCGGTAAACGCCGTAACCTATTAAACTATCTACGTAATAAAGATATTATACGTTACCGCGATCTAATTCAAAAACTCGGCTTACGTCGATAAGCTTAAAGAAAAGCAGGAGAAATCCTGCTTTTTCTTTTAAGCATTTTATATTTATAGATATAATTGATATTACGCTCCTGATTAGACGTACCGTTTGATTCTCCTACTGCTATCGTATATTCTAGAAGAAAGAACTACTTGAAAGCTTTAAGTGAGAATTGTTTATACTAATGATGAGGATGTTGTATTGAAAGGAGTACCAAACTAGATGATAGAAGAAAAACAAGTTTTTTCGACAGAGATTTCAGGCTCCACGTTTACAGTGGAAATAGGTGAGCTTGCTAAACAAGCTGGCGGTGCAGCAATGATCCATTACGGTGATACATCTGTACTGGCAGTTGCCACAGGTTCAAAGGAACCGAAAGATTTACCATTCTTTCCATTGACGGTAAATTATGAGGAACGGTTATACGCCGTCGGTAAAATTCCAGGTGGATTCATTAAGCGGGAAGGAAGACCAAGTGAAAAGGCAATTCTAGCTTCACGTCTTATTGACCGCCCAATTCGCCCACTCTTCCCTGATGGCTACCGTAATGAAGTACAAGTTATCAGTACCGTCATGAGTGTGGACCAAGATTGTTCCTCGGAGATTGCTGCAATGATCGGCTCTTCCATTGCACTATCCATTTCCAATATTCCGTTCCAGGAGCCAATCGCAGGTGTTCAAGTTGGAAGAGTGGATGGAGAATTCATTATTAATCCAACAATTGAACAGCAAGAGAAAAGTGATATCGAGCTTACCGTAGCAGGAACGAAGGATGCAGTCAACATGGTGGAAGCCGGGGCGGAGGAAGTTCCGGAAGAAGTGATGCTTGAAGCGATCATGTTCGGCCATGAGGAAATTAAACGATTAGTTGCATTCCAGGAAGAAATCATATCTCAAGTAAATATCGAAAAATCTGAAGTGAGCTTATTTGAACTTGACGAGGAACTTACGGCAAAAATTGAACTTGAAGCAAAAGACAAGCTTACTGCAGCTATTCAAGTGAAGGAAAAGCATGAACGTGAAGATGCGATTGCAGCTGTAAAAGAAGAAGTGCTTGCTGTTTATGATGAGGAAACAGAAGCGGATACCCTTAAACAAGTGAAGAACATCCTTGAAAACATGGTGAAAGAGGAAGTACGTCGGCTCATCACGAAGGAAAAAATTCGCCCAGACGGAAGAAAGCCGGATGAAGTTAGACCATTATCAAGTCGTACCCATCTTTTACCGCGTACCCATGGTTCAGGTCTCTTCACACGTGGGCAAACTCAAGCTTTAAGCATTTGTACATTAGGAGCCCTTGGTGACGTTCAGATTTTGGACGGGCTTGATTTAGAAGAATCAAAACGTTTCATGCACCACTATAACTTCCCGCAGTATAGTGTCGGGGAAACAGGTCCGATTCGCGGTCCAGGAAGAAGGGAAATTGGTCACGGTGCTTTAGGTGAACGCGCCCTTGAAAAAGTGATTCCATCCGAAAATGATTTCCCGTATACGATCCGTCTCGTTTCTGAAGTATTGGAATCAAACGGTTCAAGTTCACAAGCGAGTATTTGTGCGAGTACTTTAGCATTGATGGATGCAGGTGTTCCGATAAAAGCGCCGGTTGCCGGGATTGCGATGGGTCTTGTTAAGTCTGGAGAAGATTATACAATCCTGACAGATATCCAAGGTATGGAAGATGCACTAGGTGACATGGATTTTAAAGTTGCTGGTACTGAAAATGGAATCACTGCACTTCAAATGGATATTAAAATTGACGGACTTTCCCGTGAGATTTTAGAAGAAGCAATGGAACAAGCAAAAACAGGCCGGATGCAGATTCTTGAATCCATGCTTGCAACAATTGCAGAGCCTAAAACAGAATTATCGCCATTTGCACCTAAAATCATGACCATGGACATTAATCCGGATAAAATCCGTGATGTCATTGGACCAAGTGGAAAACAGATTAACCAAATCATTGATGAAACTGGCGTGAAAATCGATATTGAACAAGATGGCAGTGTCTATATCTCTTCAACTGATCAGCAAATGAATGAAAAAGCGAAGAAGATAATTGAAGATATTGTTCGTGAAGTAGAAGTCGGTCAAATGTATCTTGGTACTGTTAAACGTATTGAGAAGTTTGGTGCATTCGTTGAACTATTCAAAGGAAAAGACGGTCTTGTTCATATTTCCGAATTGCAAATTGAGCGTACGAATAAAGTAGAAGACGTCGTTACAATCGGAGATGAAATCCTTGTCAAAGTAAAAGAAATTGATAGACAAGGCCGAATTAATCTGTCAAGAAAAGCAGTCTTGGTAGAAGAAAAAGAACGGGAAGAAAAAGCAAATAAATAAGTGATTTGATTGCAAAAGAGATCGAATCACTTCAATCACAAAAAGAAGCTGAGGAATAATTTCAGTTTCTTTTTTTAATTGCTCATTTCTACATACCTTGTCCTACCGCCGCATACATTGATTGTAGGGGGCGGTGACATGCGAGCGTATAAAAAATATGTGAACGTACTAGTATTCATACTCATACTATTTGCTGCATTTCGTTTGAATCATAATCCATTTATGGACGGGGCAGCACCCGTTCTGAATCCGGGAAATGATAAATTATATACCGAAATCGAGCAAAAAGCAGCAAATGAAGAATATAAGGAGGCACCACAAAATGCTTATATCGACCGCGTCTACAAAAAAACACCCGGACGAAATGGCAGAGATATAAATGTTGAAAAATCCTATGAGAAGATGAAGGAAGCTGGCGTTTTTCAAGAAGATTTACTTATCTTTGACGAAGTACGTCCTAAAGTAAATTTAAGTGATCTTGAACCAGCGCCAATTTATCGTGGACATCCGGAAAAACAAATGGTATCATTTATGATTAATGTTTCTTGGGGTAATGAGCATATCCCAGCAATCCTAAACACGTTACAGGAACATCAAGTGAAAGCAAACTTTTTCATTGAAGGGAAATGGGCGAGGGAAAATCCTGAAATCGTTAAAATGATTATGGAAAAGGGACATCTCATTGGGAACCATGCCTATAATCATCCAGATATGGCACGGTTAAACACGCAAGAGATTGAAACCCAAATCAAGCAGACGAATGAGATCCTTACCGCAATTACAGGGGAAACTCCAAATTACTTCACACCACCGAGTGGAAGTTTTACAGATGAAGTTATTGAAGTTGCTAGTGCACAAGGAATGGAAACGGTTTTATGGACGACAGATACTGTAGATTGGAAGAAACCATCTGTTTCTGTTATGATAAATCGCGTAAATGAAAAAGTTCATCCAGGTGCAATTATTTTAATGCACCCGACACCAGTCATCGAAGAAGGGCTAGATGAATTAATCATGCTCCTTAAAAATAAGGATTTTCGATTAGGCAGACTAGATACCCTTTTAAGTACAGAACGATAATTTGAACATTTTTAGGGGGGAGCAACCTTGATTCAGAAGCACCAGAGTAAAAACGGACTGCGTATTGTACTTGAAACAATCCCAGCTGTTCGTTCCGTCACAATCGGAATTTGGATTTTGACAGGTTCACGAAATGAAACGGTTGAGAACAACGGCATATCCCATTTTATTGAACATATGCTGTTTAAGGGGACAAAGACACGAACAGCTCGTGACATAGCAGAAGCATTCGATTCCATTGGAGGTCAGATCAATGCCTTCACCTCTAAGGAGTACACTTGTTTTTATGCAAAAGTTCTTGATACCCATAAAGAACTCGCTTTAGAAATTCTTGCGGATATGTTTTTCAATTCGACTTTCGATGAAGAAGAGATGGAGCGAGAGAAGAAAGTAGTTTATGAAGAGATAAAAATGTATGAGGATACACCAGACGATATTGTACATGACTTCCTCGCTCAAGCAGCTTTTGGCAGTCATCCGCTTGGATATCCTATTATAGGATCTGAGAAGCAATTGGAGTCATTCCATCCGGCCATGCTAAAGGACTATATGGATGAGCAGTACACTCCGGAAAACATTGTTATTTCCATAGCTGGGAACGCGGATGAGGCGTTTGTTAAAAAGATTGATGAACAATTCGGTACGTTCACGCACTCTAGTAAAAAAGCTGAGGAAATAACACCTCTTTTCGTTGGAGGATCGATCATAAAGAAAAAAGATACAGAGCAGGCTCATCTATGCCTTGGTTATCGAGGGTTACCGATTAATGATACATCTACATATAGCTTGATTTTATTAAACAATGTGCTCGGTGGGAGCATGAGTTCTCGACTTTTCCAGGATGTCCGCGAGAATCAAGGACTTGCCTATTCTGTTTTTTCCTATCATGCATCGTTTCTAGAAGACGGTTTACTCACGATTTATGCTGGTACTGGCAATAATCAATTAGCTAAACTCCAGCAAACAATTGATGACACGATTGAGCAGCTTGTTGAACAAAGCATAACAGATAAAGAGCTACATAATAGTAAAGAACAATTAAAAGGAAATCTTGTGCTGAGTTTGGAAAGCACAAGCAGCAGGATGAGCAGGAATGGAAGAAATGAATTGTTATTGAAGAGACATCGCTCATTAGATGAAATGATTAAAGAAATCGATTGGATTTCTCATCATTCCGTTCGTAATGTCATTGATCAAATATTTAAATCAAAACCAGCGACAGCAATCATTTCATCCAATGAATAAAGGATGCCCGGTTTTTCTTTCATTTCCTTCATGACTTTCTATCGCCTTGCATAAGCTGGATTATGGAGGGATAAGCATGAGGTTCAGGGATATTAGTGGAAAAGAGATTATTGATGTGAAGCAAGGGATTAAATTGGGTGTGCTCGGCCAGACGGATTTGGAAATTAATGAACAGACAGGACAAATTGAAGCATTTATTATCCCGTCCTATAAATGGTTCGGCTTAAAAAAGGAAGATGACGAATCATTAATCCGCTGGCGAAACATTAAAGTAATCGGAGAAGACATGATCGTTGTGGAATCCGAGGATTTTATGGAATGAAAAGGCTGATATCTTGAGATATCAGCCTTTTTTCATTTATTATCCCATCTGCAATCACTCTAAGGCGCAATCATCATATTCTATAGAGAGAAAATGATGTTTGGAGGTTAGTGGCAATAATGGAGCAACTCATTGCTGTAATTGGCGGCGATGCTCGCTACCTGGAGTTGATACGCCAGCTGCAAGCATTACCAGGTATATCAATTGTTCTAATTGGTTTTGATAAATTAGACCAAAGCTTTACAGGGTTAAAGCAAAGCGATTTATCAGAGATTCAGCCTGCTGATCTAGATGGTTTAATATTGCCGATTACCGGTACGGACGAATCCGGTAATATAGAAACTGTTTTTTCCGATCAGCCGCTGCAACTAACAAAAGAATGGTTTAAAAACTTAAAGAAATCAGCCATTATGTTTACTGGAATAGCAAATAATTTTTTAAAGGAACAGACTGAAATGAATGGAATTGAACTTGTACCACTTCTTAACCGGGATGACGTTGCAATTTATAACTCGATACCTACCGCTGAAGGTGCAATCATGATGGCGATTGAGCACACGGATTATACGATTCATTCATCCAATGTCGTTGTAACTGGATTTGGTCGTGTCGGTCATACGATCGCTAATAAATTCTCTAGTCTTGGGGCGAACGTAAGCGTAGCTGCAAAAAGCTTAAGTGACCTGGCCCGGATTACAGAGATGAACCTTCAAGCGATACCAATTGAACAGCTGCCGGATCATCTTGATCAATGTGACTTATTGATTAATACGATACCTGCACTTGTTATTAAGCGTACAGCTATTGAGAAATTACCGGCACACACGGTTATTATTGATCTCGCTTCTAATCCGGGTGGAACAGATTTTGATTTTGCTGAAAAACGCGGGATTAAAGCCATTCTTGCAAAAAGTCTCCCCGGCATTGTTGCTCCGAAGACATCTGGGAAGATTTTAGCGAATGTCATTACGCAAGTTATAGAGGGAAGGAGATAAACATGTCACTCTCTGGAAAGAAAATTGGTTTCGGTATTACAGGTTCCCATCATTCCCATGTTTTCGTATTTAAAGAGCTTACCCGTCTTGTAAAGGAAGGGGCAGATGTATACCCATTTATTACAAATGCGGTGAAGAATACGGATACGGTCCATGGTAAAGCAGTAGATAAAATTAAAGAAATAGAGGAAATTACTGGTAAGCCAGTAGTTTCAACCATTGTCGAAGCTGAACCATTTGGTCCGAAAATTCCGTTGGATTGTATGGTTATAGCGCCGTTAACAGGGAATTCTTTGAGTAAATTAGCAAATGCAGTCACAGATAATGCTGTCTTAATGGCTGCAAAGGCAACCCTTCGTAATGATTCTCCTGTTGTTTTGGGCGTTTCGACGAATGATGCCCTCGGTTTGAACGGAATGAACTTAATGCGTTTAATCGCGACGAAAAATATATTCTTTATTCCATTCGGTCAGGATGCACCGTTTGATAAACCCAATTCGCTCGTTGCGGATTGGCCGTCTCTTCATGACACAATTAAATTTGCACTAACTAAAAATCAGTTTCAACCAATTATCATTTCTTATAATTAGAATTTTATGTTATAATATGACGCTAACAGTACAAATATTTAGAGCAATTGAAGGGAGTAACGAGAAATGGCAGAAAAAAATGCTTACAATATAGCCGTAGTCGGTGCAACAGGGGCTGTAGGAAAGAAAATATTACAAATTTTAGAGGAAAAAGAATTTCCCATTAACGAGTTAAAGGTATTAGCCTCAAAACGTTCTGCAGGTAAAACAGTCGAATTCAAAGGGGAAGAGAAAACGATTGAAGAAGCAACACCGGAAAGTTTTGCAGGGGTCGATATTGCCCTCTTCTCAGCAGGCGGATCTGTAACGAAAGCATTAGCAAATGAAGCAGTAGAACGCGGTGCAGTCGTTATTGATAATACAAGTGCCTTCCGTATGACAGAAGGTGTACCCCTAGTCGTTCCAGAAGTAAACAAAGAAGATATTAAAGATCATAAAGGGATTATCGCTAACCCAAATTGTTCAACAATTCAAATGGTTGCCGCATTAAATCCGATTAAAGATGCGTTTGGTCTTTCAAGAATAATTGTCTCCACTTACCAAGCAGTTTCTGGTGCTGGTGATAATGCGATTAATGAGCTAAATAAGCAAACGGAGCAATATATTAATGGCAAGGAAATGGAAGCGAACGTCTTACCTGTAGGTGGAGAAGAGAAGCATTATCCAATTGCTTTTAACGCCCTGCCACAGATTGATGTATTTTCAGATGGAGGATACACACAGGAAGAGTGGAAGATGATTAATGAATCGAAGAAAATACTTCATGATCAGGCGTTATCAGTCGCGGCAACCTGTGTTCGGTTACCGGTTTTCACATCTCATGCGGAAAGTGTATATATTGAAATTGATAAAGATGATGTGACTGTAGAAGATCTCTGGAAAGTACTTGAAACAGCTCCAGGAATCGTATTACAAGATGAACCGGCTGCACAAGTCTATCCGACTCCATTATCATCTGCCGATAAAGATGAAGTGTTTGTTGGCCGTGTAAGGAAAGACCCGGATAAAGCAAATGGCTTCCACTTATGGATTGTTTCCGATAATTTAGTGAAGGGTGCAGCATTAAACACGGTTCAAATTGCCCAATCTGTAGTAGAGAATGATTGGTTATAAACTATAAAACGTTAAAATGATAAACAAAGCAGCTACTAATTACATTCTTTAAACAAATATAGAAGTAATGGTAGCTGTTTTATTTAAAAGAGAGGTGAAGAAATGCAACTTCTCGTGCAGAAATTTGGTGGTACTTCATTACAAACGCCAAGCTCCCGCAAACACGTGCTTTATCATGTGAAAGAAGCAATTGAAGAAAATTATAAGGTGGTAGTTGTCGTTTCCGCCCTCGGTAAAGTTCCTGCACCTTATGCAACTGATTCCTTGCTGCAATTAGTGAATTACCCCGAAACAAACGCTGCAGATAGAGAACTTGATCTCCTGTTATCTTGCGGGGAAATTATTTCAGCAGTTGTTGTAGCGAATGAACTAAAGCGAGCAGGAGTGCGTGCGACAGCTTTTACAGGGGCACAAGCGGGAATAATGACGACGGAAAATCACATGAATGCAAGGATTCAACATGTGAATCCAAAACGGTTGCTACATGCCTTTGATACTTACGATTGTGTTGTAGTAGCTGGCTTCCAAGGTGAGACAAAGAATGGTGACATAACAACGATTGGCAGGGGAGGAAGCGATACGACAGCTGCTGCTCTTGCTGTAGCGACGGAAGCAGTTCGGGCAGAAATTTTTACGGATGTTGACGGAGTCATGACCGCTGATCCAAAACTTGTCACCTCTGCTCAAGTACTAACGAATTGCACGTATTCGGAAACCTGTAATCTTGCGTACCAAGGAGCTAAAGTCATTCATCCGCAAGCTGTTGAAATCGCAATGCAAGCGAAACTACCACTTCATGTACGTTCCACCTATAAACGGAATCATGGAACCATTATCTCAAACATGCAAGAAGACGGTAAACAACCAAGGAACAAAAAGAAACTAATAACTGGAATCGCCCATCAAGCCGGAATTGCACAAGTGAAAATTAAGCGCAAAGAAAACCCAGATTATTCCATGACGGCTATATTTAAGGCATTAGCTGCTGCTGGGATTTCTATTGATTTTATTAATATCTCTCCAAATCAACTGGCATTCACCTTGCCGAACGTAACTCTTCCATACGCAAAACAAATCTTCAAGCAATTAGATCTCCATGTAACAATGGCCGAACATTGTGCAAAAATTGCTGCAGTCGGAGCAGGAATGACCGGTATCCCGGGAGTAGCGTCGAAAATCGTTTCCGCATTAGTAGAGCAAGATATTCAAATTCTGCAAGCAGCAGACAGCCACACGACCATTTGGGTGTTGGTTCCTGAAGAAAAATTAAAACAAGCAGTGAATGCTCTACATGAAACCTTCAGATTAAGTGAAAAAGTATCAAGCTTGCTTTAAGGACGGCTGACAATCATTGATTGTCCCGTCTTTTTTTAATTGGAGTGCCTGAATACATGGAACTCTCCACCAATGAACATACTATATCTAATGATGAAATTGGTGGAGGTTATTTGTTTATGAATAAAGATTCAAATCCTGATGAATTGAAAAAAAATCCAGCAGACAGTATCGTCGAAAAAATACAAGCACTAGGACAAACAAATGTCGCCGAGACCGGGGAATCAAATATCCATGTCCTAACAATCATCGGTCAAGTAGAGGGACATATGCAGCTGCCGCCTCAGAATAAAACGACAAAATATGAACACCTGCTCCCGCAACTTGTAGCGATCGAACAGAATCCAAAAATTGAAGGGCTTATTGTTTTGCTAAACACGGTAGGCGGCGACGTGGAAGCAGGACTTGCATTATCTGAAATGATTGCATCCTTGTCAAAGCCGACTGTTTCAGTTGTCCTTGGTGGCGGCCATTCCATTGGTGTACCAATTGCCGTTGCGACAGATTATTCCTTTATCGTACCAACCGCGACGATGACAATCCACCCTGTGCGATTAACCGGACTTGTTATTGGAGTGCCCCAAACATTTGAATACTTGGATAAAATGCAAGACCGGGTGATCCAATTTGTAATTAACCATTCTAAAATAAAGGAAGAAACATTTAAAGAGTTTATGTTTGCGAAAGGGAATTTGACGAGGGATATCGGTACGAATGTAGTCGGCAATGAAGCCGTGGCCCATGGATTGATTGATGAAGTCGGCGGAATAAAAGAAGCAATAGAAAAAATAAATGAATTTATCGGAGAAAAGGATGAGGAAGGAGAGGTATTACAATGATTTTCTATACCCCATTACAATTGGAAGAAGTATTTGCAAATCCAGAGGAGGAACAAGCGGAACGAGCTTATGTTTCTCACGGTGGGAAAATGCTCTATGTTGACAAGTTCCCTAACGGAGAATATATGTTAACCCAATTAGTATCAACGAACCCGAATGATTATTTGAATGATCATTACCGACCAGGTTCCTATCTGCATTAACCTTAATGAATTTCATAATACGTATTTAATGCTTCAGCATCACCATATGTAGTTGAGTTGGCTCGTTCCCAACTACATATGGTGATGGAAAAGCCGACTTTGGTAATTATGAAATTCATTCACCTATTAAAATTATCCCGCATTAACGGCAGAAATAGGAAAAAACGAATGAAAGTATGCTATAATTAGATGAGTTAAACGAACAAACCCTTGCCAATAAACAGGTGAGGGTTTTATCAATCGATTTTCGATTGCGAGGTGAAGAAATGGCGAAGAGAAAACGAAAAAGGAAGTCCACAAAAAAATCAAATCTATTAAAATATGAATTGTTAGGTTTATTATTTATTTTTCTAGCTATTTTTGGAAGTGGTGCAAGTGCCATTAGTGAAGGAGCTATCCCAGGCTGGTTAGAATATTTCTTTCATTTTTTCTTAGGGATCTGGTATTTTGTTGCGTCCATGTTTTTATTAGTTACAGGTATTGTATTATTAATTAAACGAAAATACCCAAATTATCTAACGAGAAAAATGGCCGGTTTTTATATTTTATTTGCCGGCGTCCTTTTGCTAACACATGTCCAGACCTATGAGCCACTTATACAAGGTGGGCAGAATGTTTCTGTTCTTGTTGCAACTTGGGATAACTTTATATCATATATTAGCGGGCAAGTACCATCAAGCCGTACTGGTGGAGGAATGATTGGAGCTATTCTTTTTGCTTTTACTTATTATCTATTTTCCTATGCTGGTGCAATCATTGTCTCTGTCTTCTCCATTATTATCGGAGTATTATTCATTACAGAAGTTTCTATCGGTGACTTGGTTGCTAAGTTTTTCACCTATTTGAAAAAGCTTGGTAAGAACATGAGTGAAAGACTGCGTACCTACAAAGAAAATCGGAAGGAGAAGGAAGAACCGGTCTATGCCTCCGAAGCGCAAGTGGAAGATACAGCACCTGCCCCGGAAGAACCCCTTATTAATGATTTTACTGAGATCAGTTACCGGGAAGAGAAGCCTAAAGTTGCGACGATTGCAGCAGATAACAATGATGAAGAGGAAGAGGACATATATGATCCAGAGCTTTCCCAGGCGGAAAGTGAAAATCCTGAATATCTCCTTCCTTCTATTGACCTTTTGAGTGAACCAGTCAAAACGAGTCAACAATACGAAAAGTCACAAGTGCAAGCAACGGTAAGGAAGCTGGAAAAAACATTCCAAAGCTTCGGTGTAAAGGCGAAGGTTACCAAAGTAAATGTTGGTCCAGCCGTAACCAAATATGAAATATCTCCGGAAGCTGGCGTGAAAGTAAGCAGGATTGTTAGTTTGCATGACGATATTGCTTTAGCTCTCGCAGCTAAAGATATTCGGATTGAAGCACCAATTCCAGGTAAATCTGCAGTAGGGATTGAGGTCCCGAATAAAGAAATAGCGATGGTTTCCTTACGTGAAGTGATGGATGATACACTCGCGGATAAGTCTTCCAAACTGTTAGTCGGGCTTGGAAGGGATATTTCAGGAGAAGCAATCATGACAGAACTTAATAAAATGCCGCATTTACTGATTGCTGGAGCGACTGGAAGCGGAAAGAGTGTTTGCGTGAACGGAATCATTACAACACTTCTGATGCGTACGAAGCCCCATGAAGTAAAAATGATGATGATCGATCCCAAAAAAGTCGAATTGAATGTATATAACGGGATACCGCATTTACTCGCACCTGTCGTCACGGATCCGAAGAAAGCATCCCGTGCTTTAAAGAAAGTTGTCGCAGAAATGGAGCGGAGATATGATCTATTCTCTGATTCGGGGACAAGAAATATTCAAGGGTATAACGAATATATAAGAAAATATAATCAAACAGTTTCGGAAGAGGAAGCGGAAGCAGAGCTGCCGTATATTGTTGTTATTGTCGATGAGCTAGCAGACTTAATGATGGTTGCCTCAAATGATGTGGAAGACGCAATTACAAGGCTTGCTCAAATGGCTCGTGCAGCAGGAATCCACCTTATTATTGCAACGCAGCGTCCTTCTGTTGACGTCATTACCGGAGTCATTAAAGCAAATATTCCATCTCGAATTGCATTTAGCGTCTCCTCACAAACCGATTCCCGGACGATTCTCGATTCCGGTGGGGCAGAGAAGCTGTTAGGTCGCGGAGATATGCTATTTATGCCTGTCGGTTCGTCTAAACCAGTCCGTGTTCAAGGCGCATTTCTCTCTGATGACGAAGTGGAGCGCGTTGTTGATCATTGTATTGATCAACAGAAAGCATCTTATCAGGAAGAGATGATTCCAGAAGATACAAATGAAGTGGTGGAGGAAGTGGATGATGAGCTATATGAAGAGGCAGTGGAGCTTATCGTTGAATTGCAAAGCGCAAGTGTTTCCATGCTCCAGCGACGCTTCCGCATTGGTTATACGCGAGCGGCACGTCTAATCGACGCAATGGAAGCAAGAGGAATCGTCGGCCCATACGAAGGCAGCAAACCACGAACCGTCCTCGTCTCCAAAACAGAAGCCGAAGAAGAAGCACCATCCGTCTAATCAACAAACTGACTTGTAAACACATAAGTCAGTTTTTTTCTTATGAAAATTGCTCTACTGGAGGTCGGAAAGAATTTAATTCGCGCAACGTAGAATCAGATTATGTAAAAGTTTAGTATGTTTTAATGGATGAACGTTTGAAAGATGTGTAGAATATTTATTAAGAGTAAAACACTGAGCATAGGAGGCTGTTTCATGAATTTGATTGTAGAACAGACCGTTAACAAAAATGGCTACAATATTCATTTTATACCTACGAAAAAATTTAAAACATTAACCTTTGTCGTCAAATTAAAGGCACCCTTAAAAAGGGAGACGATAACGAAAAGAGCATTATTGCAAAACGTGCTGCGGGAAGCGACCAAGAATTACCCGGGCCGGACCGCGCTCCAATTAAAACTTGATGAACTATATGGATCTGTTCTCTTTGTTGACGGAGCGAAACGGGGAGAGGAGCATGTGGTGAGTTTCCGGCTTGAAGTGGCAAATGAGCGCTATCTACCCGACAAAGAAGCTGTAACAGAAGAAGCGCTGCAACTTCTCGCCGAAATGATTTATGAGCCATATGTTGAGGATAATCATTTTTCTGAAGCAATTGTTAAAAGAGAAAAGGCTACATTGAAACAAAGAATTCAAGCGATCCGTGATGATAAGATTCGCTATGCCAATCGTCGTTTAATCGATGAAATGTGTAAAGATGAAGCTTTTTCCATTCATGTGAATGGCTATGAAGAAGATCTTGATGCGCTTACTGCCGAAAATTTATATGATTATTATCTTCAAATGCTCCAAAAGGATCAACTCGACATATATGTCGTGGGCGATATGGATATCGAATCGATGGAGAAATCAATTGCTTCTGCATTTAAACAGGAAGAAAGGGCATCAACTAAATCGAGTGACCGTAAAGAATCAAAACAAATAGATGAACCGAAAGAAATAATAGAACAAGAACCGATTCAGCAAGCAAAGCTCCATATCGGTTACCGTACGAACACGGTATATGCTGACGATGATTACCCTGCTTTACAAGTTTTTAATGGCTTATTTGGCGGTTTTCCGAGCTCGAAATTATTCATGAATGTTCGAGAGAAGAATAGTTTAGCTTATTATGCCTCTTCCCAGGTCGAGAGTCACAAGGGATTGCTTTTCGTCTTTAGTGGAATTGCTCCAGAAGATTATGAACAAGCACGAGACATTATCCGCGAGCAAATGACGGAAATGAAAGCAGGTAATTTCTCTGAACAAGAGATGAATGAAGCAAAAGATATGATTATCCATTCACTGCGGGAAACAATGGATCATAATCATGGACTTGTTGAATTGTTTTACCAGCAACAGCTTGCAGGAATGAATCGATCACTGGAAGAAGTTGTTGATCGGATTTCCGCAGTCACGAAAGAGGATGTAATTCGTGTTGGTGAGCGAATCGAGGAAGATACGTTATACCTTCTCACTGCACAAGGAGGAGAAATAAATGAATAAGAAGACATATACAGATATTGATGAAGTTATTTACTCGAAAAGATTAGATAACGGTTTATCCGTTTTTCTTATGCCACGACCGGAAATGGAGAAGGCGTATGCAATTTTTACTACAAATTACGGCTCCATCGACCAGAAGTTTGTTCCGATTGGAGAATCGGAAGCAGTGACCGTACCGGATGGGGTCGCCCATTTTCTTGAGCATAAATTATTTGAAAAAGAAGATGGAGATGTATTTGCCGACTTTGGTAAGCTAGGTGCTTCAGCTAATGCATTCACTTCATTTACGAAGACCGCCTATTTATTCTCTGCAACGAATCATATTGAGAAAAATGTGGAGATATTGCTGAATTTTGTTCAAGACCCATATTTCACCGAACAAACAGTGGAAAAGGAAAAGGGGATTATCGCTCAAGAAATCAATATGTACGATGATCAGCCTGATTGGCAATCTTTCATGGGCACAATCAAAGCATTGTTTAAAAATCATCCGGTAAATGTTGATATTGCAGGAACGGTTGATTCCATCATGAAAATTACAAAAGATGATTTATACACATGTTATAACACCTTTTACCATCCTGAGAACATGACATTATTCATCATTGGAAATATTAATGCAGAATCATTGTCCCAGCTAATTGAAGAAAATCAGGCCGGAAAAAGTTTTGCGGATATGGGAGAAATCAAACGGGAATTTCCGGATGAACCGAAAGAAGTTGCGGAAAAATACTTGGAAATCAATATGCCAGTTTCGATTCCGAAATGTACAGTTGGAATTAAAGAATCGAGCAGTCATTTAGATAAAGAAGCGTTTTTGAAAAAAGAACTGCTTACAACGATGATTCTTGACCATTACTTTGCTAAGGGCGGCGAGTTCTACCAAGAGTTGTATAAAGAGGAATTAATTGACGGAAGTTTCTCCTTTGAAACGAATTTAGATTCGAGCTTCGGGTATACATTGATTGGCGGTAACACGGAAAGACCAGAAGACTTCGCTGCTAAAGTGAAAGATTTACTACGCTCAACAAATGAGGCAGAAATTACGGATGAAGCTTTTCGCCGGATGAAGAAAAAGAAAATCGGTCGAATACTCCGCGCCATGAATTCGCTCGAGTATATTGCCAACAATTTCGTTGATTACCACCGTCACGGTATTAATTTCTTTGATGTCATCCCGCAAATTGAAGCGTTGACTACGGCTGATGTTAACGAATTTCTAAAAAAATGGATTAACGAAGACCAGCTTGCAGTATGCACGGTCAAACAAGCCTAACATGGCACAAAATGTATTGATTATTGGTGCAAGTGGTGATATTGGAATAGCGATTGCTAGACAGCGCGTGAAAAAGGGGGACCAACTAATCCTCCACTTCCATTCTAATCATTCTGTTATTACCGAGTTAGCGGAGGAAATTGCAAGTGAGCAGGTTTTACAAATTATCCAAGCTGATCTGTCAATGGAAGAAGGGATAAATAAGCTGCTTTCGAGTCTTGTTTTTCAGGTCGATAGTGTTATTTTTGCAAGCGGGAAAACAGAATTCGGCTTATTCCAGGATGTGGAAGAAAAGAGTTTTACCGAATTGCTTACACTTCATGTACATGCACCGCTTAAAATAACGAAACAGCTGCTTCCAAGCATGATTAGAAACCAATTTGGCAGATTAATTTTTATCACTTCTATCTGGGGGGAGGTAGGAGCGAGTAATGAAGTGCTTTATTCTACAGTAAAAGGGGCGCAGAACAGTTTCGTGAAAGCATTGGCCAAGGAGGTAGGAGCAAGTAACGTAACGGTAAATGCAGTTAGTCCGGGATTCATTGATACGAAAATGAATGGTTCTTTATTAACAGCAGAAAGATCTGAGATTTACGAAACAATTCCTTTAAAACGAGCAGGCTTTCCGCATGAAGTCGCAGAGGCTGTAAGCTTTCTTTTAGACCGGCAGACATCATTCTTAAACAGTCACATTCTTCCTGTAACCGGAGGATGGATGATTTAGCCAACTTTTTATTTCGATGCATAAATCATGAGGAGATGTTGAATACTATAGGTGCGTATAGGGGGCAATAAAAAGGAGGCTAAATCAATGTCCATTCTCGATAATTTTGATTCATGGAAAGGATTTCTTGCTAATCGCCTACAGCAGGCAAAATCTAGTGGTATGAATCATGAAACCATTACGAACGTCGCTCATGAAGTAGGAGATTATCTCGCATCGAATGTTGATGCAAAAAATAAGGAAGAAGCTATCTTAAAGGAGCTGTGGAATGCTGCTTCTGAAGAGGAGCAGCAGGCAATCGCAAGTTCCATGGTAAGGTTGGTTGAAGAACAGGGAAATAATAATGGATAATTCGTTGAAGAAGCTGTATAGTTAATCTATATAGCTTCTTTTTCAATTTGTTCGCTATTTCCCTTTTCACTCGTTAAAAAATCATTTATAGTATAAATAGATTATTCACCAATTTATTCGAACGCCATTATTCGTTTGGTAAAGGAGACCGGAAGATGGAAAGGACAGAATGGTATCTTGAATACGAGAATCAAATCAATCGTCCTGGTTTATTAGGGGACATTTCATCTTTATTAGGGATGCTTTCAATTAATATTATTACGATTAATGGTCTTGAGAATTCGAGAAGATGCTTATTATTGCTTTCTGAACGGGATGAGAATATTAAAAGGTTAGCATCGATTCTAGAAACAGTTGATATTATAAAAGTTCTTAAAATCCGAAAACCAAAACTGAAAGACCGGATGGCTGTGCGCCACGGTAAATATATTCATACGGATAATGACCGGAAAACAGTGCGCTTTGTAAGAACAGAGCTCGGTATTCTTGTTGACTTCATGGCGGAGCTATTTAAACAGGATGACCATAAGCTGATTGGCGTCAGGGGAATGCCGCGGGTCGGGAAAACAGAATCGATTGTTGCAGCAAGCGTTAGTTCGAATAAACGCTGGTTATTTGTCTCGAGCACGATGATAAAACAGACGGTACGGAATAAACTGATTGCCGGAGAATATGATGAAGATAATATATTTATCATAGATGGTGTTGTTTCGAAAAAGAGGGCAAATGAAGAGCATTGGCGGCTCATTCGGGAAGTGATGCAGCTACCGGCTGTAAAAGTTGTGGAACATCCTGACATATTTGTTCAGGCTACGGAATATACGTTAGATGATTTTGATTATATAATTGAATTAAGAAGCCACGAAGGAGAAGAAATCACATATGAATCAATTGAAAATCCAACATTTGGTTCAGGTGGCGGCTTTAACATGTTTGATTTCTAAGATGGAAGGTGTAAATTATGGACGTAGGTGCTAGGCTGAAAGAAGCGAGAATCGCAAAAGGCTTTTCATTAGAAAGTTTACAGGAAACGACGAAGATACAGAAAAGATATTTAGTTGCAATTGAAGAAGGAAATTTCCATCTGCTTCCCGGTAAATTTTATGCTCGAGCATTTATTAAAGAATACGCAACAGCAGTCGGTCTTGATTCCGATGAATTATTAAAGGAACATAAGGAAGAAATTCCAAAATCTGAATCAGAGAGCGAAATCCAATATACACGGGTTGAACGCTCAAAAGAAAATGCAGCTGAACGATCCGGCACATTCTTTTCCGTGTTGCCTAAAATTATTGTCGCTCTGCTCATTATAGGTATTATCGGGGCAGGGATATGGTTTTACAATCAATCGTATTCACCTAATGACCCGGAGGAGATTGAAGATTCGGGCGAAGTGATTATCCAAAATTCTAATGATAATAATCAGGACACGTCTGGATCTGAGGAGGAAAATAAAGATGAAGAAGAGAAAACAAACGACACTGCTGAGGAAGATGAGACCCCTGAAGATGAAACAGGAGAACTAACTTTCGAAGTGGAAGAGGTTGGTAGCGGCTCTCCTCCTGAATCAACAATTTCGATAACAAATCCAGAAGAAGCGCTCATTCTCCAGTTTGAATCCGAGACAAACGTTTGGCTCGATGTGGAGACCGGGAACGGAGAATCATTGTACGGAAGCTTTGTTACTCCTGAAAATTCACCGATAGAAGTAGATGTCACTGGTGAAGAAACAGTTCATTTAAACATCGGCAGTACGCCTAATTTGGATATAACGGTTAATGACGTGCCATTTGAATATCCGATCGATCCAAGTGAAAGAGACCACCAACGCTTATTGTTCAATATTAATTAAGTAATCGTAAGCATTAACCCTTCCTACCGAATGCGGAAGGGTTTTATCATTTTCCAGCTCATAAAGTGCAGCCTCAATCAGTGGAGGATTAAGACCGCTAATGCGTGATAAAAAAACAACTAATGCTTTCATACAGCGTAAGTGTGCCAAACTTAGAAACTTTCTACTGGAGGTCCGCAGTCCAGACACCTCTCGCACCTGCTGAGCGGCCGGCAAGCCTCCTCGCGCTGAGCACTAAGGGGTCTCGCCAGGCCTAACCTCCCGCAGGAGTCTCGAGGTGTCTGGATTGCTACCAGGAAAAGCCTAATTTAGAACACTATTTATTATTCTATAAATGCAATCTTCACACTGCTGTAATGATGGGATAATTTCTATTTATCATAATCATCTTCACCAGTTCAGTTGCCCGGTGGACGGTGACTCCTGCGGGAACAGCACGAGCCTGGAGACCCCTTAGTGCTTAGCCCGAGGAGCTCTAGCAGTGCCTAAGGATGCGCATCCGTCCACCGGGCAACTGAACGGCGATTAGAGAGCGAACCATGAGAACGTGCAAATCACTTACGCTGTATGAAAGCAATTTATGGTTCTTTTATATTTGATAAGGTTGGATTATGTTGATTTTTTAGGTGTGAAAGTGAAATAATATAAAACGAAAGTATTAGCGCAAAGGAGGAAAGCTGATGAATTTACCAAATAAACTCACCCTATCTCGTATTTTTCTCATCCCGATTTTCATTTTGTTATTATCATTACCGCTTGACTTTGGAGAGTGGAATATCGGTAATACGACATTACCAGTCCACCATTTCATTGCGGCACTTATATTCATTATTGGCTCAGTAACCGACTGGGTCGATGGATATTACGCCCGGAAACATAATCTGATTACAAACCTTGGGAAGTTTCTTGATCCATTAGCTGATAAACTGCTCGTTTCCGCTGCACTTATTATGCTCGTGGAGATGGAACTTGCAGCCGGATGGATCGTAATTATCATTATTAGCAGGGAGTTCGCTGTAACCGGGCTGCGCTTAGTAGCTGCAGGAGAAGGCACTGTCCTTGCTGCTGGGAGTATGGGTAAGTTGAAGACAGCAACACAAATGATTGCGATAATTATTCTGCTCCTTCATAATTTTCCTTTTTCTTACTTGAATTTCCCATTGGGAACAATCTTGCTTTACTTAGCTTTAATCTTTACTGTGATTTCAGGTGTTGATTACTTTTACAAAAATTGGCATGTAATGAGGGATTCGAAATGAAAAAACAATATAAGGCAGAGATTCTTGCAGTAGGAACAGAGTTGCTATTAGGGCAAATAGCGAATACAAACGCACAATGGATATCCGAGCAGTTAGCTTTATACGGTATTAATGTTTATAACCATGTCGTTGTAGGTGACAATTTGAACAGAGTTGCGGATACGTTTAAACAGGCTCATGAACGTTCAGATATTATTATTGTTACAGGCGGATTAGGACCAACAGAAGATGATTTGACCCGTGAGGCTTTCCAAGCAATCTGTAATATTCCAATCGTCGAACATGAGCCATCCATGAAAAAAATTGAAGATTGGTTTAAGCAGTCAGGTTGGCAAATGACACCGAATAACCGGAGACAAGCACGGGTGTTTGAAACAGCTACCGTTTTATTGAACAAACAAGGGATGGCACCGGGAATGATTGTCCAATATGAAGAGCGGACATGGATTTTCCTCCCAGGAGTCCCGCGCGAAATGAAAGCAATGTTTAAGGAAGATATTTTACCGTATCTATATAAGTTAACGGGTAAAGAACAAATGATCCGTTCGACCATTTTAAAGTTTCTCGGAATCGGTGAGTCGGCACTGGAACATGAATTACAAGATGTTATTCGCGAGCAAACGAATCCAACAATCGCCCCGCTTGCAACTGACGATGGGATTATTATCCGTTTAACAGCAAAAGCTGATTCAGAAGAAGGGCTGGACACTTTACTTGCTGAAGCAAAATCAGCTGTACTTCTGAAAGTAGGGGATTACTTTGTCGCTGAGAATGACGAAACGATCGAACAAGTTATTATTGAACAATTTAAAAAGCAGCAGCTAACGATTGCAGCCGCAGAAAGCCTCACAGGTGGCAAATTCACGGATCGGCTCATTTCTGTACCAGGAGCAAGTGAAGTCGTCCAGGGAGGTGTCGTTTGCTATAGTCCAGCAGTAAAAATGGAAGTGTTGGGCGTTTCGGAGCAAGTAATAGCGGAAAAAGGTACTGTAAGTGAAGCTTGCGCATTATCCTTAGCAAGAAATGTTAGAGAGAAACTACAATCTACAGTCGGTATTAGCTTTACGGGAATTGCTGGTCCAAATGAAGTGGAAGGAAAGCAAGTTGGAACAGTATATATCGGTATATCCGTTGCTGGAGAAGAGGATACAGCGTTCGGATTCCAGTTGCAAGGAGACAGGAACAGGATCCGAAATCGTGCCGTTATGAAAGGCCTTGAATTAATTTTTAAATATGTAAAAGTGTAAATTGCACTAAAATCATGCTACGTTTTGAAAAACCAGCCTCCATATTTACTTGAAAATTAAGAAAAGACAGGTCGAACGGGTGTGATAATTATCGAACATCTATTCGTTTTTTGCTTGTCAAACAGGAAAAAAAAGCGTATGATAGAGATAGATAATTTGAGGAGGTATTTTCATTGAGTGAGAGAAAACAAGCATTAGATATGGCTTTAAGACAGATAGAGAAACAATTTGGTAAAGGTTCTATTATGAAACTTGGAGAAGAACAGAATCAAAAGATTGCAACGATCCCAAGCGGTTCATTAGCTTTGGATGTGGCACTTGGGATTGGCGGGTATCCTAGAGGAAGGGTAATAGAAATTTATGGCCCTGAATCTTCGGGTAAAACAACATTTGCCCTCCACGCAATCGCTGAAGCTCAGAAGCAAGGTGGACAAGCAGCGTTTATCGATGCGGAGCACGCGCTCGACCCGACATACGCACGTGCACTTGGAGTAAACACAGACGAACTGTTACTCTCCCAGCCTGATACCGGAGAACAAGCACTTGAAATTACAGAAGCACTTGTACGCAGTGGCGCTGTTGATATTATTGTTGTTGACTCCGTTGCCGCCCTTGTTCCGAAAGCGGAAATTGAAGGGGAAATGGGTGACTCCCATATGGGACTGCAGGCAAGGTTAATGTCCCAAGCTTTGCGTAAACTATCAGGTGCAATCAATAAATCAAATGCTACCGCCATCTTCATTAACCAGGTCCGCGAAAAAATTGGCGTTATGTTCGGTAACCCGGAAACAACTCCAGGTGGACGGGCACTTAAGTTCTATTCTTCCGTGCGCTTAGAAGTCCGCCGGGCAGAAACATTGAAGCAGGGAAATGAAATGATCGGTAACCGGACAAGGGTAAAAGTCGTGAAAAACAAAGTAGCGCCTCCGTTCAAACAAGCCGAAGTAGATATTATGTATGGTGAGGGAATCTCTAAAGAAGGCGAGATCATTGATGTTGGTGCAGATCTTGATATTGTTCAAAAAAGCGGTGCTTGGTATTCTTATAAAGGAGAGCGCTTAGGACAAGGTAGAGAGAATGCAAAGCAATTTATGAAAGAGAACCCTGCAATTTTTGAAGAAGTGAATAATGAGATTCGCAGTCATTATGAACTTGAGGAAGTTGAAGGATCGGAAGAAGATGCAGAGAATACTTCGTCATCCGATGAACAAAAAAGTCTCGATCTATAATACGAAGCTGTCTATTCGGTTTTTATCGAAGGGCAGCTTTTTTATTTGAACTTTTGATCCTAGATATGAGACGATGGGAAGCGAAACTTGTACTTGCTTTCTTACAATATGACTTTTACTTGAAATACTTCTGAAATAGTTCTGAAGTTTCCTTGACAATAAGTAAATTGACAATTAAAATTAACATTGTATAATTTTATTCAATTATACGGTAATTATTAATCCTTGTATTGATAATGAGTACATGACGAAGATAATGAATTGTACAACAACTTTATAGCAATAGGAGGTGAAAAATATGGACCACCCTTTGATCATCTCCCTTTTGCTAGTATTCATCCTTATCATAGGTCTGTTTGTTGGTTATCTGATTCGTAAGTCGATTGCTGAAGCAAAGATTTCCAGTGCGGAAGACTTGGCAAAACAAATAGTCGAAGAGGCCCACCGGAACGCAGAGGCAGCTAAAAAGGAAGCACTCCTTGAAGCAAGAGATGAGAACCATAAAATTCGTCAGCAAGCAGAGGATGAGCTGCGTGAACGCCGTGCTGAACTCCAGAAACAAGAAAATCGTTTGACGCAAAAAGAAGATATTCTTGATCAAAAAAGTGTCTCTCTAGATAACCGTGAATTATCACTGGAGAAGCGGGAAGAAGCTTTAACAGAGAGACAACAGCAAACTGAAGAAATGGAAAACAAAGTGCAAGCTATGAAAGAGGAGCAGCAAGCTGAGCTTGAACGCATTTCAGGCTATACAACGGACCAGGCAAAACAAATTATTTTAGAACGAATTGAAAAAGAAGTGAAGCATGAAGCGGCTATCATGATTAAAGAAACGGAGAATCAAGCGAAAGAAGAAGCTGATAAAAAAGCGAAAAGCATTCTCTCGTTAGCACTACAACGCTGTGCTGCAGACCATGTTGCAGAGACAACTGTATCTGTCGTCACCCTTCCTAATGATGAGATGAAAGGTCGCATCATTGGTCGAGAAGGACGAAATATACGAACATTAGAAACGTTGACTGGTATTGATCTTATTATCGATGACACGCCAGAAGCCGTTATCCTATCTGGATTTGATCCAATACGCCGGGAAATTGCTCGTATCGCATTGGAAAAACTTGTCCAAGATGGAAGAATCCATCCGGCGCGTATTGAAGAAATGGTAGATAAAGCAAGACGTGAAGTTGATGAATATATTCGTGAAGTCGGTGAAGAAACGACATTTGAGGTTGGTGTGCATGGACTGCACCCGGATCTTGTAAAAATACTTGGTCGTCTAAAATATCGTACAAGCTATGGTCAAAATGTATTAAAACATTCGGCAGAAGTTGCTTACTTATCTGGTTTGCTTGCTGCAGAACTAGGTGAAGATGTAATATTAGCAAGAAGAGCTGGTTTACTTCATGATATCGGAAAAGCGATTGACCATGAAGTAGAAGGTAGTCACGTAGAAATTGGAAAAGAACTTGCGATGAAATATAAAGAGCACGAAGTCGTCATTAATGCGATTGCTTCTCACCACGGTGATGAAGAACCAACTTCAATTATATCCGTATTAGTCGCAGCAGCCGATGCCTTATCCGCTGCACGACCAGGTGCAAGAAGCGAGACACTTGAGAACTACATTAAACGTCTGGAAAAACTGGAGGAAATTTCTGAATCCTTTGAGGGAGTAGAGAAATCTTATGCCATTCAGGCTGGTCGAGAGATTCGCATAATGGTAAAACCAGATGAAATTGATGATCTTGAATCATTAAGAGTAGCGAGAGAAATTCGTAATCGTATTGAAAGTGAGCTCAATTACCCAGGTCATATTAAAGTAACAGTAATCAGGGAAACAAGAGCAGTTGAATATGCCAAATAAAAGCAGTCATCCGACTGCTTTTATTTTTTGCCGCCGTTTTAAAAAATCCCAACAGGGTAAAATAATAACTCAACTTTCACAGCCCTGAAAATAAGAAAAGTATCTACCTAGAAAATTGAGCTGATAATTCTTTTCATTCAGCGTAAGTACAACTTTCTTCTGGCAGTCCGCAGTCCCGATACCTCTCGCTTTCCGTGGGCGGCTGGTGAGCCTCCTCGGGCTAAAGCCCTGTGGGGTCTCACCTAGGCCTGTCCTCCCACAGGAGTCTCGAGGTATCGAACTGCTCCGAGTTAAAACCTTATTTGGAACCTTATTTTTTTTGGAAAGATGGGATGATTTCCATTCATAATAATAATGCTTACCAGTTCAGTTGCCCGGAGGACGGTGACTCCTGCGGGAAAAGCACGAGTTCGAAGACCCCGCAGGAAGTGCCCTTCTTCCGAGGAGGCTGAGGCCGTGCCCACGGAAAGCATCCGTCTTCCGGGCAACTGAACGGTGATTAGAGCTCTAAAATTAGGAACGTGCAGAACACTTATGCTGAATGAAAGCAATCGATAGTTTCTCTTGGCTACTTTTGGAACAGTAAATGGAAACGCTGAACAAACTTTTAAAAATTAGGAATTAGATTAGAAGGATGATGTGAAGATGAAAATTTTATTTATTGGTGACGTTGTTGGTTCACCAGGACGGGACATGGTTAAGGAATATCTGCCAAGATTAAAAGAGAGATACCGCCCAACGATTACGATTCTTAACGGCGAAAATGCTGCAGCCGGTAAAGGAATTACAGAATCAATTTATCGAGATTTTCTCGAATGGGGCGCTCAAGCAATTACAATGGGAAACCACACATGGGATAAAAAAGAAATCTTTGACTTTATTGATGATGCAAAATACCTTATCCGCCCAGCAAACTTTCCGGAAAATAACCCAGGTAAAGGGATCGTTTATTTAAATGTAAATGATGTAAAGGTAGCTATTATCAACATGCAAGGCAGAACCTTCTTACCAGCAATTGAGGACCCGTTTACAACGATAGATAATCTGATTCAAGAAGCGAAAAAGCAGACGAACATTATTTTCGTTGACTTCCACGGGGAGGCGACGAGTGAAAAGCAGGCGTTTGCCTGGTATGTTGACGGAAGGGTTAGTGCCGTCGTCGGAACACATACACACACACAAACAGCAGATGAAAGAATTTTTCCGGAAGGTACCGCTTATATTACCGATGTTGGCATGACAGGTCCTTATGATGGAATACTTGGAGTAGAACGGGAAGCTGTATTAAAACGTTTTCTAACATCCTTGCCAGTACGTTTTGAAATTACAAAAAAGGGTAGAAAACAGTTAAATGGAGTATTGGTTTCCATCAATCCAAAAACAGGGAAAGCAGAAGACATCGAAAGAATTTTAATAAATGATGACCATCCCTTCTTTGAATGATTGTCAATTATCACATCCCTTGTGCTGAGGTAATACGAGTTTGTTGTTCCCGGCTTCTTATAGCAGGTTTAGGGAATAAGCTTACAACTCAAGGAATATAGTAGAAATAGAACTATAAAACTGAGGTAAGGGAGGTACTACTAATGGAAGTATTGAAGGTTTCATCAAAATCTAATCCAAATTCAGTAGCAGGGGCCCTCGCAAATGTGCTCCGTGAAAGAGGAACTGCAGAAATTCAGGCGATTGGTGCAGGAGCATTGAATCAATCAATAAAAGCTGTAGCCATTGCAAGAGGATTCGTCGCGCCGAGCGGAGTAGATCTCATCTGTATACCGGCATTCACCGATATCAAAATTGATGAAGAAGAAAGAACTGCAATTAAATTAATCGTAGAACCAAGGTAATTAAACAGAACTCATACGCCTTCCTTCTAATCAAGGAAGGTTTTTATTTGCAGTTTCGCAGTATATATTGTTAAATTTATGGAGAACCCTTATACTTATTATGTTGTAAACTTATACATAGAAGTACTCATTGAAAGGAGAGTCGAGATGAACGAACAAGAGCGAAAGCAGCAGGCACAAATTAATGCAGAAGACAATTTCGAACGGATTAAACAAACGTCCAGTGAAGAGATGATCACAAAGTATTTCCATACCAATTACACCCCGCAGACCCCTGACATTAAAAAGGCTAGAAAGAGAAGGAAAGAAGAAGTTCAATTTAAATATGATTTTTCCATTCCTGAGGATATGCAAACGGCGGGTGAGGGTCGTAAATTTTTAATTCGCACCTATGGCTGTCAAATGAATGAACATGATACAGAAGTAATGGCTGGAATATTTATGGAAATGGGTTATACTGCAACAGAAGATGTAAATGAAGCAGATATCATCTTATTAAATACATGTGCCATCCGGGAAAATGCGGAAAATAAAGTGTTCGGGGAAATTGGTCACTTAAAACCATTAAAACTTGAAAATCCGGACCTTATTATCGGTGTGTGTGGATGTATGTCTCAAGAAGAATCGGTTGTTGATCGTATTTTAAAGAAACATCAGCATATTGATCTCATCTTTGGAACACATAATATTCACCGATTACCCCACTTGATTAAAGAAGCGATGTTCGGAAAAGAAATGGTCGTCGAAGTTTGGTCTACCGAAGGCGATATCATTGAAAACCTTCCGAAAGCCCGTAAAGGGAAAATCAAGGCCTGGGTTAACATCATGTATGGCTGTGATAAGTTCTGTACGTATTGTATCGTCCCGATGACAAGAGGAAAAGAGCGCAGCAGAAGACCTGAAGATATTATTCAGGAAGTGAGGCATCTTGTAGCCCAAGGGTATAAAGAAGTTACCTTGCTCGGTCAAAATGTGAACGCCTACGGTAAAGATTTCGATGACTTGGATTATACGTTTGGCGATTTAATGAATGACATTCATAAAATCGATATCCCGAGGGTCCGGTTCACAACATCTCATCCAAGAGATTTTGATGATCATCTAATCGACGTATTAGCCCAGGGCGGCAACTTGCTCGATCACATTCATTTACCGGTCCAATCCGGCAGTTCAGAAATACTGAAGAAAATGAACCGTAAATATACACGAGAAGCGTATTTGGAGCTTGTACGCAAAATTAAAAAAGCGATTCCAAATGTAACCTTGACGACTGACATCATTGTTGGATTCCCGAACGAAACAGATGAACAGTTTGAAGAGACAATGACATTGATGGAAGAAGTCGGTTTTGAAGCTGCATACACGTTTATCTACTCTCCACGCGAAGGAACTCCAGCTGCAAGGAAAAAAGATGATGTACCAGAAGATGTGAAAAAACAACGTCTATATCGTTTAAATGAACTTGTGAATAAACAATCTGCAGAATCAATGAGGAAATATGAAGGAAAAACAGTAAAAGTACTCGTTGAGGGTGAAAGTAAGAAAAATCCTGATATTCTCGCAGGATATACAGAGAAAAATAAGCTTGTGAACTTCAAAGGACCGAGGTCAACAATCGGTCAGATTGTGGAAGTGGAAATTACCGAAGCAAAAACCTGGTCTTTAGATGGTATCATGGCAGAAAGTAAAATTGAGGTGAAGTAACATGGCACAATATTCAAGGAAAGAAGTACTTGATGCGGCAAAAAACCTAGCAGAAATGCTGGCAAATACGGAAGAAATCGACCGTTTTAAAGAACTGGAAGCTAAAATAAATGCAAGTACAAAAATCCAAACACTCATTACAAAAATTAAAGCTTTACAAAAACAGGCTGTGAATCTACAGGCTTACGATAAAAAAGAAGCATTAGCTCGTGTGGAGGAACAACTGGATCGTTTACAAAGTGAGTTGGACGGTATCCCGGTCGTATCAGAATTCAAGGAACTTCAAGTGACAGTAAACGATGTCTTACAACTTGTATCTACAACGATTTCCCGGGAAGTAACAAACCGCATTATTGAAGGAACAGGCGGCAATGTACTAGAGGGGAAAACGGGATCAACATTAACGGAATAGCTAAAAAAACCAAGCATAAATAGATTGCTTGGTTTTTTTATCTCTCCGCTTGGGAAATTGCTTAATCTTTAGTATGCATGAAATCTGTTTGGACATCTTCTAATTCATCATCCGTCACATCATGACCCCATACTTCATCGTCGTCTTCATCTTCTAACTTCTCCGCATCCCAAGTCGGATCCACTTTTACAAGTAGCTTCGTTTCGCCGATTACTTGCACAATGAATTCTCTTTCCACCTCAACAACAATTTTATTCCCTTTCTTCTCAATTTTACATTCCAGGCAATTTGGCTGCTGCAACACTTTAGCAATGACATCGAAATCATCATTTAGGCAATTTTCATCTTTAATGGATAAGGGCACAATATCCCGATATGTTACCTTTTCTGTAACGACCTGTGTCTTCGTATTATCATTAAAGGAATACCAGATATTTATCTCATAGCTGCCATTTATTTCTACACTGTCCGTAGATTTCATTTTTGCATGGTATAAATGATTAATCACCCAGCACCCAAGAATACTCGAGGGACGATTAGGGGGAGTAACCGTATGGGATTCCTTTGTAAACTTACGTCCTTTCCCGATAACTGCCTTCGTGATGATTTCTCTATAATCTTTTTTTAGAAAAGACATAGCTGTATTTACCTCCTCTTTTTTCATAGTCATTTTATGCATGGCAAACACCTAAAGTGCATACTTCCAAAATCATTAAATAATAACCTAGCATTAAAAATGAATTAAATCAAAACCGTTCTGCTGGATGATCATCAGGTGCCCGGGTAAAGCGAAGGTGTATGGGGGGGCTGCGGAGCTGGAGAAGTACGATGGTTTTCTATCAGTCGTTCATAAGAAATAAAAGTCAGCGGGTTAGAGTGAAGTTATTAATCTATGCTATAATGGCTGGAGAAGATTTCGGATATGTTGGAGGATTAATGATGGCGAAGAACACACCAATGATGGAACAATATTTAAGAATAAAAGCCGCTCACCAAGATTCATTTTTATTTTACCGCTTAGGTGATTTCTATGAATTATTTTATGATGATGCAATAAAAGCGGCAAGAGAACTCGAAATAACATTAACCAAAAGAGGATCGCAAAGTGAAAGTGAAGGAATACCGATGTGCGGCGTTCCTTATCATTCTGCAGAAAATTATATAAAAAATTTAATTGATAAAGGCTATAAAGTAGCAATCTGTGAACAAGTAGAAGACCCGAAAACAGCAAAAGGCGTAGTGAAAAGAGAAGTCGTTCAGATTATTACTCCAGGAACGGTTATGTCCCAATCAATGCTTGAAGAAGGAGAGAATAATTATCTCTGTAGCCTTTCGCATTTCAATGATGGATCTTATGTCGTCGTTTATAATGACTTATCTACTGGTGAAAACCGCGTAACGCTTATTGAAGCAGGCTGGGAAGCAGTTCTACATGAATTATATAATCAGCCAATTAAGGAAATTGTTATATCATCTTCCTTGGAAGAGGATTTACAAGCTCAGTTAAAGGAAAAGTTACAGATTACCTTATCTTTTCAGGATGAGATTACATTCAACGGAGAGTATCGTGATTTAGCAGAAAACTTAAATGATGAACGTCTGATGACTGCCTTTAGCCGGTTGCTTAACTATATTCAGCAGACTCAGAAACGTTCGCTCGACCATTTACAACAGGCTACTGTTATCGAGTTAAAGAATTATTTATCTCTCGATATGTTTTCCAAACGTAATCTTGAATTAACAGAAACGATTATCAAAAAAGGAAAACACGGCAGCTTGTTATGGGTGCTTGACCAAACGATCACGGCGATGGGATCCCGTACATTGAAAAAGTGGTTGGAGCGGCCATTGTTAACACAAACACTCATCGAAAGACGCTTGAATATTGTTGAAGCATTTTACGATGGGTTTATGGAAAGGGATATGCTAAGAGAAGCCTTAAAATCCGTTTATGATATGGAAAGATTGGCCGCAAGAATTGCTTATGGAAATGTGAATGCACGCGACTTTATTCAGTTGAAACGATCTTTACAAAATATCCCTGAAATCAAAAAAATTCTCTATCAATTCCCAAATGAAGAGATGAAAGAATTAGCGGATGAACTCTTCTATCCAGAGAAGATAGTTGCTCTGCTTGAGCAAAGTATTATAAATGACCCGCCTGCATCGATTACAGAAGGGGATATTATTAAAGATGGGTATAATGCCCAACTAGATGAGTACCGGGATGCATCACGAAATGGCAAACAATGGATTGCTGAATTAGAGCAAAAAGAAAAGGAAAAAACTAATATCCGATCGCTAAAAATCGGCTATAACCGAGTATTTGGCTATTATATTGAAGTTACGAAAGCGAATCTGCATCTTTTACCAAAAGGACGGTATGAGCGAAAGCAAACTTTAGCGAATGCAGAACGGTTTATCACACCAGAATTAAAGGAAAAAGAAACAATTATCCTTGAAGCAGAAGATAAAAGTATTGAGCTGGAACATAATTTATTTGTTGAAATTCGGGATAAGATGAAAAGTCATATCCCACTTTTCCAGGAACTTGCGGAGCATATTAGTCAGATCGATGTGCTACAATCCTTTGCAGCGGTTAGTGAAGCAAACAACTATACAAGACCGCGCTTTGTTAAAGAAGAGTTATCGATTAAAAATGGCCGTCACCCAGTAGTAGAGCAAGTGATGACAGAAGGGACCTTTGTTCCGAATGACGTTCATTTGGATAAGGAAAATAGTATTCTATTAATTACCGGTCCGAACATGTCCGGGAAGAGTACGTATATGCGGCAGCTGGCACTGACGGTTATCATGGCGCAAATCGGTTGTTTTGTTCCGTGCGATGAAGCCGATCTAATTATTTTTGATCAGATATTTACAAGAATTGGCGCAGCTGATGACCTTGTTTCCGGGCAAAGTACATTTATGGTGGAGATGCTTGAAGCAAATCATGCGCTCGCCAAAGCGACCGATCGCAGTTTAATCCTGCTCGATGAGATTGGGCGGGGGACGAGTACATATGATGGAATGGCGCTTGCTCAAGCGATTGTAGAGTACATTCATCATAATATTGAAGCGAAGACATTATTTTCTACGCATTATCATGAGCTGACCGCGATGGAAGAGACACTTCCCCAGTTAAAGAATATTCATGTGCGAGCTGAAGAATATGAAGGAAATGTTGTATTTCTCCATCAGATTAGAGAAGGTTCAGCAGACCAGAGTTACGGAATTCAAGTTGCCAAGCTTGCTGGACTTCCAGAAGCATTGATTGAGCGGGCGACAACGATTCTTACGGAATTGGAAAAGGGTGCTCATTACGAACCGGTAACAGAGAAGATGGAAGCTGGCCAACTTTCCTTTTTTATAGAAGAAAAATCGCCTGAACCTGAAAAGGAAAGTAAGTTTTCCAAAAAAGATAAGCAAGTAATTGATGAATTAGAAGAACTAAACTTATTTGAAATGACACCGATGGAAGCGATGAATGCATTGTATCACCTCCAAAAAAAGATAAAGTGAAACTTCAGTCAGTGGGTGGTTCCTTGCCTCCCCCCATTGACTGTTAGTGGAACGGAATCCGCGATTACGAACCGTTAATACGTGATAAAATAACGGAAGGCTTAATGTTGGAAAGGATGTTTCTATGAAAATAAAACAGATGCCAACCGAACTGGCGAATAAAATTGCAGCAGGTGAAGTAGTCGAACGTCCTGCATCTGTTGTAAAGGAGTTGGTGGAAAATAGTATTGACGCGGGTAGTACGTTTATAAAAATTGATCTGGATGAAGCTGGAATTACCCGTATTAAAGTGACGGATAATGGGGATGGAATGACGGATGCTGATAGCGAACGGGCTTTTCTTGCCCACGCGACAAGCAAAATCAATAATGAAATGGACTTATTTCATGTGCGGACCCTTGGATTCCGAGGAGAAGCACTTGCGAGTATTGCCGCTGTCAGCAAACTAACCTTAAAAACATCAACTGGAGAAGAAGCAGGAACAATCTTAGCTCTTGAAGGCGGCGAGGTCGTCGAACGGAATAAGAGTGATGCAAGAAAAGGAACTGAAATAACAGTCGAACAATTATTTTATAATACACCGGCCCGGCTGAAATATATGAAAAGTCTCCATACGGAATTAGGTCATATTACGGATTTACTAAACCGGCTTGCATTATCTTATCCGGAAATTCGCTTCGAGGCGATCCATAATGGAAGAACATTATTTAAAACTTCCGGCAGCGGGGATTTATTACAGGTTATCGCTCAAGTATACGGCATGTCAGTAGCACGGAAAATGCTTCCAGTCCATCATGAGTCTCTTGATTATGAAATCACAGGGTATATCGCCCGACCGGAAGTGACAAGGGCATCCCGTAATTTCATATCGACCATCATTAATGGCCGCTATATTAAAAATTATCCACTGGCAAAAGCGGTTATCGACGGCTACCATACGATGCTTACAATTGGAAAGTTCCCACTTGTTGTCTTGAAAATAAATATGGATCCCATTTTAGTTGACGTGAACGTTCACCCGACGAAACTGGAAGTCAGATTCAGCAAGGATAAAGAACTTTATGAATCTGTGAAACAAACGATACGAACTGCATTAAGACAAGAGACATTAATACCGGAAATCGAATATAAACAACCACAAGAAAAACAGCATTTGACTCAAGAGCAGTTTATATTTTCAACACCTAAGGAAGATAATAAGCAGCCGGTGCAGAAAGAAACAATTATTAAGGAAACAACAAGAGAAATAGAACCATTTCCTATGGAATCGGTCGAGCAACAGGAAGAAGCATTACCGCGGCGACAACCTTCTGAATCAGACTATTTCGAGCCGATACAGAAAGAGGAAATGGAAGCGCCAAGAAAAATGCGGATTCCATTGATTTACCCAATTGGCCAATTACACGGTACATACATTCTCGGGCAGAATGAGGAAGGTTTTTATATGATTGACCAGCATGCTGCCCAGGAACGAATCAAATATGAATTCTTCAGGGATAAACTAGGTCAACCAGCTAATGATTCACAGCAACTGCTCATCCCGTTAACCTTTGAGTTTTCGAATCAAGAAGCATTGTTTATCGAAGCTTATAAAGAGGATTTGGAAAAGGTTGGACTTTATTTTGAACCATTTGGCGAGAAAACATATATTATTCGTTCCTGCCCGAACTGGTTTCCGAAAGGGTTTGAAGAAGATGTCATACGTGATATCATTGAGCAAATTATGAAAGATGAAAAAATCAATATTGGTCGTATCCGTGAAGAAGCTGCGATTATGATGGCTTGTAAACGATCCATAAAAGCAAATCATCACTTAACAAAAGATGATATGTTCCGTTTAATTGAAGACTTAAGGACGACAACAGATCCATTTACTTGTCCTCATGGAAGACCAATTATTATTCACTTTTCGAGCTATGAACTTGAGAAAATGTTCAAAAGAAGCATGTAAAGGTATAACAAGCACGTGATTGGAGTAAACTAGTAAGAAAAAATGCATGAGGTGAACAGCATTGGATAATCAATCGTTAATTAATTTTTTGAACCAAATGCTATCCAATCATTTTATTTTGTATGTGAAGCTCCATCGCTACCATTGGTACATTAGAGGAAAGAACTTCTTCCGTCTCCATGAACATTTTGAAGAGCTCTATAATCGTTCAGCAAATCAGTTTGATGAAGTTGCAGAACGAATCATGATGATCGGTGGCCAGCCGCTGGCAACAATGAGTATGTACTTAAAGCAAGGTACGCTTGAAGAAGCGAATGCGGATGATACAGAAGAGGAAATAATAGCCCAGCTCATTCATGATTTTGAAAAAGTCGCAAATGAAATAAGAGAAATCGGCCTTGCACTAACAGCCGAATTTGCTGATGAGCCGACGAATGATTTGCTGATTGAACAATTGGCGATATTCGAGGAAGAGCTGTGGATGCTCCGGAGCTACCAAGAAGAAAAATAACAATCTAGGGGTAATACGATGAAGAAAACAGTCATAGCGGTTGTTGGTCCAACTGCTGTCGGGAAGACATCACTCAGTATTTTCCTTGCTAAACATTTGCAAGGTGAGATTATAAGTGGTGACTCGATGCAGGTGTATAAAGGGATGGATATCGGTACGGCTAAAATTCGTAAAGAAGAAATGGAAGGCATTCCGCACCATCTGCTTGATATGAAAAATCCAGCTGAAGAATATTCGGCAGCTTCCTATAAAGCAGATGTGGAAAAAACAATCGAAGAAATCACCGCAAGGAACCGCCTGCCAATCCTCGTAGGCGGCAGCGGTTTATACATACAAGCTGCGTTATTCGATTATAACTTCCCTGACATCCCTCGGGATGAGTATAGAACCCAGGAGTTGGAACAAGAAGCAAAAGAAGAAGGAATCAGCAGAATTTACCGCCGTCTTGAAGAGGTCGACCCGGAGCAGGCAAAAAAGATTCATCCGAATAATCATCGCCGTGTAATTCGTGCACTCGAAATATATGAAACTACCGGGAAAACGAAAACAGCTTGGGAGAGAGAACAGAAAAAAGAACCGAAATACAATACGTTGTTTATCGGTCTTGAAATGGAAAGAACAGCACTATATGAACAAATTAATAAGCGTGTGGATATGATGATGGAAGAAGGCCTGCTGGAAGAAGTTACAACGCTTTACCGGGCAGGTTATCAAGACACACAAGCAATGAAGGCAATTGGCTATAAAGAATTCATCCCCTATTTAGAGGGGAAAGAAGATCTCCATAAAGCAATCGAGAAGCTGAAGCAAAACTCAAGACGTTATGCGAAAAGGCAATTTACCTGGTTTAGAAATCAATTGCCGGTGAAGTGGTTTCCCATCACCCCAGAACAAAAAAGTGAAAAATTTACAATGATTTTGCAAAAGATAGCAGGAATATTGAAAATGAAGTAGAATTAAGAGTATATAGATAGAAAAAGGGAGGAAGTACCATGGCACAAAATGTCAACATTCAAGAACATTATTTAAATCAATTGAGAAAGAACCACACTTCGGTTACTGTCTTTCTAACAAATGGGTTTCAATTAAGGGGGATTATCAAAGCATTTGATAATTTTACGGTTTTACTGGAAACCGACGGAAAGCAGCAGTTAATTTTTAAACACGCAATATCAACTTTTGCGCCTGTAAAAAATGTTAATTTAGAAAATGAGTAATCACAACGGATGCTGCTACCGGCATCCGTTTTCTAATGAGACTTCCTTTATAGCTTGGAAAATTTAAAAAATGCTGTGGCTAACTATAGTTCCTAGCACTAGCCACGTCCGCTCTGCGCCCAGCAACTATCAAACTTCACCATCCTCCGATCTATAAAGAAGACTTGCCGATTGGCTTCAGCCAGAGGCTTAGTCGCACTTATACCCTTGTGGTGAAAGTCGACATCAACTCACTATCGTCGCCTGAGTTTCCTTTATCTCCCTTCCGGTAAAAAGGAGGTTCGATTAAGTAGGCCCCTTCCTGGGAGGCACAGTTTGTACGTTGCTGCGACTACTGGATGTGCTAGTACAGGTGTTGCGAAGACGATTGTGTACTTACCCCGTAAGGGCGCTTCCGCCTTTGAATTTTGGGCGTTTGTCACCTTTTATGTATCATTACGTATACTGGGATGACGAAGGAGTGAGTATATGGAAACGGAAATGAGAGCGAGCCGGAATGGCCGGATCAATATTGTTTTGCAGGATACTCTACCTCAGATTGAAAGAAAGCGCTCAGTCGGTTTTAATAAACAGTTCCAAGAAATAGAGGAAGCTTTTGCTTCGTTTGTCGGGATTAAACAAATTAAAAAAACCATTAAGCAAGTTTATGCAACGGTACTTATTAATGAAAAGAGAAAGGAAGCAGGGCTTTCTTCCAATGAGCAAGTACTGCATATGTTATTCAAAGGTAATCCAGGAACGGGAAAGACGACACTTGCCCGCAGACTTGCTAAATTATATGTTGAACTCGGGATACTTTCGAAAGGGCATTTTATCGAAGCGGAACGAGCTGACCTTGTTGGAGAATACATCGGACAGACAGCGCAAAAAACAAGAGCGCTAATTGAAAAGGCGATGGGTGGCATACTTTTTATCGATGAAGCCTATTCCCTTGCACGTGGCGGGGAAAAGGACTTTGGTAAAGAAGCGATTGACACGCTTGTAAAACATATGGAAGATGGTCATAAGGATTTTGTTCTTATACTTGCAGGATATCCTTATGAAATGGGACGGTTTCTCTCAACGAATCCAGGACTTGAATCGCGGTTTCCATTTATCCTGGATTTTCCAGATTATAAATTGGATGAATTAATGGAAATAGCACATCAAATGGTTAGAATAAGGGAATATCAATTAACAATAGAAGCGGACCGGAAGCTAAGGGATTATTTATATCATCAATTAGCAGCAAAAGGCAGACATTTTGCCAATGCCCGTTCGGTACGGAACTTGATGGAGCAGGCAATCCGGTTACAGGCATACCGCCTCGTTCAAACGGAAAATTATCAGCCAGAACGGCTAATGGAGATTACCGCTTCAGATATTAAATTTGAGCAGGAGTAAAAGAGAGGTAACGTATGGCAGAAAAAATTATTGTTATTGCAGTAAGAAAACCGGAACAATTACAGGAACGTTTCCAGTCTTCGTTGGATGAATTAATCTCATTAAGTAATACAGCGGGCGGGGAAGTGGAGGGGATATTCACGCAAAATCGTAACCATATCCACCCGGCAACCTACCTTGGAGAAGGCAAATTGCGAGAGATTAAAGCTGAGGTTGAAGCGAAGGAAATCGATCTTGTCATCTCCAATGATGAATTGTCAAGCGGCCAATTAAGAAATTTAAATAATTATTTAGGAGTACGGATCATTGATAGGAGCCAGCTGATTTTAGACATCTTTGCACAACGAGCTCAGACAAAGGAAGGGAAGCTGCAAGTTGAGCTTGCTCAATTGGAATATTTATTACCAAGATTACGGGGACAGGGCATTGAATTGTCCCGTCTTGGTGGTGGAATTGGGACAAGAGGCCCTGGAGAAACACAATTAGAAACAGATCGCCGGCACATACGGCGCAGAATCGGTGATATTAAAAATCGCCTAAAGCTCGTTGTGAAGCAACGTGAACAATACCGGAAGCGCAGAAGGGATAATGCTATCTTTCAAATTGCAATTGTTGGATATACGAATGCCGGAAAATCAACTTTATTCAATAAATTAACGGATAGTCATACGCTTCAGGAAGATAAGTTATTTGCAACACTTGATCCATTAACACGTAAAATTGTATTGCCATCCGGCTTCCAGGCATTAATAACGGACACAGTCGGTTTCCTTCAGGATCTCCCTACGTCGCTCATTGCTGCATTCCGTTCCACGTTGGAGGAAGTTGCAGAAGCAGACTTTCTTTTGCATGTAATCGATGCATCGCACGTGGATTATGAGCAACATATTGAAACAGTGGGGGAATTGCTACGCGAGTTGGATGCAGACCAGCTGCCGATGCTATATATTTATAATAAGAAAGATTTGCTTGAGGACGATTTTATTGCCCATGAACGCCCATACGCTATCGTTTCAGCTTATGAGGAAGAGGATATGCAATCCACTTTAAGAAAAATGGAAGAGATGCTTGAAAAAGTGTGGCTGCCTTTTCATATCGCGCTTGAGCCAAATGAAGGCAGGTTGATGGTTCAGTTGGAGCAGGAAGCAATCCTTACTGATAAATCCTTTGATGAAACAGATAATCGTTACCATATTAAAGGGTACATCCGGGAGAATCATGCATTAATAAACAGATTAAAGGAGTAATGAAGGAACATGCTTATGGACTTAATCAATCAGACAGAACAAGACATTAAAGTTTTAAAAGAACAAGTAAATACAATAGTGGAAAACAATCAGCAACGTGTGCTTGATGCTTTTATTGAAAATCGGGTGAGTGACAGTCATTTTAATTCAACAACGGGCTATGGGTATGATGATATGGGAAGAGAAGCACTTGAGGCAGTATATCGTGATGTGTTCGGGACAGAAGATGCGCTCGTCCGTCCTCAGCTTGTTTCCGGTACACATGCGATTTCGACCGCCTTATTTGGCGTGCTCCGGCCAGGAGATGAACTTTTATATATTACGGGAAAACCGTATGATACGCTTGAGGAAGTAGTCGGTAAAAGAGGGAATACACCTGGGTCATTAAAAGAGTACGCAATCGATTATGGAGAAGTCGCTTTACGGGAAGACGGGTCTGTTGACTTTGCTGCTGTCAGTCAAAAAATCCAGACAAATACAAAAGTAATTGGTATCCAGCGTTCCAAAGGTTATGATGATCGTCCTTCTTTTACTGTAGCAGAGATTAAAGAAATGGTCGATTTTGTAAAAGAAATAAAAGAAGACGTCATCGTATTTGTTGATAATTGTTACGGTGAATTTGTGGAAGAACTGGAACCGACACATGTAGGGGTAAACTTGATGGCTGGATCCCTTATTAAAAATCCAGGAGGAGGCATTGTTCGTTCCGGGGGATATATCGTAGGAGATGAACATTTGGTCGAACAATGTGCCAACCGTTTAACAGCACCCGGATTAGGAAAAGAAAGTGGAGCAACATTAAACATGCTGCAAGAGCTCTTTCAAGGTTTTTTCCTTGCACCTCATGTTGTCGGTGAAGCTTTAAAAGGAGCGATATTCACGTCGCGATTTTTGGAATTGGCTGGATTTACGACGACCCCGGCGTATCAAAGCAAACGTACTGATCTAATTCAATCCGTCACATTTGATACCGCAGATCAGATGATTGCATTTTGTCAGGCAATCCAGGAGAACTCTCCGGTAAATGCTTACGTGACACCTTATCCTAGCGAAATGCCAGGCTATGAAGATAAAGTCATTATGGCAGGCGGAACATTTATTCAAGGTTCGAGTATCGAACTTTCTGCAGATGGACCAATCCGTGCACCTTACACGGCTTACGTTCAAGGAGGGCTTACTTATTCCCATGTTAAACTTGCCTTAACGCGTGCCGTCACTGCACTTGAGAAAAAAGGTTTTCTCCTTGTCGAATAGGGTATAGTAATATTTGGATGGCTTTAACATCCAAACTAATAGCTGGAGGAGATTTAGTTGGGAACCGTAATTACAAAGGAAGCGATCAAAGAAAAGATAAAGGAAGAAAATGTCCGCTTTATAAGACTGCAATTTACCGATATTCTTGGAACGATTAAAAATGTGGAAATACCACTTAGTCAATTGGATAAAGCGTTAAACAATAAGATGATGTTTGATGGTTCTTCAATTGAAGGTTTTGTGCGAATTGAAGAATCAGACATGTATTTATATCCGGACTTAGATTCCTTTGTTGTTTTTCCGTGGACATCTGATAAAGGAAAAGTCGCCCGTTTCATTTGTGATATTTACAATGCTGATGGAACACCGTTTTCTGGATGTCCCCGTTATATTTTAAAAAGAAACTTGAAACGTATGGAAGAGCTAGGCTATGATACATTTAATATTGGTACAGAACCGGAATTTTTCTTATTCAAGCTAAATGAAAAAGGTGAACCAATTCTTGAATTGAATGACCATGGAGGTTATTTTGACCTTGCACCGACGGATCTCGGGGAAAGCTGCAGAAGAGATATCGTACTGGAGCTGGAAGAAATGGGTTTTAAAATTGAAGCATCGCACCATGAAGGGGCACCAGGGCAGCATGAAATCGACTTTGAATATTCAGAAGCCGTACGCCATGCAGACGATATCCAAACATTTAAACTCGTCGTTAAAACGGTCGCAAGAAGACATAATCTCCATGCGACATTTATGCCAAAACCATTATTTGGTGTAGATGGCTCAGGAATGCACGTCAATATGTCTCTGTTTAAAGATGGTGAAAATAAATTTTTTGATGAAGCGAGCGAACGCCAATTAACAGATGTGGCATATCAATTTATCGCAGGACTTTTGGAACATGCGACGAACTTCACCGCAGTAACAAACCCAATTGTAAACTCATATAAACGGCTCGTGCCAGGTTACCAAGCACCTTGTTATGTAGCTTGGTCCAGTTCGAATCGGAGTCCATTACTACGAATACCAAGTTCAAGAGGGATGGGTACGAGAGTTGAGGTGCGCAGTGTTGACCCGGCATCCAATCCATATTTGGCACTCTCTGTCCTACTTGCTTCAGGACTGGATGGAATTGAACATAAAAAGCAACCGCCTCAAGCAGTTGACCAAAACATTTATGCAATGACGAAAAAAGAAAGAATAGAAAGTGGCGTGAAAGATTTACCAGCTACATTGAAAGAAGCATTAGATGAGATGGAGAAGGACTCTGTCATCATTCAGGCGTTGGGAGAACATCTCTATGAAAATTATGTAGAAGCAAAAGAATTTGAATGGCGCATGTTTAATAATACGGTGCATCCATGGGAACGCGAACAGTACCTAACATCCTATTAATCAATGAACAAGGGCGCAAGCGCCCTTGCAGGTTAAAACGCGATTCTTTTCGCAATATTTGGGACTGCGATTACTCGTTCCACCGAAGAGCGTTTGCACTAGCACATCGTTTCCTAATCTAGTAAACAAAACATCTGATCTTTGCACTGAATGCGAAGATCAGATGTTTTTTAATGTATATCTCTGTACAATCCAATGACTTTACCTAAAATACTAACCTTTTCATAAAATAATGGTTCCATCGTAGCATTTTCCGGCTGCAAGCGAATCATTTTTTCTTCTTTAAAGAAACGTTTGACGGTTGCCTCGTCATCATCTGTCATTGCTACAACGATATCTCCATTATCAGCCATGTTTTGCTGTTTTACAATCACCATATCACCTTCAAGAATCCCTGCTTCAATCATACTTTCGCCTTCAATGACTAGAACAAATAAATTATCGTCCGAACTCGCATGGGAGCTAGGAACTGGAACATATTCTTCAATATTTTCAACAGCGGTAATCGGGATTCCAGCAGTAACTTTTCCGATTACTGGAGCATAACGGGCTTGATTTTTCGGGATATTACCTTCACCGTCTTGATCTAATATTTCAATGGCTCTTGGTTTAGTCGGGTCACGACGGATAAACCCTTTCGCTTCTAACCTTTCCAAATGTCCATGTACGGTCGAACTGGATGCAAGACCGACTGCAACAGCAATCTCCCGAACGGATGGTGGATAACCTTTTGCATGAACTTCGTCTTTTATAAAATCTAAAATCATCTGTTGTCTTTTAGAAACTTTTGTCATCTATTTATCACCTCTTACATAGGATTTATTATTACTAGTTTATCACTTGAGGAAAGTTTATGCAAACATTCGTTCGAAAAAAACATTGACAGGACCATTTGTTCGTGCGATAATATGTTCTAAGAACAAAGGTTCGAAAAAACAGGAGGATTCTGTAATGCTAAATAGACTATTTGCTAAGTTTTCCAAAGAAGATATATTTTTTACTATCGGTTTCATCTTAACTTTGGTATTCTTGTATTTCTCTCTCATTGCCAATGCCTAATCGACTAAGAAGGGGAAATTGAATCGTGAAAGCAGTCATCTATTGCAGAGTGAGCACAGAGAAAAAAGAACAGGAATCATCATTAGCTAGACAGAAGGAAGAATTGTATGAACTAGCTGTCCGGCAAGGATTAGAAGTTGTTACTTGTATTGAAGAGCAGGTGAGCGGTTATGAAATTAATAGAGATGGGATTTTCGAGATGCTTGAATATTTTTCAAATAAGAAAGCGGAATGTCTATTAATTCAAGATGAAACGAGACTAGGAAGAGGGAATACGAAAATTGCTTTGTTTCATCAATTGCAAAAGTTGCATATATTAATCTACACCGCAATTCATGACGGGGAGCTGGAACTATCAGAATCAGATTCTATGGTTTTACAGATTGTCGGTATCGTCGAAGAATACCAAAGGAAAATTCATAATTTAAAAATCAAAAGAGGCATGCAGCGAGCGGTAAAAGAAGGATATAATCCAAGAAATAATTTAAAAAACATCAGCAAAGCGCCAGGGAGAGAAAGATTGGAAGTACCACTTGAGGAAATTGTACGTCTTCGCGAGAAAAAACTCACTTTCGGGGAAATTACAAGTACATTAAATGGCTTGGGTTATACTATCTCAAAAGCAACGGTTCATCGTCGTTATCAGGAGTACGAACAAGAGAGCGACCCTCAAAATAAATAACCTCACAAATGACAAGTTGTAATACTTGTCTTTTTTTGTTGTATGCATTATAAAGGAAGGGGAAAATCACAAAAATACAATATAAATTCTGTTATTATGTTGCGCAGTAGGGTAGTATTATAATCTAGATAATACTTTAAATACCCTCTTAAAGGAAACGATAAAGGAGGTTTATTGATGTTAACGAAAGAAAAACTTGCACGAATTAACGAGCTTGCAAAGAAATCCAAAACATCCGGTCTAACTGAAAAAGAGAAATCGGAGCAAAAACAGCTCCGGGAAGAATATTTGCAAAACATCCGCGGTTCATTCACAAATCAGTTGAAAACCGTTAAAATTATTGATCCGGCAGGTAATGACGTTACCCCGCTCAAAGTGAAAGATATGCAAAAAAGGAATGAAAAACATTAATTTGTTTAGGCAATCGACTTAATTTGCTTGTGAAGTTTGCACATTCATTATAGAATAGTAAATAGATACATACTATAGTGGAATTTTGAAAGGAGATAATTATGTCTAATATTGAACAACTATCAATTAACACGATCCGCACGCTTTCCATCGATGCGATTGAAAAAGCTAATTCCGGTCACCCCGGCTTGCCGATGGGTGCTGCGCCTATGGCTTACACGCTATGGACTGATTTTATGAATCATAATCCGAAAAACTCAAAATGGTTTAACCGTGACCGTTTCGTTTTATCTGCTGGACACGGATCGATGCTTTTATACAGTCTTTTACATCTTTCAGGCTATGATGTTACAATTGATGACTTGAAAAACTTTCGTCAGTGGAATTCCCGTACACCAGGTCACCCGGAAGTTCTCGACACAGATGGTGTAGAAGCAACAACTGGCCCACTTGGACAAGGTATTGCGATGTCCGTTGGTATGGCGATGGCAGAAGAACATCTTGCTGCTAGATTTAATAAAGAAGATGCATCCATCGTCGATCATTATACGTACGCACTTGTAAGCGACGGTGACTTGATGGAAGGTATCTCGCATGAGGCGGCTTCTCTAGCTGGCCACCTTGGCTTAGATAAATTAATTGTTTTATATGACTCAAACGATATTTCTTTAGATGGTGAACTTGACAGATCCTTCTCAGAGGATACAGAAAGCCGTTTCAAAGCATATGGCTGGCAAGTAATCCGTGTTGAAGATGGTAATGATGTGGATGCGCTCCGAGCAGCAATTAAGGAAGCGCAAGCAAACACGGATCAGCCTACTTTAATTGAAGTGAAAACGATTATCGGATACGGCTCTCCGAACAAATCAAACTCTGCCGCATCCCACGGAGCGCCACTAGGTAAAGATGAGGTAACACTTACGAAAGAGTATTACAAATGGGCTCACGAAGAATTCAACGTACCGGAAGAAGTGTACGCTGATTTCAAAGAGAAGATCCAAGATGATGGTAAGAAAGCTGAAGATGCTTGGAATGACCAATTCGCTGCGTATAAGGAAAAATATCCGGAAGAAGCAGCACAGTTGGAACAAGCTATGAACGGCGAACTTCCAGTTAATTGGGAAGAAGCTATTCCTGTATTTGAAGAAGGAAGCTCCCTTGCAACTCGTGCTTCCTCTGGTGAAGTGTTAAATGCTATTGCTAAAGCAGTTCCTACATTCTTCGGAGGTAGTGCAGACTTAGCAGGTTCAAACAAAACAATGATGGACGATGAAGGTGACTTTACGAAAGCAAATTATGCTGGACGCAACATCTGGTTTGGTGTTCGTGAACACGCAATGGGTGCTGCCTTAAACGGTATGGCACTTCACGGCGGTCTGAAAGTCTACGGTGGAACGTTCTTTGTGTTCAGTGATTACCTGCGCCCATCCATCCGTCTTGCATCAATCATGAAGACACCAGTAACATATGTGTTTACCCATGACTCGATTGCAGTAGGAGAAGATGGACCAACTCACGAGCCGGTTGAACATCTTGCAGCATTACGTGCAATGCCAGGCCTTTCCTTAATCCGTCCGGCAGATGCAAATGAAACTGCTGCAGCATGGAGACTTGCTTTAGAGTCTAAAGATGAGCCGACAGCGCTTGTCCTTACAAGACAAAATTTACCGACTCTTCCGGGCACAGACAAGAACGCTTATGAAGGCGTGAAGAAGGGTGCATACGTTGTAAGTGCAGCTGAGAAAGAAACAGCAGATGCGTTACTTCTAGCAACAGGTTCTGAAGTACAGCTTGCTGTAGAAGCACAAAAAGCGCTAAAAGAAAAAGGAATTGACGTCTCCGTTGTAAGCATGCCATCATGGGATCGCTTTAACAAACAAGACGAAGCATATAAAGAAAGTGTACTTCCTAAGAATGTTACAAAACGACTTGGTATAGAAATGGGCGCATCTTTTGGATGGGACCGTTACACAGGAGCAGAAGGCGATATCCTAGCGATTGACCGCTTCGGTGCATCCGCTCCTGGAGATACCGTTGTAGCAGAATATGGCTTTACTGTCCAAAATGTCGTTCAACTTACTGAAAAACTTGTTAACAACTAAGGTTAACTAGATTCAATTAAGAAGAACGGATCTCTAAACACCAGCTGTTTTAGAGATCCGGTCTCTTAATCGACAAAACTAGTGGAAGTTTACAACAGAATATGACAGTAATCGTGTCGCGGAATACGTATAATGGGATGAAAAGGAGTGCTTTCCATGTATACGTATTCTATTTTTTCTGTTAAAGCTGAGATAGCCGTACATTATTTCTATAAGACGGGGGTACTGTTCCGGTTCTTTAAAGAGTTTAAGGATTGTCCGAAGCTAACTTATTTGCAGTTACAATATAATTATGTCATTGAACCACTCCAGTTATCGCTCATTGCAGCTTATCTGCGAACCTTAACCGATGACGTGAACGTAGAAAAGAAAGATAAATACATACAGCTTTTTTGGGAAGGTAAAAGTTTGACGATCTATGAGGATGGTCACCATATTGAACTAACTTGTTCATCCATTCAAGAGGCAGAAGAATTCTTTTTTCCAATCCTTCGTCAATCACCAGGATTTTATTTTGTCATAAATAATCGTTTGAATGATTATGGTTGGTTATCTGTTAAAAATCATAAATTGATCAATAATCAAATATTGTATTCTTACCCATGATTATATATACTTGATGAAGAGAGTAACGAAGGAGGAAGACAGACATGAGCACAATTTGGGTAGTATTAATTGCTATTGCAGCTTTAGTAGCAGGTGTTGCTCTTGGGTTTTTTATCGCAAGAAAATATATGATGAACTACTTGAAAAAGAATCCGCCAATCAATGAGCAAATGCTTCGTACATTAATGATGCAAATGGGCCAAAAGCCATCACAAAAGAAGATTAATCAAATGATGCGCGCAATGAATAACCAGGTAGATAAGTAAAAATATCATCATACAAATCCAAAACCACTTTTTCTGTTAAAATGGAACAGAACAGAGTGGTTTTTATATATCGTATAATCACCAGAAAGGAAATGCCGAATGATAACCAATGAAAATAGTTTTCAATTACTACCCGAAAGTTTCTATAAGCAGCCGACGCTCACGCTTGCCAAACAACTTATCGGTAAAATACTTGTCCATGAAACAGAAGAAGGATTAAGTTCTGGGGTGATTGTTGAAACAGAAGCTTATCTCGGTGCTCTGGACCGCGCAGCTCATAGTTATGGATACAGGCGAACGAAGCGAACGGAAATTATGTATCATCAAGCTGGCCTTATTTACACGTATCAAATGCATACCCATTGCCTCCTGAATATCGTGAGCGGAGAAGTTGGTGAGCCGGAAGCAGTCCTTATCCGCGCGATTGAACCGTATAGTGGAGTAGACTTAATGATGCAAAAACGTCCAGTCAAAAAAATACAAAATTTGACGAGCGGACCGGGGAAACTGACGAAAGCGCTAGGGATAACGATGCAAATGTATGGCGAACCAATATATAAACAACCATTATATATCACAGAAGGTGCCCGGATTGATGAAATCATGACAGGACCGCGTATTGGAATACCAAATACAGAAGAAGCCCGTGACTATCCTTACCGTTTTTGGATGGCCGGTAACTCCTATGTTTCGAGATAAGTATACGTTTACAGGGTAAATCCGTCGGCACGGATTTACGTTTCTTATATACTTATTTCGAGAACATCGCAAAACGATGTAAGTGTTGTCTAATTGTCAAAAACAAGGGCGTTACCACATGTCCTTTCTGATAAAATAGATGCACATAATAAAAATGTAGGGGAGATTATATGTCAGAAATCAATATATTTCTAGCCTTTGGTGCTGGATTTCTTTCTTTTGTTTCACCCTGTGTCTTACCTGTGTACCCGGTATTTTTATCCTATATTACTGGCATGAGCATTAATGAAATGAAAGAAGATAATAAAAAAATGAATCGGCAAGCATTACTTCATACGATTTTTTTCCTAATCGGTTTTTCGAGTATTTTTATTGCAATCGGTTTTTCAACTTCGGTTATCTCTGAATTTCTCTTGACTTATCAAGATATCATTAGACAAGTCGGGGCCATCTTAATTATATTCTTTGGATTGGTCATTGTTGGTATTTTAAACTTTAAATTCCTGATGAAAAACAGACAAATTCAGTTTAAAAATCGTCCAAGTGGTTATCTTGGTACATTATTGATTGGTATTGCATTCTCTCTTGGCTGGACACCATGTACCGGGCCAATCCTAGCGGTGGTGTTCTCACTTGCAGTCTCTAATCCAGAGCTAGGAATGATTATGATGATTGCCTATATTTTAGGGTTTGCGATTCCATTCCTCGTTATGGCATTCTTTATCGGCAGAATGAACTGGATTAGAAACCATAGCATGAAGATTGTTAAAGTTGGTGGCTATGTAATGATTTTCTTCGGTGTGGCCCTTTTCTTTGACTGGATGACCGTTGTCACAGCATATCTCGCTGACTGGTTTGGATTCTCCGGTTTTTAATAAAGATATTAATGATATAATAGGGAGTAAGTAATTTTGAAAGAGTGATTAAAACATGTTTTGGGGTATTGCTAGTACAATCGGAGCCACAATGATGGCTGTCATTATGATTTTTGTTCGATTGAAAATGGGGAAGAGACCTGCATCTCTAAAAAAAATCATCTTACCGCCTCTATTTATGAGTACCGGAGCTCTGATGTATATCTTCCCGATATTTCAAATCAGCTGGTTCCAAGTCATTGAATCCTTTGCACTTGGGATGGTTTTCTCTATTATCCTGATTAAATCATCGAAATTTAAAATTCATGACGGTGAAATTTATTTAAATCCATCAAAAGCATTTCCACTTATCCTATTTGGACTTCTTGTCGTTCGTTTAGCACTAAAGGTATTAATCAGTGGCTATATTTCACTTGGAGAGACGGGTGGAATCTTCTTTATGCTTGCGTTCGGGATGATCCTTACATGGCGGATTGCCATGCTCTATCAATTCTTGCAACTTAGAAAGTCAATGACAGAACAAAAGCACCTTGCATAGAGCCAGGTGCTTGTTTGTCTTTATTTTTTATAACTCTCCTGCCAGTTGTCACGATAGTCGCTTTTAGAAAGCTGGAATAAATGTTCATAAGGTTCCACAGGAATTCCTTTTTCTTTTAGTTTTTTACGCAGAAATTTATGGTCACGTTTCGGTGTGGCGACGATGTAACCTTCAATCAATGTATCCTGCGTTATCATTTCTTCCTTCTTATCCAGAGCAACTTCACCAATCTTACTGGCAATTGTTTGACGAGCGACATCACGGAATAATTCAGGAACAGGGGAAACAAGTTCCTCCAATAATGCTTTTTCCTCATCCGCCCACATATCTTTGGTCAAATCGACATAATGCTCTTGCCAATCCAAGACAGATTTCCCATCTTCTTTCGGCAAACTCTTTAAGAATTTACGGAACATGAAGAAACCGCCAATTCCCATTAGCGAAATTAGAAGAAATCCCCACAACACAAGTATTATACTCAATAATATTCACCTATTTCTTTACTTTATCACGCATTAACGGTCTGTAATCCCCCACCTCTAAACATGAAGGAAGCCCAAAATGTGAAGTGGGGAATGAACAGTCCGTAAATCCCTGATTCTGTTCAACTAACATTCAGTGATTCTCACTGAATGAAGTTTCACTTTATGACAAAATTACTAATAATGGGATGATAGACAATTGAATAATTTATTTTTAGAATATTTTATAGTAAGATAGAAAATATACGTAACATTATTATATGAATAAACGGTCTAAGTAACAAGTATTATAATCGATAGAATCATGACAATTGATTCTATTAGAATAAAAACTGTAACAGATCATAAACATAATATTACATAGCGTTTTATCGTTTTTACTTTAAAGGGGGAAGTTCTTAGCTTTTAACTAATTATAAAGGGGGACAATTGAATGAAGATAGGGGAAGTTTATTCACTAAAGTTTGATCAACAACAGCTATTATTTTCCAATTTTCCCAAATTGCCGACGAATATATTGGAATGGATGGGAAGCCATTTAAATGATGCCTTTATTGTCTGGGATGAAAAGGATCGGATTTGCTTTGTCAGTCAATCGATTAAAAAATTATTAGGTTATAAGCAAGAAGAGCTTATTGGCAACCCGTGGTATGAACGAATTCAACCCCTCGAGCCGAAGTGTGTAGAACAATATTTAGCCGCAGAAAGAAAAGAAGGCATACATGTTGAACTTATCCATAAGAATAATCACACCGTTTACGTGGAGGTTTGCTTAGCTCGAATTGAAGATCAGTCAAGTAATCGCAAATATGTTGCTGGGTTGTTGAAGGATTTGACGGCTTATAAAGAAGCAAAGGAAATGATTGTACAAGCAAAAAGAATGTCTGTCGTAGGTCAGCTTACTGCAAGTATTGCCCATGAAATTAGAAACCCATTAACATCAATTAAAGGATTTCTGCAGTTGCTTAAAGCAGGAGTGAATCATAAAGAAGAATACTACAGGATTATGGAAGATGAGATTGAAAAGATTGAATCCATAACATCAGAACTTCTATTTATGTCAAAACCATCTTCAAATAAAAAGAAAAAAGAACATATAGGTAAACTAATCAGTGATGTAGTGGTGTTATTGCAATCCCAGGCAAAATTTAAAAACGTTACAATCAAATATGATGAGTCAATTTCCGGAGTTATCTACTGTGATCCATCTCAGATCAAACAAGTATTGATCAATTTAGTAAAGAATGCGATTGAGGCAATGGAAGAACCAGGAGACATTAGCATTTCCGTCGATTTCATGAAAGAACAAACGATTATCAACGTAGTGGATGAAGGGATCGGTATACCACAGGAACTAATGGATCAGTTGGGGGAAGCATTTTTCACTACGAAGGAAAATGGTACAGGTCTTGGATTGAATATTACAAGAGAAATAATGGAACAACATGGCGGACTTCTTAAATTCTTCAGAAATGAATCGAAAGGCAGCACATTTCAAATAATTTTCCCAAAAACGTTTAATCATTAAGAATGGACAATACAGGCAAACTGTCCATTCTTTTTTGTATAAGTATAACTTATCAACTAGAATAATAATTTAATATACAGCTTAATTGACGAATGATTTGTTTTATCGCTTACAATCCGATAGTATATAAGTAAAGGTTTATTATTCTTTCTTTTTTAAAGTGTGATGGGATGATAAAGTACCAGTTTACGAACAACATAGACTGGTAGCAACTTAGAAAGGGGTAGTATGGAATGTCAAATGATGCATTTAAAGCGAGAAAGCAATTTGAATTAAACGACAAGACCTACAATTACTATGATCTGAAAACTTTAGAGGAACAAGGTCTCGGCAAAATTAGCCGCTTGCCATTCTCTGTACGAGTTCTTTTAGAATCCGTACTTCGTCAACATGATGACCATCAAATTAAAGATGAACATGTCAAAGCACTTGCGAAATGGGGTAAGAAAGATGCGAAAGGTGTCGATGTACCATTCAAACCTTCGCGTGTTATCTTGCAAGACTTCACTGGGGTTCCGGCCGTTGTTGACCTAGCTTCTTTAAGAAAAGCAATGGTGGATATGGGGGGCGAACCAGACAAGATTAATCCTGAAGTACCGGTTGATTTAGTTATCGACCACTCCGTACAAGTAGACCAATATGGTACACCAAATGCCCTACAAGCGAACATGGACATTGAATTTGAAAGAAACGCTGAACGTTATGAATTCTTAAATTGGGCTCAAAAAGCGTTTGACAACTATCGTGCTGTTCCTCCAGCAACAGGTATTGTTCACCAGGTTAACTTGGAATATATTGCGAATGTTGTGCACGCCCTTGAAAATGAAGCGAAAGAGTTCGAAGCATTTCCAGATACACTTGTAGGAACAGACTCTCATACGACGATGATTAACGGACTTGGTGTCCTCGGTTGGGGTGTTGGTGGTATTGAAGCTGAGGCTGGAATGCTCGGTCAGCCGTCCTATTTCCCGGCACCAGAGGTGATTGGGGTTAAGTTTGTTGGAAGTTTCCCGAATGGAACTACAGCAACAGACCTTGCCCTAAAAGTTACGCAAGTGCTACGTGAGAAAAATGTAGTAGGTAAATTTGTAGAATACTTCGGTCCAGGCCTGAAAGACATGCCGCTAGCTGACCGTGCAACGATCTCTAACATGGCTCCTGAGTATGGTGCAACTTGTGGTTTCTTCCCTGTAGACGAAGAAACATTAAGCTACTTACATTTGACAGGGCGAAGTCAAGAACTAATTGACCTTGTTGAGAAATACAGTAAAGAAAACAGTCTATGGTACGACCCGGAAGACGGCGATCCAGAATATACAGACGTTGTCATTATCGACCTGTCTGAATTAGAGCCGAATTTATCCGGACCAAAACGTCCGCAAGACTTGATTTCTTTATCTAATATGCAAAAGGAATTCAATAAAGCCATTACAGCTCCTGAGGGCAACCAAGGATTTGGAAAAGATAAGTCTGAATTCGATAAAGAAGTGACCGTTACCCATAAAAATGGTAAGGAATCTGTCCTGAAGACAGGCTCCCTAGCAATCGCTGCAATCACTTCTTGTACAAACACGTCTAACCCATATGTAATGTTAGGTGCAGGTTTAGTTGCGAAAAATGCAGTCGAAAAAGGACTGAAAGTACCTGATTATGTTAAGACTTCGTTGGCACCAGGATCTAAAGTTGTAACCCGTTATCTGGAAGATGCCGGATTACAAAAATTCTTGGATGTACTTGGCTTTAACCTTGTTGGTTATGGCTGTACAACCTGTATCGGTAACTCCGGTCCTTTACTGGAAGAAATCGAAAAAGCAATTGTTGATTCCGATTTAATCGCTTCTTCCGTATTATCCGGTAACCGGAACTTTGAAGGGAGAATTCACCCGCTTGTTAAAGCGAACTACCTAGCATCCCCACCACTTGTTGTGGCATACGCACTAGCAGGTACAGTGGATATTAATCTAAATGAAGACCCACTTGGAACGGATAGAGATGGAAAACCAGTATACATGAATGATATCTGGCCGACAGCACAAGAAATTAAAGAAGAAGTTGCGAAAGTTGTAACGCCGGAAATCTTCCGTAAAGAGTATGAGAACGTCTTTAATTCCAATGAAAAATGGAACGCTATTGATACAACAGACGAACCATTATTCGAATGGGATGAGGACTCGACATATATTCAAAATCCGCCATTCTTTGAAGGTTTAGGAAAAGAGGCAGGAACGGTTGAGAAATTAAGTAATTTACGTGCAATTGGTTACTTCGGTGACTCTGTTACAACAGACCATATTTCACCTGCAGGAGCAATTGCGAAAGATATGCCTGCTGGTCAATATCTGCAAGAAAAAGGTGTATCACCTAGAAACTTCAACTCTTATGGTTCCCGTCGTGGTAACCACGAGATTATGATGCGTGGTACATTTGCGAACATCCGTATTCGTAATAAACTTGCTCCGGGTACAGAAGGCGGCTACACAACCTACTGGCCAACGGAAGAAGTAATGCCAATTTATGACGCTGCAATGAAATATAAAGAAGATAACACCGGATTAGTTGTTATCGGTGGTAAAGACTACGGAATGGGGTCTTCCCGTGACTGGGCTGCAAAAGGAACGAACCTTTTAGGTATTAAGACGGTTATTGTGGAAAGTTATGAACGTATCCACCGTTCGAACCTTGTCATGATGGGTGTATTACCACTTCAATTTGTAAAAGGCGATAGTGCTGAGAAACTTGGCTTGACAGGTAAAGAAACGTTCCATGTTGATATCGACGAAAATGTACAACCAAATAGCCCGGTAAAAGTTACTGCAGTAGCAGAAGACGATAAAGTTACCGAGTTTACAGCTATCGCTCGTTTTGATAGCCCGGTTGAAATCGACTACTACCGTCACGGCGGAATTTTGCAAATGGTTCTACGTGAAAAATTAGCTTAAACATCACTATAAAGATAAGAGCCGCTAAGCAAATGCTTAGCGGCTCTTTCTTGACTAATTTCCGAACAATGACGCTAATATCTTTACTTCTTTCCTTATGCAAATTACTATTAAAGTAAGGTTAAGAAAGTCGGGGGAGATATTGTGAAAAAAATAATATTTGGAATCAGTTTTCTTGTTATTTTAGTCGGAATCATGATTGGAGATATAGCTGCCGATAAAAATGAAGAAGCGGGGCCAAATCGATATGATGTGACAGGAGATACATCGGTTTCAGGCGGGATGATTGCACCTGTTGAAAGCGTTGGTATCCAACCTGGAGAAGCTGCTCCTGACTTCTCGCTGGAAACATTAGACGGTGAAGTAGTCAGCCTGTCCGAATTAAAAGGCGAAAAAGTGATCCTCAATTTTTGGGCAACCTGGTGTCCGCCATGCCGCGAAGAGATGCCAGAAATGCAGAAGTTTTATGACGCTCATCAAGATGATGTTAAGGTAATTGCTGTTAATTTTAATGAAAAAGATGAAAAGGTAAAGGACTACCTCGAGGAATTTGGATATACATTTCCAAGCCCACTGGACAGCGATGGGGCGACTGGCACGGATTATGGTGTAATCACATTGCCGACAACCTATTTCATCAACTCAGAGGGTATTATCCAAGAACAACGCCATGTCGGGCCAATGGATTACGAATTTATGGAAGAAATGCTTAACACATTAAATTAATTGCATATTTTCACTTGTTCCTGTAAAACATACAACTACTACAGTTGAAAGGAGTAGTTATATGTCGCCAGATAAAAACAAACCAAAGCCGGATGATCGCAGTGATAACGTGGAAAAACTGCAGCATATGATCCATGATACGTTAGAAAATATCGAAGAAGCGGAAGGTACGCTGGAGTTCTCTGATGAAATAGGGAAAGAGCAGATTTTAGCTAAAAATAAACGTCGCAAAGAAGCTATTGAAGGCTTTCGTGAAGAAATTAAAGATGAATCACATCATCAAGATAAATAATTAAAAACAAGACCTCAAAATCATCTAATTTTGAGGTCTTGTTTTTTTGCAGGCAGATGGATTCGTGATACGATATTACTATACATATTATTGATGAAACAGCAGGATAATGGAGGTATTTATTTTGAATAAAGTAAGAACACCAATAGAAGTACGCTACCAGGAAACAGATCAAATGGGTATTGTTTATCATGGCAATTATTTGATCTGGTTTGAAATTGGCAGAACGAAATTCATTAAAGCTTTAGGACTGTCCTATGTGGAAATGGAAAAACAAGGTGTCGTTTCGCCGGTTATAGATGCAGAGCTTTCCTTTATTAAGCCGACCCGTTACGGAGAAACCGTATATATTGATACATGGTTGGCAGAATATGACGGAATTCGTTCTGCTTATGGTTATGAAGTGGTTGGAGAAGATGGTGAAGTTGCTGTTAGAGGCTTGACTAGACATGTTATCGTCAATAAAGATACGTTTCGCCCTTTATCACTGAGAAGGAAATTTCCAGAATGGCATGATATTTATAGTAAGGAGATTAAAGGTGAATAAAAATGGCTTTTGGAATTAATCGGCAAGAATTACATCGTTGGAAGCTAGAAGTCAGTAGCGGTCAAATCGCGTTTCTGACGCATTACTGGATTGATGAACGGTTCCCAGGCTGTGATACCGTAACAAAGGTAGGATGTAGTGATATTGAAAAGCTGAAAACTTGGGGAAGAAGTCATGAGCTTGATGAACATTGGATTGATTATAAAGACAAATATCCTCATTACGATTTATTTGGGGAATATCAACGAGAAATTCTCCGCAAAGAAGCAATTTGGGAACAGATTAAAAGGTTTAATCTGTAAATGAAAGCAGGATTTTTTCCATATAATCGCATCGTAATAAAAGAAGATCCGGTGATTGGATGATGCATCCAATTATCGGGTCTTCTTCTGTTTTTCTTTCCTTTCAGGTACATAGTCAACACCACCTGGATGGAATGGATGGCATTTGCTTATCCGTTTAACGCTGAGATACAGTCCTTTGATGGCACCAAATCGTTTGAATGCTTCCAGACTGTAACTGGAACAAGTCGGATAAAACCTGCAAGACGCAGGCGTATACGGACTTATTGCAAGTTGGTAGAACCTTACGAGTCCAATAAAAATATATTTCATGTTACTCACTACTTTTTCGCAGATTTGTCGAAACTAACAGAAGCAATGGCATCATGCAGATGAATGGATTCTTCATTTCTGCAGCTTACTTTAAATTTAGACACAAAGTCCAGTTCATAAAGATCAGCTGCAACAAGCCGCACCATATCTTCTACAAAACGCGGATTTTCATAAGCAGTTTCGGTGACAACTTTTTCATCTGGACGTTTTAGAACAGGATATAATCTGCTTGAAGCATTGCTTTCCGCTGCTTCTAATAGATGGAATTTCCAATCGGCATCATTCTCCGTGAAATCTTCTGTAAACTCGATTTCCATTGTAATATTGCCTCTTTGATTATGAGCACTATATTCACTAATTTCCTTCGAGCACGGACAAAGCGTAGCCACCTTACCGCCAAGACTTGCACGCATGGTGTAACCAGATAACTTATCATACGTAACTGTCATTGTAATGTCTGCATGATTTAATCCGCTAAGTTCTGTGTGTGGAGCCTTTCTTTCAAAAAACCATGGAAAGCTTATCTCAATTGTAGCATCCTGTTGCTCCAAGCGCTCACTTAACCCTTTTGCAAATGTCTTTAGAGAAGAAAAACTTATAATGAGGCCATCTTTATAATAGTTATTTAGTTGTTCAGTAAAGCGGCTCATATTCGTTCCTTTGCTCGTTTGGGGCAGGGAAGAGCTGAAACTGAACGTTCCAATAGTTGTTTGTGTTTTAGGATTCATATTGCTTTCAATTATTATTGGATGTTTGACGTTTGCAATCCCAACCGCATCCAATTCAAAAAGAAAGTCTTTCTTTTCATTCTGAATATCATGCATCTTATCTTTTTCTATTGGTTTTGTTTTTTCGATCGGTTCCACAGAGCCGAATAATTTATGTCTTTCCTTCTTTTGAGGAAGTTGTTTGAATGCATTTATTTTTGTTTGAGTCATAATCGTTCCTACTTTCTATCATTGACTAGATTTCAGTATAACGAAACACCTAATCTTATTCAATTTAAACGTTTTTCGCTGAGAATAGAATTCGAAAAATCCTACTGGAAGCCCCCCACCGATACTTCTTGCTATCGGTGGGGGGCTTCTGTGCTTAGATGGAAGTCGCAGGTTTCCTCTACTAAAAAGAAGTACCCCTTGATAAGAGCACTTCTTTTTTACATCCAAGTAATTTTCGGTTCGGTACCATTTTTAATTCGTTTCAAGTTCTCCTTATGACGGTAGATAACAAACAAAGTAAGGAGTGAAATAATGATAATTAAGACAATGTCCTTATAAAACAACGAGATAAGAATCGTGACTGCTCCAGTTATGATAGAAGATAGTGAAACATACTTGGATAAGTATAGGGAGAGTAGAAAGGTCATAATCATAATGACAAATAATAATGGGAAACTCCCCAATATAATCCCCGCCGATGTTGCGACTGCTTTACCACCCTTAAACTTAGCGAATATCGGATAAGTGTGCCCGATAACCGCGAATAGGCCGATAATGAGCGGGTGGACAGAAGCATCGAATAGAATCGGGATTACCGTTGCTGCTGTTCCTTTTAAGATATCAGATAACGTAACGATAATTCCAGCTTTCATTCCGAGCACTCGGAAAGCATTTGTAGCTCCAAGGTTTCCGCTTCCGTGCTCGCGGATATCTTTATTGAAAGCGATTTTACCTACTAATAAAGCAGAAGGAATCGAACCTAATAAATAAGCGATAATTGCAAATAATACAAATTCCATCATTCATCCTACTTTCCATCAACTTTTTGAAGCTGTACTATGCTTATTCTAGCATGAATTTCGATTAAAAAGTACCGTTACTTGGAATTTATTCTGCAGTAAGAATAAATTCCAAGTAAAAAAAGCATGCAAGAAAGTGATACGGTTGACTATTCAGCTTATTCTACTTATGATGTGACTAGAATGACTTGATGTATGAGACTCTGAAGAAGGGATGAAAAACATGAGCTGGGAAAATCCATCGAAAGAAAAATTGAAAGAGACTTTAGAAGATGCCAAGACAATAGCAGTCGTGGGATTATCAAAAAATGAAGAGAAGACCGCCTATCAAATATCGAAAATTATGCAGGAAGAAGGTTACCGTATCATTCCTGTCAATCCGACCGTAGATGAAGTTCTTGGGGAAAAGGCATATCCAACGCTCAAAGATGTACCAGATAAAATTGATATTATCAACGTTTTCCGACGTCCTGAACATTTGCCAGATGTTGCAAAGGATGCAGCTGAAACAGATTGCAAAATATTTTGGGCACAGCAAGGAATTATCAATGAAGAAGCTTATCACTACTTGAAAGAAAGAGACTTTACCGTCATTATGGATCTTTGCATTAAAGTAGTCCATGCTGTATTAGTTAAATAGACAGATCAACAGGATGAATAAACTCATCCTGTTCTTTTTTTCTTTATGGATTTTATGATTAAATTGTTGGTATTACTCATTACACGAAAGGATCACGAACTTTTCGGACTGCGTAGGTTAAGTATTTCAGGATTAAGAAAGCAACGAAAATCATGCTTACAGTATATTTTTTTCTTTTTTTAGGTTAAGATAGTTTAGTGAAAGCTTATGATTGCAATGTTTATGTTTACATTTACAAACATTTGTTCTAAGATTAATGTATGATAAAGAAAAAGTTTAGCAGGGAATAAAGCAGTGAATGGGTTCAGGTGGAAAGGGGAAAATCAAAATTGGCTAATCAAGCAAATCGATATAGCGATGATTCCATCCAAGTGTTAGAAGGACTAGACGCGGTCAGGAAAAGGCCGGGAATGTATATTGGGAGTACCGATGAAAGAGGTCTCCATCATCTCGTTTTTGAAATCGTTGATAACGCGGTAGATGAAGCGTTGTCTGGTTATGGAAATGAAATCAACGTGACGATACATAAAGATAATAGTATTTCTGTTACAGATAAAGGAAGAGGAATTCCAACGGGGATGCATGCAACGGGGATTTCAACGGTAGAGGTCATCTTTACTGTCCTTCATGCAGGGGGAAAGTTTGGTCAAGGTGGCTACAAGACGAGCGGTGGACTCCATGGTGTAGGTGCATCTGTTGTGAATGCTCTTTCCGAATGGATGGAAATAACTATTTTCCGGGATGGTTACACCTATTTTCAGCGATTCGAAAATGGCGGTAAACCAGCCGGTACGCTGAAAAAAGGGAAACCAACGAGAAAAACAGGGACAATTATTCATTTTAAACCGGATGAAACAATTTTTACCTCAACCGTATATGATTATGAAACAATCTCTGAAAGACTGCGTGAGTCAGCATTCTTATTAAAAAATCTGCAAATTGAACTGGAAGATAAACGATCGGAGACGAAGGATGTTTTTCAGTATCCGGATGGATTAAAGTCATTCGTCGATTATCTGAATGAAGAGAAGGATGTTCTCCATTCTGTTGCTTTTTTTGAAGGAGAACATAACGGGATTGAAGTGGAATTTGCATTTCAATTTAATGACGGGTACGCAGAAAGCATGCTATCCTTTGTCAACCATGTACGCACGAAAGACGGAGGAACCCATGAATTTGGAGCAAGGAGCGCAATTACAAGAACAATCAATGAATACGCAAGAAGAACTTCTATTTTAAAAGAAAAAGATAAAAATCTAGAGGGAACGGATGTAAGAGAAGGGTTGACTGCAATTGTTTCCGTGCGGATCCCAGAAGATTTGCTGCAGTTTGAAGGACAGACGAAAGCGAAACTCGGTACTCCAGAAGCCCGTTCAGCAGTTGATGCTGTCCTATCGGAACAAATGGCATATTTCCTCGAAGAAAATGCGGACACTTCAAAACTTCTAATCAATAAATCCATTAAAGCGAAGGAAGCGAGAGAAGCTGCACGAAAAGCACGAGAAGAGGCCCGGACAGGGAAAAGACGTAAAAGAAAAGATTCACTTCTAAGTGGGAAATTGACCCCAGCCCAGTCCAGAAACCCGAAGAAAAATGAACTATACCTAGTGGAGGGAGACTCTGCCGGGGGCTCAGCTAAGCAAGGAAGGGACCGCAAATTCCAAGCTGTCTTGCCGTTAAGAGGTAAAGTAATCAATACGGAAAAGGCTAAGCTTGAAGACGTTTTTAAAAATGAAGAAATCGCAACAATCGTCCATACTATTGGTGCTGGAGTCGGCGGTGACTTCGACTTGGAAGATGTCCAGTATGATAAAATCATTATTATGACCGATGCGGATACAGACGGAGCTCATATTCAAGTGCTCCTCTTGACATTTTTCTACCGCTATATGAGAAATCTGATTGAAGCTGGTAAAGTATTTATTGCACTCCCGCCATTATTTAAGATTTCAAAAGGTAAAGGTAAAAACGAGCAAATCATTTATGCGTGGGAAGAAGATGAAATGAAAGATGCGATAGATAAATTTAAAAACGGTTATATCATTCAGCGTTATAAAGGTCTTGGTGAGATGAACGCCGACCAATTATGGGAAACGACGATGAACCCGGAAACACGAACACTAATACGAGTAACAATTGAAGACATTGCCCGTGCCGAAAGAAGAATCACAACCTTAATGGGCGATAAAGTGGAACCACGTCGAAATTGGATTGAATCGAACGTAAAATTTGGCTTGGACGAAGAAACCAATATTATTGAAAATGAAAAAATAAGAAAAGAATAATCATTATTTATTCGTGTTTAGTTAGGAAGCAATGTCTCTAAGAATCCAGGAGGGGGATATTAACGGATGCAACCAGAAAAATTTCTAGATCTATCCCTTGAAGAAGTGATTGGCGACCGCTTCGGAAGGTATAGTAAATATATTATTCAAGATCGGGCCCTGCCAGATGCCCGGGACGGATTAAAGCCAGTTCAAAGAAGAATATTATATGCCATGCATATGGAGAAGAATACATTCGATAAGGGCTTTCGAAAAGCCGCCAAAACCGTTGGAACTGTTATCGGTAACTACCATCCCCACGGGGATACTTCCGTTTATGAGGCGATGGTCCGTTTAAGTCAGGACTGGAAGCTGCAAAAGGAATTAATTGAAATGCACGGAAATAACGGAAGTATTGACGGTGATCCGCCAGCAGCAATGCGTTATACGGAAACAAGATTATCACAGATTGCTTCCGAGCTGCTCCGGGATATCGATAAGGAAACGGTGGATTTTATCTATAACTTTGATGAAACAACACTTGAACCGGTTGTGCTGCCTGCTAAATTCCCTAACCTTTTAGTGAATGGGTCAACAGGAATTTCTGCCGGTTATGCAACAGACATTCCACCCCATAATCTGGAAGAAGTAATTGATGCCGTCATCATGCGAATGGACAAGCCGCAAGCAACCGTTGAGCAGCTGATGAAAGTAATGAGAGGTCCGGACTTTCCGACAGGCGGAATTATTCAAGGTGTTGAAGGAATTAAAAAAGCTTATGAAACGGGCCGCGGAAGAGTGATTGTTCGCGGTAAAACGGAAATTGAAACAATTCGCGGCGGCAGAGAACAAATCGTCATTGATGAAATTCCTTATGAAGTGAATAAAGCAACGATGGTGAAGAAGATTGATGAACTGAGAATCGACCGGAAAGTAGAAGGGATTGCAGAAGTCCGCGATGAATCAGACCGAACCGGCTTGCGTGTAGTCGTTGAATTAAGAAAAGATGCCGATGCTACGGGGATTTTAAATTATTTATATAAAAATACGGATTTACAAGTTTCCTATAACTTCAATATGGTGGCAATTGAAGATAAAACCCCGAAATTGATGTCCTTACAACAGATTTTGGACGCATTTATTAATCACCAAAAAGAAGTCGTTACAAGACAAGTGACATTTGATTTGGATAAAGCGAAAAAAAGAGCTCATATTATTGAAGGTCTTATAAAAGCAATTTCTATCCTTGATGAAGTAATCGCAATAATTCGCTCATCTAAAGATAAAGGAGATGCGAAGAAGAACTTAATGAAAGCATACGACTTCACTGATGCCCAGGCTGAAGCGATCGTTAACTTGCAATTGTATCGACTGACGAACACCGATATTACACAGTTAGAAAAAGAAGCACAGGAATTGGAAAAGAATATCGACTCCTATGAAGCAATTCTAGCAAGTGAAGCGACATTAATGAAAACGATCAAGAAAGATTTAAGGGAAATTAAGAGAAAGTTCAAATCACCGCGACTAACCGTGATTGAAGATGAAATAGAAGAGTTGAAAATAAATATTGAAGTACTAATCCCTAGTGAAGATGTAGTTGTTTCTGTTACGAAGGATGGGTATTTAAAACGTACGAGTTTACGTTCTTATGGTGCTTCGAATAACGATGATTTGACGATGAAGGAATTGGATTATCTTATCGGGCTCTATGAACTGAATACGACAGATCATCTTCTTCTATTTACGAATAAAGGTAGGTTCATTTATTTCCCTGTCCATGAACTTCCAGATATTCGCTGGAAAGATTTGGGCGCCCACATTTCACATTTCTCCAGCCTTGAAGAAGATGAGAAACTTGTACAGGTCGTCCCGGTTCAGGAGTTTTCAGACCAGAAATATTTAATTTTCTTCACGAAAGATGGGATGATTAAACGAACTGCACTCGACAAATATGAAACCCAAAGACAGGGTCGAGCAATGATTGCGATTAATCTGAAGGCAGATGATGAATTGATTGATGTGCAAAAAACAACTGGCTATTCGGATGTTTTCCTGGCATCTAATACAGGCTATGGACTATGGTACCATGAGTCAGAAGTAAATCCGACAGGTCAGCGAACAGCCGGGGTAAAGGCGATGAATTTAAGGGGCGATGAATACGTTGTAAGTGGTCAAATATTTGATGACTTGGCAGACCCATCCTTAGTGCTTGTTACACAACGCGGAGCTGTAAAACGTATGGGACTTACAGAGTTTGAAAAAACAACGCGAGCAAAACGTGGCCTGCACATGTTAAGAGAATTGAAGAGCAAGCCGCATCGCGTCGTTGGGTTCTTTACAGTTAGTGATAATGACAGTATAAGCATCCAAACCGCTAATGGAGTCACCCATTCAATCTATCCGCTTGAATTATCCATGAGCGACCGAGTCAGCAACGGCTCCTTTGTCATTGACACTGACCATGACGGCGAAGTAACTGAAGCATGGAAGGAAATTGCCTATGAAAAACCTTTTCAAGCAGGAGATCTGGAAGAACAAGATAAATAACAATCACCCAAAAGCCTGGAGCAGCCTCCAGGCTTTTTCATATCAAGTATGATGACCCTAATTTCCATTCCTATCTACAATATAAAAAGAGCAACCAACGCCTTCATACAGCGTAAGTGTGCCAACCTCCGAAACTCTCCACTGAAGGCCCGCAAAGACACTTCTTGCTTTCCGCGGGCGGCTGACGAGCCTCCTCAGGCTGAGCATTAAGGGGTCTCATCAAGCCTATCCTCCCGCAGGAGTCTCGAGGTGTCTGGACTGCTACCAGGAAAAATCTAATTTAGAACACTATTTATTATTCTATAAATGCATTCCTCACACTGCTGTAATGATGGGATAATTTCTATTTATCATAATCATCTTCACCAGTTCAGTTGCCCGGGGGACGGTGACTCCTGCGGGAACAGCACGATCCTGGAGACCCCTTAGTGCTCAGCCCGAGGAGCTCTAGCAGTGCCCAAGGATGCGCATCCGTCCACCGGGCAACTGAACGGCGATTAGAACTCCAGTCTAGAGAATGAGCAAATCACTCACGCTGTATGAAAGCGATAGTTGTTTTTTTATCAAGCACTAACGGTCTTAATACCCCCACTGAATGAAATTTCATTTTATTCTTTCTCATTCTAAAATTATATGATAAAGTATTGTTAACGCTTCCAAGGGAAAGGAGGATGGATTCCAGCGGAGTTACGAGAGCGAATCATCGAAGCTTCACTAAAATTATTTGAACAATATGGTTTCCATGGTGTCACAGTCAACCAAATTGTTGATGCTGCCGGCATATCAAAGGGAGGTTTTTATCACCACTTCACTTCAAAGGATGAGCTGTTATTTGTCATCCACGATATTTTCATCACGTATGTACTCGAACGAGCAAGTAAGGCAAACGAACAGAACTTGCCAGCGAAAGAACGTTTGCGACTAATCATCAAAGACTTTGTGAGCGTATTCGATATTTACAAAGCTCATTTAACCGTTTTTTATCAAGAAAGCATCTATCTAAAAACAGAACATGAAGAAATTGTAAGAAAGAAACGGAATGAATTTAAAACGATTATTCAAGATGTAATTGAAGAAGGGGTTATAACTGGAGATTTTCGCAGTGATTTATCCGTTGAAATTACAACAATGGCGATTCTCGGTATGGTGAACTGGACATATAAATGGTATCAGAGAAATGGAGAAAAACGGATTGAGGAAATAGCCGATATATACACTGACTTGATTCTTCATGCAGTTAGTGAGAATGAAAACATACGCATGGGAGAAGGAACTTCCTAAGGGAGTATTTTTTTAATGCGGCACCGACCAACCAGTCGGTCTCACTTTCATTAAATAAAACAAGGGGGAACATGACGGATGAATTTTGAATTGTCAAAGGAACAAGTCATGATCAGGAAAATGGTAAGAGATTTTGCCGAAGAAGTAATTCGACCGAGGGCAATTGAAATTGACACAAAGGCGGAATTCCCTGAGGATATATTTAAGCAGATTGGTGAATTAGGACTGCTCGGTATTCCATTTCCAGAAAAATACGGTGGCTCTGGAGGAGATACGGTTTCTTATGCACTTGCTGTAGAAGAAATCGGCAGGGTTTGTGGCAGTACGGGACTTAGTTATGCGGCAGCAGTTTCACTGGGGGCAAGTCCGCTTTATTACTTTGGCACCGATGAACAGAAAGAGAAATTCTTAAAACCTTTAGCAGAAGGAAAGGCGCTGGGATCTTTTGGACTTACGGAACCGAATGCCGGGTCGGATGCAGGAGGGACAATGACAACAGCGGTGCTGGAGGGCGAAAACTATGTTATAAATGGCGAGAAATGCTTTATAACGAATGCAAGCTTCGCGAAAATTTTAATCGTTACTGCAGTCACCGGTAAGGATGAATCTGGAAAGAAACTTATCTCATCCATCATTGTACCAACAGACACGGAAGGCGTTACCATTACAAGCAATTACGATAAAATGGGTGTCAGAGGATCGGATACTGCTGAAATCGTGCTTGATCAAGTCGTTGTTTCGAAAGAAAATGTGCTTGGTGAAGTAAATAAAGGATTCCAGCAATTCTTATCGACGCTGGATGGAGGAAGAATATCGATTGGAGCACTAGGTGTTGGGATTGCTCAGGGAGCTTTAGACAAAGCACTCGAATATGCAAAAGAAAGAAAGCAGTTCGGTCAGTCCATATCAAAATTCCAAGCGATTCAATTTAAATTGGCGGATATGGCAATGGAAGTTGAGCTTGCACGGACAATGGTTCATAAAGCAGCTTGGCTGAAAGATCAAAATAAGCCATTTGGTAAAGAAGCGGCTTTTGCAAAGTTATTTGCTTCCGAAACTGCAGTACGCACTTCCGATCAGGCCATTCAAATCCATGGTGGCTATGGCTACATGAGAGAATATGAAGTGGAGCGTTATTTACGCGATGCTAAACTATTAGAAATCGGAGAAGGGACTTCTGAGGTTCAACGTCTCGTGATTGCGAGACATCTTGGATGCTAGTTTGTCAAATGATGACAGTAATTTTCTAGAGGGGGCAGCCAATGATTAAGAGAATTTTAATTGCTAATCGAGGGGAGATCGCATCCCGGATTATCCGGACATGTAAACGCCTTGGGATTACTTCCATTGCGGTTTATTCAGAGGCCGACAAAGAAGCGCCATTTGTCAAGGCGTCAGATGAGGCTTATTTGTTAGGAGCTTCTCAAGTGAATGAAAGCTATATGAATATAGATAAAGTTTTTGAAGTCGCCAAAAAATCAGAAGCAGATGCGATTCATCCAGGGTACGGATTTTTTAGTGAAAATGCAGCATTTAGAGAACGCTGTGAAAAAGCAGGCATCTGTTTTATTGGACCAAATAGTGACGTCATTACACAAATGGGGGATAAAGTAAACGCCAGGAATGCAATGATTGCAGCAAATGTACCGGTTGTACCAGGAACAGCGGGAGCAATTACGGACGTGGAACAAGCGGTAGAATTTGCAGCAGAAATAGGTTATCCCATTATGTTAAAAGCTGCTGCAGGTGGTGGCGGAATTGGGATGCAAGTTGTCGGGGAAGAAGAGGAACTAAGGAAGGTATTTACAAGCAATTCCGAACGCGCGTTGAATTTTTTTGGTAACGGTTCCATGTTTTTAGAAAGAAAGATTGAAAATGCGCATCATATTGAAATTCAAATTCTCGCAGATGAACATGGCAATGTCGTCCATCTATTTGATCGGGAATGCTCCATCCAACGCCGTAATCAAAAAGTAATAGAAGAGGCTCCTTCCCCATTCATATCGGAGGAGACGCGGATTAAAATGGGTGAAGCTGCCGTTCAAGCAGCGAAAGCACTTTCCTATTCAAATGCGGGCACAATTGAATTTCTTGTAGATGAAGAAGAGAATTATTATTTTTTGGAAATGAATACAAGGGTTCAAGTTGAGCATCCGGTAACAGAAGAAATTACAGGTATCGACATTATTGAAATGCAAATCCGGGTTGCAAATGGCGAAAAGCTTCCTTTCGAACAACAGGACATAAAGCGGAGCGGGCACGCCATTGAAGCAAGAATTTATGCGGAAGATCCTGCACGCTTTTTCCCTTCACCAGGTAAAATTACAAGCGTGAATTTACCTGAAGGGGAAGGGATTCGGCATGATATCGCCTTCACCGAAAACTATCAAGTAACCCCTTTTTACGATCCGATGATTGGTAAGTTGATTGTAAAAGGGGAGACAAGGGAACAAGCCGTTAATCTATTGGAACAGGCATTGGAAAACTATCAGATTGATGGAATCAAAACGAATCTGCCCATGCTCGCTAAAACGGTCACAATACCCCAATTTCAAAAAGGAACGACAACAACTAGCTTTGTAGAAGATTATTATATACCACTAATACAAAATTCATAGGAGGCGTTTTCATGGAAAAAATAGTAGCAAGTATGGCAGGAAATGTATGGAAAATTGTTAAAAACGAAGGGGATGCAGTTAGCTCAGGAGAGGATGTCGTTATCTTGGAATCTATGAAGATGGAGATTCCAATTTCAGCTGAAGGGGACGGTATTGTTAAAGAATTGAAAGTTGCTGAAGGAGACTTTGTTAATGAAGGAGACGAGATTGCAATTATCGAATAGTCAATGAGGAAAGGAGCAGCAATATGATTGAAGTTCATGTAGAAAGTCATGTATCCATCATTACATTAAATCGACCGGAAGCAGCGAACGCAATGTCTACTGCATTGTTGGATGAAATGAATAAAGCACTTGATTCTGTAGACGCAAATTATGATAATTTTTGCACCATTCTTACAGGTAAAGGAGAAAAAGCGTTTTGTGCAGGAGCCGATCTGAAAGAAAGGAAAACGATGACTGACCGGGAAGTTGTTCGAGCCGTTCGATATATTGGGCAAACAGTGAACCGGGTTGAAAGCATGCGTATGCCGGTTATTGCAGCACTCAATGGTGTCGCTTTTGGGGGTGGGCTTGAGCTGGCTCTTGCCTGTGACCTGCGAATTGCTGCAGAACATGCGAAGCTTGGACTTACGGAAACCTCATTAGCAATTATTCCAGGTGCAGGCGGGACCCAGCGTTTATCACGGTTAATCGGCCCAGGGCAAGCCAAGCGTCTTATCTATACCGCCAAGTCGGTTGCCGCCCATGAAGCAAAGAAGCTCGGTATTTTAGAAGAAGTCGTTTCCAGCAGTGAACTGCTTCATGGATCTAAAGCACTTGCGGACACGATTGCAACGAAAGGTCCAGTTGCGCTGGAGCAGGCAAAGCTTGCCATCAATCGCGGACTGGAGACAGATCTCATGACCGGTCTTGAAATCGAGCATCTAGCTTATCAGAAAACGATACCGACACGTGATAGGGAAGAAGGACTGCGAGCATTCAGTGAGAAGCGTAAACCGATCTATAAAGGTGAATAGTTGGGGGAGGATTGAAACATGTCATTTATCGAGGAATTAGAACAACGAGCAGAAACGATCAAACAAGGTGGTAAAGATAAGTACCATGAGGCAAACACGAAAAAAGGAAAATTGTTTGTACGGAAACGTTTAGAGCTTTTATTTGACCGAGATATGGAGATTGAAGACGCCTTTTTCGCTAATTGTATGGCCGGAGATTTACCATCAGATGGTGTTGTGACGGGAATTGGTAAAATTAATGGCCAAAATGTTTGTGTGATGGCTAATGATTCGACTGTAAAGGCTGGTTCATGGGGGAAACGGACGGTAGAGAAGATACTCAGAATCCAAGAAACGGCACTTAAACTTGAAATACCGATTATTTATCTTGTTGATTCAGCTGGTGCAAGAATCACGGATCAAATCGAAATGTTCCCAGGTCGAAGAGGAGCGGGCCGAATTTTCCATAATCAAATAAAATTATCTGGAAGAGTACCACAAATCTGTTTGTTATTCGGTCCATCTGCAGCAGGCGGGGCATATATCCCAGCCTTTTGTGATATCGTCGTCATGGTGGAAGGAAATGCTTCTATGTATCTTGGTTCACCTAGAATGGCAGAGAAAGTCATTGGTGAAAAAGTGACGTTAGAGGAAATGGGCGGAGCGAGAATGCATTGTACCATTTCTGGTGTTGGTGATGTTCTAGTGAAAACAGAAGAGGAAGCAATAACGTATGCAAGGAAATATCTTAACTATTTCCCTGCGAACTTCAGATATAATCCTCCCGTAACTGATCCGCTAGACGTGAAAGCGTCGGAAAAAACAATTGCGGAAATCGTACCCGAAAATCAGAATGCTGCTTTTAATATGCTGGATTTGATTGATCAAGTCATTGATGAAGGCAGTCTGGTTGAAGTGAAGAAAGAATTTGCAAAAGAACTGATTACCGGATTAGCGCGTATTAACGGACGAAGTGTTGGAATTATCGCGAACCAGCCCAGAGTAAAAGGCGGCGTGCTCTTTACTGATTCTGCCGATAAAGCAGCTAAATTCATTCAGCTCTGTAATGCGTTTAATATTCCGCTCCTGTTCTTAACAGACGTCCCTGGATTTATGATTGGAACGAAGGTGGAACGGGAAGGGATTATCAGGCATGGTGCAAAGATGCTCTCCAGCATGAGTGAAGCGACCGTACCGAAGATTTCAGTTATTGTGAGGAAAGCATACGGAGCAGGGCTTTATGCGATGGCAGGGCCTGCTTTTGAGCCTGACAGTGTGATTGCATTCCCTAACGCTCAAATTGCTGTGATGGGTCCTGAAGCAGCGGTAAATGCGGTTCATGCGAATAAAATCGCCCAGCTCTCTGAGGAAGAAAGAAGTGCGTTTATTCAAGAAAAGCAGGACGCCTACAGAGAAGAAATTGATATTTATCGTTTGGCTTCTGAAATGGTTATAGATGATATTATCCACCCGGATCGCTTACGGGAAGAATTGATAAAACGATACGAAATCTACGAAGATAAAAATCTTACATTTACAGAAAGAAAACATGGAGTTTACCCAGTTTAATTTCGAAATAGCGTTGAATAAAGAAACCTTGGCTTGAAATCTAAGTCAAGGTTTTTTCTTGCAAAAAGTGGGACAAATGCTCTGACCCCACGTCTCTTGTCTACAATAATTATATTATGTTAATTAGAGGCGTTTGGTAGAAATTTTTGTGATAATTGCGTATAATAGAGTGAAATCGTTATTTTATGAGGGGCAGGAGACGGTAGTCATGGTACAGGTTAATACAGTGAGCGGGCTTAGGCAAGAGTCATTTGCAGCTCTTTATCAAATGATGCAGGCGAATCAGGATGCGGACAATGCGGAAAAAATATTGGATTTGTATCAGAAACTACAAAAGAAAGAGCTTGTTGTGAGTTTCTCTGGTCATTTTTCTGCTGGGAAGTCGTCGATGATCAACGCACTGCTTGGACAGGATATTTTGCCGAAGAGTCCAATCCCAACGAGTGCAAATACTGTTAAATTAATGTCTGGAGAAGGCTGGGCAAGAGTGTTCTTCAAGCATGGTAATCCAGTTGAATATAAAGAGCCTTATGATCTCGATATGATTAAGGCATATTCTACAGATAAAGATGAAATAAAACGAATTGAAATCAGTACGAAAGATGCAATCATACCTCAGGCGGCAGCTATTATGGATACTCCGGGAATTGATGCAGCAGATGATGCGGATCGTTTAATGACCGAGAGCTCACTTCATTTAGTCGATTGTTTATTTTATGTCATGGATTATAATCATGTCCAATCGGAAGTTAATTTATATTTTCTTCAATCACTGCAAGATAATCGTATCCCATTTTACTTAATTATTAATCAAGTTGATAAACATAATGAAGAAGAATTATCCTTTGCAAGTTTCAAAGAAAGCATCAGACAAACCTTTGCAGCTTGGAATATTTACCCTAAAGATGTTTTCTATACTTCACTTTATGATCGTTCCTTAGCGATTAATGAATTTAAAAACGTGAAAAATACGCTGTTTTCCATCCTGAAAAATACGGAAAACACCCATTTCAATATTCAAGCTTCCGTAAAACAGGTAATGGAAAAGCATAAAGCTTTTCTCGAACAGCAATATGAAGATTTAAAAAATAAAATTGATGTTGATGAAGCCATCAGGCTGCAATTAACTGAAATGGAACAAGCAGAGGAACAAATGAAAATCATGGAGTGGGAACCAGAAGAATTGGAAGAGGCGTTTCAAGCAGAATTAAAACAAACGTTACAAAACGCATATCTTATGCCTAAAGAATTACGTGATTTAGCAGCACGATTTCTTGAAGCGGAACAGCCAGGTTTTAAAATAGGTTTGTTCGGCTCTAAAAAGAAAACGACGGAAGAAAAACTAAACCGTCAAAATGAATTTGAAAAAGCAATACAAGAAACCATTCGCTCTAGTGTCCAGTGGAAGCTAAGGGATAAATACGTGCAGCTTTCGAAAGATTATGGACTAACGGATCAAGCATTAATGGAAGAAGTGAATAATTTTTCGATTCACTACGATAGCTCTGATTTTGAAAGGCTATTAAAGCAGGGTGCTCAGGTAAATGGAGAGTATATCTTAAACTATACGAATGACGTTGCCAGCGATATTAAAGCTAAATTCAGACGCCGCTCCTTAAGCTTATTGCAAACGATGAAACAAACATTATCGAAGAAGCATGCGGACAAGTTAAATAATCAACAACCATCCATTGAAAACCTGGAGGAAGTACGGATAGTTACCGAGAAATACAATAAAATATATGAAGAGTTGGAAGGGAAGCAACGAGCAGTCGACCGCATGTTCGACACACCACAGATAGATGATAAAAGCTGGGAACAGACCTTGAATAAAGTGAAGCAAAAGCAAAAGAAATTTGTTATCATGGAACGAGCTGTCTATGAAAAGAATCCGGTGGAAATAGAGGAAGAAATACATGATGCGAACCAAGAGGTAACAGACATCGTCAATGTCTCAGCTGAACAAATGCTCAGTCGAATTGAGCAAACGATTAAGCTAACTGAAGGACTTCCCGGTTTTGCAGATTTAATAGCGGATCTGAAGATAAAGCAAGACAGGCTTGATAATCGAACATTTACTATAGCTTTGTTTGGTGCATTCAGTGCAGGGAAGTCATCTTTTTCGAATGCTTTAATCGGGGAGAAGGTGTTACCAGTTTCCCCCAATCCTACGACAGCAACAGTAAACCGAATTCATCCCGTCACCAATGAACACCCACACGGAACAGTCATTGTCACGATGAAACAAGAAACAGATTTATATGAAGAATTAATGGCGATGACGCGTAAATTTTCTCCAAAGGGGGAGAACTTGGAACGGCTGCTTACGTGGATTGAAAAAAAGAATATTACCGGAGACGCTCGGTTAAATAAGATGTACCAAGCATATATCCGTGCAGTGATGAAGGGCTATATTGCCAATAAAGAATATATTGGAAAAGAACGTGAAATTTCATTTGATGAATTTGGTATCTTTGTCGCCGATGAAATGATGGCTTGTTTTGTTGAAACAATTGATGTTTATTATGATAGCTCTATTACAAGACAAGGTATTACCTTAGTTGACACCCCTGGTGCCGATTCGGTGAATGCCCGTCATACAAACGTAGCTTTCAATTATATTAAACACGCAGATGCAATCCTGTACGTCACGTATTATAACCACGCTTTGTCGAGCGCTGACCGAGATTTCCTTTTACAGCTTGGTCGGGTGAAGGAAGCGTTCCAACTCGATAAGATGTTTTTCATTGTTAATGCTGCTGATCTTGCGGAAAGCGAAGAAGAACTGGAACTCGTTACCTCCTACGTAAAGGATGAATTAACAAAATTAGGCATTCGCAATGGCCGATTATTTCCAGTATCCAGTAAACTTTCCTTGGAAGAAAAGTTGCAGCAACTCCCATTAAATAAACAGATGGATGCATTTGAACAACAATTCTATTTCTTCATCCATCATGACCTGGCAGCTCTCACACTCGAGGGTGCGATATGGGATATGAGGCGAATCTATGAAACAATGGATCACTACATAGCTTCCATCACACTTGATGAAGCTAGTAAAGAACAGCAAAAGCAACGCATGAAACAAGATAAAGCACAAGCAGCTGCTTATATTAATACGTATGAAACAGATGTATACAAGCAACAACTGGAGCAACGGGTTGAAAAACAACTCTATTATGTCTTAGAACGACTTGGCATTCGCTATCACGACATGTTCAAAGAAATGTTCAATCCAACAACCATCACGGAAAATGGCAGAAAAGCAAATAATCAATTGAAGAACGCCTTGGAAAATTTAATCGAATATATTCGTTTCGAATTGAATCAAGAACTTCAGGCCGTTTCATTACGGATGGAACACTATGTCCTCCGGTTAGCAAATGAAGTATACCAAGCGATGCAAGTAAGGAATAAAGAAATCGATGCTTTATTTGCTTTGCCGAATCAGTTTGATTATGAATTGTATACACCAGATTATGAAGAGAAGCTGATAGACGTCCAGCTGAAACACTTCCAGCATATTATCGGGAAATATAAAGGAACGAAAGCATTTTTCGTACAAAATGAAAAAGAAACGATGAAAGAAGAACTGTATGAGTTGCTCTTCCCATTAGCTGAGCATTTTATCAAGGTAAATAAGGATAAAATGACATCAGGCTACAGGAAGCAATGGGAGGAGTTGATCGGCAGGATGAAAGAATCGTCTGTGAAGCGCCTGGATCAGCAAGTAAATAATTACTTCACGATGCTTGCAACACCAGCCGAGCTTCCAAGGTTAAAAGCTAATTTACAGCAGCTGGAAGAACTCGTTAAAGAAGAGAAAGTAGGAGTAGAATTATAAATGGAAAATAATAAGATCTTATTAGTAGATGGAATGGCCCTGTTATTTAGAGGATTTTTCGCAACGGCCTTCCGAGGAAACTTTATGAAAACAAGTGAAGGCATACCAACAAATGGCATCTACCAATTTTTACGGTATTTTCTTGATGCGGTTGATACGTATGAGCCAAGTCATGTTATCTGTTGTTGGGATATGGGAAGCAAAACTTTCCGCAACGAAATTTATCCACCATATAAAGGAAATCGTGAAGCACCACCAGAAGAATTAGTGCCCCAATTCGACTTAATTAAAGAAGTTGTCGAAGCCTTTAATATTCCAAATATTGGTCTCGAAAACTATGAAGCAGATGATTGTATCGGTACGCTTGCAAGAATGTATCAGGACAATCATGAAGTCATTATTCTCACAGGGGACCAGGATATGCTTCAACTCGTTGACCAGAATATTAATGTCTCGATTATGAGAAAAGGACAAGGAAACTATGAATTATTCACGATTGATAATTTCTTTGAGAAAAAGGGAATTCACCCGCATCAAATCGTTGATATGAAGGCATTGATGGGGGATAGTGCAGATAATTACCCTGGTGTAAAAGGGATTGGTGAAAAAACTGCGATCCGTTTAATGAAAGAGCATCATTCCATTGAAGGCCTGCTTGCCAATATGGAACAGTTAACGAAAGGGATCCGGACGAAGTTGGAAACAGATCTTGAAATGCTCCATCTTTCCAGAAAACTTGCCGAAATTAAATGTGATGTTCCCGTTTATTGTGAACTGGAAACAGCAAGAAAGAGATTTGAGCGAACAAAAATTGAACCAAAACTTGAATCATTGGAATTCAAAAATTTGGATCGTATGTTTGCAGAAACCGTCAAGTAGGGAGGAAGCATATGTATTTCCCATCGATTAGAGATAAATGGATAACAGGTGTTGTCTGGAGCGTCTCACTTCTTGGCATCTTATTTCCACTTTTGAAGGGACAGGTAGTTACAACATTGATTATGCTCGGGTTATCAGGATTTTTGCTCTGGTTTTGGTTCCGTACAGGATATAAAATTGAAGAGAATAAAATAAAAATTTATTATGGGCCAATCCGTCAAACGGTTCATATACCTGAAATAAAATTAATCATGATTTCAAAAATGCCGATTAATTCTCCAGCGTTATCTTTTAAACGAATACAGATATCTTGCGGAAAGTACGATGTAGTAGCTGTATCCCCGCAGGACAGGGAGAAATTCATCTCCACGCTTTTAGACATCCGGCCGGAGATCCCGATTGATGAGCAATTGCTTCCAAGAAAAACAAGATAAAAATACAGCCTCGTACAACATGTACGAGGCTGTTTTCTATGCTTATTCTTCAATATAAGCTTGTTTGATTTGATAAATACCTTGTGCATCGACTGCGAAATCTTTTACGTTATCGCTAACGCCAAATAGGTAGTCTTGGTGGTGAATATAAAGCATTGGAGCAAGTTCTACAAGCATCTCTTGTGCTTCAGAGTAAAGTGCTTGTCTATCCTCCGGTTCAGTTGCTCTACGTGCATCATCAAGAACGCCATCCAGTTCTTCATCTTCTAAGAAAGAACGGTTACCTGGCTCACCTACATTAGAAGAGTGGAATAATGGATACATTCCATAGTCAGCGTCAGATGTTACAACAGACCAACCAAGAATGAACATGTCATGTTCGCCATTTGCTGTTCTTTCGAGGTAAGCACCCCACTCAAGTTCTTCAATTTTAACATCGATACCGATTTCTTTCAATTGGGCTTGAACAGCAATTGCCGTGTCAACACGTTCCTCGCTATCGTTTGTCCAAATTGTAGTAGAGAAGCCATCTTCATATCCAGCTTCTGCTAATAGTTCTTTAGCACCTTCAAGATCATGTGAAATACCACTTACGTTTTCATCATAACCGAATACTGGAGGAGCTAAAGGTCCAACAGCTTCGATTCCGATACCATTATATACACCATCAATAATCTCTTGTTTGTTAATTGCCATTGAGATTGCTTGACGAACTCTTACATCGTCAAATGGTTCTTTTTGAACGTTAAAGCCAATATAAGATAAGGAAACACTTGGTTCTTGCAGAACACTTACACCATCCGCACCTTCTACACGGGAAATGTTATTCGGTCCGATTGCGTCAACTACATGGCTGACTCCTGTTTCAAGTTCAGCAATACGAGCGCTTTGCTCTGTAACAACTTTAAATGTAGCTGAATCCAGTTTAGCTGTTTCTCCCCAGTAATCGTCATTACGTGTTAATACAACACTTTCACCAGGTGTCCAGCTGTCAAATTTGAAAGGACCTGTACCTGCCGGGTTTTGGTTGATGTATGCATCAACGTCTCCGCCATCTTCCAGTTGTGCATAATCTTCTTCTATTACATCTGGACTCATGATAGCTGTACCACTATGAGCCAAATTAGATAGTAGAGGAGCGTATGGATATTCTAGATTGATACGAAGTGTATAATCATCTACCACTTCAACACTTTCTACTGCCTCAAATAAGAATGCACGAGGAGATGCAATATCTTCATCAACTAAACGATCAAAGTTCGCTTTTACTGCTTCTGCATTAAATTCTGCACCATCATGGAAAGTAACACCTTCTTGTAGCTTAAATTCCCAAGTGGTCTCATCTACTGCTTCCCACGATTCTGCAAGACCAGGCTGTAGTTCTTGGTTCTCATCAAGTCTTGTTAATGTTTCATAGATGTTTTCACCTACGTTACTTGATGGAACATCGTTTGATCCTTGAGCAGAAAGGGAAACAACGTCAGCTCCGATAGCAATGACTAAGTCACCGCCACCATCTCCACCTTCTGCAGTCTCTTCTGAACCGTCTTCAGTCGCAGAATCATCTTCCGGCTCTTCAGTCGGCTCGCCGTCTCCCGCACAAGCAGCTAGGACTAGACCCATTGCTAGAATGAGAGACACAAGAAACCATAATTTTCTTGACTTCATACTCTTAATACCCCCTTAAAATATTTATGTTTCCTAAATTATGCAAACTCGCATAATTCTTTTCTAATATTAGAATATTTTTTGATAAAAAGCAAGTTTATACTTCTTCTGCATAGTAATTGTTTACTTAAAATAAAATTTATCTTATACTTATTTTTATGGTGATAATCCTATATGTAAGATTAATAGATAGAAAAGGGGAGTGGATTTTCATAATTTTCCTTTACCAGGAAAATTATCGTGAGGAATACGAAAATTATAATGTCTGAAAACTAGTAATTGAATGTTTGATTGTAAGTAGTAAGTCGGAGAAGGACACTAGTGTTTTACATGTCAGAATTTTTTTATTGTGAAACATTAACATGTAACAAAGGAGGTTTTTGAATGTCCAGTCAGCAATCACAACAAGACAAAGAGTATCTAGCTGAGCAATCAACGAAAGGCTCGCTCTTTTGGAATAATTTTAAGGAATTTTACAAGCGGCTTGCAAAGAACAAAACGGCATTAATTGGGGGATACTTGATTTTATTTCTTATTATTGTTGCCATCGTTGGACCTTATATCACAACAACAGATCCCAGCCAAGTAGATTACGCTGTGAAATTAGAAGGTCCATCTGCAGAACATTGGTTTGGCACCGATCACCATGGAAGAGATATTTTCACTAGAATTATTCATGGTTTAGGCATTACGATGATAATTGGTGTTGCTTCAACTATTTTAGGCGGAATTGTTGGCATTTTATTGGGTATTATTTCCGGTTATTACGGTGGAAGAATTGATACAATTATTATGCGTTTTATGGATATTCTCCTAGCTTTCCCAGGTATTCTGTTAGCATTAGCTTTAATTAGTATTCTTGGTGCAAGCAGACAGAACGTTATTATTGCCATCGCGTTGTTCGCAGTTCCAACATTTGCCAGAATTGTCAGAGGTTCGACGCTCTCGGTTAAAAACCTCGAGTATATTGACGCGATGAAGGCGTTAGGAGCATCAGACATTCGGATTATCAGCCTACATATTCTCCCTAACATTTTATCGCCGATTATCGTGCAAGGCAGTGTTTTCATCGCAAGTGCTGTACTATCAGCCAGTGGGCTCTCCTTCCTTGGTTTAGGTGAACAGCCGCCTTCTCCAGAGCTGGGAGCATTATTAAGTGATGGACGTGACTTTATTTGGGATGCGGGACATATCGCATTTTTCCCAGGGCTTTTTATTATGCTTATTGTTCTAGCGTTTAACGTATTTGGAGACGGATTACGAGACGCTTTAGATCCGAAAATGAAGTAAGGGAGGTAAGTAATCATGGTAAAATTTATCGTACGTCGATTATTACAACTGATACCAGTTTTACTAGGGGTAACGATTATCGTGTTTTCCCTTATGCATTTGACACCAGGTAACCCGGCGCAAATCATTGCGGGGGAAAGTGCAACACCTGAAACAGTTGCACAAATAGAAAAAAGACTTGGATTGGATGAACCAATACCAGTACAGTTCTTTCATTTCGTGAAAGATGCAGCAACATTCGACTTTGGTAACTCATGGAGAACGAGTTTGCCAGTGAGTACGGAACTTTGGCCGAAGTTTTGGGTCACCTTAGAGTTGGCGATCTATAGTATGATATTCAGTATTGTATTCGGGATGGCAGCTGGTATTATATCTGCCGTCAGACAATATTCTTGGGCGGATGTCAGCGTGATGCTTATCGCGCTTTTCGGTTTGTCAATGCCGAACTTCTGGCTTGGTTTAATGTTAATGCAATGGTTCTCCATTAATCTGGGATGGTTCCCGCCTACCGGTTGGGGTTCCGCTTCGCAGATTTTATTACCGGTCATCACACTAGGTACATCGGGAGCAGCTGTAATTGCGAGAATGACACGTTCCAGTATGCTCGATGTCATTTCCCAGGATTATATCCGTACCGCAAGAGCGAAAGGGTTGAAAGAACGAGTTATTACTTACCGCCACGCTCTTAAAAACGCACTTATTCCAGTTGTAACGGTTATTGGACTACAGTTCGGTGGTTTGCTGGCAGGTGCGGTTCTTACGGAATCGGTGTTCTCTATTAATGGGATGGGTAAATTGATTGTCGACCGAATTCTTGCACGCGATTTTCCGGTCGTCCAGGCAGGAATACTAGTTATTGCGGTAGTCTTCGTGTTTATTAATCTGCTTGTCGATATTTCGTATAAGTTCCTAAATAAACGAATCGATATGGATTAGACTACTGATTTAAGAAAGAGGTGGAAAACATGAAAGAAGAAATCATATTAGAAGTGAGCGATTTAAGAACCTCCTTCTTTGATGAAGACTTTGAAATAAAAGCAGTTGATGGTGTTTCCTTCGAATTGCCTAAGGGTAAGACCTTAGGGATTGTTGGAGAATCCGGTTCAGGTAAGAGTATCACTGCTCTTTCCATTCTCCGTCTGATTGCCAAAAATGGTAAAGTTGTCGGAGGAGAAATCCTCTTCAATGGAAAAGATCTCACGAAGCTAAGTGAAAGAGAAATCCGTGATATCAGAGGAAATGATATTTCAATGATATTCCAAGAGCCAATGACTTCTTTGAATCCTGTATATACGATTGGAAAACAAATATATGAAGCATTGAAAGTACACCAAGGCATGGATAAGAAAGAAGGAGACAAGCGGGTTGTTGAACTTCTGGAATTAGTTGGAATCCCGTCCCCAAAACAACGGATGAAGCAATATCCGCATGAATTATCTGGGGGAATGCGTCAGCGGGTAATGATTGCGATGGCACTTGCTTGTAATCCGAAGCTTCTGATTGCTGACGAACCAACAACAGCACTCGACGTTACCATTCAGGCGCAAATTCTTGACCTGATCAATGATCTGCAGGAAGAGCTTGGCATGTCCGTAATTATGATTACCCATGACTTAGGTGTAGTTGCAGAAACATGTGACTATGTAGCGGTAATGTATGGTGGACAGGTTGTTGAATATCAGGAAGTGAAAGAATTATTTAAAAATCCAAAACATCCTTATACAGTTGGTTTGTTGAATTCGATGCCGCGGCATGATGTGGATGTTGATGAGCTTGAACCGATTAAAGGAAATGTCCCAAGCGTTCGGAATATGCCAAAGGGCTGCCGTTTTGCGCCTAGATGCCCGTTTGCTACGGAGCTATGTGTAACAGAACTTCCTGAGCTTGATCGGAAAGAAGACGGCTCTGAAGTACGTTGCTGGATTTACAGTGACCGCTGGGACGGAGATCCGGAGGTGAGTGTAAGAAATGAAGAAAGAACTACTTAAGGTAAATAATTTAAAACAGTATTTCCCTGTAAAAGGTGGTTTCCTTGGAAGAACGGTAAACCATGTAAAAGCAGTTGATGATATAACCTTCGAAATTTATGAAGGGGAGACATTAAGTGTCGTTGGAGAATCCGGTTGTGGAAAGTCTACAACTGGAAGGGCGATTTTACGTTTGGAAGAACCAACAGATGGTGAAATCCATTTTGAAGGAGAAGATCTTCTAGCATTAAATAAGCGTGAAATGAGAGAAAAACGTAAGGACCTGCAAGTTATTTTCCAAGATCCATACGCATCTCTAAACCCAAGACAAACAGTTGGTCAAATTTTAATGGAAGCTATGCAGATCCAGAAAGTTGTTCCAAGAAGTGAACAACGAAAACGCGCCATCGAATTAATCGAAACGGTCGGACTTAATAAGGAACAGATTGACCGTTACCCCCACGAATTCTCTGGCGGCCAGCGGCAGCGAGTTGGAATTGCCCGAGCATTATCCGTCGATCCGAAGCTAATTATTGCGGATGAAGCGGTATCTGCTCTAGACGTATCAATCCAAGCGCAAGTCCTGAACTTATTGCGAAGATTGCAGCGAGAATTCAATCTAACTTATCTGTTCATCGCTCACGACCTAGGAGTGGTTCGTCATATATCAGACCGAATTATCGTGATGTATTTAGGGAAAATTGTGGAAATTGCGGATAAGAAATCTTTATTTGAAAATCCGCAGCACCCATATACAAAAGCATTATTATCGGCAATTCCGATTCCAGATCCAGAGAAAAAGAAAGAACGTATCGTATTAAAAGGCGACGTGCCTTCACCAATCGATCCGCCACAAGGTTGCCGGTTCCATACGAGATGTCCATTTGCTACGGAAATTTGCCGTACGAAAGTTCCGGAGCTTAGAAATCTCGATCATATGAAAGAAGGTCACCGCGCAGCTTGTCACCATATTGAGAAGATACATTCAGGTGAAATGGCAGTGCAAAGTTAGATGAAAAATCAGGGATTCCATTATTATTAGGATCCCTGATTTTTTATCTCATTTTTAGAAAATGAGTGAGAAGAACATTATAATTTATTCACAGCTTCTTTAATATTTTCCGCTTTCGTTACAGCGGATATAAAAGAAACGCCATCAGCTCCAGCTTCTAATACTCTCTTCGCATTTGTTGTGTCAATCCCACCGATTCCTACTACCGGAAACTTAGGGAATTTTTTACGTAAGAAGCGAATCCAATCCAAGTCGACAGTGGACTTCGCATCCACTTTCGTTGTAGTAGGGAACACCGGGCCAGCACCTATATAATTAACATATTCTAGCGGACTATTATTTAATTCATTCTGATTGGAAACGGATAGTCCGATGATTTTCTCAGGAAACATCTCACGTAATTCTTTCACCGATTGATCATCTTGCCCTACATGTATCCCGTCTGCATCTAATTTATCCACTAGTGCGACATCATCATTAACAATAAAGGGGATTTGATTCACTCTACAAACTGTCCGCAATTCTTCTCCTAACTTCAATTTGCTATCTCCTGAAAGGGAGCCTGGTCCCTTTTCCCGAAATTGAAAAATCGTGATTCCAGCTTGCACCGCTTGCTCTAGAACAGTTACAGGATTTCCTTCAACATTTTGACTTCCCATAATGAAATATTTTCTTAATCGTGATGGATTAAATGATGACATCGTTATTTCACCTCGTTTGTCGTTAAATTACTTGTTTCAATTCGTGGTGCCCAATGATTGGTTGGGCCGCTTCCAGCTCCGAGGTCCAAGGAATATTTAATTGCTAGTGTTACATATTCTTTCGCCTGGTTGACCGCATCATAAAGAGGAAGGCCTTGGCTTAAATAAGCAGTTATTGCTGCTGCATAAGTACAGCCTGTTCCATGCGTGTTTTTTGTATTTATTCTTGGAGCCGAAAAGCGATGAATCTTAGAACCATCATAAAGGAAATCAACCGCATCGCCTTCGCGGTGACCACCTTTAACTAGCGCTGCTTTCGCCCCGAAATTTCGCACTAGCATTTCCGCTGCTTGTTTCATGTCATCATCTGTTTCAATTTTTTCACCTGTTAGATATTCCGTTTCCGGGATATTCGGAGTTACAATCGTTGTAAGCGGAAGCAGATTTTTCCGCAAATAATTACGGGAATTACGCTCAATCAATGTGTCACCGCTTGTAGCAACCATGACCGGATCCATAACAAATGGTGCATCCAAATGTTTAATCTTCTTATAAATCAATTCCATCATATCCTGGTTGGCAATCATCCCAGTTTTAAAGGCATGAACGGGCATATCGGAGAGGATGGAGTCCAATTGCTGTTCAATCATATCAAAGGAGACATGAGAAACCGCTTGAACACCTGTCGTATTTTGCGACACGATGGAAGTGATGACCGACATCCCGTAAGTTTTCAATTCCTGGAATGTTTTCAAATCGGCGTGAATTCCAGCACCGCCGCTCGGATCCGTACCCGCTATAGTTAGAGCACATGCAACATTTTTCATTGATTATTCTCCTTTTTCATTTTGTTTTCAAGCAACATAATGCTTAATTTTTGATTATTCCTTTGTTATGAACCTTAGATACAACGAGCAGTCCTAGAATTGCTCCGGATATACTGCTTACAAGGAATGGGGGAATGAAAGCAAATGCACCGGCGGACGAACTCATAAACACATAAGCAAATGGTACTGCAAACAACGCACCGATAACACCGCTGCCAATTCCTTCGCCTAATGCTGCGAGTGGTTTCTTCTTCGTTTTCTTATACAGGAACCCTGCAAGAAAAGCGCCGACCATTGCACCAGGGAAGGCTAATAAAGTTCCAAGCCCGAGCATATTGCGTAATAGACTAATCATGAAGGCAATCACGACTGCTGGACCGGGTCCCAGCGTGACAGCGGCCATGACATTAATGGCATGCTGGACCGGATAAGCACGGGCAATACCAGCAGGAAACCAGATTAATTGTGCGCTGATTGTTCCAATTGCAACAAAGACGGCCATCGTTGTGATGAGACGTGTTTTATTCATCCTTTGACCTCCAATCTTGAAGGGGAGAATCAACCAATTAAAAAAGCCAGGTCATGATGAGACCTGGCTTCACAAGAAAATAGTTATGAGAATAAATCTCACTACTTCCCTACGCTGGCACTAACCAGATCAGGTCGATAAGAGTCGGAAAAACACTTTCCTCTCAGCCCAGTTAGGGCACCCCTAGTAGTTTCATAATAATTCGTTCGAATCTAGCATAGCAAAAGTTTTCATAAATGTCACATGTTTTGAAAATGGTTAGCTCGGTTTCAGTGCGTACACTGTAATCAAAAATAGACGGACAGCTAACCCATTAGGGTTTTGCCTGTCCGTTTTATTAATCAATCGCTCCAAAGTTTATAATTGTCACATCAATATCAAATTCCATACTGGCATCTTGGTATTTTTCCATCCATTCCTTGTCCGTTGTTTTACTTCCTTTTCTTGAAGCAATATACTTTCTGCCAAGACCTAATGCATCGGAGTTCACCTCTTGAAGTTTTGCGAATAGTTTTTCGTACTCCCTTACAAAATATTTCTCTATATCACGTTCGAATCTCCGAGAAGTATCTTCTGATTTAATATTCATCGGGATCGAGGTTTCTAATAATTCCAGTTTCATCGTAATATCTGCCTTAAACGTTAAGGAACTAGCGTCGACAATTTTTATTTTTCCTTTACCTGTATTAAGCATTAAAGAAAGAAATATCGTATCTTCCATTTCTGTCGCTTCTCCTTGATAAGCAATCTCGTCCAAATAATTTTCAAGAGGTACACCTACATCAAGTGGAGCTCCACCCAAACGTTGTCTCAAAAGATTAGCCATAAATGATTCTTTTATGGATATGCTACCAACATACCGGTCTTCTCGAAATACAGCTGCTCTAGTCAGTGTGGGTTTGCCGTTTACTACATCTATTACTGGAAGAATCGGATCAATACCAACTTGTTGCACTAATCGTGTGAAAAACTCCAAGGTATTCCGCGGCAATGTACCCTTTTTCACTTCTTTTTTCATTAAGTCTTCCAAATACTCCGTCCGATTTAATTTTACACTTTCTTGCTCTACTTCGAGAAGTTCCTTTGCAGTTTGATTCGTTACGGCTAGCTGCATGATGTCAGAAACAGTTGCATCACGAACTAGTGTGTTCAAGAAGGGAAGAATACCTGATTCAGCTGCCTCTTTTCCGTAAAATTCTATACTGATTTTTCCAGGAACTAATGGGTACGGTGATTGTTTTTCAGCTTCAATGCGAGCCTCTTTAATCGTATGCCCCCTCCCAATCAACAGACTTGTCATATCCGGGGCATGCGGATCAAAAATATAGGGAATGATTGTCGTTTCAATCATTCGTTTTTCCCCTTCATCTATCAGGTCCACCCCACGTGTATTGATGATTGCCGACTCCTCGATTTGCCTCGTTTCCAGACAAGCCTGCAGAAGTACGATAAGTATAAAAAACGGTAATAATTTTACTGCTCGCATTTATTTTCCCTCCTTATTTTTCCTTATTTTTTTCTTCAAAATAACGAGTGGCAATAGAAGGAAGGGATAAATATAGACAATTCCATAAGATACCATGCTAACGTTATCAATTAAATGTTGGATTTTAAAATGCTCGTTAAAAAAAGGTATCAATATTAAAATGATACTAGCACTTGCATAAACACTAATTTTCGACGGAAGATTATAAATGCGCTTTGCTATATAGGTGATGCACCACATCAGAATAATAACTTTTGGCATCGCAACCATCATCCATTCCGCAATCGCAACATAATCCAATCGTTCAATGATGGGAGAAGTTTGAATTTTAAACAAGTTCAATACGGGCCAAATTCTTCTTTCCAATTGAGCTGGACTTAAGAATCCGATTGCTATATTTGTTGCAAGAAGGACGACGCAAGTAAAATAGGATATCCCTAAGAAAACAGGCTTCCCAATCTTTTCCTTGTTGGCTACAAAGGGGTAGATAAAAAACAAGATTTCAAATCCTGTAAATGTATAAGATGTAGCAACTGTTCCTCGTAATATATCTGTTACCCCTCGGTCCATCACAGGCAGGAAATTGAGAAAGTCCATTTGTTGTACGGGTTCAATTAATAAAAGAAATAGCCAAGTCGAGACTATAAAAAAGAGAAAGGTAATACCAATCACTGCTTTTAAGCCACCAAATACCGTATATACAGCAATGATAAGGAGCATACCTCCCAGCACGAGGACATTACTATTCGGTAAAACAAATACCTTGATAATTTGGATATAGGTTACAAGTGTTGATAAAATATAAAATATAAAATAAACGATGTACACCGTTCCGAGCACTTTCGAAATAAAACTGCCAAATAGATCGGTCTGGACACCGAGAATATCCGTGTTTTCATATTGCCTTAAAATATATAACATGACAAAAAGGAGCAAGGCAATATATAGATAGGCAAGGAGAATCGAAATCCATGCATCATGTCCAGCTTTCAAATAAAGAATTCTTGGAATTCCAATCAATCCAACTCCAAGCTGCATGGAGGCGATAATAAAAAACATATAGAAAGAACGGAATTGTTCCCCTTTTGGTATCTGAAGATTAACTTTCATTTATAATCCCTACTCATCAATATCTCTTCTTTCCGTAGCTTCCTCTTTGTTAAATAACTGTTTATCTTTTAGACGATACGATAAAAATCGTTCATTTTGCATTTGCTTTGGCAGACGGAAAAAGGCCTTGTTAAAATCTGCAAGCCGGAGTGGATAAAGTGGTGAGAGATAAGGTCTGCCTAATGACTCTAAACGGACTAAATGGATGACTAACAAACAAATACCAAACATCAGCCCGATAATTCCATAAAAACCTGCAAGAATAAACAATGGGAAACGAACAAATCGAATTGTATTACCCATGACATAACTAGGTGTTGCATAGGATGCTAAAGCACTCATGGTTACTAAGATAATCAGGATATTGCTTGTAATTCCAGCTTGGACCGCAGCAGTCCCAACAACCACACCACCAACAATACCAATTGTCTGTCCAACTTTAGTGGGCAGCCTTGCTCCAGCTTCCCGTAATAGTTCAATTACGAGTTCAATCAGGAGTACTTCGATGAGGGGTGGAAAAGGCACGATAGCCCGAGACTCACCGAGTGAAACTAAGAGCTGGGATGGAATGAGTTCATAGTGATATGTAGTTGCAACGACATACATCGGTGTTAACAATAAAGTAACAAATGCTGCAAGAAAACGGAGAAAGCGAACAAACGTACTTAATCCCCAATGAAAATAACGGTCTTCTGTGGATTCAAAGAAACTAAACAGTGTCGAAGGTGCGATAAAGGCTGAAGGACTATCTTCAACAAGAACAATAATTTTCCCTTGTTTTATTGCATACATGGAACGATCCACCAATTCTGAGGCTACAAATTGCGGGAAAACAGAAGTGGAGGAATCTAAAATAAATTGTTTAAGCATTTGAATGTCTTCAATCATATCGACATCAAGATCTGTTAATCGTTGTCTCATTGTATTAACGTCAGTTTCATTTGCGACAGATTTTAGATATATTATTCTTGTTTCTTTGGGATTTCTTTTTCCGACTTCAACTTTTTCCATTGCAAGGTCTGGTGTATTCATTCGCCAGTTGATGACATTCATATTACTCGTAAGTGATTCCGTAAAGGCAATCTGTGGACCGATGACCATCGATTCGGTTTCAGCTTTTTCCAGTTGACGTTTTTCTGCCTTGCCAATTTCGTACATAATAATCGCATTTTCATATTCGCCATAAAGGCCAATGTAACCATTAATAAGTTTATCTATAATCGTCTTGACATCGTAAAACGCTTCACCTGAAGAAAGCGGTATCTCACTTAATATCGAATCCATTGTCCAATCTATCTGCACATCCAATAGTTTACTTAACACCTGTTGCTCGATTTTAGCGAGATCAACGAGATAGGGGATGTAAAAAACAGCAATCTGCTTATTTTCTTGTTTATAAACCGTGAAACTTAGATCCTGACTATTAAGAATCTCTGTTTCCAGTTTGTTTTTCAATCCATCTATAGAAAGCGGAAAATCTACTTGATTTGCTTGTTTCTTTACAGGGCGCATACGTGACCTCCATCTGTCTAGCTAGTCTTTTTTAGTATGGATAAGTCAACTGAATTTATCCTATATTTTCTTATCTTTAATCAAAAAACTTAATACGAATATGGTGGAGGCATAAACTACGATAAAACGAGCGATTGAAGGAGAAACGTATAACACGTTAATTTAAAACAAGTATAATTTTCATTTGACAACCATACCATACGGGGGTATGATGTGGTTAGAAAAGGAAAAGGATGTGATTCATTTGGATAAGTTTTTACATGATCACCCAAGAAAACCAAGAACACAGAATGAAATAGATAAGGTTATTAATCGCTTAAAGCGTATCGAAGGTCAAGTACGCGGCGTGCAAAAAATGGTGGAGGAAGATCGCTATTGTATGGATATTTTAGTGCAAATTAGTGCAATCCAGTCCGCCCTGAAAAATGTAGGCTTCGCTGTTACAGAACGACATATTAATCATTGCGTCACAGATGCAATCCAGCAAGGTGAAGGAAAAGAAACGATTGAGGAATTAATGGGTGTCTTAAAGCAATTTTCCAAGTAAGGAGGAATGACCATGAGGGAGAGAAATCATGCAACCATTGGCATAACAGGCATGACCTGCGCGGCTTGTTCCAACCGTGTTGAAAAGGTATTGAACAAGATGGATGGGGTAGAGGCACAGGTTAATTTAACGACGGAAAAGGCAACACTTGATTATGACGCAGATAAGACGTCGATAGAAGATATTACGAAAAAAATCGAGAATATCGGTTACGGTGTTCTGACTGATAAAACAGAGCTGGACGTATTCGGGATGACCTGTGCAGCCTGCTCCAATCGAATTGAAAAAATATTGAATAAACAAGACGGAGTGAAGCTTGCGACAGTTAATTTATCAACGGAAACAGCGGTTGTTGAATATAACCCAGCCTTGGTCGATACCGATGCTCTAATCGGAAAAGTTAAAAATTTAGGTTACGACGCTAAACCGAAAGCGGAAGCAGAAGAGAAACAAAGTCATAAAGAAAAAGAACTCAAAAGCATGAAGACAAAGCTGATTATTTCAGCAATACTTACAGCACCATTGCTTATCACAATGTTCGTCCATTTATTCAATATGACAATCCCGGCAATCTTCATGAATCCGTGGTTTCAATTTGCAATCGCTACACCCGTTCAATTCATTATCGGCTGGCAATTTTACACCGGAGCCTATAGAAGCTTGAGAAGTGGCGGAGCAAACATGGATGTACTGGTTGCTTTAGGTACAAGTGCTGCTTATTTCTATAGTTTATATGAAGGTATCAGCACAATCGGTAATCCAGCGTATGAACCGCATTTATATTTTGAAACAAGTGCGGTGATTATTACGCTCATCCTGTTCGGTAAATATTTGGAAGCTCGGGCGAAGAGTCAGACGACGAACGCACTCTCTTCCTTGCTTAATCTGCAGGCAAAAGAGGCTCGTGTACTGAGAGATGGAGTCGAAACAATGATTCCAGTGGAAGAAGTCACAGTTGGTGACCGTTTAGTTGTAAAGCCCGGAGAGAAGATACCCGTGGATGGTACCGTAGTAAAAGGACGAACCTCTGTTGACGAATCAATGATTACCGGAGAATCTATCCCAATTGAAAAAGGAATAGATGCTGACGTTATCGGGGCAACAATCAATAAAAATGGTACGATCGAAATGGAAGCCACCAAAGTAGGTAAGGATACGGCACTTGCATCAATCGTTAAAGTAGTAGAGGATGCACAAGGGTCAAAAGCTCCAATTCAGCGTCTCGCAGACGTTATTTCCGGTTATTTTGTACCGATTGTCGTCGTCATAGCAATATTGACGTTTTCCATTTGGATGCTGTTTGTCCAGCCCGGTCAAGTTGAACCGGCTTTGATTGTTTCTATCGCTGTTCTCGTTATTGCTTGCCCATGTGCTTTAGGCCTTGCGACACCAACTTCCATTATGGTTGGAACAGGGAAAGCAGCTGAGAGTGGAATTCTCTTTAAAGGTGGAGAACATCTCGAACGTACACATGAACTAAATGCAATCGTCTTAGATAAAACAGGAACCATTACAAAAGGAAAACCAGAAGTTACGAACTTTACAGGTGACACGGAAACATTACAGCTGCTTGCAAGTGCGGAAAAAGGTTCTGAACATCCACTTGCAGAAGCTATCGTTGCCTATGCTACAGAAAATGATATTGAATTTCTTAATGTAGATGATTTCACAGCAATACCGGGGCACGGTATAAAAACCGTTATTTCCAAACAAGAAATCCTTGTTGGTAACCGAAAGCTGATGCAGGATAATCAAGTTGAAATCAAGAATGCAGATCAAGAAATGGTGCAATTGGAAAACGAAGGCAAGACAGCGATGTTAATTGCAGTCAATGGTGTATACCGTGGTATTGTTGCGGTTGCGGATACCGTTAAAGAAACTGCCAAAGATGCAATTAAAGAGCTGAAAAACCAGGGACTGGAAGTTATCATGCTTACAGGAGATAACGAACGAACTGCTGAAGCAATAGCTAAACAAGTAGGCATCAGCAAGGTCATCGCTCAAGTGTTACCGGAAGAAAAGGCTGAGAAGATAGAAGAACTTCAAGCTGAAGATAAGAAGGTAGCGATGGTTGGAGACGGAATTAATGACGCTCCAGCGCTTGCTGTAGCTGATATCGGAATTGCGATTGGAACGGGAACTGAAGTGGCTATTGAAGCCGCTGACGTAACGATTCTGGGAGGAGAGCTATTGCTCATCCCTAAAGCGATCAAGATCAGCCATAAAACGATTAAAAACATCAGACAAAACCTATTCTGGGCATTCGGATATAATACTGCCGGAATCCCAATTGCAGCAATCGGACTGCTTGCTCCATGGATTGCGGGAGCCGCAATGGCTTTAAGTTCCGTAAGTGTTGTTACGAATTCACTTCGCTTGAAGAGAGTGAAATTATAAAGTGAAACTTCAATCAGTGGGGATTTTTCTTCACCCCGCACGATAAAACAGCTCAATTTAAAGGAGGTGAAAATGATTATGAAAGAAACGTTAAACGTACAAGGCATGACATGTGGCCATTGTAAAATGTCAGTAGAAGGTGCGTTGAAAAAATTGGACGGCGTAACAGACGCTGAAGTCAATTTAGATGCCGGTCAAGTAGATGTCACTTTTGATGACTCCAAAGTAAATGTACCTGCTATGAAAGAAGCAATTGAAGATCAAGGATACGACATAGCATAATATAAAAGCTGGATTTCAGGTAATGAAATCCAGTTTTTTTAATAAGGAAGAGAAAATCTTTGGAAATCAATCCTATCAATATAGGGGATGAAGCCACTAATGATTTGCTGCCCCCTCAATTGATCACTTCACTTTCAAAAACTTTTATTAGATTTTTATACCAATCCTTTTATGTATAGAACGATGCATTCTGAAATAAATAATTGGAAACAAGATGCTGATATGATTAAGAACTTAGGGAAATTCCCACAAATTCCTCTAGTTGTTATTGGTCGGGATAAAGAGTATAACATCAGGTTAGGAATGATGGAGGGTGAACCGGAAGCGGAATTACGCTTATTGGAAGAGAAGTGGCAAGAGTTGATCAAGCAGCAAGCTAAACTGAGCAAGAACAGTGAATTGATATTTGCAACTACGTCAAGCCATATGATTCATCTCGATAGACCGGATGTAATAATTGGAGCAATCCATAAACTTATATTGGATAGAGACAAATTAGTAAAAAAGTGTCAGGAGTTTTAAAATGAGTGATGATTGGAGATCGTGTGCTACCGAAATAAAGACCTTTATCTTTAAATTGAAAGAAAGGATTAAAGAAATTATAGATGATAACTTTGTAGGTGCAGATGGAAAAGATAGCTAGCCTTTTGATGAAGCTGAACTTTTCTTGTTAAGAAACTATATCGCTGGAAAGGTGCAAGAGCTACTAATAAAGAATAATGAAAACCTCTTGACATAAAAGCAATATCATAAACTAAACTTAAATTGAAAAGCAGCCCTTGATGATTTTAGTGATGAAGCGAAACTTTTTGTGAGTATAACCCAGTAAGGGGCATGATCCATAGGAGTCGTAATATTTTACTAAGTCTAACTCGGGCTGCTTTTTAAAGTTTTAAAAAACATATTAGTTGGTTCTTGCTTCTTACATAAGAACACCTTGAACAATAAGACCAAGTACTAACCCAAGAAAGATAGAGGATAAAGTACCCAACAAGAAATATTCCGCCCAGTTGCGATCATCTAGCTGTTTGAAGCGGGCGATGAATTTGGCGGCGATAATAATAGCGATGGACGGGTATGCGCCTATTACAGTTAGGACGATAACAAGTAATCTTTCAATATAGCCGATTAGCTTTCCACGAGAGCGGGTTGGGGAAGAGTAGGTGAAATAGTGGTATTCCCCGGTAAAGCTATTTTCTGTCTTTGGTTGATCTCTCTCGATTCCATCAATCATTTTATTACGTAATGTCAATTCTCCTTCAAAGTTCGCAAATTCCGATGGCAATGAACCAACAATGTTTTTCACAATGTGTCCACTGACACTTGTGGCTAAAATATAAACTATAATAATAAATAAAACCGTATTAACAAGATGTAAACTACTTGTTCCAGATAACTCTTTAAAACTTGCAGTCATATCCGGAATACTAATGTGAAAGAAGAGTGTGCAGGATAACAGTATGATTACCACATGTAAGACTTGGTTCATCAAGAAAAAAACCACTCTTTTCATATTATCTGTTCTCGTACTCTTAATCGAGTCTATTAGTTTTATTTTCAGTAAATCAATTAGTAGGTGTGTGATAACAATAAAAGATAGGGGCAGAACAAAATAGTGAATGATATGTTTAAATTCAAATAGATAGACCCAGATAATGGCTAGCGCTATTCCCGAGACCAGTAAATGATGGAGAAAATGCTTCTTTAAGTATTTTAGTTTATCCTTAACCATTTGATCTGTCTGCAGCCAGAAATCAGCAATTAAGTGGGCAAGTAACAGCAATAATACAGCCATTAAACTCTCCTTTCTTTAGGTAAATATACATGTAAACGGTTGTTTACGTTTTGTCTAATATTGAGTTGAAGTTCCTCAGTTCGATCACCAACCGGTTCCATTTCCAATGAATTTAACACATCTACAATATTATAAAACGTATCTAAAATGACATCCGTCTTGCCATTTTTCATATGACTCGATATAGTAGACTTCGTCCTGCCGAGATATTCGCTGACTTTGTTTTGTTGGCCGAGCATTAAATAAAGTGAACAGACGAGGGACTGTATCTCAGTTTGTTCGTTTATTTGCTCTTGTTGTAAAAGTAAACTTGTATTTAATAGTGTTGCGAACTCGCTACTATAAACTTCGAACCCACTTGCCTCTTTGGCCCCAGCTAGTTCAAAATGAAATTGCATTCTGTTTTGTTGATTTTTAAGGAAATCATTAGCTAATCTCGCTTGTTTCATTAATGGGTGAATCCACGTTTCGATGTTTAGATTGTTTAGTTCCCCTTCGATATTGCCAAATGAGAGACCGAAATAAGGTGGATGGTCTGTGTATTTCCAAATACGACTTAAATAGAAAGCGAGTATATATGCAGATGCAAATCCATTACTAACAACGACTAATTCATCACCAGCTCGGTGTGCAACCTTTGTTGTTGTAATATATTGTGTCCAGTAAGCGATGCTAATCTGCAACTCTTGGAGGTATTCACTCAATTCATTTCCAATGTCTTCCTTAGAAGAATTGCTTACATCCATGATGAATACTGAAACTTGATTTTCCATGAATAATCAGCTCCTTTTCCTCTTAATCGTATATGAATTCGATTATATAACCGAACATACCATGAGTTCGATGCTTTAGTCAAACTCCGTATAAGTAAGAGTTTTTACTCTAACAAAACTGCTTCTTGAAAAGGAGAATAGCCTACTTTCAAGCCTCCACAGTTTTCTAGTATTTAAGGTTTTTCTGACTTTAACGTAAAAAATTACAAGACTATATTAAGTGTCTATTTAGGTGAGGCCTAGGGGAATAAAAGAGGCACTGTTCTTAACTAGAACGCACCTCTTTTATTAAGGCGATCGACTTTAAATTTTGTCTAAAAAATGACATTTTCCGTTTATAAAGCAAACGAGCCACTTTCTATATTGCTCTTTACAACTATTTTTCTTATGATTATTATAAGGGATTTTATATAGGAGTGGAGAAAACATATGAATAATGGTATCAACAACGCTAAACAGCGAAATTATAATCCGCTGATTTGGTTACTATCTATCGTGGTAGTAGGAGTTATAGTGGCAACATATTTCTTGCCGGAAATCCCAGGTGGTACAATATGGGGAATCGAATTAACGGTATTACCGATGCTGAATGCTATATTCAACAGCTTTACCTTTATCTTTTTATTGATTGCGTTAGTTATGATTAAAAAGAAAAACATTACATTACATCGCAGATTCATCATCGCTGCTTTTGCAACGACCTTTTTATTCTGTATCTCATATTTAACGTATCACTCAATGGCTGCATCTACTAGTTACGGCGGAGATGGCCTGCTGATGTACATTTATTATTTTATACTCATCACGCACATTATACTTGCTGCCTTAATCGTGCCGCTTGCTCTGATCACACTTGGCAGAGGTTTGAATATGCAAGTGGAAAAGCATAAGAAAATTGCACGCTGGACAATGCCACTCTGGTTATATGTGAGCCTTACTGGAGTATTGGTCTATTTAATGATATCACCATATTATTAAGCATAGGTAATCTCATATTTATAAGGTAGGGAAACCATTTTTTTCTGGTTTCCTATTTTTATGTTAAGAAATAGAAACTTTGGATGGTTTACTTCAGTAATTACAACTATACACATCAAAAACTTGCTTGAAATAAAGTATTAAGTTGACTTTCATTGATTGTAATTATATATAATAGAAGGGCGTAAATTATTATGGTTGATCGGCAGGAAAAATTAAAACAGCAAGGATCTTACTGCAAGATACGGTACGTTTTTAGGAGGAAATACATTGGCAGCGATAACAATCGTTAAAGCTCTAAATAATAATGTCGTCATGGCTGAACATCCTGATGAGGGAGAGGTCATTGTAATAGGGAAAGGAATTGGCTTTAATCGAAAAGAGGGGGATTCCCTCTCAGCAGCACAAGCGGAAAAACTATTTGTTTTAAAAAATGAAAAAGAACAAGAACAATATAAAAAGCTGCTGCCGCAAATTGATGAAGCATGGCAAAGTGCGATTATCGAAGCGATTGGCCATATTAGTGAACGAGTGTCAGGCAAGTTAAATGAACATATCCATATCGGTTTAACAGACCACCTTTTACTTGCGATGGAGCGGGTTCGAAGTGGACATACAATTGTTAATCCATTTTTAACTGAAACGGTCACTCTTTATCCCTTTGAGCAGGGATTAGCAAAAGATGCAGTGGAAATAATTGGGGAAAAGACAGGCATTTACTTACCGAAAGATGAAATTGGATTCATCACACTTCACATACATAGTGCGTTAATGAATAAAGAGCTAGGAGAGGTAAATAGACATTCACAGCTTGTTACAAAATTAATTCATTTTATTGAAAGTGACTTTGAACTTGAGCTCGATAAGGAAAGCCTGGATTATATGCGGCTTGTCCGACATTTGCGGTTTACGATTGAACGTGTTGTGCAAGGGGAAAAAGTGCAAGAACCAGAAAAAATTGCCCAGCTGTTGAAATATGAATATCCATTATGCTATAATCTAGCTTGGAAGCTAATAAAAGTTATGCAAGAATTTTTGAAGAAAAAGGTATATGATGCAGAAGCGGTTTATTTAACGATGCATCTTCAACGTTTAAAAAAATATGAATAGCAATTATATCTGTACGTGTTACTGGATTAGGCAGGCATAAGTATGAAAGATAATTGAAGAGACTTAACATGGGGAATCTCCATGCTTCTTTTCAATGTCTTCTAAACTTATGCCTGTTTTTTTATTTCGTTTTTATTAGCTTCGATTAAAAAAATATTGGAGGAGTAAGAAAATGTGGAAAAAGTTTTTTGGTGTTTTACAGAAGCTTGGTAAAGCATTGATGCTTCCGGTGGCGATGCTGCCAGCAGCTGGTTTACTGTTAGGGCTAGGAAATGCCGCGCAACAGGATGCAATGTTACAGCTTTTGCCGTTTCTTGATGCGGATTGGATACAATTAAGTGCTCGGGTGATGGAGGACGCAGGTGATATTATATTTGCTAACCTGGCACTTATCTTCGCGGTCGGGGTTGCAATTGGACTCGCGGGTGACGGCGCTGCAGCGCTTGCTGCGTTAGTTGGATATCTCGTAATGAACCAGGTGATGGGATCATGGTTAGGGCTATCTGCCGACAAGGTTGCATCAGAACCGGGATTTGCTAGTGTTCTCGGAATCCCGACATTACAAACAGGAGTTTTTGGCGGGATTATAATCGGTTTAATAGCTGCTTATGCTTATAATCGCTATCATGATATAGAGATGCCGTCTTTCTTAGGATTCTTTGCTGGTAAACGATTCGTTCCGATTATGACAGCAGCCTTTTCATTCATTGCAGGTTTGCTGATGTTGCTAGTTTGGCCACCTGTTCAAGAAGCAATGAACAGCGCGTCCCTTTGGTTAATTGAAGAAGGAACATATCTCGCCGTTTTTGCGTTTGGTTTTATTAAGCGTTTATTGATTCCATTTGGTTTGCATCATATATTCCATGCGCCATTCTGGTATGAATTTGGAAGCTATACAACGGCTGCTGGAGAGATAGTTAGAGGAGATATGACTATTTTCTTTGCCCAGCTAAGAGATGGTGTTGAAATAACAGCTGGTAATTTCATGGCTGGTGAATTCCCGATTATGATGTTTGGACTTCCAGCTGCAGCGTTAGCAATGTATCATGCAGCACGTCCGGAAAGAAAAAAATTAGTTGCTGGTTTACTCGGTTCTGGTGCGTTAACTTCATTCCTAACGGGAATCACAGAACCACTTGAGTTTTCATTTATGTTCTTATCACCAATCCTGTTTCTAATCCATGCAATCCTGGATGGACTGTCCTTTATGCTTATGACATACCTTAGTGTAAATATTGGTTACACTTTCTCTGGCGGGGGAATAGACTTCTTACTATTTGGAATCTTGCCAGGTCAGGAACCTTGGTGGTTAGCGGTTATTGCAGGTCTTGTGTTTGCAGTGATTTATTATGTCATTTTCCGTTTTATGATTCAAAAGTTTAATCTGAAGACACCTGGACGTGAAGCGGTTAATGGTGAAGACGGGAATGAAGGTACTGCTATTGATCAAAATAGTTTACCTGCCCAGGTACTTGAAGCAATGGGTGGAAAAGAGAACATTGCCCATTTAGATGCATGTATTACAAGACTTCGCGTATCTGTTAACAATCAAAGTGAAGTCGACAAAGATCGCTTGAAAAAGCTTGGTGCTTCTGGTGTATTAGAAGTTGGAGAGAACATACAAGCTATTTTCGGTCCGCGTTCAGAGATAATTAAAGGTCAAATGCAAGATATTATGGCAGGTAAAACGCCACAAGTAGAAGAAGAACAAAAGAAAACAGAGACTAGCTCGAATAACTCGGTACAGGATGATTCATTTGTTTCCCCAATGACGGGTGAAATCAAACCAATTACAGACGTACCTGACCCTGTATTTGCAGGAAAAATGATGGGTGATGGTTTTGCAATTCTACCAACACATGGGACAATCGTTTCACCTGTGAACGGGAAAATTGTTAACCTCTTCCCAACCAAACATGCAATTGGCATTGAATCAGAGTCTGGCCGTGAAATATTGATTCACTTTGGAATCGATACGGTGAAATTGGAAGGTGAGGGCTTTGAAGCACTTGTGGCGCAAGATGATGAAGTCAAAGTAGGACAGCCTTTATTAAATGTTGATTTAAGTTATGTAAAAGAAAATGCACCATCGATTATGACACCAATCATTTTTACAAACTTAAAAGAAGGTGAAACTGTCAGCTTAACGAAACAAGGTAATGTAGAAATTGGTGACGAAGAAATTATTAAGATCCAGTAATATGTAAAACATGTATGGTAACCCCGCTTTGTATTAGATAACAAAGCGGGTTTTTTTGCACGCATTGGAAGATAAGCGAAGGCTGGGGGATAACTGCTTTAGGGTGCAGATCACCACTTCCGATTATTTTAAAGCATTCCAACTTGTAATTAGATAAATGGTTTATTTAGCACTTGATTACCGCTGTAAGCTTTTACAATCCGAATTTTGTACTACATTCCTTTTAATAATCACGTTATACATTATAATTCCATTCTAACTTACTGGTTAAGAGGCAACGATCAACTCACCGAGAAATTCTATCAACAAAGAGTCATCACTTGTAAACTTGTCATTTCGTTCTAGTATCTTTGTTTTATTTAAGCTATTGCCCGTTCTTATGTCGTTCTATTTAATGAACAATTAAAATTAATATGAGAAAAACATCGGGGGTTATACACTTTATAACGAACAAAAGAGAAGAAGTGGGCAAAAATTTAAATGGATATGTTCACAAAAAAGTAAGCGATAAATTTGAGAGGATGTGAGATTTCTAGATAGTACCCTCTTACAATTACATTGATTGGCGGGTAATATGGAAATCCGCCAATCTATAGTTCGTAAAAGTTATTAAGCGTATGATATTTAGATGGGACATATTAACTGTATAAAATGCTTGATTGTCATGCACCAGCAATGTTTAAATGAATTTTGCTCATATGCTGCTTCATTATTTTAAGAATCCGGAATAATAGTCACACCGATTGTTCGAATTGGTACATGTTTTTCACTGTTTTTACTTGTATCATTGTAATATTTCAGCATCAGATTGTTAAGTTCCACTTGAAAGTCCTTGAATTTATCATCATCCAGATTTAATTCTACGATTGAGAATGTGGAACCATCTTCAGAATTATCGTTTTCTAAGTTGGTTAAATAGGTTTTATATTGATTTAACAGTGATAATTGGTAGTAAGAATAGTAGTTTATTTTTTCATCTAAGGATGCTTTTTTCCAATCATCACTGCTCAGGCGTGCCTGCTCTGCATTTAATATATAATACTTTTCAGATACAGATCTGACCTTTTTTTCCTTTAAAACTCGTATAATCCCAGCATCTAACAATACTTGTATGTGCCGATAAAGTGTTGCTTGTGGAACATCTTTAATACTTTTAAGCATTTCCCGTGGACTTAACCCATTTTCCTTGTTCCTCATTAAAACTTGAGAAATTTTTATTCGAACTGGATGCATTAATATGTCAACTTTATTCGTCATTGGTTTATCTCTCCTATAGATTTATCTAAGTAAGAATACTCTTGTTAAGAAATAGTATAGTAACTATTATTATAATTAATAATGAAAAAAAAACAATAATTTTTAAAAAATTGATGTATTATTTTATACTTTGTGTTATTATTATTGATAATGATAATGAATAAGGGAGTGACTACTCATGAAATTACATTATGGACTAGACGATTTAAGTGAATTTGATATCGTGGCTTTTCTTCCCATTATTTTACCAATAGTGGCGATTGGACTCATTTTAGTTTTAACTGCGCTGATTGATCTTTATAGACATCGTGAAAGAAGAGAAAATGTTTTAATGTGGGCACTTATTATTATTTTTGCTAATACAATTGGTTCGATATTGTACTTTGTTATCGGAAGAAAGGAAAGTGGTGGAAGATGAAGCTAGAAATTAAAAATGTCACAAAGTCATTTAAAACTAAAACAGCAGTTAATCATTTTTCGATGGAGATTCAAAGTGGTGAATGTGTTGCTTTAGCAGGTCCAAATGGAGCAGGAAAATCGACCCTCATAAAACTTATTTCAGATATTATGAACCCTGATCAAGGAGAAGTATTACTAAACGGGAAAAACATTTCGAAAATGAAAAAGGAAATTGGTTATTTGCCGCAGTACCCTAATTTTTTCCCATGGATGACTGCCAATGAAACGCTAAACTTTATGGGAAGATTATCTGATATTGGAAAAAATGATTTGGAAAGGGGGATTCCATGGGTTTTATCAAAAGTAGGTTTAAGTGGAGAAGAGAATTCTAAGGTTGGAACGTTTTCTGGTGGAATGAAACAAAGGCTCGGTATTGCTCAGGCTTTATTACATAAGCCTTCTTTAATATTAATGGATGAACCCGTATCATCTTTGGATCCCATTGGCAGAAGAGAAGTATTAAACATTATTAATGAAATTAAGGAAGAAACAACGATTCTATTATCGACTCATATATTGGGGGATGCAGAAGAAATATGTGAAAGATTTGTCATTATAAAAGATGGGAGGAAAATAGAAGATGCGACAATGATTGACCTCTTAAAAAGAAATAATAAAGATAAACTTTACTTTGAAATTACTGAAAAGGTGAAAGATTGGGTAAGGGAGATTGGAGCGTTTGATTATGTGAAGAATGTGGATTTAACTGGAAATAGAGTCAAAGTGGAAGTGGATAATATTGGTTTAAACAAGGATATGTTACTGAAGAATGCTTTAAAAAATAATGTAAACCTTGTTCAGTTTAAAATAGATAGTGAATCTCTTGAGGAAATATTCTTGAAGTTGGTGGTGGACAAATGAATCAGTTTACCGTGTTAGTAAAGAAAGAACTTATTCAATTGGTACGTGAAATCAAGCTTGTTTGGTTTCCACTTGTCTTTATTTTCTTAGGTATCACTCAACCTGTTGTTAGTTATTACATGCCCTCCATCTTAGAAATGCTTGGTGGAGGACAGGGGATTTCTATAGATCCTAGTATGATGGCACAAAGCGGAGGTGAAGTTCTTGCTAGTACATTGGGGTCTCAATTTGATCAGTTAGGGGTTATGATTATCGTAATTTCGTTGATGGGAATTGTACAATCAGATAAAGCGAGTGGGATGTTAGCTTTTATTCTTACAAGGCCTGTCAAGGTTGGCTCATATCTTAGTGGGAAGGTCTTCTCACACTATGTATTTATCGCTTTTAGTGTAGCAGTAGGATATATTGTTTCATATATTTATACTCAATTTTTGTTTACGGGAATCCCTTTGGAAGATTTAAGTATAGCATTACTATTATACTTGCTATGGGTTTTGTTTATTGTTTCATTTACAACAATGATTAGTACTATTTTCAATAGTCAGGGAGTTATTGCTTTACTATCTATCGCCATTCTATTGGGTTGTCGAGTAATCGTTGGTTTAAATCCATTTCTGGATACTATAAATCCAGCGAGCATGAGCACATACGGAATGGAACTATTAGTCGGAGGAGTATTGAATTCGAATGTTTTTTGGAGTATTTTAATCACTTTAATTTTGTCCGCGTTAGCCATAAACATATCAAATACTTGGATCTCTAGAAAAAAGTATCGAATTGATTAATTTAGTGAAAATGAAGAGGTGATGATTGTGTTAAGTATTTCAGAGCTCGAAAAAAGCTATCCAAACAAAAAGGTATTGAATGGCGTGAATTTACACATTCAGAAGGGAGAAATTTTAGGTTTCGTAGGGGGAAACGGAGCCGGAAAAACAACAACACTAAATATCATAACGGGTATTTTAGATTGTGATAAAGGAGCGGTTAGTATCAATGGCTTGACTAATAAGTCGGGTCTGGAATACAAAAAGCAGTTCTTTTACATTCCAGATACAATCCATGTGTTTAACAATGTTCCAGGTTACGATTGGATACTTTTTTTGATGAGTTTATTTAATATCGAGGATAACGAAAAGTTGGATGAATATATAAAGGTATTTGATATGGAGGATTCGATTAAAAAATCAATGGGAACTTATTCATATGGGATGTTGCACAAAATGTCTTTGATTGCGGCTTTTACAATCAATCCTCCAATTATAATTATGGATGAACCCATAAATGGGTTAGATCCAAGTGCCGTTGTCAGTTTTAAGGAAGAGATTAAAAAGTATGTTGAACGGGGTGGGACGATATTCTTTTCAACTCATCTATTAGATGTCGCAGAAAAAATTTGTGATACTATAGCTATTTTAAAAGACGGTAAAATTATTTTACATGATAAAGTGAAAAATATAATTGGTGATAGTTCATTAGAGTCTATCTTCATGGAGGCGCAAATTTATGAAAGAGACACTCAACCTTACTAAATTTTTTATTTCATCTTTTTATAAAAAACCAAAACAACAGATGTTGCAGGTTGTTTTATTAATAGCCTTATTCTATATGTTTTTCCAGCTTGCTGTCGTTGATATATCCATTTATCTCATTGCAGATACTCATCTGTTTATGTTTTATAATTTAGCCATTTCAAGTATTCTCATCTATGCCCTAACTTGTTACCTGTCGACCATACAATTCTTTTCTTTCAAAGAATTTCCAGCATTAGCGTCTCATCCCATATCGTACAAAAAAATTTCAACAGCTAAATTGATTAGCAGTATATTGGTACCTCTAATCCTGTCATTAATCATCCAGGTACCAGCGCTCATACTGTTAATCATTGATCTGAAGATGATAGAAATCGCTAAGTTGATTATTCTTATGCCAATCATTAATGGATTCATCATCTTATCGTTGTTATTTGTGTTATCATTTGTAAGTACGTTTTACTATAAATATAAAAATAAAACATCTTATTTAATGACAAATTTTATATTGATGTCGTTATTTCCCATTGCATCTATAGCACTATATGCATCATTTTCAAAAAATAAAAACATAGTTGAATTATTTGAAATCACGGGTTTGGAATCAATGGCTGGCTTGATCAATTTGATTCATTCGATACTCCATTATCTCTTTGAAAATGTTATGGAAATTCCATTACTCAGGGAAATCATTGAACAATTTACATCGAATGACATCTCGATTCCATTTATATTGATTACTATTTTCTTAATTCTAATAAGTACTCTATTTTACTTTGTCACTATTTATAATACATCCATTAACTACTACAAAAATGGTATACATGAGAGTGCTGTTCAAACGAACTTGCAAGGATCGAGTGTTCATATTACTGAAAATCAGTGGACTAACTATTTGCAAAGAGAGGTATGGGTTATAAAGTCAGAGGCTTACTTTAAAATGCAGGTTATTTTAGGAATATTACTGCCACCGGTTATTTCATTGATTTTCTTAATCCTGATTCAATATGATGTTTTTCCAGCAACTCTAAATATAACAGAAGAAGGGGTTCTTGATAAATACTTTTCGTATCTGGTTTTATTTCTTTGTTGCATTAACAATATTAGTGGGACGCCTTACTCTAGGGAGGGGAAATACCATGACTTATTAAAATATAACCCGTTTAATTCAAGCTACGTGTACCTTTCTAAAGTGATCATCGCGTCAACAATGAGTTTAATAGCCGTTCTCTTAAGCTTTATTTTATTTGCGGTATTTGGCTATTGGAGACTTGAAACTGTTGTTATGCTAATGATTATAGCCGGTTTAGTGTTCTGCTACAACTTGTTAACACCGCTTTTTGATAGTAAAAAACCATTAACTGATTGGGTCAATCCGTCTGAAGCGGCTAAATCGAATCCGAATGTATTAATTAGTTTACTTTATGGACTGCCACTCTTAATTATTATTGCCATTCTGCATGTTGGCTTCATTTGGCTTAACATACATTCTTTATTAGTCTCTTTTATCATACTACTGGTTGTTCTAGTGACAATATATATACTGGTAAAAAAATTAAGAGTAACACTATAAAATTACTAACATATGTAAATTGTTGAATAAATTGTAAAAGGAGAGTACATTTATGGGACACCATGATAAGGATTTTAAAATGTATGCTGCTCGATTAGTAGTAGAAGAAGGAAAAAAGCCTAAACAATTAGCAGAGGAGTTTGATGTTTCTATACAAACCTTACGAAACTGGGTCAATACTTATAAGGAGGAGAGAGATGAAAAGCTTTCGGACGTAGGTAAGGGCACCTCATGCCTAGACGATGAAAAAGATAAAATTATTCAAGAATTGAGGGAGGAAAATGAAATCCTTAAAAAGGCAATGTATGTCTTTACCAAAAATGGTTAATATAGAAAGTTACCGTTGTTTACTTTAATATCATCAGAAAGTGCCTTTTTCGGTTCCTCTTATCAGTTAATAAAAGGCAATTTGCCTATTTGTAACTGCTAAACTAGACTCAACAGTTTTCCACAAATAAGAGTAAACAGTTTTCACCAATTAAGACTAAACGGTTTACTAATTCCATATCCCTTTCGGTATACTTAAATCGGAGTATGTCGAAGGGGGAGGAAATAAGGAGTGGAAAAGTGGATGATTTACCAAGAGATACATCGTTTAAAGAAAAAAGGATTCTCAAAGAGCCAGATTGCAA
>NZ_JAKGBW010000039.1 GCF_021556485.1 Oceanobacillus alkalisoli | reverse complement strand
AAGCCGGAATCGCTAGTAATCGTGGATCAGCATGCCACGGTGAATACGTTCCCGGGTCTTGTACACACCGCCCGTCACACCACGAGAGTTGGTAACACCCGAAGTCGGTGAGGTAACCATTTGGAGCCAGCCGCCGAAGGTGGGACCAATGATTGGGGTGAAGTCGTAACAAGGTAGCCGTATCGGAAGGTGCGGCTGGATCACCTCCTTTCTAAGGATATAAATAAGAAAGCGCAAGTGGCTGTTTACCGGCCACTAGGGCTAGACTATTTCGGAACATACTGGGTTGTTTCGTTCAGTTTTGAGAGAGCAATTCTCTTAATTTTATATAGAATGAAAAAAGATGGGCCTGTAGCTCAGCTGGTTAGAGCGCACGCCTGATAAGCGTGAGGTCGGTGGTTCGAGTCCACTCAGGCCCACTATCTTATTTTCATTACGGGGCCTTAGCTCAGCTGGGAGAGCGCCTGCCTTGCACGCAGGAGGTCAGCGGTTCGATCCCGCTAGGCTCCATTTTTGTACCTTGAAAACTAAATAAGAGTAACAACGACATCATGTTTAAAAAGCTGAAGCGACCGTTTCTGGGAGCTGAAGCTAGATTTATAAATGCAAGAAAGTGGTCTTTAACAGACCAACAAGGCAAAACAAGCTATATTTACTGTAACTTAGTTAAGTGAATAAGGGCGCACGGTGAATGCCTTGGCACTAGGAGCTGATGAAGGACGGGACTAACACCGATATGCTCCGGGTAGTTGTAAGTAAACGTTGATCCGGAGATCTCCGAATGGGGCAACCCACTGTCCGTAATGGGACAGTACGTA
>NZ_JAKGBW010000124.1 GCF_021556485.1 Oceanobacillus alkalisoli | reverse complement strand
TTTTTCGCTTCAATCATATAACGATCCCGAGCTAATTCTTGGAACACTTCTGTTTCTTGGAATGCTTTTTGATCCCTATGCTCCGTAGACTTCAAGGTCACGGTGTATGTTTTTGACTTAGCACCTTCTTTGTAACATCCATCGCGCAATGGGCAGACCTTACACTTTTCGATGTCAAATCGATACTGAACTTCGGAATTTCGATCTTTCCTTTTTACGGATCGTTTCCCGGTAGCTAAATGCCCCGCTGGACAA
>NZ_JAKGBW010000123.1 GCF_021556485.1 Oceanobacillus alkalisoli | reverse complement strand
AAAAAAAAAAAAAAAAAAAAAAAAAAAAAAAAAAAAAAAAAAAAAAAAAAAAAAAAAAAAAAAAAAAAAAAAAAAAAAAAAAAAAAAAAAAAAAAAAAAAAAAAAAAAAAAAAAAAAAAAAAAAAAATAAAAAAAAAAAAAAAAAAAAAAAAAAAAAAAAAAAAAAAAAAAAAAAAAAAAAAAAAAAAAAAAAAAAAAAAAAAAAAAAAAAAAAAAAAAAAAAAAAAAAAAAAAAAAAAAAAAAAAAAAAAAAAA
>NZ_JAKGBW010000122.1 GCF_021556485.1 Oceanobacillus alkalisoli | reverse complement strand
AATGTAATATCCATTGACCTTTTGAAGATGCTGCTTTTCGAGGGCGTGCGCTTCAAAGGGTCTTTTCTTTGTATTGTGATTAATTTTATAGTTTCCAGTTCTCTTTAGCCACCTTAAGTTAGAGTCCTGCCAAGACTCTAAATCTTGGAAAATACGGTGGTTTGCGAAGTTATTCTTCACAAATTTTATAAGCTGTTCAACTTTGCCCTTGGATTCTGGATCACTTTTCCGGCATAAGTAGATCTTAAACCCTCT
>NZ_JAKGBW010000121.1 GCF_021556485.1 Oceanobacillus alkalisoli | reverse complement strand
ATTGCGATTTCTTTAGAAATCGAAGGTTACAGAGACTTGCCTCATGAAGAAGTAATCAATGAAAAATATAAGGATATCGTAGCTCCAGAGCGTAATCAAGATATCTACTTAGATGTTCTTCAAGGAGTTAAATAAGATGACAGAATTCTATCAGGAGCTACAAGAAAAATGTAGAGCTTTAAGATTAGCAGAAACAGCAAAGGAACTACCAAGCATGCTTAGAGAAGCTGAATCAAAGGGATTAACTTACTCCGA
>NZ_JAKGBW010000120.1 GCF_021556485.1 Oceanobacillus alkalisoli | reverse complement strand
AGGATTAAATCGCCTGCGTTTTCACTTACTGCTAATAAACGGTCTTGGTCATACACAATTTCTTCCGTCATACCTCCAAAATATTGAAACGCATTCTCCTGCATTCTAATTAAGTCCGAGGTACGAAGAGGACGATCAATCCACTCTACATATTTGAAACGTGAATGAGATAGAACAAATCCAGCTGCGTAAAGCTTCTTTCTTGATCCAAATTCAGTAGGAACAAACATTTCTCCGAAATCTACTTGCATTTGT
>NZ_JAKGBW010000119.1 GCF_021556485.1 Oceanobacillus alkalisoli | reverse complement strand
ATTGCGATTTCTTTAGAAATCGAAGGTTACAGAGACTTGCCTCATGAAGAAGTAATCAATGAAAAATATAAGGATATCGTAGCTCCAGAGCGTAATCAAGATATCTACTTAGATGTTCTTCAAGGAGGTAAATAAGATGACAGAATTCTATCAGGAGCTACAAGAAAAATGTAGAGCTTTAAGATTAGCAGAAACAGCAAAGGAACTACCAAGCATGCTTAGAGAAGCTGAATCAAAGGGATTAACTTACTCCGA
>NZ_JAKGBW010000118.1 GCF_021556485.1 Oceanobacillus alkalisoli | reverse complement strand
ATGATAGTCATGAATAGCCTGAAATTCAGCTAAATGAATGCCTAATCTTCCCGACCCATCCCCCTTTCGATTTCCTTTAACTTTTTTAATAGACCATTCTCCGCCTCCAAGTATTGATTACGATGCTTCAACTCCTGAATACGAAGTTGTAATTTTTCTTCCTCTGTCAATACCGGCTTCGAATCTAACGACTTTCCACGTCGGTCCTGAAGAGCTCGCTCCCCATCCTGTTGGTATTTACGAACCCAGCTATAG
>NZ_JAKGBW010000117.1 GCF_021556485.1 Oceanobacillus alkalisoli | reverse complement strand
ATTTCTTGGGGATGGCTCCAGAAGCTTCCGTTATTGATTCGAGTTCCTTAACTCATTTTCGCAAGTTACGCTTGAAAGACATTAATCTACTGGATTTACTGATCGAAAAAACAACTGAAATCGCAATTGAACAAGGGTTGATTGAAACCAAAGCAGCTTTAATTGTCGATTCTACACACTCCCATTCCCGTTATCGTTCCAGATCTGCGGCTCAATATTTAAATGAACAAGCAAAAGCTGTTCGGAAAGCAACCTATGAATTTGATGAAACCATC
>NZ_JAKGBW010000038.1 GCF_021556485.1 Oceanobacillus alkalisoli | reverse complement strand
AGGCTACGAGCCGACTTATCGCACGATTAATCGCTTTCGTTCAAATCCCCTTGTTGAAAATATCTTACGAGAATGTTTTGTGCAGTTTCGTAATCAATTGGTGGAGAAGGAATTGATTGAAGAAGAAGCTATTTTTATTGATGGAACGAAGATCGAAGCTAATGCAAATAAATTTACTTTTGTTTGGCGGAAATCCACGGAACGATATAGTGAAAAGCTGATTGAAAAATCAAATCAACTGTACGATAAGTTGTTAGAAAAAGAAATTATTCCAGCCATTGAACAAGAAAGCGAAGAAGAGTTGTCGGTACAAGAACTGGAAGAAATCGTTGAAAAGTTAGACGAAAAAATCGAGGAATATGACGATAAGATTGAAGCGTGTGAAGTTGGAAGTGAGCGTAAGAAAATCCGTTCGGAACGTAAATTTCCAAAACAAGTTCGGAAGCAATTTGTGGACTTTGTGACGCGTAAACAAAAGTATCAAAAAGATATGGAGATTTTTGGTGACCGCAATAGCTATTCCAAGACGGATCCTGATGCGACCTTCATGCGTATGAAGGACGACTACATGAAGAACGGTCAATTGAAAGCTGGTTACAATGTTCAAATTGCGACAGAAGGGCAATACGCACTTGCTTATAATGTGTTTCCGAACCCAACCGACACGCGCACGCTAATACCTTTCCTCGATACGATTGAAGCTAACTTTTTTGAGCTGCCGGAATTTATTGTCGCAGATGCCGGATATGGTAGTGAACAGAATTACGAAGATATCCTAAAAAATCGAAATCGAACGCCACTCATTACATACAATCAAT
>NZ_JAKGBW010000116.1 GCF_021556485.1 Oceanobacillus alkalisoli | reverse complement strand
CCAGGGGAGCGAGGAAGGGATGGCAGAGCGTGGGGCAGTGCCCACCTCGGGGCTGTGCACCAAGGCAAGGACGCAGCCCTGGCAGTGGCCCCAGCCAGCACTGGAGAAGGGGCAGGGTGCACCCCTGGGTGGGAGCATCCCCTGTCCTGCCCTACTGCCCCCCTAAAGCGACAGGAACCACAGACACTGTAGCCCAGAGTCAGGTGTCCCCTCTCTGACAGCGCAGGATGGAGGACAGGTAGGTGCTGCCATCCCCAGCCGGAAGCAGGGACAGCTTCC
>NZ_JAKGBW010000037.1 GCF_021556485.1 Oceanobacillus alkalisoli | reverse complement strand
TGTAACCGTCAAGTAGAATTAAGCAGTTTTTCACAATTAACACTCAACAGGTTTCCCCAATTAAGATTCAACACCTGTTTCTTGAAACAAAGCACGTCTGTACTTCATTCTGATGCTGTCTTGGTTCTCATCGAATGTGATAATTTCACTTCTGTGGAGAAGGCGATCTAGGATCGCCGTTGTTAATGTTGTATCTCCAAGAAATTTACCCCATTCCCCTGGACCTTTATTGGAAGTTAAAATAAAGGCCGTCTTATCATACATATCGTAAATAAACTGGAAAAAGAGCTGCGCATCTTGCGTTTCATAAGCCATATACATGACATCATCAATGATAACCAAATCTGATCCTGTAATTCGTTTATACCTCGTTCTAGACTTACTTATATATTCTTTAGTCTTTAATACGTAAATTAACTGATCCATGGATACGAAAGAAACCTGATACCCTTGGTTGACTGCCTGGATTCCCAATCCGGTTGAAAGATGAGTTTTTCCGACGCCAGGAGGACCCATCATAATTAATGTGAAATTCTCTTCGATCCATGATAATTCCTTTAATACATTTAATTGTTTCTCACCAATCGCAGATTGCTCTTCGAGTTTAAATTGCTCTAATGTTAAGTGTTGGGGGAACTCTGCCCATTTCATTAACTTGATACGATTCTTTTCCTCACGACAAGCCAATTCATATCCTAGTACCTGATCAATGAATTCGGAGTAAGTTAATCCCTTTGATTCAGCTTCTCTAAGCATGCTTGGTAGTTCCTTTGCTGTTTCTGCTAATCTTAAAGCTCTACATTTTTCTTGTAGCTCCTGATAGAATTCTGTCATCTTATTTA
>NZ_JAKGBW010000036.1 GCF_021556485.1 Oceanobacillus alkalisoli | reverse complement strand
TGGAGGCCTCATTACTTTATTTATTTATCACGAGCTACATAGCAGGATGGGGTCTGCGCAATGTGCATGGCTAGAAAGGAAGTTTTATTTAGCACCCGCTTGGGTGTACACAGGTTGCATGCATATACCCATCCTTGACTTCACGTCGTAGTTTGACGGTTAGTAGATAGTAGGTCTCATGGCAAGTTGTTCGTGCTTGACAAACCTGACGGTGAACGAGTCCCCATTCTTGCCCAGAACAACCTGGCCGTTTAGATCGTGTGTACCTAGTTCGGTGCAGGAGGCCTGTTCTTCGTTCTGTTTGTAAGAACACACCGACAACTTGTAGTCTCCTTCTTGTTCTTTGGCCTTGGTCACCTGGAACAAACTGAATCGCAGTTTGTTGCTTTCCTGATCCTGCCCTGCGATGATGGGCGTGAAATTGACGTCATTGCTGGTCTTGCCGGTGGTCCAGATGCTGGGCAGCTTGCATGGGTGGTTCCACGTTGCAATGGAGCTGAACACATAGCGGTCACCTTCCTTCATGGTGTTTTCCTCAAAGTTGCCACTACCCGAAGCAAAGGTCACCTCCCGGCCCTCCCGGCGGTTGGTAGGTCCGACATACTTCTCGCATTGGCTTTGATCGTTGCGCAGGAGTCCTAGCACACCTTTACGGCCGTCGGCATTGGTGTATTCGATTTTGTAGTTGGGGCCCAGTCGGACCCGGTTGCCACTGGTGTCTAGCACCGCTTCGCCCTGCTGCTGGCAGAGAGCAGCTGCAGAAGCGATGAGAGTGCCAGAGAGAAACAGGACGGCGAGGACATAACTGAATGTTGCCATGGTGATTGGTGAAATAAGAGGCCGGGAGATAGTTGCTCTTGCTAGTGGCTCT
>NZ_JAKGBW010000115.1 GCF_021556485.1 Oceanobacillus alkalisoli | reverse complement strand
TCAGGCTTAATTAACTGCTATTATTCCAGCTTCTTGGTACGTAACTTTTGCCCACTCTTCAGCAGTAGGAAAGTAGTCTTGTGGCAAAATGGAAAAGTGATGATCCAAGACCGATCTCAGACACACGGTCTGATTTTTGGGTGATCTTATGTGGAGCCAGGAGTTGAACTTGATGATCCTTCTGAATCCCTTCCAACTCAGGATATTCTGCAGTTCTATGATTCTAAGCCATACCCTGCGTGATGAATGACGTGGTGTGACACAGATCAGAGCCCTGGCC
>NZ_JAKGBW010000114.1 GCF_021556485.1 Oceanobacillus alkalisoli | reverse complement strand
TGAAAGAAGCTAGATCAGCTAACAGATGTTGGGTTTTTTTTTATGCTGTTGAGTGCTTTGACCCATCACTGTATTTCAGAACAGGAATTACTGGGAGGGTCATCACACTAGGCACAGCTAATGATGTAGTCAAGCTTTTTCTACGTACATGTGACGTATGTAGAATGTACTCAACTACTCAATTTCTCACCTACTTTTACAACTCCCTCAAAAACTGTGTATATGGACAACCTTAACAGAGGATTACAATCCAGCCACAGTTGTAGAAAATGGGAAAGCT
>NZ_JAKGBW010000035.1 GCF_021556485.1 Oceanobacillus alkalisoli | reverse complement strand
ATGTCTGGTAATGAAGGCGGAAAGGTCACACCTGTTCCCATACCGAACACAGCAGTTAAGCTTTCCAGCGCCGATGGTAGTTGAGACCTTGTCTCTGCGAGAGTAGGACGTTGCCAGGCATATTAAACGGAGGATTAGCTCAGCTGGGAGAGCACCTGCCTTACAAGCAGGGGGTCGCAGGTTCAAGTCCTGCATCCTCCACCATTTAGCCGGCCTAGCTCAATTGGTAGAGCAACTGACTTGTAATCAGTAGGTTGGGGGTTCAAGTCCTCTGGCCGGCACCACTTTTAATCAATACTCAATTTTGATTTATTGCGAGCCATTAGCTCAGTCGGTAGAGCATCTGACTTTTAATCAGAGGGTCACAGGTTCGAATCCTGTATGGCTCACCATTTTAATGCGCGGGTGTGGCGGAATTGGCAGACGCGCTAGACTTAGGATCTAGTGTCTTCGGACGTGGGGGTTCAAGTCCCTTCACCCGCATTTATATATGATTTAAAAACGAGCGGAAGTAGTTCAGTGGTAGAACACCACCTTGCCAAGGTGGGGGTCGCGGGTTCGAATCCCGTCTTCCGCTCCAACCCTTGCCGGGGTGGCGGAACTGGCAGACGCACAGGACTTAAAATCCTGCGGTAGGTTACTACCGTACCGGTTCGATTCCGGTCCTCGGCACCATCTTGCGCCCGTAGCTCAATTGGATAGAGCGTTTGACTACGGATCAAAAGGTTAGGGGTTCGACTCCTCTCGGGCGCGCCATATATAAACGGGAAGTAGCTCAGCTTGGTAGAGCACTTGGTTTGGGACCAAGGGGCCGCAGGTTCAAATCCTGTCTTCCCGACCATTCATATCATAAAGGGGCCTTAGCTCAGCTGGGAGAGCGCCTGCCTTGCACGCAGGAGGTCAGCGGTTCGATCCCGCTAGGCTCCACCATCTACAAAGAATAGTTGACATATCCGAAAGTATATGATAACATTTCTTAGTCGCTGAAGTTGAGTGCGACTTTTAATTTGCTCTTTGAAAACTGAACAAAACAACCAGTATGAAAAAGAGGTAAGAAGTAAAACGTTGGATTGATCTAACGAAAGCTTTTTATCCCTGAATCAATTTTTGAAGCTAAGAATAGATGACGGT
>NZ_JAKGBW010000113.1 GCF_021556485.1 Oceanobacillus alkalisoli | reverse complement strand
TATCCCTCGTCTGTGAGGATGACGGAGAGGAGCTGTCTGTGGAGCATGGGGACCTCGACATGCTGCTGGGAGGGCTGACGGCAGCATCCTTTGACAGTACAGTATCGATAGGACAGCTTCAGGCTTCGCCGGGGCAGGAGCTTTCAGAGACGCTGAAAAACTATGCTGCCAATTATTATGAGACCGGCGGCGGAGAGATAGATCTGAATAGTGCGCTGCAGACGCTGCGGGACCGCAGAAAGGAGACGGAGCGGTGTCTCAGAGAAGCAGAAGCTGACAG
>NZ_JAKGBW010000112.1 GCF_021556485.1 Oceanobacillus alkalisoli | reverse complement strand
TACTGGCTGAATCTTCCGATCTTTGACAACGCAGATATCCTGTCCATTGGCTACGCCTACCCGAACCTTCAGATGTCGGAGAGCTACAACGCGCCAGGATCTCCGTACTGGGCCATGAAGGCGTTTATGTTCCTGGGACTTCCGGCGGACCATGCCTTCTGGCAGGCAGAATGCGCGCCGCTGCCCCGGCTTGAGCCTAAGAAATATCTGGAGCATGCCAATATGGTCATCCAGAGAGGCAGCGGAAATGTGGTGGCGCTCATCCCGGGACGTCTGCAGG
>NZ_JAKGBW010000111.1 GCF_021556485.1 Oceanobacillus alkalisoli | reverse complement strand
AGAAGCAGTCCTGATTTATCTAGTGAAACCTGACATTTCCTATAGGCCAATACTGGCTTAACATTAATTAAAGCTTTGTGTGAAAATGTTATCTCTTTTTTCCCTCATGTTCTCATGGGCTGTAACATTATCTATCTATCTATCTATCTATCTATCTATCTATCTACCTATTTATTTCTGAAGTGCTGCAGTTTGTGGGTATATATAAAATTGAACGATAGACTCAAATAGCTGAATCCAAATGTCAGAACATGCGTATGTTCCTAGTAATCAAAACAGA
>NZ_JAKGBW010000110.1 GCF_021556485.1 Oceanobacillus alkalisoli | reverse complement strand
CCACGATTTTCTCCAGAAACTCTGCTAGAAGCCCTCCGAGGATCTCTTCCGACACCGTTACACCCGGCTCATTGATGTCAGTGTTCGTATGACTGACAGGGTCAATGATCTTCATGTTCGTGCGTGTCTCTCCCTCAACAAAATGAAAACAAGTCGCAAGCCCCATGTCCTCCAGCGCCGACAGGATCGACCGTCCGGTATCTCCGCCGAGAATCCCGGCTGCAATGCTTCTTCCGCCCAGATTGCTGATGACTTTTGATACATTGATCCCTTTTCCGCC
>NZ_JAKGBW010000109.1 GCF_021556485.1 Oceanobacillus alkalisoli | reverse complement strand
AGCCAAGTATCATGCCAGTTCTCTGGGCTGTCCAGCACACTCATGTGCAGCAACAAATGCAACACTTGGCCTTCAGGAAAGCCATGGCCCAGTTGCAGGCCTGAGCTCTTGTTTGGACCACAGGGACATGGTTAAATGGCTTCCACAACTGGACGGTCGCACAAGGGGAATACAGAGTCTTTACAGAGGATGTGATTTTTTTCTGCCCCACTCACGTTCCCTGAGAATTTCCTGGGTCTCCATGGCCAACAGCTCCTGTAAGACAACAGCATCATGATTG
>NZ_JAKGBW010000108.1 GCF_021556485.1 Oceanobacillus alkalisoli | reverse complement strand
CCCACAACCTCTCGCGGGTTAGCTGTCGAAGGCGATCTTCATGATAAGTGACGTTGCGCCGATATTCTTCAGCGTATAGTCCTTGGCCGTAGAGCTGACCTTCGCGCGATACTCCTTGTTGTCGCGCAGCGGGGCGAACCACGCCTCGAGGTCTGTCACCGTCTCAACCTTCGTAGCAGCTCCCAGAGCCACCATGTCGCGCGCCTCCTTGAACTTCGAATAGTTGGGGCCGAAGGCTATGGGCAGAGCGAATATCGCCGCCTCCAGCGTGTTATGGATAC
>NZ_JAKGBW010000107.1 GCF_021556485.1 Oceanobacillus alkalisoli | reverse complement strand
TATCTGTGCATCTACTTTGCAGGACTTATCTTTGTCTTTATCTACAACGTAGGCGCAGGTATCCTTCGTGCAGTCGGCGACAGCCGCAGACCGCTTTACTTTTTGATTGTCTGCTGTATCATCAACATTATATTGGACGTTGTGCTGATTGTTTTCTTTAAGATGGGTGTAGCGGGCGCAGCGATTGCAACTACCTTTTCTCAGGGTGTCAGTGCGGTACTGGTTACCATTGCACTGTGCCGCTCGACCGATATGTTTAAGCTGCATCTGAGCAAAATCCG
>NZ_JAKGBW010000033.1 GCF_021556485.1 Oceanobacillus alkalisoli | reverse complement strand
TATAGTATATGTCTGGTAATGAGGGCGGAAAGGTCACACCTGTTCCCATACCGAACACAGCAGTTAAGCTTTCCAGCGCCGATGGTAGTTGAGACCTTGTCTCTGCGAGAGTAGGACGTTGCCAGGCATATAATAATTTACATAGTATTATTCCACAGTAGCTCAGTGGTAGAGCAATCGGCTGTTAACCGATCGGTCGTAGGTTCGAATCCTACCTGTGGAGCCATTTTTATGTTTATGTTTAGAATGTGCTTCCATAGCTCAGCAGGTAGAGCGCTTCCATGGTAAGGAAGAGGTCGCAGGTTCAAATCCTGTTGGAAGCTTTTTGTAAAACGCTCTGTCTAAACGATCAGAAGCGTTTTTTTGTATATCTAATCAATATTAATATCAATATTAATATTGATATCATGATTGATATCATGAAGGAATAAATATAGGATATCAAAATGGGATTTATTTAAGCAAATAGAGGATTTTCCAAGTGAAAATATCCTGAGATGAAGCATTATTTGGACGGACTAAACGAATTGGATCAAAGTGAAGCCGTTTTAGATAAGGAGTCAAAAACTAAAATGAAAAAGTCACTAGATGAATACTCAAAAGGGGAATATTTTACTTTTGATCAGGTATTTGAAAAAAATGACAACGATGTTTGAAATTTGATTTTCAAAAAGCTCAAGAAATATTTAAACAAACTAGATAAGGTAACAAAAGAAAGAATCAAAAAAGCTCTACTGGTTCTTGCTAATAATCCATTTAATATCCATTTAGATATTAAAAAATTAGCAGGATATCAAAATGCGTATAGGTTAAGAATTGGGTAGTACAGAGCACTCTATAAAATAATGAAGAAGGAAGTTGTAATTTTGTGTTTGAATTTAGATAGTAGAGATTATAGTTTCATTTCCATCAAGTATAAATGTAAGCTTTATTCTAATCAGGGGATCCGCCTAAACTAAAACTTCGAATTAACTACTTTTTGCCTTCACAACACCACTTAACATGTCTTGGTTAACATGGTAAACACTTTAGTATAATCATCGATGACTTCTTCTCCTAGATGAATATAGTTGAACAACGATTATTTTCATTTATATAATTTTGTTTACTTATTTCAAAAACTTTATAAATAACCCAAGAACACTCGTGACTTCAGTCATGAGAGGTTCAAATTTGTTATAATTTGCCCTTCTGATCGGGACAAATGCTCTGACCCTGTGTCCCAATTCAGGCTTTTCTCCACTTCTATCTCATGCAAAATGAGTGCGGGTGTCATATTTTATGGAAATGAAGTGGGGGTGAGAGGATTGTCTGTTGATCATTATCGTAATCTCTGTATGAGATACCATCGGCGGCCTGTTGAAATAAGGACAAGGGATAGAAGAGTGCACCGTAGTATGATTGAGAGAGTGGAGTCCAATCGTGTGTATTTACGACCGTTACGAGGCTCTGGGGGATTTGTTGGCTTCGGCTATGGTTGGGTAGTTTTTGGATTTGGGATTGCCCTGGAAGTGATTGTCAGCCTTGCGTTGTTACCACTGTATTTTGCAAAACAAAAATACACAAGATTGCAATTGCAATTACATAATGTTGCAATTTGACTTTGAGCCTCTGTGGGCATGAGTACAAAGCCATGAAGCCAGCCGTAGCAAGGGCTGACTTTGCCAATGAAGGCTATCATGCCCGCCTCTCAAAGTAAAGTTGCAACGCTAAAATCCTTTGCAATACTCTGCACTTTTATTTTGCACTATACAACCACCATATTATTGGTAAGATGAAATGACACAGACGGAAATTAATCCGTCTGTGTCATTTTTGCGATAACAGAAGAAGACGTGTTCAGCAATTCTTTAGTTGAACGTTTATTTGTTTCCACGTATTGTTTTACTAAATAATAACCAGCCATCCTAGGGTAATGATCAACACCATACAATATAGCCTCATGTTCTCTGTGTCCCTTTGGAAGATCAGTGGAAGGTAGAATAAGGTGTTTCCACATTTTTCTAACTCTTCGTCTGAATAATATCGCGTCCAATCTGCACAATATTTTTTCTTGAATCGCTCCAGAACCGCATGTTCAGCCAGTCCTTCTAGGATAATTGTATCCAATAGATGATAGTCTGCCACTTTTTTATCAAATTTGTGCAGGCGTGTAACTGCTAAACTAGACTCAACAGTTTTCCACAAATAAGAGTAAACAGTTTTCACCAATTAAGACTAAACGGTTTACTAATTCCGTATCCCTTTCGGTATACTTAAATCGGAGTATGTCGAAGGGGGAGGAAATAAGGAGTGGAAAAGTGGATGATTTACCAAGAGATACATCGTTTAAAGAAAAAAGGATTCTCAAAGAGCCAGATTGCAA
>NZ_JAKGBW010000106.1 GCF_021556485.1 Oceanobacillus alkalisoli | reverse complement strand
GCCCTCGTTGTGGCTGGTTGGTCCTATGAACTTCTCGCACTGACTTTGATCGTTGCGCAGAAGGCCTAGCACACCCGTATGGCCGTCGGATCCTGTGTATTCGATTTGGTAATTGGGGCCGAGACGGACCTGATTGCCGTCGGTGTCTAGCACGGCATCTCGCTGCTGCTGGCAGAGAGCAGCTTCCGACATGATTAGGGTTCCAGAGAGGAGGAGGAAGGTGAGGACATAAGCATGTGTTGCCATGGTGAAGCTGCTGAGATGGCTGCTCTTGCTGGAGG
>NZ_JAKGBW010000105.1 GCF_021556485.1 Oceanobacillus alkalisoli | reverse complement strand
GATGTTTGCATTAAATGTGTGATTTTCGTAGAGATAATGCGTGATTTTCAGGTTACATGGGAGATTTTTGAAGAGAAAATGTGTGATATTCGGGATAAATCAGGGATTCTTGAAGAGAAAATGCATCATTTTCGGGTTAAATGGGGGATTCTCGAAGAGAAATTGCATTTTCTTCTGGTTAAATGGGGGATTTTCGAAGAGAAAATGCATGATTTTCGTTTACATGTGAGATTTTTGTAGAGGAAATGCGTGATTTTTTGGATACGTGGGGGATTCTTGTAG
>NZ_JAKGBW010000032.1 GCF_021556485.1 Oceanobacillus alkalisoli | reverse complement strand
ATGCCTTGGCACTAGGAGCTGATGAAGGACGGGACTAACACCGATATGCTCCGGGTAGTTGTAAGTAAACGTTGATCCGGAGATCTCCGAATGGGGCAACCCACTGTCCGTAATGGGACAGTACGTATACCTGAATACATAGGGTATACGAGGCAGACCTGGGGAACTGAAACATCTCAGTACCCAGAGGAAGAGAAAGCAAATGCGATTTCCCAAGTAGCGGCGAGCGAAACGGAACGAGCCCAAACCAGTAAGCTTGCTTACTGGGGTTGTAGGACACTCCATTGGAGTTACAAAGAAATTCTTTAGATGAATCGATCTGGAAAGATCAGCCATAGAAGGTAACAGCCCTGTAATCGAAAAAGAGTTTCCTCCGGAGTGTATCCTGAGTACGGCGGAACACGTGGAATTCCGTCGGAATCCGGGAGGACCATCTCCCAAGGCTAAATACTCCCTAGTGACCGATAGTGAACCAGTACCGTGAGGGAAAGGTGAAAAGCACCCCGGGAGGGGAGTGAAAGAGAACCTGAAACCGTGCGCTTACAAGTAGTCGGAGCTCATTTATGAGTGACGGCGTACCTTTTGTAGAATGGACCGGCGAGTTACGATTACATGCAAGGTTAAGTGGAAGACACGGAGCCGCAGCGAAAGCGAGTCTGAATAGGGCGAATGAGTATGTGGTCGTAGACCCGAAACCGTGTGATCTACCCATGTCCAGGGTGAAGGTCAGGTAACACTGACTGGAGGCCCGAACCCACGTATGTTGAAAAATGCGGGGATGAGGTGTGGGTAGGGGTGAAATGCCAATCGAACACGGAGATAGCTGGTTCTCTCCGAAATAGCTTTAGGGCTAGCCTCAAAAATAGAGTACTGGAGGTAGAGCACTGATTGGACTAGGGGCCCTCACCGGGTTACCGAATTCAGTCAAACTCCGAATGCCAGCTACTTCTTTTTGGGAGTCAGACTGCGGGTGATAAGATTCGTAGTCGAGAGGGAAACAGCCCAGACCGCCAGCTAAGGTCCCAAAGTATACGTTAAGTGGAAAAGGATGTGGAGTTGCCCAGACAACCAGGATGTTGGCTTAGAAGCAGCCACCATTTAAAGAGTGCGTAATAGCTCACTGGTCGAGTGACTCTGCGCCGAAAATGTACCGGGGCTAAACGTATCACCGAAGCTGCGGATTGTTCTTCCGAACAATGGTAGGAGAGCGTTCTAAGTGCTGTGAAGTCAGACCGTGAGGACTGGTGGAGCGCTTAGAAGTGAGAATGCCGGTATGAGTAGCGAAAAAAGAGTGAGAATCTCTTTCACCGAATGCCTAAGGTTTCCTGAGGAAGGCTCGTCCTCTCAGGGTTAGTCGGGACCTAAGCCGAGGCCGACAGGCGTAGGCGATGGACAACAGGTTGATATTCCTGTACCACCTCATGATCGTTATGAGCGATGGGGGAACGCAGAAGGATAAGGAATGCGCACGGATGGAAGTGTGCGCCCAAGCAGTGAGAAAGTCAGATAGGCAAATCCGTCTGGCAATTTCAAGCTGTGATGGGGAGGGAAATTGAGTACCGAAGTTCCTGATTTCACACTGCCGAGAAAAGCCTCTAGCCAGATCACAGGTGCCCGTACCGCAAACCGACACAGGTAGGCGAGGAGAGAATCCTAAGGTGAGCGGGAGAACTCTCGTTAAGGAACTCGGCAAAATGACCCCGTAACTTCGGGAGAAGGGGTGCTTCTTTTAGAAGAAGCCGCAGTGAATAGGCCCAAGCGACTGTTTAGCAAAAACACAGGTCTCTGCGAAGCCGAAAGGCGAAGTATAGGGGCTGACACCTGCCCGGTGCTGGAAGGTTAAGGGGAAGAGTTAGCCGTAAGGCGAAGCTTAGAACCGAAGCCCCAGTAAACGGCGGCCGTAACTATAACGGTCCTAAGGTAGCGAAATTCCTTGTCGGGTAAGTTCCGACCCGCACGAAAGGTGCAACGACTTGGGCACTGTCTCAACGAGAGACCCGGTGAAATTATACGATGTGTGAAGATGCACATTACCCGCGACAGGACGGAAAGACCCCGTGGAGCTTTACTGTAGCTTGATATTGACTGTTTGTGCAGCTTGTACAGGATAGGTGGGAGCCGTGGAATCGGGAGCGCTAGCTTCCGTGGAGGCACCCGTGGGATACCACCCTAGCTGTATGAACATTCTAACCCAGGACCGTGATCCGGTCCGGAGACAGTGTCAGGCAGGCAGTTTGACTGGGGCGGTCGCCTCCCAAAAGGTAACGGAGGCGCCCAAAGGTTCCCTCAGAATGGTTGGAAATCATTCGCAGAGTGTAAAGGCACAAGGGAGCTTGACTGCGAGACCTACAAGTCGAGCAGGGACGAAAGTCGGGCTTAGTGATCCGGTGGTTCCGCATGGAAGGGCCATCGCTCAACGGATAAAAGCTACCCCGGGGATAACAGGCTTATCTCCCCCAAGAGTTCACATCGACGGGGAGGTTTGGCACCTCGATGTCGGCTCATCGCATCCTGGGGCTGTAGTCGGTCCCAAGGGTTGGGCTGTTCGCCCATTAAAGCGGTACGCGAGCTGGGTTCAGAACGTCGTGAGACAGTTCGGTCCCTATCCGTCGTGGGCGCTGGAAGTTTGAGAGGAGCTGTCCTTAGTACGAGAGGACCGGGATGGACACACCGCTGGTGTACCAGTTGTTCCGCCAGGAGCATGGCTGGGTAGCTACGTGTGGAAAGGATAAGTGCTGAAAGCATCTAAGCATGAAGCCCCCCTCAAGATGAGACTTCCCATCACTTCGAGTGAGTAAGATCCCTCAGAGACGATGAGGTTGATAGGTTCGAGGTAGAAGCATGGTGACATGTGGAGCTGACGAATACTAATCGATCGAGGACTTAACTAACTTCTATAT
>NZ_JAKGBW010000031.1 GCF_021556485.1 Oceanobacillus alkalisoli | reverse complement strand
ATGGAATTTTATAATGAAGAACGATACCAAACGAAATTAAACAGCCTAACACCGTTAGAATATCGGTACCAGGCTGCGGCATAGATTTTTATTTTTTTACTGTCCACTTGACAGGGCGCAGTTCACTCGCCCCAATGTCCCGCTTTTTGCATTATTTTTTTGCGATGATTACAAAATGGCCTTTGTCGAGCTCTGCTTCGTATCTGTCTGCTTCAGCGGCGGATAGACCGAGATTTTCAAATTGATTCCGAAGCTCGTCACCACGGGATCGAAAGACATTTGCAATTTTATCCAAGACTCCCTCTTCCTCCATGCCTACTTGATTTACATGCAGATTTTCCGAAAGCTTGTCTGTTTGATCCGGCTCGTGGGCTACAACGTAAATTTCATCTTTTGTATAGCCTTGTATCGTTAATTGATCAATTTTCTCTTTTGCCTTCACGCTATTTTCAACGACATAAACATTTTCCATTATTAAAACCTCCTAAGATGTTTTCCGAGTTTATGTTTCTTTTTTTACTTACAATCTATGTTTAACCGCTCTAGCGAAAATAAAACATCTTCATCTTGCAGAAACCGGATTATCCTGTTATAATAATCATTAATTAAACACTGGTATCTTTAATTCAGTCCTGTGAGGCTGACAAGAACAGCGGGAAAGTAAAAGATATATCTGCATTAGTATGTACTGCAGGTACCATATCTTTATACTTAAAAGAGGCTAATTGTCAGCAAATGCTGATGATTAGCCTCTTTTTTTACTTCCTCATGAATGGATAATGGATACCAGCTATAATGAGGAGGAAACGAAATGGAAAAGTTTGATCCAGAATTTTCTCGGCAAGCTGTCCCAATGGGAAACCGTAATAACTTTTGGAAAATCTTATCTGTCATGCTCGGGATGACATTTTTCTCAGCAAGTATGCTCGCAGGTGGCGAGCTCGGACTTGGCCTTACGTTCACACAGTTCATGCTGATTGTTTTGATTGGGAATTTCATTTTAGGAATATACACTGGTTCGCTAGCCTATATTTCAGCAAAAACTGGTCTATCAACCCATCTATTAGCAAAATATGCCTTCGGAGAAAAAGGTTCACATCTCCCTTCTTTCCTGCTTGGCTTTACACAAGTCGGCTGGTTCGGAGTCGGGGTTGCCATGTTTGCGATTCCTGTTGCAAAAATACTCGGCTGGAATGTGTTTGCTCTTATTTTCCTTTTTGGGATTGCGATGACAGCGAGCGCCTTATATGGGATGAAGTCACTCGTTCTGCTCGGGTACATTGCGGTGCCTGCGATTACAATTCTTGGTACGTATTCGATGTTTCACGCAACAGAAGTAATCGGCGGGCTGCAAGGACTCGTCGCCTATGAACCGGTGACATCGGTTTCCGTGGCAGCGGCGCTTACGATTTGTATTGGTTCTTTCATCAGCGCCGGTTCACTCACACCAGATTTTACACGTTTTTCCAAATCACCACGCCAAGCAGTGACAGCAACGGTCATCGCCTTTTTACTAGGTAACACACTCATGTTTATATTCGGTGCATTTGGTGCAATGGCATATGGTCTTGCTGAGATTTCCGAAGTTCTCTTTTTACAAGGGCTAGTTATTCCGGCGATTGTCGTCCTTGGCTTAAATATCTGGACAACGAATGACAACGCGCTTTACGCTTCTGGATTAGCTTTTGCGAATATCACGAATATGCCGAAGAAGTTGTTTGTCATCATTAACGGACTCGTTGGAACACTTTTTGCGATGTGGATGTACAGTAATTTTGTTGGATTTTTAAATGTGTTAGGAGCGGCCATCCCTTCGATCGGGGCGATTATTATTGCAGACTATTTCTTTATCCGCAAGCGAAAATATGCCGAATTTAAAGCCGTGCAATTTCAAAAAGTGAACTGGATTGCAATGATTGCTTGGGCAGCAGGCGTTGGTCTAGCCCAATTCGCTCCAGGAATCAGTCCGTTAAATGCCCTGATTGGAACTGGTATTGTATATATTTTATTAACGAAAATTTTACCTCAAGAAGATTTTGTAAAAGGAGTTGCTATGTCTAGTGATCATTAAGAATTGTACGTTACGTGGACAAGATGGAACATTTCATATTATGATTCAAGATGGTATTTTTGAAAGAATTACAACGAATGAGACAGAATTACCTCAAGATACGGAGGTTCTCGATGTCGAAGGCGCGCTTGTTCTTCCTCCATTTATCGAGCCTCATATCCATTTGGATACGACCCTTACAGCGGGGGAACCTGAATGGAATCGGAGTGGTACATTATTTGAAGGAATCCAGCGCTGGGCCGAGCGGAAAGAGTCTCTTACGGGAGAAGATGTGAAAGAACGGACGAAAACCGTACTTGAATGGCAGATTGCCCAAGGGATTCAGCATGTCCGCACACATGTGGATGTGACAGATCCTGATTTGACAGCTTTAAAAGCAATGCTCGCTGTGAAGGAAGAGATGAAAGATTATCTCGACCTGCAAGTAGTCGCATTCCCGCAAGAAGGAATCCTTTCTTATCCGAACGGGAAAGAGCTTCTCGAGGAGTCGCTTAAGCTCGGGGCGGACGTCGTTGGCGGTATTCCCCACTTTGAATTCACTCGCGAGTATGGGGTTGAATCATTGAAAATTGCTTTTGACTTAGCGGAAAAATATGACCGGCTTATTGACATCCATTGCGATGAAACGGATGATGAACAATCCAGATTTGTGGAAGTTGTTGCTGCAGAATCCTTTAAGCGTGGGCTTGGAGCGAGAACTACTGCAAGCCATACGACAGCGATGGGTTCTTATAATAATGCATATACATCTAAATTGTTTGGATTATTGAAAAAGGCAAATATTAATTTTGTCTCAAATCCCCTAATCAATATTCATTTACAAGGTCGGTTTGATACGTATCCGAAACGACGCGGGTTAACGCGGGTAAAAGAACTGCTGGAGGCGAATTTGAATGTCTGCTTCGGCCACGATGATGTTTTTGACCCTTGGTATCCATTAGGTACGGGTAATATGTTGAACGTATTGCATATGGGAATCCACGTTGCGCAATTGATGGGCTATGAAGAAATAGTTAATTCTATCGATTTGATTACAGCAAACAGCGCACGCACCTTGTATATTGAAGAGCGCTACGGGATTGAAGCCGGAAAACCGGCGAACTTTATAGTTTTAGGAGCGGAAAATGAATATGAAGCGGTTCGGAAACAAGCAATTGTCCGCTACGCCTTCCGGAACGGCAAAAAAATAGCCGAAACAAAACCAAGCGAAACCCATATCAACTTAACCACAAAAAAAGAAATCACATTTTCAAGATAAAGTGGCGGGTGGGACATTGGGGTCAGAGCACTTGTCCTAGAACTTCTGGGAGAAGTGCTCTGACCCCAATGTTTCATTATTCGTTTATCAGCTTACTAAGATAACGGATTGTTTCAGCCCGGTTTTTTAATTTTAATGTTTTGTACACCTTACTCACGTAGTATCGAACAGATTGATCAGGCAAATCCAGCTCTTTTGCGATCTCTTGATTTTTTTTCTTAAGAAACATTAAATATAAAATATCCAATTCCCGTAAAGATACATCGATTTTCTGTTTACGCAAGCTTTCTTTTAAAATCATTTTCTTTAGCAAATCAATTTGATGGAAGCCTTTAATTAATTCATGGGCAATTTTTCCGGAAAGAATATATTGATCGTTATGTACATCCCGTACGGAACTGATGAATTTTTCTGGAGAGAGATCCTGAAGTAAAATACCATCCGGCTTATTCTTAACCCACTCATAAAACAAAACGGAATCGACCTTTGGCGAAAGATAAACCAGCTTCACCTTCGAATGACCCTTCCAATATTGATAAACAGCATTTTCCATTCCAGTTTGCAGCTTCTTCATATTAAATAATATAATCGATGGCTGTAACCTTTCCAGTTGTTCCAAATAATTATTTTGCTCATGAAGTACCCCTACCACTTCCATATCTGCTTCTGCATTTATAATGAATTGTAGCCCCTCACTATATACATTTAAATCATCGCCAATAACAACTCTCATGATAAACACCCTCTATATATTGATAAACCTACCCAATTCATAGTATAAAAAGCCGAACTAAACAATTTCTAAACGCAAATAAGAAAACGGGACAAGAGGGTCAGTGAACTGCGCCCTGTCAAGTGGACAGTAAAAAAATAAAAATCTATGCCGCAGCCTGGTACCGATATTCTAACGGTGTTAGGCTGTTTAATTTCGTTTGGTATCGTTCTTCATTATAAAATTCCA
>NZ_JAKGBW010000104.1 GCF_021556485.1 Oceanobacillus alkalisoli | reverse complement strand
ATTTTTTGCTTTTGAGGAAATCCTTCGTGTAGGCATCCAGGGCGGCGCGAAGGGCCTCCTCGGTTTCCTTGCTCAGGTCGCCGGTGGTGCGGATGGCTTCCAGCACGTCCGTATGCTGAGCGGACATGCGTTCGTACAGGCCTTCCTCATACTCGGCCACGTCCGTTACCGCCACATCCTTGAGGAAACCGCGGGTCACGGCGTAGAAGATGCATACCTGATCCTCTACGGCAATGGGATGGTTGCGGTTTTGCTTGAGCACCTCCACGATGCGTTCGCCCT
>NZ_JAKGBW010000030.1 GCF_021556485.1 Oceanobacillus alkalisoli | reverse complement strand
AAAAATAGTGAATTAAAAAATCGACACGGGTACAATAAAGCCACTGACTCGGGTCTATTCGGCATGGAGATACAAGGAGCAACCACGATATTTGCGACAAATATAAAAAGAATCATGAAGCTAATAGACCAAAAATAGGGAAGATATTAGGTAAATAAGAGAGCTTTTTATGAAAAAACACATAAAAAGCTCTCTTATTTTAGTTTGACTTACCTCCCATTAAAAAACAGGAGTTTTTCAGTGGCCTCGCTCTGCCCCCGTGTCCCGCTTCAATTCATTTGAAATTGTTCCATAAAGAAATAGTGTGCTAGTTTCATGTATTCTGTTGCGACGCGCCAAATATCTTCCCGGTCTCTATACCACCCGGTCGCTTCGTATGGATCATATGGTGTTGGGGCAGCATAGATGGTGATATTTTCGTCTTTCAGTGCCTTATTAAAAATCAGCTTGGAACGATAGGAATGAAATTTGGATGTCGTAAGAATCAACTGATCAATTTCCGGATGATTTTGCAAATACTTTCTAATAGCGAGCGCTTCGTCTTTTGTACTCTCTGCATCTCCTGGAATGATCGTTATTTTATCTTCTGGGACACCAGAATCAGTTAAAACCTTCTTGCTTAATTCCGCATCCCCTGGGATAGAAATGTTATTTTCTTCTAACAATTCATGCCCAGCAAGATGAGACCGAACCATTACTATTTGATCAACTTTTCCATTTTCATAAAGTTCAATTGCACCTAGAGCCCTGTCGCCTACACTTCCCATTAGTAAGACCGATACGGCCTCATCAACTTCTTCCAAATCATCCTCCACTACAAGCACCTCTCCGCCATAGCGAAAAAATAAGAAAAAGAACGTGACAAGAAACAATAAAAATAGCAGAAGTACATAACGCATTTTTAATAGATTACTCAGAGACATATCCTGTATTCCCAAAATCTCGGTTGATTTGTCTTAACTTTTCATCAGATGGCAGCTTGATCGTCAGTAAACCGAGTAATGGTAAGAAAGATACGATAATCATTGTAGGATTTAAACCGATCCAGTCAATTAAACTTCCGAAAAACACGGAACCGACTGCTCCCATACCAAATGCAAGACCTACGATTAAACCGGACATTGTACCGACTTTTCCGGGTATCATTTCTTGACCGTATACTACAGCCACTGAAAAGCTGGATAAAATAAGCGTTCCAATTACCCCAATTAAAATAAGTGCTACGAGCGGTCCGACATATGGAAGTAAGATTGTTAAGGGTACGGGAACGAGTAAAGATCCCATAATAACAATCTTTTTTCCAAAACGGTCAGCAAGCGGACCTCCGACGAACGTACCAATCGCTCCAGTTAGGAGAAAAACAAAAATGAAGGTTTGTGATTCTGCGATCGACACGCCATAATTTTGAATCGCATAAAAAGCATAGTAGTTTGAAATCGCACTATGATACAAGGAACGGATGAATACGACAAACACGAGTAATAACACAGCATTACGGATAACTTTTGGAAGTTTTTGCTTTTGTTTTGGCTCCGCGGCGGATTTCTTTTCTTTTTCTGTCACTTTCTTTATGACTTCCACTTGTCCCGCATACCATCTTGCAATGTAGACAAGAAACATGGAGGCGATAAACGCAACAAGTACAAACCAAATTGCACCAAATTGCCCCATCGGCACAAGAACAAGGGCAGTAATAATAGGCGCAAGTGCTTGTCCACTGTTTCCGCCCACTTGATAAATCGATTGTGCAAGTCCCCGCTTATTCCCTGCTGCAAGATAGGCAACACGTGAACCTTCCGGGTGGAAAACTGCAGAACCTAATCCGATTAAAACAACACTGATTAAAATCGTTGGAAGGTTCGGTGCAAAGGCAAGACCAAGCATTCCGAACATGCTCGACAATAAACCAATCGGCAGGGCATAAGGCATCGGACGTTTGTCTGTATACATACCGACAACCGGCTGCATAACAGATGCCACCATATTTAACGTAAATGTAATGAATCCAAGCTGCGTGAATGTAAGCCCGAGGGAACGTTCCAAAATCGGAAACATTGCCGGAATAACAGCCTGCAAGGAATCATTCAACAAATGAGTCAGACCAATAATAAATAAAATCGAATACATCGTTCTGTTCTGTGGCTGTAACTTAACAGCAGACTGCTTCACCAATATGTATCGCTTCTTTCTATAATATTCATTCTATTTTATACATTATAACACAGCGGGACATTGGGGTCAGAGCAATTGTCCCCCGAAAAATGGGACAATTGCTCTGACCCTCTGTTCCACTGGGACAAAAGCTCTGACCCCGTGTCCTGCTCAAATGGTCTTGAGGAGGAGCTTTTTAAGGAGGGGGGTGAAGTGTTCGGGTAGTTCGGCGACGGTTGGTACCATGATTCGTTCTTTGCCGTAGATGTTTTGCATCGTGAACTCTTCTTTTTCTCCAACTTCGCCTTCTGCAAGGAACATCCCGATCACATCCATTCCTTTTTTCCTCGCTTCTGAAACAGCTAAATGCGTGTCGACGATTCCGTTCTGATTATAGCCGCTTGCTGCAGGTTCCCCGTCAGAAAAAACGAGCAGGAATTTATTCTTCTCGCGGCGAGCTTCAAGTGCCTCCGCCGCTACTCGGATACTAAAACCATCCCGATTATCTTCTTCCGGTTCCAGTTGAAGGATTTTTGCTCCGTTATTGGCATATAACGAATCTGTATGAGAGTGAATTAAATGGAAATAATTCGGCAGATGTCCCGGTCTCACTTCATTCGCATCCTCCCAAAATCCTATTATGGAATGAGGGATTTTCAATTGTTTCAACACTTCATGAAACAGAATAATCCCTTTCTTCGTCTCTTCCATTTTATTCACCATCGAGGCAGAGCAATCAACAAGCAAGGTAAACACTGCATCAAACTCAGTAGATTCCTCGTCTTTCTTATAAAAGATTCGCGGATTATCCTCAAGAACGACAGATAACAACTTATTCGATAAGCGGCCAACGAGCAAGTCCTTCCTTGGATTTGTCTGCTTATGCTCGATTGTTTTACGAATCGTATTGGCAAGCCGGCGCCGATACATTTCGATTGTCGCAACATATTCGCGGTACAGCTTCTCATCTTCCGGGCTCGGCTCCTCCGCTTCCTTCACAATCTTTACAGCATCGGTATTTTCTTCGCCATAGACAGACTCGCTTCCTTGTTTTTCATCTTTCGCACTTTGTTCATCCAGCGCTTCCATTTTCGAATAATCATTCTGCTTACTTTTCCCAGCTGCACCTTGAATACTTGCTATCGCCTGATCAGCATCTTCGGTTTCTCTTACACCACCACCGAGCATACTCGATTTCGTTCCTTGCTCGAGCTCGAACTGCAAGAAGTTCTGCTTGCGATCCTCATTTTTATTCTCCCGGTGCCAAGCGGAAAAGGTCTCATCAAAATACTCGCTCTCTTCTTTATTCACTTCTTCTACATCATCGTTCGTAAGTTCATCTGTACGTGTCAGTTCATCAAATAACGTATTTTTCTCATATCGCTGTACTTCACTCACTGGAAAAATAAAATATTCATTGATAGCGTCCTTCTCATATAAACCATCTAGATGAAACACGATTCGTTCACATATTTCTTTAATATCTTTGCTCGTTCTTGCTTCATAAATAGAATAGAGCATAGGCTTTAGCATTTCCAGATGTTCTAATGCCCGTTCCGAGGCCCGTGCAAAATCTGGATCAGGATGATCAGATTGAATAAGTAAGTAAATCAGACAAAACAATTCATCCAATTCCCTGCTGCGGGTGACATTTGCAGATAGCTGTCTTATAAAGAAGTGCTGAAAATACGTTCTCCGTGTTTGGAATATTCCAGTCGTTCCCGGACGCTCACTTTTAACAATTTCTTCAAGACGGATATCTTCAAATAAAGCAAATAGCTGAGCCGCAAATTTCGGCAGATGTGTTTCTTCAATATCTCGCATATATTCCTGCATATCAGGTATATGAGAATACCGCATCGTCCCGATTGCCCGGAGGTATACATCACTTTTCAAACCTGCTTCTTGCGTTTCCAATTCGAGCTTTTCCCAAAATCTGCTCGCAGTTACTTTTCGTTCTATTAGGTCCACCCCAGCGCCAAAACCATATTCAAACTTCAATTCTGCAACTCCTGATAAAACAGTTGTTAAGTCTTGAAGCTGCATATAATAATTCGTTCTCACCCGTGAATCATGGAAACGATACATCTTGTATTCTCCTTTTTAAAATAAGGTTTCAGCTAAATTATCGATAAATTCCCGTTCTCTTTCTTCCTCAAGCTTATCGGTAATGGCCCGAAGGATCGCTCGCTTTGGCGTAATAAGCGTACTTAAATCACAGGCATCCAGCAATGCGCGGATCGATGCCGCTTCTTCCGGTAGTTTTCCTTGATACACCGCAGTGATTAAATCTCCGGATAATCGAACAAATAAGTCGATTAATTTTTCATCTGTTAAATTCGTTGTCGTTGTAATAAGCTGCTTCAGCTGGTCGCCTTCAATATATGGCACTTCAATCACAATGAAACGGTTTTTCAATGCCTCATTCAATGGGACCGTCCCGATATAGCCTTCGTTAATTGCAGCAATGACGCCAAAACCGTCTTTTGCCGTTATGATTTCATTTGTAAAAGGGTTCGTAATCGTACGGCGATAGTCGAGGACACCGTTAATAAGTGGGAGTGTTTCCGGTTTTGCCATATTAACCTCATCAATGTACAGGAAGCTCCCATCTTTCATTGCATTTGTCACCGGCCCCGGAACAAAATCAATCACCTGTTTATCTCCTTCATATGCCAATGTTTTAAACCCGAGTAAACTTTCCGCATCAAGATCAACTGAACTATTCACACTGAACATCGGTTGCTGAAAAAGATGAGATAGTGTTTCTGCAAATTTCGTTTTCCCAGATCCAGTCGGACCTTTCAATAAAACATTCTTCCCCATGCTTAATGCAACAATCGCATCCACTAATAAATCCATATGCGGCGGCACATACCCACCCGGGCGAATCAAATATTCGAACTCTCCAGGTTCTCTCCTCCGCACCGTCTCCAACCGTTCCTGCACAACATCTGGCAATACATAACCCATCAACAATTACTCCTTTCAAAAACGGGACACGGGGTCAGAGCATTTGTCCCAGACCCGGGCCCATTATATCCGATTTAAACTTTTAATTTTTGTATTGGAAAGCAAGTGAGCTGCTCCATCATGTATGCTTTACTATTCGCATATTTTGATTTGATCCAATATTGCAGCAAACTTAATGTCGCTTTCGTCTGGTATTGAATGAATATTTCATAATTCAATTCCCATAATGGTGATTCTGTTTCAATGAAATCTTCTCCGTAAACAACCCATGAAATAACTTTTCCAATCGCTTGTCAAAATCATGATGTCCTTTGGAAAGTGCATAAAAAGCTTGTTGATGTGCTTCAATATATTGAAACATCACCTCGGTTGTTGGAGTGAGCTTCGCAGCATTTATCTTTCGCTTTCCTTGAAAGACATCAAGGATTGCCTGCTCAAAGCCCATCAATAGTTCATATAGCATTTCTTCAAGAAAATCTTCTTTATTGGAAAAATGAGCATAAAATGTCGCCCGATTGATATCCGCCTCATCGGCAATCATAGAAACCATAATTTCATGCTCCTGATGTACATTCATCAGGCAAAGATAAGCATGTTGTAATGCTCCACTCCACGTGTTCGCGCAACTCGTCTGTCCTGTTTCATATCGGCTCTCCTAATATTTTCTCAACAATTCTATTATACCTGTTGTTTAAGCATCATTAAAACCTTTTGTGTTATCCGACTTTAGTCAAAACAATGATAAAGTTAAAGAGAAGTGCAACATCATTTTGAAAAGGATTAAATATTCTGGAGGAATTGTAATGACAGAAAAAATGAAAGCAGCCGTCTGGTATGAAAATAAAGATGTTCGTGTGGAAGAACGTGACGTTAAACCAGTTGGCAACAATGATGTAAAAGTGAAAGTCAGTTGGTCCGGAAATTGTGGAACTGACTTGCACGAATATGAAAGTGGTCCATTGCTTGTTCAAGTAGACGAGCCAAACCCACTAACAGGAGAGAAAGTCCCACTCGTGCACGGACATGAATTCTCAGGGACTGTAGAAGAAGTCGGTAAAAATGTGACAGCATATAAAAAAGGTGATCGTGTCGTTGTGAATCCAGTCGTCACATCCGGCAATCATTCCGATTTAGTTGATCGCTATTATGAATTTTACTTTGCTGGGCTGCACACAGATGGTTCTTTCGCCGAATATTTTGTAGCGAATGAAAATAATGTGGTGGCAATTCCAGATCGTTTGTCCTTGGATAAAGCAGCATTGGTAAAACCTCTTTCTGTTTCTGCTCAAGCAGTGAAGGAAGCTGGAGTTAAACATGGAGATACCATTGCCGTGTTCGGCGCAGGTCCAATCGGTCTATTCGTCATCGGTGCAGCCAAAGCAGCCGGAGCAAAAGAAATTTTAGCGTTTGACTTGTCTGATGAACGGTTGGAAAAAGCAACACAAGTTGGCGCAACAGAGGTACTGAATACAAAAGACATTAACCCAGTTACATTCATTAAAGAAAAATATCCAAATGGAGTAGATGCCTCCCTTGAAGTTGCCGGTGTTAAACCGACTTTTGATCAAGCCATTGATTCCGCAAAACCAAAAATCCTAGGTGTTAGACGTCCGGTATCTCCCGCTTAACCTTTCTCGACATGACTGGAAGTTTTGAGGTGGATGTTTTACGGACAATTACACCAGGATAAAGTGGGACAAAAGCTCTGTGATATGCTCCCTTTATAGTAGACAGAGAAATAATAAAAGATCTCTACTACTATAAAGGGAGTTTTTATTATGTCTGAGAAAGTAATGAAACACACATTGGATGAAAGGGTTCAAGCTGTA
>NZ_JAKGBW010000103.1 GCF_021556485.1 Oceanobacillus alkalisoli | reverse complement strand
GTTTTCTTTTCGGAAATCCCCCGTTTAATCGAATATCAACTGTTTTATCTCCGAGAATCCCACATTTAAGCAAATATCACGCGTTTTCTCTTCGGAAATCCCCCATTTAAGCGAAAATCACGCGTTTTCTTTTCGGAAATCCCCCTTTTAATCGAATATCACGCGATTTATCTCCGAGAATCCCACATTTAAGCGAATATCATGCGTTTTCTCTTCGGAAATCCCCCATTTAGGCTAAAATCATGAATTTTCTCCTCGGTAATCACCCATTTAAGCGAATATC
>NZ_JAKGBW010000002.1 GCF_021556485.1 Oceanobacillus alkalisoli | reverse complement strand
GAACCAAGACAGCATCAGAATGAAGTACAGACGTGCTTTGTTTCAAGAAACAGGTGTTGAATCTTAATTGGGGAAACCTGTTGAGTGTTAATTGTGAAAAACTGCTTAATTCTACTTGACGGTTACATCTAGCAATATAGCTTGATAAACTTTAAACATATGGTGTACCAATTCCTATTGGATTCAAATTGTATAAGACACTTCTTGTAGTTAGAAATTTATTATGCTCTGTCCTGTTATTTTGTAAACTTTGAATACTACTCTCCATTTTTTATACCCCCAAAAAAATAAAAATTGAGTATGAAATTCCTCTCAATTTTTACAGTTCTATTGAATATGTCGCATTGGTAATTCTGTGCCAACACTATCTCTCTCAGGTTTTCTTTTACCTGGAGTTTTATTAATCTTTCTTTCTCTCACTACTTGTTCCTCATTTTTATTTATTCCTAATAGTTCTTTAAGTTTTTCTTTATCTTTATCGCTATCTTTAAATGCTAATTCTCCTTCAATTGCCTCTTTCCCTAATGTTAATAGTTTTCTTGTCTGCAATGCATTTCTTTTTAAATTATCATAAGTTATTGTTTTCTCATCATGTTTAATTGCATCTGAAAGGCATCTTTGCAACCAGTTCTTTAATATACCTGCGCAACCGATAGATCCCTCATATAGATACTCTGAATGTTTATATAAGTTTGGTTCTACTTCGACTGGTAATAGCTTTTGAAATGTAAACAAAAGGGATTTAAACGTTTTTCTATCTTCTTCCTTAGCATAATCGTATCTTGGAAAGTGAATTTCTTTAACTCGCCTAGACAACTGTCCATCTAAATTAAAAACAGCATTTAAATCATAAGTTCCAAATAGAACAATTTTTGTATTACTCATATTAGCAAGTGACTTAATTGAATTAAATTGCCTCTGATTTTTTTCACTGTTCCCTCTACTTTCGGAGTCAATCTTAAAAAAATGTTGGGCTTCATCAATTAAGAGTGCTTTTGTTTTTCTGTAATAAAAGGCATTTTCAATAGATCTACGCAACTCGGCTGCAGTCCCAACATTTCCTGGTCTACTATTTTTTTGATTATTTTTATATTTGTACACATCGATCTTATTATCAATTAAAGGTTCATTTAATGATGAAAGCGCCCTATAATAAAAATCTTTCCAGTTAAACTTTCCCAGATCTGGATTTGGAAGCTCTATGCCAGAAATCGGAATAATGCTTTTATCTTCTTCAAGTTCTTTCTTCATTTCTTTAAACACAGATAACATCGTTGCTATAAAGAGTCTAGATTTCCCTACTCCAGATGGCCCAACTACCATAATAATATTTTGTGACCCGTTATATATCTCATTCTTTAATTCATCTAAAACTTGTTGCATTTTAGGATGACTTACTGTGAAATCATTAAAGTAATCTTCACGTTCCTTTTTAGATTTGGATAATAAATTTTCATCAAATAATCTTTGTTTTTTTGTCATTTATATCAACTCCCCAAAAACCTCAAGCTCATCATCATCTTTATAAATATCCTCTGCATCATTTAAATTCTCATCATCCACATTTTCTGTAATCGGATGAGTACGCTTGTCAACTACCTTCAAATTTGCTTTTGTTGAGGACAATTCTTTTTCGTTAATAAGTTCCTTTTCAATTTCCTCCGATTCAAGTATATAGCTAGCTATCATTCTATCTGTTATTGTATTGTTCTTAGAATATATTTTATTGTTTTGTCTAATCCCTTCCGCAATAAGTTTGATTTGATTTTCCGTCTTACCATCTAGATATTTATATTGTGCCGATTTACACTTAATCCATTGACCCTCAATATGCGCATAAGCTATTGCAATATTGAATGGATCATATTTAACTTGAATATTTGTACTTTCTACTTTGGGATCACGAAACTGTTCACACCAATAATAAGAATAATTTAGTTTTATGCCTTGACCCGGAAAAACTTTCCTTGTATTCACTTTAGGAGAAGGTAATGTCGTTAAAATGAATGTTTCATTATAAGGTATATAGGTATGAAGGCGACTTCCAGAAATTGCGATGGATTCCTCAAATGCTTCCCTAGGCGTTTGATGTAGTGACGGATTTTCAATATGATCATATACAGAGCTAAACCAGTTATCGAGTCGCTCAGTTAATGTTTCCAGTGTCCAAACTGCATGATTTTTTGGATTAACTGATTTAGTTACCTGTCTAACATTCTTCATAATTTGCGTATTACCTTTTAAGTTATGGACAAACAATTTATTAGTTATACCAAATAATCTTTCGACTACGTTACCAAATCTAGCTTTGGCCGGTGGTCTTTCTTTTTTATGAACACCGTAAAGAGCAAGTAATGATTCAAAATAAACACTATTAAATTCTTTTCCTCCATCTACAACTATATAATTTGGTAATCGATTATAATTCTTTACACATTCTCTAATAACCATCATAGCTGATCGGTAGGAGGGGGCTTCAAAAGTTAAATAAAATGCAAGAATTCTCCTTGAATAAGCGTCGATCATTAAAGAAAGCCAAGGTCGGATCGAACCATTACCAATATCCAGTTCAATATCTAACTCCGTATGATCAATATGTGCATATTCAAAAACTCGTTCCCCATGTTTAGGTGTTGTAAATTCTAATTCAGTATAAAATTCTTCGTATTTATAAGAAGCTCTTCTACCTTTTCTTGCCCTTTCAACTTCATATTTCGAACGGTGTTTAATCGCTTTACAAAATGTTGCATATGATGGTGCATAAAGATTTAATTCTTCACACTTTACAAGGAATTCACGATAAACAGCTTTTGCAGTTTTCAATTTAATAGTTTCGTAACTTTCAGATATCATACTATCCATTAAGTTTTTTGTTTCATTAGACAACCTTGACCCTCTATTCCCTCTTTGTTTTGTTTTCGGGAGTAACCCTAAATATCCGCTTCCATAAATTTTCTCTGCATCTTTATACTTTTTAATCCAATTACGTAGCGTTCTCTCTGTTACATTCAATTCAGGTTCTAGCCCATTTAAATACTTAAGGACAATTTCATATTTTTGGTTTGCAACTTTCAAATCCTTTTCTGAAGCCTCTGAAATCATCTTTTTTAATTTGTTATTTTTATCTATTTTCTCGTTATCAATGCCATGTATATACCCTTCGGAGATATACGATTCAAATATTTCAATAGGTAGTTCTACCGTCTTATTATCATTAATAGACAGTAAAAAAACTTTTTTATTACTCTGATCATAATTTAATATTATCCAAGAAGTATCTCCCCATAGAATTCTATTCCCACTTTTTAGTTCAATTTTATTTGTTTTTGTTCTTTTTCTAATTGATTTCTCTATGATTGAAAATCCTTGACACTGTTCTTTATTTAAATAAAGTTTTACATTTTCAGGTTCTGTGATTACGTCATTGTATAAATCAATATAAATTCTGTTTTGGGCAATAAGAGCATATACATTATCCGCGGAAAAATGCGTATCTGCTTGTTGAATTAATTCTAGTAATGTTAAGCCGGGATTTGCTAAGATTAATTCTTCTATTCTTAAAATTCTAGGCCTCGATGGTATATACTCTTTTATAATATAATCTTCTAGAAACTCAAGATTACGCTGAAGTTTCCAATTAATTTCCGCAGATGAGCGTAAAAGAAAATCTAAATTAAATTCTTTCGCATAATTCTTTCCGGGCGAAAACACCCACTGACTATTTTCCTTAAAAAATCTCTCTGGATTTTCTTGTGACTTTCTAATAAGTTCTTCTTCTGTTTTCCACTCAACCCAATATGCTCTATCTTTCTCTATTACAAAATAATCTGCTGTTTTCAAATAAGCCATTTTCTTATTGTTCATTTTACTATGATAGTAATAAATCTTTATTCGTGGTGGTTGATCATAATATTCCAAAACATTATCATTAAATTCCATCATGTAAATGGCAGGTAATTCTACTTTATGACTTTCGAATTGAATAGTAACCCCCATCTTTTTACTGCTATATCTCCCGCTTACGTTATGTCTACCACCTCCAAACCTTCTTGCAGGCGGAGACTTTCTTACTCGTTGTATCTCATTTTTTGCCTCATCTGTCAGATTTAATTTCCTTGCCCATTGTTCAAATTCTTTTTCACTCATCATGAAATAAACTCCCCCTTACTGAATTATCCCCAAATCCATTTTTAATCAATAGCATTTTCCAATAATCTTGTAGTGCCCTCTCTCTTAATAATCCGTTTTTATTTACAAATGTTTCAATTTTCCTACGACTCGGATATATGTTTTCTTTTTTTAAAGAGTTAAATGCATAGTCAATTTCTACTTTTAATGATTTAATTCTTTGTTGAGATTTAGTTTTTAAATAATCGCTATAATTTCGAGAAATATTTTTGCACTGCTGAGGATATTTTTTATACAAAACTCGTCTGTCATGTCCAATTTCTCTTGCAACTTGATACATTGATGTTGGAGGTTGCCTGTTCAAAAGTTCTTCTAACTTTCCCACTATTACTTCATTATTTAACGGATTGCGAATTGTTTTCTTATAGCTCCTTTCAATATGGTGATCGACTTTAAATATATTAGTATCGGTACTAAAACAACTTAATTGCAAATCAGAAATATTTTTGTTTAATTTAAAGCAAATTATTAATAAATTAACTAATGAAGGAAAATTATCCCCATTTATCCAGGAATGTACTGTGCTTTTGCTGAATCCTAGATAATTAGAGAATTTAGAAATACTTCCCTCAAATAATTCTTCCTTACTTAAATTTAATTGACCTCTTATACGTTTTCTAAAATCTATTGGTAATTTATTTATTAATAAATCCTCTAGATTCTTTGTGACATATGTTTGCCATTTTAATTCTTGAGCATTTGGTGTCTTCCTATTAAAATCTACTTCTAATGAATTTAAGCAATATGGACAGTACCCCACTATCATTTTTCTCCTTAGTATATCTATCTTTGATCCACAAGTATGACATTTATCAGTTAAAAAATACTTGTGCTCAATACAAACTGTTACTACTTTTAAATACCACAAAAGAGGAAAGTATACTCTTTGTTCATTATTATTCATATACCTCAAACATTCTGGACACCAAGAAAGGGATTCTTTAAATAACTTTCGTAAGGGAATATAGTCTTTCCATTTTAATAAAGTAATACTTGATAAGTCATTCCTAGTGGTTAGTTCTTCCATCACATTCACCAGATTAATAGAATTATCCATGTAGCCATTTATTGTTTTTGCTCCTTCATAAAAACGATTACCCCCGAACTTACTGCTCCGTATTAAATATTTTATCCCTATTGAAGGGACTACCAATTTACTTATCAAATCTCCAACATTCAAATTATGCTCATATGACACTCTCATTATATAGCTTGTTAGACTTTCTACATTTTTTGTTCCAATGCCTACAGGTTCTATGTTGTATAAGACGCTTCTCTTAACCTTGTTTATCAATCTCTATAACCCCTTATAAATGACTTATTGTTATTATCCGCATTTTTTAACTTTTTATGCCTCTTTTTTATTTATTATTAAAAACGAGTAATATGAACTAGTTAAAAAGAACTGCTTTGTACAATTTAAAGTTAAAATTCAAAGAATAAGTAATCAAATATTGATATCCTGGAATGGAATGAATAAACTAATTATGACTCTTATAATTAATTTAAAATCAGCAACAAATGTTTAATCAGCTTATCTCTAATTTACAACTGATGTATCTTGTGTACATAATGATAGATACTATAGATATAAAAGACGAAGCATTAAAAATTATTAGGGGTTAGTAGAATTAAGTAATTTTACAATTTTCGATTTTGAGAATGACAATTAGATGAAATTATTATTGATACAGCACAGAAAGGATAGTGGGTATGATAAACAAAGTATTAATTTATCTCGATTTTGATGGCGTGTTAACAACTAAATTTTCAAATCCATCTAAATTTCATTTAGGATTAGAATTTGATCCGGTTTGTATTGAAAATTTAAAGAAATTATTAAAAGAATTAAAGGACAAATATGATAAAATTATCATCGTTATTATAAGTAATTGGCGTTATGATTTATCTGAAGATCAGTTGGTACAATTATTATGTAAAGTGTATGGATTAGAGCCTTATTTTAGTGAAATTGAATTCGCTGATAAAAAAGGAAATCGGGAGGAAGAAATAAAAGAACATCTTGCTATGAATACGGAAGTAGAAGCGTTTTTTATTTTAGATGATATGAACTATAGGGACGAAATCTTACGCAGGCACTTGATAAGAACTAGATCGGAAGATGGAATACGAGCATTCGAGGACATTAAAGCATATGCTCTGGAGATAATAGACTATTAGTCAATTTGCTTGGAATTATGAAACACATTTTTCAATGTAATGCCATAATCGAGGAGAATTAATTTATGAACAAAAAAACAATCTATGCGATAGTTGGAATTATCATCATAGGAGTAATAGTACTTTCATTCTTGGGAAATGATGATGGGATGGTGGTACTCCCCAAGTAAACGAGAATCAAGATATAAAGGAATTAGTTCAAGATTACAGTTTACGTAATATAGAAAATGAAACAGCTTCGATTAACATCCCATGAGCTCATTGTTACCGACAGTGAAGAGAATAAGTTAACCTATGAATTACCTGAAGATGAATTCTTTGTTTCCATCGCTCCATTCATCAATCAAACACACTCTTGTGATATTCATAGCTTAACTGGCTGTCAAGGTGAGATGGTGAATGAAGAATTTGATGTCTATATAGAAGACTCGAAGGGTAACGTAATCATTGATCAAACAATGTCTACATACGGAAATGGATTTATTGACTTGTGGGTTCCTCGCGAGGAAACTTATCAAGTAACTATTAGTCAAGACGGTAAAATAGCAGAATCAGAGTTCTCCACCTTCAAAAAGGATAAAACTTGCATTACAACCATGCAACTGATGGATAATAATGAAGCTTAATTTATTATAGAATGTGATAGTATACTCCAAAATAGGGCATCCAAGGTTATTATTGGATGCTCTATTTGTATTAAAAACTATGCTGATGATATTTAAACAGATCTAATTTATTGGAGAGCATTTTTATAAACTCTAGCTATTTCATCATTCTAATAATATTTTTAGTTCTCTTCACTACCCCAAGTAAACCAAGTCCTTTTACAGCATCTTTTGTTAACTTCTTCTCCGAAATTTTTATGATTTTTTCACTGGTCTTAGAGTAATCCCCTGAGTCATATAAGGGTTGGGGATCATATTCAATTGTGAGTTGAATCGCTTTCGTTTCATCTTCGCCCACAAGTTTGTTTGCTAAGTATAAAGACATATCAATACCCGCAGATACCCCGGCAGCTGTAATATACTTCCCTTGTTCAACGATTCTTTCACGAGTTGGAATAATTCCATACTTACGTAACAAAGTTATTGCCTTCCAATGGGATGTTGCTTTTAATCCTTCAAGTAAGCCGGCTGAAGCTAGTAAAATGGATCCTGTGCAAACCGAGGTCGTCCACTTTGTCGTTTCATCAACTCCCCTAATCCACTCCAACACATTTTCCTTCTCCATTTCTTTCAAAAAGGCTATCGTTGAACCTGGTATTAGTAATATGTCTGCATCTTTTATTTCATTAATACTATATTTCACATCAATATCGATTAAACCGGAATCCGTTGTTATTTTCCCCTTCTTTTCAGCAACAAAATACAGTTCTGCTCCGGACATATTTCTTAAAACCTCATAAGGACCGACAGCATCAAGCATCGTTATTCCATTATACAAGTAAATTATTATTTTCATTTCTCTCTCCTTCATTGTAGAGACCCTTGGAAAGGTTATTAAAATATGAGTTAATCCTAAAAAAGCTGGTCTCCACCAGGAAACCAGCTTCTGTCATGTATTTTTATGCTACGTCATAGCCTTGATCTTCAACTGCTTCTTTCATGTTGTCCAAGGATACTTTAGATTCGTCGTAGGAAACTTCTACTTTTCCAGTGTTTAGATCTACCTCTACAGTAGATACGCCATCTAATTTTTCAAGTGCGCCTTCTACCGACATTTTGCAGTGGCCGCAAGTCATTCCTTTAACATTTAGCGTTTTCGTTTGCATCGTTTCTCACCTCCTTTAAAGGAAAAATATAAATTATATCTTAACTCTCTTTAAACGAAGGGAGTTCGAAACAACACTCACAGAACTGAGCGCCATAGCAGCACCTGCAACCCATGGTGCAAGGAGTCCGATTGCCGCAATTGGAATTCCTGCCGTATTATAGCCAAATGCCCAGAAGAGGTTTTGCCTGATATTTTTAATCGTTGCACGGCTGATTTTGATTGCTTTCGGAATGAGTAATAACTCTCCTCCAAGAATCGTGACGTCAGCTGCTTCGATTGCTACTTCTGTCCCTGTACCAATCGCAATTCCAATATCAGCGATAGCTAAGGCAGGAGCATCATTCACTCCATCTCCAACCATACCGACCTTTTGACCTTTTAACTGAATTTCTTTTACTTTGTCCGCTTTTTCTTCAGGTAAAACTTCAGCAATCACTTCCGTAATTCCTACTTGTTTCGCAATGGCCTGTGCGGTTCGTTCGTTATCTCCTGTTAGCATAATCACATCTAATCCTTGATCTTTTAACTCTTGGATTGCTTGTGGAGCTGTATCTTTGATTGTATCTGCGACCGCAACAATTCCTTTATATTCTCCGTCGACAGCGATTAGCATCGCCGTTTTCCCGTCTAATTCATAATCAACTAATGCTTGCTCTGCATTGCCAACTTCAATTTGGTGATCCTGCATGAGTTTTCGATTACCGACGAGAATATTTTTTTCAGAAATGGTAGCTTCAATACCATGTCCGGGTATAGCACTGAAATCATCAACTTCTACCAAGTTCATATCCAGCTCTGTTGCATAAGCGACAATCGCTTCTGCAAGTGGATGCTCGGATCCTTTTTCAGCACTTGCGAGTAGCTTTAATGTTTCCGCGTCACCAGTAAAATCGGTCACTTCTGGTTTACCCTTTGTAATCGTACCTGTCTTATCAAGGATAATCGTGTTTAGCTCATGGGTACGCTCAAGATGTTCGCCACCTTTGAAAAGAATGCCAGTTTCGGCAGCTTTTCCTGTACCAACCATAATCGAGGTTGGTGTCGCAAGTCCCAATGCACACGGACAAGCAATAACAAGTACGGCAACAGATGCAAGCATGGCATTTTCCATTTGCCCTGGCTGCACAAAGGCAATCCACACAATAAATGTCAGGATCGCAATCCCTACAACAATCGGTACGAAATAGCTGGAAATCACGTCAGCTAATCGTTGAATCGGTGCCTTCGATCCTTGAGCTTCCTCCACAACTTTGACAATGGATGCAAGGGCAGTATCTTTACCAACCTTGGTCGCTTCCATTTCAATAACACCATTTTTATTAATCGTCGAACCGATGACGGTTGCATCGATGTCTTTTTCAATCGGTATCGACTCACCCGTAAGCATGGATTCATCGACAGAGGTGCGTCCTTTCACGACAATACCGTCTACAGGGATTTTCTCTCCTGGTTTCACAACTAAAATGTCTCCAACGGCTACTTCTTCGACTGGAATCATCGTTTCTTCGCCGTTTCTGATTACCCGTGCTTCTTTCGCTTGTAAATTAAGTAAAGAAGATAGCGCACTTGACGTCTGACTTTTCGCTCTTACTTCTAAATACTTACCAACTAGAATTAATGTAATGATTACGGCACTTGTTTCAAAATATAAGTGCGGTTCGTATGCAGGATTTCCAATCGTCATAAATGCTTCATATAAACTGTAGAAATACGCAGCACTCGTACCTAAGGCGACAAGGACGTCCATGTTCGCCCCGCCATTCCGAAGACTCTTATAGGCACCGGTATAGAATTGCCAGCCGATAATAAATTGTACTGGTGTTGCTAGAGCAAACTGGAACCATGGATTCATGAAAATAGCCGGGATGGTCATATTAAATAAATGAACAAGCATGGTTACTAACAATGGAGCAGTTAATATAGCTGAAATAAGAATTTTCGTCTTCATACTTTTTAATTCTTTTTCTTTATGAGTTTGCTTTTCTCCATTTTCTGCTTTTGATTTGGCATCGTAACCCATGTTTTGAATTTTGTCTATCATGGCATCGATATCGATTAATCCAGGATTGTATTCAACGGATGCACTTTCAGTTGCAAGGTTAACGGTTGCTAATGTAACTCCATCCTGCTTATTCAGTATCTTTTCAATCCGAGTTGAACATGCAGAACAGGTCATGCCGAAAACATCCAGATTGGCTTGCTCTGTAACCACACCATACCCGACATGTTCAATTTTTTCCGTAATATCATCTAGGGAAACGACTTCCGAATCATAATCAATCGTTGCTTTTTCCGTTGTCAGATTGACTTGTGCTTTTACGCCGTCCATCTTATTTAACGTTTTCTCCACACGACTGGAGCATGAAGCACAAGTCATTCCAGTAATACCTAACGTTGCATGATTTGTTTCGCTCATGACAGGTTCCTCCTTATTTAGAAATTTGCTTTAAAACATCCATCAATTCATCAATTACCGGTTCGCCTTCACCAGACTTCACTGCATCACTTACACAGTGTTTGATATGTCTCTCGGTGACCTCATGACCGACTTTCTTCAGCGCAGCATTTATTGCACTAATTTGTACCAATATATCTACACAATAGCGGTCTTCTTCCACCATTTTTTGAATGCCGCGAACCTGTCCTTCAATTCGCTTTAATCTATTCGTTATTGCGGTTTTCTCTGTATCCGTTCTTGGAGTTACTGGTTGATCACGTAAGAATTTTTCCAAGACAATCACTTTCCTTTCTTGTTCTCTCTATATATACTATACCCCCCTAATGTATTTTTGTCAAGAGGAAAATGGGGCAAAACATTTATAGCCTTGCCCTTTCCCCTATTTAGTTAATCAATCTTCAATAATTGAGCATTAATTGCAACAATTATCGTACTTAATGACATGACAGCAGCTCCAATTGCTGGTGTCACAAGGATACCAAAATTGATTAATACACCCGCTGCTAATGGAATTGCTAGTATGTTATATCCCGATGCCCATCCTAGATTCTGGATCATTTTTCTGTAGCTTGCTTTGGAGAGCTTTACAATATTCAGGATATCAACCGGGTTACTGTTTACTAAAACAACATCTGCCGTTTCGATGGCAACGTCTGTACCCGCTCCTATTGCAATGCCCAAATCTGCTTCGGCCAAAGCGGGTGCATCGTTTATTCCATCACCAATCATCGCAACTTTATTATTATCTTCTTTTAATTGTTTCACATTACTGGCCTTCTCATGTGGAAGTACTTCTGCAATAATCGTTGACATGCCGAGTTGTTTACCGACATAGTTTGCGACACGGCTGTTATCTCCAGTCATCATAACCGTTTCAATGCCACGGTTATTCAGTTCTTTGATGACGTCATAAGAGGATTCTCGAATAATATCTGCTAATGCAATCATGCCTTGTAATTCATTATCTTTTAATATAAAAATTACTGTTTTGCCTTGTTGTGCTAACTTATCATATATTTCTTCATCAAAGTCAATTTGATTCTCCCGCATTGCTCCTGGGCTGATCGCTGCAATTTCCGAACCATTCACGTCAGCAGTCAATCCTTTACCAGTTAAGTTTTTATAATTTGTAACGTCGTATAACTCTAAATTGCGCTCTTTCCCTTCCTTTACAATCCCTTTGGCAATTGGATGGTCGGACTGCGTCTCAACCGAATAGGCCAATTTCAATAATTCCTCTTCACTTACATTATTGCTTGGGTGAATATCCGTAACACCGAAGTTTCCTTCTGTAAGTGTACCTGTCTTGTCAAAAACAACACGATCCAATTTCCAAGCACTCTCAAATGGAATACGGTTACGAATTAACAAACCTTTCTGAGCAGCAATCGATGTTGAGCGTGAAGTAACTAGTGGCATTGCCAGACCAAGTGCGTGTGGACAAGCAATGATCAGAACGGTAACCATTCGTTCTAATGCAAATTCAAAATCACCTGTTGTGGCCCAATATGCAAGCGTAATAATTCCCGACACTACAGCTACATAGAACAACCATTTTGCCGCAGTATCTGCAAATCCTTGTGCTCTTGACTTCGTACTTTCTGCATCACTTACTAATTGGATGACTTGAGCTAAATACGTATCGTTGCCCGTTTTATTTACTTTAATTTTTAATACACCTGAACCATTAACGGCTCCACCGATTGCCTCCATTCCAGGTCCTTTTTCAACTGGAACAGACTCACCTGTTAACATGGACTCGTCGACAGTTGATTCTCCTTCAAAGATTTCTCCATCAAGCGGGATTTTTTCGCCAGATTTCACAAGAATCTCATCTCCAGGGTGTAACTCCTCAACAGATACCTCGACAATGTTTCCGGACTCATCAATCTTATGTGCTTCTTTTGGCATCAGTTTAATCAATTCCTCCAGTGCCTTGGAAGCACCCATAACTGATCTCATTTCTACCCAGTGACCTAACAGCATAATAACGATTAGCGTAGCGACCTCAAAGTAAAAGTCGCTTCCTGCAATAAAGAATGCTGTTAACGTACTATAAACGTAGGCAGTTACAATCGCTAGGGAGATTAACAGCATCATTCCAGGTGTTTTTGCTTTTATTTCATCCCAGGCTCCAACTAAAAACGGTTTACCTCCATAGAAGAAGACGATCGTTGAAAGGAGGAATAATAATACCATGTTCCCAGTAAAGGTTACTTCGTAGTTGAGTAGCATTTGAATCATCGGTGATAGATAGGTTATCGGTATTGCTAAAACTAAGGATACCCAGAATCTTTTCTTAAAATCCTCAATCATGTGTTCATGGTGATCCGCATGACCACCATGTCCGCCGTGACCGTGGCCATGGTGTCCGTGATCATTGTGTGCAGTGTGGCCGTGGTTCTCATGTTCTTCATGCGAACGATGTTCATGATGGTGTTTGTTTATTCCATTACCTTGCTTTTCCATTGTTTTCACTCCTTATGTATCGTAGTATTTGGAGACTTTATGCAACTTATTCCATCTCCTTTATCTCAATCATAACATACGATACCCCCCTTTGGTATATAGTAAACTAAAATAAATATTACAAAACTGTGCAGAATGTGTGCATTTTTGTTTTGTAGAAAAAATACCGCTTATGAAAATTAGTTATGAACCCACTTATAACCAATGCCCCAAACAGTTATAAAATAGTCATCGATTGGAAAACCTGCCCGGCGGATTTTTTCCCTTACATTCCTTACATGCGAATCAATCGTCCTTCCTTCTGTTTCAGACTCATAGCCCCAAATTAAGTCTATTAATTGGTCCCTAGCAAAAACACGATTCGGATTTTTCATTAAGTGTCCAATCATCAAAAATTCCTTCGGCGTTAATTTTATAGGATTGTTATGATAAGACAGTTCAAACCGTTCTTCATTCCATAAGAGACCGTGAACGTAAATTTGGCTAGATGGTTTTATTCTACGTAGGAGCGCATCCATTCTTGCTAATAATTCCTCTTCATTAATAGGTTTTGTAATATAATCATCTGCACCGAGTTTCAGCCCCTTCACGATATCTTCCTTCTGTTCACGTGCAGTAACCATTATAATTGGCACCTCAGAGAAACGTCTTATTTCCTTACAAAGCTCCCATCCATTCATTTCTGGCATCATGATATCAAGCAGAATAATGTCAAAAGTTTCTTCTTTTATATACGATAAGGCTTCTTTAGCCCCCAACGCCTTAGTAGGTAAATAATTATGCGGCTTCAAGTACAATGCTAATAAGTCTAACATCCTTTTTTCATCATCAACTAATAAGACTTTATTCAATATGTTCACCTCTCTGCAGTATTATTTCAAAGCTAGTCCCTTCTCCTATCTTACTATTAACCTCAATGCTGCCACCATGAGACTCCACAATTTCTTTCGCGATGGCCAACCCTAATCCCGTTCCGCCACTTAGTCTAGATCTAGACTTTTCCACGCGGTACAAACGTTCAAATATATAAGGCAGATCTTCTTCTGGAATACCTTCACCTTCGTCTGAGATTATCGTTTTAATGTTATGTTTATTTTGATAGACTTCTACTGAGATACGTTTCCCTTCAGAAGTATGTTTTTTTGCATTGTCCAATATATTCAATAGCACTTGCTGCATTCTATCCGGATCAATATTTGCGATAATATTACTTGGACAAGAGACTAAAAATATAATATTTTTTTCTTCCAGAGCAGGTCGAATACGCTCCGTAATCGTATAAATTAATTTCCCAAATTCTATATTCTGTCTATTTATACCGAATGTATTCTGATCCATTTTTGCCAGATTAAATAGATTTCTCACTAATACTGTCAATTGTTCCGTTTCTTCCCGAATGATTTCGAGGTATTCACTTTTCTCATCATCCGTAATGTCATCTCGGCTAATTATATCTGCATATCCTTTTATATAGGTTAAAGGTGTTCGCAGTTCATGAGAGATACTAGCTAAAAATTCATTTCTTTCCTTTTTCATGTGTTCTAAATCATTCGATAATGTTGTAATTGAATTCGCCAATTCACCGAGTTCATCACTTCGATCCGTTTGTAGTTCTACCCTATTCCTGCCTTTGCTTAACTGTTCTGTTGCTTTCGTTATTTCAATTAAAGGTTTTGTAATTAATCTAGAAAGGATAAAAACTGTAATAATTGTCAGTATGATAGTTATAAATCCAATGATTAAAAATTGATCGCTTAAATGATCCACAATTCGTTTGATATTATCCGTATCAGCGAACATAAATACATGTCCCTGATGTTCTTCATTTATTGTAATCGGACTGTCGGTTGCAATATAATCTTTCTCCATCCAGCGTTCTTCTATCACTTTTCCATCTGTTGGTATTTGGTGGGTATCCGTATGTTTAATAACTTCTAGCATCTCTTCATCAATTGGATCTGAATGAACAATTACAAATCCTGATGCATCTGTAATTACTACAGCAAAATCTGATTCAGACTCCATGATAGCAACGTGTTCTAATGTAGTTTGATTAAAATGTTCCTCTAACACATCGCTATGTGTGTTTCCGCGAGCCAATAGGTTATCCATCACTTCTTCAATCCGTTCATTTGCCAGATTAGTATACAGAATGGAATAAAGGAAAGTTTCAATGATCAAAATAAAAACAAAAAACAACATTCCAATTTTTAAGGACAGTTTATTAAACATGATCGTCTCCTATACTACCAATAGGTTAATGTGTCTAGTATGCCAATGAGAAGAAGTAAAACTCCTGCAACCTTTTGAGTTATTGCACCTATCTTCCTGCTCTTCTTTAAGATTACTCCACTTGCTCCAAAATACCAAATCAAAAAGATAACGATCAGTAAAGGAAGAGATGTCCCTATCCCAAATACAGAAGGCAGAATAAATCCATTCGAAGTCTCCAAAACGATTGGCATCAATGTGACGATAAATAGGATAAACATGGTTGGACAAAAAGCTAATGTAAAGCTTACTCCCATTAAAAAACTACCCAAATAACTATCTTTTAACTTATTGAAAGGAAATTCTAAAATCGCCCACGTTTTACCCCAGCGAAATACTCCCATCATATATAATCCGATGAATATAAGTACCGGTCCGATAACTTTTCGTAAAAGAGGAAACATTTGTGTTAATGTACTATGCACTTCTTTTCCTAACAGCCAGATTACAATGCCAATTATTGAAAAGACAACAATTTTACCTAAAACAAACATAAACACATATAACCAAGGCACCTTGTCAACTAATGACCTGTTCCCATATATAGTTATTGCACTTATATTACTAGTGAGCTGGCATGGAGCCACAGCTCCGACTAATCCTAGGAAGAATGCAAATAATATTGGGAGATGTTGAAAACCAAATGCCAATTGTTGCAGTTGTCCAAGTAATGTACTACTGATTTGATAAAATACATCAACCATATTTTCGTTCAACTCACTATCTTTATCAACTATTTTTCTTAACCTTAGTAGATGGGTTCAATAAATCACCCATTCATATTAGTTTATTAAAAAAGTATCCATTTATTGTGCAGATGTTTTCGTAGTAATCTCAATCCTTTTGAACTGATTTTATACGTTCGAATTCTTCTTTATCTATTTCACCTTTTGCAAATCTTTCCTTTAAGATTTTATAGGTGTTAGGTTTCCCCTTGGTGAAATTTCTAATTAAAAGAACCCCTATAAATATTAAACCCAACCAAGCTATTATCATACAGATCATCGGCCATATTGAACCATAACCATACATGAAGTGCATTTTATCACCTTCTTATTATTATAAGGATAATTATATAGAGAATTAGTCAAGAAAATTTGCAGAAAAAGGTCATCTAATGACTTGTAAAAGAATCTGCACATAAAATGCAAATTTACGGGGTAGATTAATCAAGACTAAAAAAATGGAGGGATAAAAGTGAGCAGAAATATAATAATGGTACTTTTTTCTATCTCTACAGTGTTTCTATTAGCTGCTTGTACTGGTGGAACAGAAGAAACGGATCCGGAAGAAAATACGGGTAACGAGACAGAATCAAACACAGAAGAAGACACGGAATCGGAAGCTGACTCACATGAAGGTATGGATCATTCTGAAATGGATATGTCTAGCTCTGGAGAAGTCCCCGAGAATTTGAAAGAAGCTGAAAATCCAACATATGAAGTTGGTAGTCAAGCAATCATAGAGACAGATCATATGGAAGGAATGAATGGTGCCGAAGCGACAATTGCAGGAGCCTATGAGACAACGGTCTATACTGTTTCCTACACTCCTACAACTGGCGGTGAGGAAGTAACGAACCATAAATGGATCATCCATGAGGAATTGGAAAATCCGGGAGCAGCTCCTCTAGAACCAGGTACTGAAGTAACAATGAATGCAGACCATATGAATGGTATGGATGGGGCTGTAGCTGAAATTGATTCCGCTGAAGAAACAACGGTCTACATGGTTGATTTCATTCCAACTACAGGTGGAGAAGAAGTAACAAACCATAAATGGGTAACGGAAAATGAATTATCCCCTGCCGAGTAAATATTTATAGATAGTTGGACATAAATATCTAAGTATAATTTTAAAATGGTTCCTATCATTGATTTGATGATAGGAACCATTTTTCGCTGGATTAATTTAATGAACACGAACAGCCCAGTGCTTAATACTGCAAATATAGATATCCCAAATTCTTACATATCTAACATGCATCTTAGAAAAACTTCTTTACTGAGCATTGACTTCAATTGCACCATCGTAAAGTTCTTTAAAAACTTCTGAAAACGCATCAATCGTATTACTTAATTCATCTTTATCGTTATCTATTCCACCTACTTCTACTAAAATTGATTTACTGGAAATATCCTGATTATATACTCCATTACCTTCCGCCCTCGTTTTTAAGTAAATCCCTTTACTCAAACCATGATATTTCTCTTCAAGCTTTTCATGAATCTCCTTTGCAAACATTAAATTCTCTTGATAATTCTCATGTTCTTGTCCCACCACAAAGTATAGCCTTGCGTAATTCTTACCATTTATCGTTGTAGTAGTACTTTCTTTTCTAGCTGAATCCCTATGAATGTCAATATAGTAAGAGATACTTTTACTTTGTGATGATACAGTCTGAACAAGTTCACGCGAGAGGGTATACGAATTGTTATAATCCCATCCCTTGTCGTGTAATGCTTGTGCCATATTCGTTTCTTCATGCTGGGCTGTTATTCCGTATTCTTTCAATTTATTACTTAACATTGTTCCAACCAGAACTACATTTTCCTCGTTATTTATACTGGAAGCTTCACTTGGCTTAACATCCTTATTAATTAGAGGCAAGTATCCTTCCCAACTATGGGAATGATAAATAAAAACAGAGGGATCATTTATTTTTTTGATACTACTCTCTTCATTACTTTTATTTTCACTGTTCTGAGCTTGTTCCTTGTTTGAATCTTCCTTTTTAAGCAATTCATCAAAATTAGGTGGGGGAGATTCATTAGGCAGATTGGAGTAGTCAGATCCCTCTCCCGCAATATAAATTTTAGTTGTAGCACGGTTAAACCCTGGTATTTCATGCAAAAGTAATGTTGATATATTATCGGTTTTAATACCCGTAATCGACTCAAATGCTACCTCCGTTATAGAAGGTATTTCCACTTCTTTCTCAAGAAAGTCTTTGAACTGTGGAACTCCTTCCCCTATCATTAGAAGAAGTGCATTGGTAATAGTTTCTGAGTTGATAATTTCTATATAGTCTTGATTTTTGAAGATATTGATTTTTAAATTTGATGGACTACTAACTAATAGTATGATAGAAAATATAAATAAAAGGAATGGAAGTACTAAAACCGTTGCATTTTTTTCTTTCATTTGCCTTTTTGCCATTAATAATCACCTCTAGTAATACTATGAGGCTGATAAGTAATTTAGAAGTTTCATATTTTAAATGATATTGTGCCAAAATTAAAGACATGGCATTGAAATAAAACGCATTTCATGCCATGTCTTTATCTAGGTTTAAATGAATTTTCTTCATATCTCCATAATAATACTAACGATTTTTATCCGAGTACCACATCTAAAATCATCATTATTGTAAAACCTATCATTAAACTCATAGAAGCAAGAAATTGCAGAATAAATTTTCATGACACGATTTCAATAACCCCAGTCATTCCTAACTCTTCATGACCTGGTATGGTACAGACATAACGGTAGGTACCTGTGGTGATAACAGTGAATGTTATTTCCTGTTTCTCTCCTGGAAAGCTGTGCAGATGTAATTGATCATTACCCTGCCCATGATCGTGCGATGAGGCTTGTTCCTCTATTTCCGCTTCCATTCCTATTATTTCGATATCATGTTCCACTTCACCGATATTGTCTAAAGTAATTGTCACCATTTCACCAGCTTTTATCTCTGTATGGCTTGGAGTGAAAGAATAATCGTCAGCTTGTATAACCACGCTATTTATCCCGATACTGTGATGATGGTTACTATTATTTGATGAATGTGAAGGTGTAATCAATGGACCCACCTGATTATATCCAACAGTAAAAAGAACAAATAACACAATCATGGTGACAGGATGATTGACAATTGCTTTGCTTTTTATGAATTCCTGCTGCATCATTTGATACAAAATTACAATAATTCCTATGAATAACAAAAACATGACCCTTATTATGGTTTCCTGGTACTCAGGAGCAATCATTTCACCTAACATCGCTCCCATCATACCGCCCATAATACCCGCTAACGTTCCGTCTATAACTGGCATTAAACCTATAGGAAGACCCGCTAGGAACCCGGCTAATACTCCAATCAACATTGCTAAAATAGTAGAGGAAAACAAATCTCCTAAGAGTAAAATACCTAGTATGACACCAACTGTGAGCCCACCTATCATTCCAAGGGACATAGAGATCATCATTCCAGCCATGTTCGTTATTTTTCCCCTGTAACGAATCGTTTCCCATATAATAAAGAGCTTTAGTATAAATATGAACGCCAAAGTTACACTTAAAGCAAATGTCATTTTTCATTCCCCCTTTTCAATACTTGTCCTTCACGCCTATTATATGAACGTTGTATTGATTCATTCTTATGAGTGATTATTATTAAAATTAAAGATATACTTTTTCACAAGTTAGACATAATTTCTACACAGAAACTCCATTAATTCCAGATAAATTTATAAAGAAAGAATAAATTTATCATGATATTGCGATGAAGAATTCCTTTTCAATCTATTTTAAGCGGATATAATAACTTAAACGAGGAGAATTATGTATGAAAAAAAGCCTAATCTTTACAATAGTTGGGATAGTCATATTAGGAATAGTAGTACTTTCATTCTTGGGAAATGATGCTGGTACTGCCCCAAAAGCGAATGAAACTCAGGATATAAAGGAATTAGTTCTAGATTACAGTGTAGGTAATATTGAAAATGAAACAGCCTCGATTTCCTCGCATGAACTTATTGTTACTGATGCTGAGGAAAATCAATTGATTTATGACTTACCTGAAGATGAATTCTTTGTTTCTATCGCTCCGTTCATCAACCAGACACACCCTTGTGATATTCATAGCTTGACTGGCTGTCAAGGTGAGATGGTGAATGAAGAGTTTGATGTATATATTGAGGATTCGAACGGTAACGTAATCATTGATCAAACAATGAAATCAGAAGCAAATGGATTTATTGACTTATGGGTTCCGAGGGAAGAAACTTATCAGGTTACTATTACACAGGAAGGTAAAATAGCTGAATCAGAGTTCTCTACCTTCAAAAATGATAATACGTGCATTACAACTATGCAGTTGATGTAAAATAATGAAGCTTAATTTACTTTAATAATGGCAAACAAATAACAGAGCATCCGATAATATTATTGGACGCTCTGTTATTCAGAATAAGAACAAGATGGAATCTTTTAAAGGGTTTAAAGGTAATTCATCTTTACGCATTTCAAAAAAAGCTGGTCCCAATTCCAGAAACCAGCTTTTATCATCTATTTTTATGCTACGTCATAACCTTGATTCCCAACAGTTTCTTTCATGTTTTCCAAGGAATCTTGCAGAGGTTAACAAATAATATTTACTACAGTAGCTCCTTTGGATAGGGTGTTTTTGGAGATTGGTGCAGTTACAATTTATTGGTATGACATTATTATTGCTACAGCGGCTGCATTAGGTTTTTGGCTTACAGTAAAAGAAGCAGAGCGGCTTGGTTTAGAAAAAGATTTACTTGTAGATTTAACATTAAAAGGCACTGTAGAAGTAGACATAAACTCCGGTAAAGTGAAAGTTACCTATGATGAATCATTCTATGATTTTCATGTAATTTTGAATTACCGAATATGCAATAAATTAAATTAAAACAGAACTACCAATGTATGATAGTTCTGTTTTATATATAATTAGACTAGATATGGGGGATTAGTCTAACACACACTACTTATATTTTGGTGCCCATCAGTGCCTTGTCATCACTCGAACCGTGACACTTTTGATACATCTCCTTCATTTTCTGTTTATCCATCTCTGGATGCATTTCCTTCATGAAAGGGAGCATTTCTTGAAAATTCCATCCACTGTCTGAACCACCGTGGGCATATACTACATTACCTATACCCAAAGCCAGAACAATAACAAGACCTCCTGATATTAACTTCTTTTTCATTTAAAAACCTCCTTTAAATTAGTTGGTATAAGGTTTAAAAACGTCTTTCACAATTTAACTTTATATAAAAACTTTCAAGAATTTATCCAGAAAAGGTTAACATTTTGCGTCACGTCAGTAAACTCCCATCTAACTGTCCCAAATTCGCCACGTTTTCTGCATCAAATGTGGACATGTAAGGATTACTATTATTTTGGAGTAGTTACAACACAGCTACCAATAAATTAAATCAAGTGGGAGGAAACTATATTGAAAAGAAGCATATTAGTAACTTTAATCCTGAGTCTCATTTTAGTGCTGGCAGCCTGTGGTGGGGATGATAACAGCAGTACGACGGATAACGATGGTGACAATTCAACGGAGGAGACAGAGAGCACCAGCTCTTCAGAAGAAACCACTTTTAACGAAATTGAAATCCAAGCATCTAACTTTGAGTTAGATCTATCCGAAACTACGGTAACTGCTGGAGAAGAAGTAAAGCTAAGCCTGACAAACGTTGAAGGAATGCATGGAATCTCTATCGATGAGCTAGATGTAAGCGTTGAAGGAGATGGGGAGGCAGTATTTACACCGGAGGAGCCGGGTGAATATACTATCTATTGCAATATCCCTTGCGGTCAAGGCCATAGCGATATGGTCGCTAAATTGATTGTACAGTAAGTTCGATTAAATATATAACCAACTGATTTTTTCACTTAATTTCACATTTAATAAATCTATTTTTAGGCGCCTAATTCCTTGCGTAATCGGATTTAGGTGCCATTTTAGTTTTCCTTTTAAGCAGTACTTTAGAAATACTGCTTTATAAATATAAAGGATCAAATAAGACGTATATTCTAAGCCTTATATTTCAACACAAAATTTGCATATTTTCTTCATAATCTCTTGTTACACTAAATAGGAAATAATCTAAAAAGAGAAAGGAAACATAAGATGGGAACAAAACTTAAGATTCTAGTATTGATAATTAGTATATGGGTTATCAGTGCTTGCAGTAATGATAACACGCAGCCTGAAGAAGAAATGGATGACATGGACCATTCAACCATGGATCACGACACCATGGACGAGCATATGAGCCACGATGAGGTAGTAAGTTTAAACAACTCTACCGGGGAAAATGAATTGAACGTCCCTCCTATATTAGAGCCTGATAATGATGATGACAATCAAGTTAAATACACCGTTCGGGCACAAACCGGAGAAACTGAAATTTTCGATGGTACTAAAACGAAAACGTACGGGTATAATGGTTCCTTTTTAGGACCAATGCTTCGGCTTGAAGAAGGTAAAGCAGTAAAAATTAGAACGATTAATGAGTTAGATGAGGAAACAACCTTTCATTGGCATGGATTGGAAGTAACCGGGGATGCTGATGGTGGACCACATGAATTCCTGGAACCCGGAGAAGAAGAAATAATTGAATTTGATGTGACTCAAGAAGCTTCAACACTATGGTTTCACCCCCATCCTGAAGGGAAAACTGCTGAACAAGTATACAATGGACTCGCAGGCCTGATTTATATCGAAGATGATCATTCAAAAAGTCTTGGATTGCCAAATACGTATGGAGAGAATGACATCCCACTGATTTTTCAAGATAAAACATTCGATGATAAAGGTCAATTAAATTTTAGCGCTGCAATGAATGATGACGGAACAATCGGTGAGACGTTGCTAATTAATGGGACATTGAATCCAAAGTTAACTGTTAATAAAGAGAAAGTACGTCTCCGCTTATTGAACGGATCAAATGCAAGAAATTACACATTTAAATTGAATACTGGGGATTCATTCGAGCAAATCGCAACGGATGGAGGATTTTTAAACAAACCGGTGACACTGGATGAAATTACACTAACACCATCCGAACGGGCGGAAATCATTATTGATTTCTCACAGCTCGACACGGAGAATGACTTGACGTTAGTAAATGAAGATGGCTCTATCCTTCTTCCCTTTAATGTTTCTGAAGAAGGTGGAGAAGAAAGCAGTATTCCTGAGAAGATGAATGATGTTTCAGTATCAGAAGAAGAGCTAAGCATGCCAGTTACAAAGCAAGTGGAACTCTTCGGAATGATGGATCAGGTTACGATTAATGGGAAGAAATTTGATCCAGAACGAATTGATTTCACGCAAGAACAAGGTGTTACTGAAGTATGGGAAATTTACAATAAGCCAGACGAGATGGGTGGGATGATCCATCCATTCCACATACACGGGGCCCAATTTAAAATACTATCCAGAGATGGAGAAGAACCCCCGGAGAATGAGCGAGGATGGAAAGACAGTATTTCTGTTCAACCAGATGAAACGGTAAAAATAGCAATACAATTTAAGCACAAGGGTATATATATGTTCCATTGTCACATTCTTGAACATGAGGACAACGGCATGATGGGACAGGTAAAGGTAGAATAGGATCAGTAAAATAAAAAAATGGTTCCAACCCCCTATTTCAGATGGTTGGAACCATTTTTATGTCTAGTTGTCTAAGCCCTCTAAATTGATATCTAGCATATAATCTCGACAATAAACATCATTTAATTTAGGTAGTCCATCGGATTCTGCAAAGCACCATTCTTATATACTTCAAAATGTAAATGGATCCCTGTATAATTTCCAGTATTATCCATTATCCCGATTACCGTGCCTGTACTAACTTCTTGTCCAACCGTTACATTAATTGACGATAAATGCGCATAAAGCGTTTTTAAGCCATTACTATGTTCAATCTCTATTCTGTTCCCAAAGCCACCAGTATGACCCGCTTTCGTCACTACTCCATCTGCAGCAGCTAAAATATTATAATTGCTTGAGCGCGCGATATCAATTCCGTTATGCTGTCTTCCCCAGCGTGGTCCAACATAACTGGAATTATACCCACCTACCGCTGGCTAGGCAAGATAGCCACCGCTTGATTGGTTACTTAGCGTTGAAAGATCGCCATTTGAGCCAGCACTAGCGGATGCAATTTGAGTAGCCCGGGCTGGCTGAGTTAACGCTGTCATATTACCCTTAACTTTCTTCTCAAGTGCCGCCAGTTTACTGTCTTCAAGTTTTAACCCTTCCACCTTAGCAACAAGCTTTTCTTCTTTTTCCTTTAAACTAGCTTACTTTATCTTCGTTTCTTTTTTTGATCCTCGATTAATGCTTGCATTCCTTCTAGTTCTAGTCTCAAATCTTTTAATTCCGCAAGTTTAATAACGACCTCTTCCTGCTTCTCTTCCACTTTTACTTTATCTGCTTCAATTTGTTCCATCAAATCGCCATTATTTACCAGCTTAAAATCGATTTCTTAACTTTTTCCTTACCAAAAAAAAGATAGACCTTTTAGTAAATTGTCTATATTTCATTAGTATTATAAATTAACTTTATGTAGAAATTGTGAAGTTTGAATACGTCAAATAAAGCAAAAAATACTAGATTTCTTATTTCATCTTCTAAAAAATCCCAAGAGCTAGATGTAACGTTAGCTCTTGGGGAGTTTGGTAAAATCCATTATTCTTTTACTCTCATGAGTCGCAAACTATTCAATGCTACGAGAATAGTAGCTCCCATATCTGAAAGAATAGCAATCCAAAGGGTTAGCCAACCCGGAATAACTAATAGTAAGGCAATCAACTTAATTCCAATCGCAAAAGTAATATTCGCTTTAATAATATTCAATGTTTTTCGACTCAACCTCACTGCAAATGGCAGCTTTGTTAAGTCACCTCCCATTAAAGCAATATCTGCTGTTTCGATGGCCGTATCCGTCCCAGCCCCACCCATTGCTACTCCAACAGTAGATGCAGCTAAAGCCGGGGCATCATTGACGCCATCGCCGATCATGGCTACCTTGCCATAATCTGATTTCATTTTTTTGATGTATTCCAACTTATCCTGGGGCATTAACTCGGCTTGAATATCGGTTACGCCTACATGTGTACCTATGGCACTTGCAGTACCTTTATTATCACCTGTCAGCATCGTTGTTTGCTTAATCCCTAACTGGTGAATTTTTTGAACCACGTCTTTACTTGTTTCACGGACTTCATCCGCAACAGCTATCACGCCAAGGATCGTTTGTTCCGTCCCAATGATCATGGCCGTTTTACCTTCATTTTGTAAGGCTTTTACCTCGTTTTCAAACTCCAGACTCAAGTCGGATACATTCAATTCCTTGAAAAGCCTTGGGCTGCCAATATAATAGGTCGTTCCGTTTACAATCCCTTTAATCCCACGCCCCGTAATGGAAGTGAAATCCTCCACTTGAATATCTTTAAAAGCGATATTTTCTTGTTCTGCCTTCTTCGTAATTGCTGAAGCAAGTGGATGTTGTGAACGGTATTCTAATGCTGTAATGATGGAAAGTAGCTCTTTTTCTTTAATCTGTTCATTTCGTACTTTATAATCCGTTACTACCGGTACACCTTTTGTTAGTGTTCCGGTCTTATCAAAGGCAATTGCCTTGATCGTACCCAATTCTTCTAAATAAACACCACCTTTGATTAAGACACCTTTTTTGGCAGCATTTCCGATTGCGGAAACAATCGAGATTGGTGTGGAAATAACTAATGCACAAGGACAACCGACCACAAGTACCGCTAATCCCTGGTATACCCATGTTCCCCAGTTTCCTCCAAAGAATAGTGGTGGAACAATGGCAACTAGGGCTGCAATAATCATAATAATGGGCGTATAATATTTTGCGAATTTATCTACAAACGCTTGAGCTGGAGCACGTTCCCCTTGCGCTTCTTCAACTAAGTGAATAATCTTAGCAATTGTTGTATCTTCTACATATTTAGTGATTTTTACTTCAAGTAATCCCTCTTCGTTAAGTGTACCTGCAAATACTTCATCATTTACCGTTTTGGCAACAGGGACAGATTCTCCTGTTATAGCTGCCTGGTTGACAGCTGAGAAGCCATTCACAACTAGCCCATCCATGGCGATTTTTTCTCCTGGTTTGACAATCATAATATCACCTACAGCGATATCATCCACATGGATCATTATTTCCTGACCATTCCGTCTAACAAGGGCTTCTTTTGGAGCAATATCCATCAATGAACGAATGGATTGTCTTGCTCTATCCATAGAGAAACGTTCAAGTGCTTCACTGATTGCAAAGAGAATGACAACAATAGACGCCTCTGCCCATTCACCGATGATGGCGGCTCCAATAACGGCAACTGTCATCAGGGTTTTCATGTCGAAATCGAAGCGTATCAAATTTTGAAAACCAACTTTAAATAGTGAATATCCTCCAATTACAATTGAACCTATAAATAACATTGAAGTTACCAGGTTATCTTCTCCATTTACAAAGTGAGAAAGGTAACCAAAGGCAATTAGTAATGAGGCAAATAGTAATGTACTGTGTTTTTTATAAAATGGCATTTTCTCTTCTTTATAAGCCTTATTATCTTCTTTAACTTCTCGTATCGATTGATTCGCTAGTTTTTCAGGAAATACTTTAAGATTCTCGAAGGCACCTGCTTTTTCAAGTTCATCGATTGTTGTGCTTCCATACACATTAATTTTAGAAGCTCCAAAATTTACTTTTGCATCTTGAATTCCCGGTATTTCTTTTACATTCTTTTCAAATTTCCCGGCACAGTTTGCACAGGAAAAGCCTTCAACACGGTATACATTTTTTTCTTCAATTACGACCGGCTCGACCCGTCTTCTTGTTTTCTCTGGTGCCACTTTAAGATTCTCGAAAGCACCAGCCTTTTCTAGCTCTTCAAGGCTTGCATTACCGATTACATCAATTTTAGAAGCTCCAAAATTGACCTTAGCATCCTGTACTCCTGGTAGTTGTTTTACATTTTTTTCGAACTTCCCTGCACAACTTGCACATGAGAAACCCTCAACACGATAAACATTTTTATCTTCTGTTAAGGTTTTTGCTGTATTATCCAACTTTCATAGCCTCCCTCTGATGCACGAAGGCTTTTTCCACGAGCTGTTTAACATGCTCATCATCTAGTGAATAATAGACTAACTTTCCTTCTTTGCGATATGTTGCTATCCCTAAATTTTTCAATAATCTTAAATGATGGGATGCTGTAGCAGTTGAAGATTCAATAATGTTCGCCACATCACAAACACACAACTCCCCCTCTAGGGACAAAACATAAGCAATTTTAATTCTTGTATCATCTGACAGAGCCTTAAAAACCTTAGCTACTTCCATAGGATTTTGTTTAGCAAGGTCATTTTTAGCTCTGTTTACTTTATCCTCGTGAATACAGGTAACTTCACAAATATCTTTTGTCATAATATTCCCCCCACATTCAAATAGTTGTTTGGATATTAAATATACTTTTATTATATTCAATTATAAACTAATAGTCAAATGAACATTTGAATATATATCATTTTTAAAAAATGAGATTTTCCTTCTCAACTATTCAGTAATATGAATGGGCTGCCTTCCCATTTGGCAAACCGATCAGGACTGAACACATAGCGATAGCCACAATAGGTCTCAAGATATTGATCACTTCCACAGCAGCAGTCTTGGAATCCAGAAGATTCCCTTCCAAATCGCGATGCCAGGCAAATCTATGTAAGGTTGTATCTTCTTGAGGATTTATTCCCCCATTACGCACCTTATCAACCAACTCACCAATCCAATTTTCTACTTTATTCCGTGCATTTCTCCCTAGCCAATCGTTTGGACCAACTGCAGCTGGAGACTCGAACATCGCTGCCAAGTCTTTTGTCAATTCCTTAACATCGTCTTCTTCCAACGGGACGCCTGCCCACTGGCAGGCTGTTCTACACAGGACTTCTTTTACTTCTTCATAAAGAACAACTTCATCCATCTGTTCCCATTTATTTAGCGCTGTTTTCCACTGTTTTTTTGTAATATCTGTTAGTTTTTGAAGCCCTTGGGAGACATGATGGACATAAACATTTCCTTCCGATGTTTGTGATCTTGTCCATCCAACGCCTGAACACCATTCTTCCCGAACAATGTTTGAACCGCCCGGTTCGGTGCTGCATCTTTCCTTTTGAATTTCTCAGTGTTATAAAAAACTTCGGCAGCTTCCTTTCCTACCATGCAGATCGCTTTCTTCCCAAGCAATCTGGTCTCAAATATATTAGAATTAAAACTGTGACGTCTGTTCAAAATGTACATATAACCTTCTCTCATAAGACTCAAGCCATGATCTATTCCTTCTTCCCGAGGCATTTGATTTGTATCTGACATATCATTCACCTCCATTTTCATTAGTGATAATTTTATGTTACTTTTCCCTATTTCCTCTTCCTTTAGTCATTGTTATGACGTTTGTCTAAAAGAAGTATAAGAAGAAATTGAATTTAAAATACATTTTTCTTTGACTTAGGTAAATAATAGGACGGATTAGGTTATTCTAATAGATACCTTTCGGCCTTGATGTTTTAAGTATCGATAAATTGCTAAAGCAATCATTAAGTTTCTTGCTGAGACTTGTCTTCAATGTGCTACTGACTGAATGTCAAAATAGCAAGTTAATTATTTAAAGGTATATACGGATAAACAGGAGCCCGTTCAGGAAAACTCCAGTTTTCATTGATTATTTAATTCCATAACTTAAAAATATTCGTTATTGGCATAAACGGGTATATTGGGAAACAAAAATAAAAAAACTATGAAGTAAGAGGTAAAATGAATGATGAATTATATGATGACGGATAATATGATGAATGGTTCAATGATAATAATGTGCATCATTATGGTGATTGGGTTAATTATCTTTGTAATGATTATAGGAGCTACGATTTACGTTGTTGCACGGTTACTAATGAGGAAAAGCAAAATTGAAGATCGACCGTTAATGATGTTAAAAGAACGTTATGTTAAAGGCGAAATTAATGATGATGAATATAAGCAAAAGAGAAAATTAATCAATGAATTGATATAGGGGTAGTGACACAGGAAACCTGCTACTACCCTATAAATTGGCTTTCAAAAATATCGGGAAGCCAAAAGTTTATTTGCTCGTTGTTACTTTTGCAGTCTATGACACGAACCCTATCACTAGGTCCACTAGAATGAAAAAACGTAAATATTGTTTAATTTCCAAATGCGTGGTCTAACTCCACCGTCTTTAGACGGTATCCGCTTTTAGCCTTATCTTTTGATTTGCATACTAAAGACAAGAGGTGAAAAGTATGGACGGATATAAGAAGAATAGCCATGCAGTATATGATATCAAGTACCATGTAACCTGGGTAACAAAATATCGATATAAAGTATTACATGGTTGTTTTGATGATTAGATGCAACATTTTCACCTCACCGTAATTATTTTTCTTTACCCTGCACAACAAGATAATTTCGAAACATCTTTATCAAATGTAAGAGCAGCTAACCTTAGACCTTCAGCCATTGTTAAATATGGTGCAAGGCTATCTTTTAAATCGTCCACGGTTAAGTCATGCTTTACTACTAGCGAAGCTGCATAAATTACATCTCCTGCATTTTCAGATACAATATGAACCCCAAGAACTTTTAATGTTTTAGCATCAGCAACAATCTTAAATACACCAATCGTTTCATGATTTACTAATGCCCTTGGAACGGCGTCTAAAGATAATACCGATGTTTTTACTTCATAGCCTTTTTCATTTGCTTGTTCTTCAGTTAACCCAACTGTTGCAATCGATGGATTTATAAACGTGACAGCTGGTATAACCGATAAATTTAATCTTTTATTTAACCCACCTATCGCATTATCACCAACAATTCCACCTTCATAGGCTGCTACATAGACAATTTGAGGTCCCAAAGTTACATCTCCTGCTGCATAAATCTTCTCATTACTTGTTCTAGCATAATCATCTATCAGGATTTCGTTTCGTTTTCCAACTTCAACCCCTGCTGCACTTAAATTTAAAGAATCCGTATTTGGCTTTCTTCCTGTTGCAACAAGTAAATGCTCTGATTCCACGACTTTTTTCTTACCTTCTACCGTTATATAAACCTTTTTTAGCTCTCCAATTTGTTCTACACGCTCATAAGTTGCCTCTTTAATAAGGTTTATACCCTGTTCGATTAAGACTCTTTCTACAGCTTCTGAAATTTCTAGGTCATACTCTTTTAAAAGGCGATCACTTCTTTGAATGAGCGTGACTTCTGCACCTAAATTATGAAACAGTTGCCCCAGTTCCAATCCGATATAGCCTGTACCAATAACTGTTAATCGTCTAGGCACCTTTTTTAATGCAAGTAGTGTTGTACTTGTTAGATAATCCACTTCTTCAAGTCCTGAAATCGTTGGTATAGATGGCGAAGCACCTGTTGCAATTAAAAATCGTTTTGCAGAAAGTTTCTCCCCATTTACTTCAACTGTATTTTCATCAACAAACTTAGCTTTACCCTTTATTAAATCAATGCCATATTCATCTATTAAATCTATATATTTTTGGTTTCGAAGTTCGCTAACTAATTCATCCTTTTGATTCACCAAAGAGGCTAAATCGACTACCCCAGTGGATGTTTGTAAACCTGTGAACGGATTTGCTTTTGCTAAATGATTGATTTCTCCTGCTCTAAGAAGTGTTTTCGATGGAACACAGCCAATATTTACACAAGTGCCTCCCACTATCCCACGTTCAATCATTCCAACTTTTGCACCGTATTCAATTGATTTAATAGCTGCAGAAAAAGCTGCCCCTCCTGAACCAATGATGAGTAAATCGTAATCACTTTTATTATCTATTTCGATATTTTTCAGCTTCTGTACTGAAATTTCTTCTATGTCTTCTATTTGATAATTAGCTTGTTTAATTGCCTGCCCTAAATTTTCAGCATTAACATCCTCTGGTATTTCAAATACCGATTCACCACGTTGAAAACTGGTTTCGATATTTGTAGCACCTATACGAGTTAATGCAGCATCAATATGTTGTTCACACCCCGTACAGGTCATTCCGTTGATTTTAACACGATATTTTCTCATCATTTAATTCTCCTTCATTTGAAATGGATAATATATTTAATCAATTACTAACCATTCAATAATTGGACATTGATTTATTGCTTTTTGATCAGGACATCGTTTTTTTAAATCTTGTAGCATGGACTCTGTCCTTATTAAATCTGCAATTTGCTTCTGAATCTCTTTTTGCTTATTAGATACAAATTCATACATACCTTGGCAACGCACATTATCATTATCAACAACACCAAGTAATTTATAAATTTCACTCAATGAAAATCCCAGATCTTGCAATCTTTTTATAAATTTTACACGTTTAACATCATCATCCGAATATATCCTATAACCTGCATCCGTTCGATTAGGCTCTTTTAATAATGTTTTCTTTTCGTAGAACCTTATTGTTTCTTTATTTACACCACATTTTTCAGCAAATACGCTAATTTGATAGCTCAAATTAATTCACCTCTATAAACATAATAAACCATGTACCAAGGTACATGGTCAAGTATAATATTTAATACACAATAAAGTTTGAAGTCCTCTAACAATAAAAATGGTTCCAAGCATCGTATTTCTGATGTTCAAAACCATTTTTGATTTATTATGACCGATTATTTCAAGCCCTTTATATTCTAATTGATAATAAGTATACAATCGATAATAAATAATCTATTTAATTCAGATAGTACATAGGATCTTGTAAAGCTCCATTCTTATATACCTCAAAATGTAAATGGATCCCTGTAGAATTTCCAGTATTCCCCATTATCCCGATTACCGTGCCTGTACTAACTTCTTGTCCAACCGTTACATTAATTGACGATAAATGCGCATAAAGCGTTTTTAAGCCATTACTATGTTCAATCTCTATTCTGTTCCCAAAGCCACCAGTATGACCCGCTTTCGTCACTACTCCATCTGCAGCAGCTAAAATATTATAATTGCTTGGGCGCGCGATATCAATTCCGTTATGCTGTCTTCCCCAGCGTGGTCCAACATAACTGGAAATATACCCACCTACCGCTGGCCAGGCAAGATAGCCACCGCTTGATTGGTTACTTAGCGTTGAAAGATCGCCATTTGAGCCAGCACTAGCGGATGCAATTTGAGTAGCCGGGGCTGGCTGAGTTAACGCTGTCATATTACCCTTCACTTTCTTCTCAAGTGCCGCCAGTTTACTGTCTTCAAGTTTTAACTCTTCCACCTTAGCAACAAGCTTTTCTTCTTTTTCCTTTAAACTAGCTTGCTTTATCTTCGTTTCTTTTTTTTGATCCTCGATTAATGCTTGCATTCCTTCTAGTTCTAGTCTCAAATCTTTTAATTCCGCAAGTTTAATAACGACATCTTCCTGCTTCTCTTCCACTTTTACTTTATCTGCTTCAATTTGTTCCATCAATGCAGCATCAGAGTTTGTAATCTTATTTATTACACTAACACGGCTGATGAAATCCCCGAAGCTTTGAGATCCAAATAATACTTCTATGTAAGAGATATTTCCGCCACTTTTCTGATAAGCAACTGCTCGTTCTTTTAAGATTTCAAAGCGTTTTTCAATTGCTTCTTCAAGCTCAACAATTTCATCTTCTAGTAAGTCTATCTCCATTTGTCTATGAGATATATCTTCCTCATTCTTCTTCAACGATGCTTTGTTTTCTTCAAGTGCTTTCGTAATTCGGCTAATTTCAACATTAATTTCTTCTAACTCAATCAGAATATCAGCAATCTCTGACTCTGCATTAGAAAGGTTTGCCTTTACGTCTTTTCTATCCTGTTGAATTTGAGTCTCTTCGCTTTTTAGGTCCTCTAATGAATCTGCAGATGCTGGAGTATTGAACAATACGCTACCTAAACCAACCACTGCTACCATGGTAATTGTTATTATTTTTTTCCTCAATTTCTCGTTCCTCATTTCCATCACAATTATTGCTGCACAAACTATGTATTAAAATCCCTCTATGTAAAATGCAATATCGTGAAAATTTATATGTTTACTTTTTATAATACATGGGTATAATAGCACCCTTAATTTTCATCCACGTTATCGTAATATTACAGTAGTGTATCGAATTTCGACATTATATTTCTTTGTTTGTGAAAAACTTATCAGCCTCCTTTAAGAAAACCCTGTGTTAAGCTTTATCTTCCCAATTCAAGATATATTACTTAAGTAATTTTGTAATATTTCATTGAAAAAGATCACATTTTAAAAATTGACGATAAAGTGCCTGTTCCACTAGCATTGAATAATTATATCAACGGTTAAAAAGTTTTAAACGGTTATTTAGGCTTCAGAAGAAGGATTTTTCACCATATACTCCTAATGTTTCCGTAATTTCTTGCGATAAACGATTTTCGATAATTGAAGGCTAATCTCATATATGAGAAGAAGTGGAACTACTACGACGAGTTGTAAAATAAAGTCTGGTGGTGTAGTTAAGACCCCAACTATAACAAGACCAAAATACGCATATTTTCTATTTTTAATCATAAAACCAGGTGTAAGTACGCCGAGACTTGTTAAAAACATGACAATAATCGGCAATTCAAAAAGAAAAGCAATTGGTATGGTCACACGAAATAGAAATTTAAAATAATGGTCAACGGTAAACATAATATTAAACATGCCATCGTTTAAGGATAAAATAAATGGCATAATCAGTTTAACAAAAAGAAAATAGCCAAATACTAACCCTGCAATAAAAAGCAGAAAAACGCTAGGTATATATCCGATTGTTGCTCTTCTTTCATGTGGCAATAAACCAGGCTTTACAAAAGCCCATATTTGATAAGCTAGAATTGGAATAGTTCCGACTATCGCAACTAAGCCTGCCATCGAAAAATATATCCAAATAATTTCAGCAGGACTAATAGCCGTTAACTCAATAGCGATATCGTTAACGAAAAACCAATAAATATCTTTGATATACATAAAACCAACAATGAAGAAACCAATAAAGAAAAGAACAGTCACAACCAAACGGTTTCGTAGCTCAGTTAGATGGTCAACAAGATTCATCTTTTTTCTTTCACTTTGATTCTTTTCACTCATAAATGACGCTCCTCAACGTTAAAAACAAAAGAAGGAGATGTAAATTAAAAATAAAACTTACATCTCTTTCCACTCAAATTGTTTCAATGTTCATACATCAATTTTAAGCGTAAGAATGTAGTCCAGCAATAACTAAGTTAACCACGATTAGATTAAACAAAATAATACCAAAGCCAATGACGGCGAGCCAGCCAGACTTTTCCCCATGCCAGCCTCTTGATAAGCGTAAATGTAAGAAGGCAGCATAGAAGAACCAAGTAATCAGCGCCCATACTTCTTTCGGATCCCATCCCCAGAATCTACCCCAGGCTATTTGGGCCCAGATAGATGCGAATATCAATCCGCCTAGCGTAAAAATTGGGAAGCCGATCGTAACTGCCCGATACATAATTTCGTCTAAAAGTTCGGCTTTAACTCCGCGTAATAAGGGCTGTAAGGCTGCTCCCACTCGTTTTCGTAAAATGAGCACGGTTAGTCCATAAAGAATCGTGCCTGTGATCACAGACCATATTACTGTATTAAACTTTCTACCAGCATCGGCCCCCTGCATCCATCCTGGCGCTTCAAACCAAGGCTCCATTACATTCTCCGTAAGTAACACCCCATTATTCGGAGCTGCAATTGCAGGCAAACGATATTCCGTTTCAATAATTTGAGTTCCATCCTGATATTCAAAGGTTGCATCGTAATCCATGATACTGAATGTTGTGGTACTCACGATAAAACCAACGAACAGAAAAATCATGTACAGAATCAATTCAAGTCCAATATTCTTCTTCGTTCGCTTTTTTTGATCAATTTTCTTAATGAGATACATGAGCCCTGCAACAAAACTAATAAATAAAATCCCTTGTCCTACCGCTACGGTGGAAACATGGATATACAGCCAACTTGTATTTAATGTTGGAACAAGCGGTGCTAATTGAGTAGGGAACATACTTGCATAAGCGATGATTATCATGGCTAACGGTAAGGCAAATAGTCCTAAAAAACCGATTCGATACATAAAATAAATAATAATGAATCCTAGCACCATTGCCATTCCCAGGAATGTTACAAATTCAAACATATTTCCGAGTGGTGCATGTCCACTAGCCATCCATCTTGTAATGAAATAACCTAATTGTGCTAAAAATCCGAGTATTGTTATCGTAATTGCGATATTTCCTGAAATTCCTTTTTTACTCTTTGTACTGCGCTTGTCGCGAATCGTCGCTCCAAAAAAAAGCGTCGCAATTAAATATAAAATAAAAGCAGCATAGAGCAAATTACCGCTAAGATTAACTAAATCCAATCAAAACACCCTCCTAAGAAGTTAGTAGGCTAGACAATTAAAAGTCTACTTGTCTAGCTCTTGCCTAGCTTCCACCATCTTTATATTTGTTTTTTCAATCGCTTTCTCTATATCTCTTGCAAGGCCAAACCAGTTCTTATTTGTATGTGCTGCAAGCAACAATCCATTATTCTTCGGATGAATCCAGACTCTTCGGTGCTGCCAATACATTCCTTGGATGACACCGATCATAAAGATTGCTGCACCAAGTCCGAAGAAAATTAGTGTACGATCCACTCGTAACGTCATCCCACTGACAAAATGGGTTTCAAAGTCCTGGATTGCAACTTTATATTCATTTTCTCCTGTAGCATCAATATTTCTCCCAATTCCTATGAAACTAACTTCGGGTAAGGACGTTTCCGGTGGGTACACCGCGAGAACAAAGGCTGGGTTTCTTGGATAATTCGTTTCCGAAGCAGGAATACCATCATCATCCAAGTAATAATCAGGATAATACTGATCAATCACTGCCCGAAAACCGTTATCCAATATGTACTCTGATTCCGGTTCAAATAAATTAATCGTAAAAGAATCTATTGCCGTTGCATCTTCATCATCCGTTTCATGAATTTTAAAGGTCATGCTACTAAACTCATTCGGCTGATAACCAGATTGGTATAATGTATATCCGTTGAATTTAGCAGGTTTATTCATTTGAATCGACTCGGTTAAGATTGGCTCAAGTTCTGGTTTAGCACCTGGAACATCGTTATTCGTTGCTTTATAAATGACAACATCTGTTTGAAAATTACTCGCAACCGCTCCCGAAATTTCAAGTGCATCTTTAAATCGTTCATCTTCTGGATCATGTGTATCTAATATAAATTGCTTATTTTCAACATAATAATCTCCTTTTGTACCAGGAATGACGGTTGTTTCCCCATCTCTAACCCATACATATTCATCGGTAAACATAATTGGTGTTGATCGCAAAATCGCTGCTAAGAGGATAATAATCAGACCAATATGGTTAACGTATGGACCCCATCTGGAAAATCTTCCTTTTTCAGCAAGAATATGACCGTTTTGCTCTGTAACTTTATAGCGTTGTTTTCTTAATTTCTCTTTTACTTGTCCAATATCCGCTTTGGATACTTCTTCTGTTTCACTGAAGAAGCGCTGTCTGTTAAGAAATGTTTCATGTCTTCTAGGCTTTTGAATTTTTAACGCCTTATATAATGGGACAAAGCGATCAAGACTACAAATAACCAAGGAAACACCGATTAAGCCTAATAAGATTAAATACCACCAGGAGCTATACATTTCATGAAATCCAAGTTGATAGTAAATTTTCCCGACCATACCAAATTGGGCTTCATAATAAACTGCCGGATCCCTTGATTCAGCGTTCGGGGGTATAAATTGCTGTTGTGGGAAAAGTGTACCAATCATGGAAGCAACAAGCGCTAATACGATAAGCCAAACTCCTACCTTAACAGAAGAGAAAAAGCTCCAAACTTTGTCCACAAATGATTTCCGGTAGGTTTGCGAACGTCGCGCAGATCCTTCATATCGCATATTCAATAATAGTTTCTTATCATTTCCATCGATGTGCTGATTACCCTCAATCGGTTTCCCGCACGCCTCACAAAGGACTGTACCCTCCGGATTAATATGACCACATTCACATTTAATTTTATTCATACCATTACCTCACGATCAGACAAATTCTATTTCATTTCTGCGGCAAAATATCCCGCAAATATCCTTCAAGTCTTTCGAGTGACAATTCCCCACTCACATACTCCACAATCTCACCCTCAGGGCTTATAAAAAACGTGCTTGGAATAGGTCCAACTTTATATAAATCTCTCACCTCTCCCGATTTGTCGTGAGGTGTTGGAAATGTCAAATCATATTTATCTATAAAACGATCCACAACTAATTCCGTACTATCCAGACTAACTGCAACTATTTCTATACCTCTCTCTTTATACACGGGATATAATTCTTGCATATACGGCATCTCCCTTTCACATGGTTTACACCAAGTAGCCCAGAAGTTAAGCATAACTCCCTTTCCTCTCAAGTCACTTAGCTGTATCGTTTCGGATTCATTATTTTTATTAATCTGCGGTAACTGGAAATCAGGAGCCTGATCTCCTACCCTATAAACCGTATTATCCGCTTGTAAGTTTGTAACAATTGCGAATATAATTGCCCCCAACAGTACTAGCAAAACAGCTGTTCTGTAGATCAAACGATTTCTTTTTTTATTTCTTTTCTTCTGTTTTTTTTGTTCTAAACTCACGTATTACACCTCTCCATTTCCAGAAAAAAATTGACACCTAAAACCCAGTAAATCCACCAAACACAGGAATTAATAATTCAATAATCACGGTCATCCAGTCAAGATATAAAACAATACCCATGACAATCATTAAAACTCCACCAATTACCATGAATCGGTTTGCATACTTCTTAATAAAAGTCATCCTATCAAGGAACAATGTCATAACCAAAAACGGAATGGAAAAGCCCAAGATATAAAATGACATATATAGTAGACCCATCCCAGGATTTGCCACTCCCATTGCGATCACCCCTGCAAGAATTGGCCCAGTACAGGGAGTCCAACCAGCAGCAAAACCTAATCCAATTAAAACCGAACCTAGATACCCAGCAGGTCTTTTTCGAAATTGAACTTTTCTATCCTTCAGCAAAAAGTTAAATTTAAAAACACCTGTGAGAACTAAGCCGAAGAACACCAATATAATTGCGCCAAGCTGTCTTAACAAATCCTGATAGGCTAGAAAGAATTCACCTATAAAAGAGGTGGATAACCCAATCGCTAAAAAGATAATTGAAAAACCCAATAAAAAAAGAACGGTATGTATTAAAGCTTTCTTTCTCAATATTCCTCGCTCGTTTTTTAATTCGTCTACTGTCATTCCTGTAATATAGGAAAGAAATGCAGGATAAAGAGGTAGCGAACAAGGGGATATGAAAGAAAGTAATCCAGCCCCAAACGCTAGAAATAACGTTACTTCTCCCAATAATTTCACCTACTACTTATTTTTATATTTTGTCGTTATTATAGGAAAAATTTATGTAGAATGTGTCGAGATTTGGCTGACAAGTAAAACAGTAACAAAAGTGTCAAATTTACTTTAAAGCTAGAAGGTAACTGAAATTCTATAATCTTTTTGATTGAACCTTAGAAGCCTTTTATAAGATCTTACAACTTCATAAATTCTCCACAATTTCGTTTTACAATGGAAATAAATTTGTTAAAGATAGACAAGGAATACAAATATAATGATTTACTTATGGAGGATCAGTGATGAGAAAAAACTATTCTCTGAGAGGAACTTGTACTTTATCGAATGGATATACAATTACTATACCTAAATTAATTCGAGAATCATTAAATTTAACAAGTGGTGATGAAGTTACAATTAGCTTAAAATCTAAAGATTTAATTATACAAAAACTGTACAAAGATACGCTGGAAAATAACATGATTTTAAACGATAGAGGATCGGTGAAGATACCTCAAGAATTTATCAAGCTTCTATCTTTGGAAAGTGGCGATGTATTTAATCTTTACTTGACTAATAGTAATATTATTATCTTGAGGATAAACGCAAAGTTTTAAATGAGTTACCTATATAAACATCACAATCAACAGTCGATTTTGTCCATTTTAAAAAGGCGACCGATTTCAATGATCACCTTTTTAAATATTACCCTAGTTAGTATGCTTTAATTTCTGATTTTCCACTTACTTCTAAGTAAGTTCCTAATAGTTAGAATATGGTCTTAACTATTGAAACAAGCGTACTATTCTTTTACACTCATCAGTCGCAAACTATTCAACGCTACCAAAATAGTTGCTCCCATATCTGAAAGAATCGCAATCCAAAGGGTTAGCCAATCTATCCCTTGTTACCTTTTCTTCGTTAATACAGGTAACTTCACATGTATCTTTAGCCATCGTGGCCCTCCTTATATTCAAACAAATAATCAAAGGATTGTTTGATTATACGGCAAAGTTTTTTTAATGTATTTGTAGAATTCCTCATTAAGCGACTTTGAACAAATCAGACGAATTATATTGATAGCTAATCATTTACAGAAAGCTAAAATAATTTTCCGCCATCTCCGGTATACGCTATATTTGACTGACGATGAATTCCGCGTCATAGCCTACCCCCTGAAGTAAGGCTGAACCACGGCGGTACTGCCAGGGTAAACCAATAAATGATAGTCCCTGAATATTGGATACACCTCGTTCATGTATTACTTTGCCTTCTCTATTGAACACCCCATCTATCTTTAACCAGGGAAAGTCCATTTTAAAACCCGTCGCCCATATGATATTGTTAGCCTCTAGAGTTGATGTATCCTTAAATATTACTTGACTTTCATTGGCTCCAGTAACTCTTTCTCTAGTAATCACTTTGTTATTATGTATTGCTTTTTTTAACTCATGACCAAAAATAGGATCTCCTCTTTGTTGAAGCAATTTTCCAAACAGCGATTTCTCATTTGCCTTTAAAATTCCTAATTTATCAAACCACCAAAAGATACTTTTACTTCCAACCGTCATAGGCAAAAATTTTAGTTTACCACTACAAGCCAAGTATGTATCTCTTTCTTCTGATACTTCGACAGCTATTTGAGCACCACTATTTCCACCGCCAATTACAAGTACATTGCCTTTTATCAACTGTTCAGGATTCTTATATTGTGATGAGTGAAGTTGTAGGATATTATCCGATAACCCCTGAGAGAATGAGGGAATGCTTGGTGTTTGAAAAGAACCCGTTGCAATCACAACATTTTTTGACTGGTATTCTTGTTTATTTGTTTCTATTAAAAAATAATCATTCACTTTTGTAACACTTACAACTGTTGTATTGAATTGTATAGGGATTTTAAATTTATTTACATATTTTTTTAGATAAGAAGCAATTTCATCTTTAACAGGAAAGCCTTGTTCCTCTCCCTCAAGAACCATACCAGGTAAAGAACTATAAATTCGAGGGGTAAATAAAACTAGAGAGTCATATCTTTCCTTCCAGCTTTCTCCTACCTCGCTGCATTTATCTAAAAGAATGAAACTTTGCTTAGTCTGTTTCAGATAGTATCCCGTTGCAAGACCCGCTTGGCCAGCACCTATAACAATTGTGTCGTACATTATTATCCCCCTCAAATTAAAAACTTCTTTTTCAAATGATTATAAATCTCTAAACTGATTGATGTACAAGTTGGTGTTTAATAAGCCCAAAGTCTTTTCAATTTCAAATAAAAATTTTGAAAGGCATGTTTTCATCTGTTCCACACCCGATTGTTTGATTAGTAAATGAACGGTGCCTTCTAAAATTAGCAAGTTTTATCAGCTTGCAACCGGTTATAAAAAGGCTCACTTAATTCGTATGGCATCATTGCATCGATTTCAGGATGGATGAGCAAAACGGACAAACATCGAAATATTCGGGTTCTATTACCGGTTTCATATTTAAAAGTGTCCTCAAAAATGAAATGAAACCTTAGTTCTGCCCGCACCAGGAATAAAAGTAACTTTAGCTTTCGAATCTAGATTAGACATTAATTCCGGATGGATATGATAGTTATTCCAATTCCATCATTCTTCAGTTGGTAGATTATTATCATTTATTCGCAGTTCTTTAGGAAAAAGTCTCTGATATTTCTCCCAATATACTTCATTTTCAATTAAGATATATTTCCAATGTTTGAATTCATTCTCTTTATTATAAAATTTGTTATCCTTTAGAACTAAGATAACATTAACAATTTGTCTGAGTCCATAGAAATCATATTTCATATATCTAATAATTTTTGCATTCATTGTATGATTCATTTTTTCTTCTTTTTTACCGAAATTTTACATCATACCAAATCAAGCATAAAATTTCCTGAAATCAAATAAAGCATAAAGTTTCCAAACGGAAATTTTATGCTTTACGTCACAAAACATAAAAAAACCACCAACATATGTATTGGTGGAGACGGTGGGACATGTCCTTCCATGCTTTCGTCACGGCACTGACTATATCTTGGTCCTTTTTATTTAAGGACCCTCGGCGTATTATACGAAATATATATTTGTCACAGGATGGCAGGATTTCGTATCCTAGTACTACCAAGTTGGCAGCCTATAAGTCGATACATGGCTGTTGGATTGCTCCACATACCACTCGGTATTGCCCTATTGCCTAATAAAAACTCCGGTAAAAATAACCTTCGCATTTCTTCGTTGGCTTGCTTTTCCGTTGCTCACGTATGAACTGTATACGTTCCGCTACTCAAAGCTACGCCGCCTCGAACTGCTCGGTCTTTTTTTATCCTCATTTTTGAAATCAAAATTATAGACAACTTAGGTTTCACCGATAAAGCCGAGTTTTCACTTTTGTATTGCTACAAAAGGCGACTATTTACTAATCGAACCCACGTCCAGAGATATTGCCACTCAGGCTTCTACACGTGTAGTTGGTATATTCGTATTTCACTATGCACTCGGCCTACCAACAGGCTTTGTGATAGCTAGTCTGATTCATCTCGACTGACGATCCTCAGACGGTGGAAGTCAGTCCAGCCTGCTTGAGTTTGAGACCCTTCTATCTACAACACAGGCGATTGTAGGAAGGATCCTTTAGGACTGCTTATGCAGCAGCTAAAGAGTAATTTTCGTTTTTGCCAGTTATAGGCGTTTACGTTTTACGAGCCGTAACCTCGACGCGCAACCTGAGCTCAACCTACCCCTGTCGAATCCGTAACGTCCCCATATAATGAGAACACTCGGGAGGGAGCCCTGAGCTCTGTATTTATTATAACACAACCTCACAAAAATGAAAAGGGGCGCTGACTGCGCACACCGTTTACTGATTGTATTCTTTTAACGCACGGTCCGCATCCCGTTTCATTTGTTTCCGTTTCAGGTCTTCCCGTTTATCGAACCTTTTCTTCCCTTTACCAAGACCGATCAACACTTTGGCATATCCATTTTTTATATAAATTTTAAGTGGAACAAGTGTGTATCCTTCTTGCTGCGTGAGACCAATTAATTTATCAATCTGATTGCGATGTAAGAGAAGCTTACGGGAACGAGTCGGATCATGGTTATACCGATTTCCTTGTTCATATTCCGCTATATGCAGATTCACAAGAAATACTTCACCATTGATAATCCTTGCGTGTGCATCTTTAATGCTCACGCGACCAAGTCGGAGAGATTTAATTTCCGTTCCTTGAAGAACAACCCCTGCTTCATATGTTTCTTCAATGAAAAAATCATGGCGCGCTTTCCTGTTTACTGCAATTGTTTTTCCTGCTCCTTTTGGCATTGGAACACCTCCCAATCACTTCCATAGAACTTCATTTTATCAAATTATCATATTTATTCCAATGAATATCCTGTTTATTGTAAATATATCAGGCTAATCGCCATTATTGCCATTCCAGCAATCACGCCATAAATTGATAAATGCGTCTGGTCATAACGCTTCGCAGCCGGCAGCAGTTCATCGAGTGAAATAAATACCATAATACCAGCAACCATGGCAAAGGTAACACCAAAGACAAATTCATTTAAAAATGGCATTAAAATTAGAAAGGCAAGGACCGCTCCAACCGGTTCCGCCAGACCAGAAAGAAATGAAAGCATAAATGCTTTTTTTCGATTGCCTGTCGCATAGTAGATCGGTACAGACACCGCAATCCCCTCAGGAATATTATGAATCGCCACCGCAACTGCTATTGCAAAGCCGACAGAAGGGTCTTGTAACGTAGAAATGAACGTTGCAATCCCTTCTGGAAAGTTATGAATGGCAATTGCTATTGCTGTAAATACTCCCATCTTCATTAATTCGGGATCTTGAATTGCTTTTCCCGGTTTCTCCATATCCTCGACTTTTTTAATTTCATGAGGATTGGAATACGATGGTATGATCTTATCAATAACACCTATTAATAACATACCGCTAAAGAAAGCAAGGACTGTCACCCAATAACCTTCTGTATACCCTAATGAAGATATAAGTGCATCTTTCGCTTTAAAAAAGATTTCAATCATTGAAACATAAATCATAACACCGGCTGATAAACCGAGTGCAAAAGAAAGGAATTTCGTATTTGTTGTCTTAGCAAAGAATGCAAGCAAGCTCCCAACACCGGTAGCAAGCCCTGCAAAAAGAGTAAACATTAATGCAAGGGTTACATTATCCAATACACCACCTCCAACATGCAGTCTATTCTATATATATACCCGATCTATAAATTTTGACATATAAATATTATAAATCAAGAATAACTTAGGAGTCAACAAAGGTTTTTCCCTCATCCAACTTCTATTGGAAATTTGCTTAAATGAAAAACAGTGGAGCCTTTCCCCACTGTTTTCTAGCTTTTTTTCTTTCGTTTCTTCTTTTTCCCTTTTGGATTTCCGTTTGCTTTATTCTTTCTTTTAGCTGGTATCGCTTGCTTGTTCCCTTCATTGCGCCGTTTCTTTGTTTTAGCTTCCAGGAGCTCGAAGTCTACCGCTCGTTCATCCAAATTCACTTGGGCAACTCTTACTTTCACTTCATCACCCACACGATAAACTTTCGCTGTATGCTCGCCAATTAAAGCGTGCGCCCGGTCATTGTAATGGTAATAATCATCTGTCAAATAGCTGACATGAACGAGCCCTTCCACTGTGTTTTCCAGTTCAATAAACAATCCAAAGTTGGTTACCGAGCTGATTACTCCGGTAAATTCTTCACCAACCTTATCTTCCATATACTCCGCTTTTTTCAAATCATCCGTTTCCCGCTCCGTATCAACTGCTCTTCTTTCCATTTCAGACGTATGCCTTGCAATCTCGGGAAGTGCTTCCCTCCAGTGGGAAATTGTCTTTTTATCCATCCTCTTCTCAAATAGATACGTACGGATAAGACGGTGAACAATCAAATCGGGATACCGGCGAATTGGTGACGTGAAATGCGTATAAAACTCTGTAGCAAGTCCGAAGTGACCAACACTTTCCGGAGCGTACTTCGCCTGCTTCATCGAACGCAGCATCAGTTTGGACACAATCATTTCTTCTGGTTCATCTTTAATTTTGTCAAGCACTTTTTGTAATGCTTGCGGGTGGATTTCATTAGCGGTTCCTTTCACAGAAACACCAAGACCTGCAAGGAACTCAAAGAAACTCTCAAGCTTTCCTTCATCCGGTTCTTCATGAATCCGATGAATAAACGGTAGATCTAACCAGTGGAAATGTTCTGCTACCGTTTCGTTTGCAGCAAGCATGAACTCTTCAATTAGCCGCTCTCCTACCGAACGTTCACGGAGCACGACATCTTGTGCCTTCCCTTCCTCATCGACAAGCACTTGCGCTTCTTTGAAATCAAAGTCAATTGCACCGCGGCCTTTTCTTTTGCCACGTAAAATCTCCGCAAGCTTCTCCATCCGTTCAAACATCGGAACGAGCTCCGCATATTTTTCCCGTAATTCCGCGTCTTCATCAACAAGAATTTTATTCACATCGGTGTAAGTCATTCGCTCTGTCGAGTTAATTACAGCAGGGAAAAATTCATGTTTTACAACTTCACCGCTCATCGTAATTTCCATTTCACAGCCGATTGTCAACCGGTCGACTTGCGGATTCAATGAACAGATTCCATTGGAAAGCCGGTGCGGAATCATAGGGATAACTCGGTCTACTAAATAGACACTTGTCCCTCTTTCATATGCTTCCTTATCCATTGGAGAATCTTTTTCAATATAATAACTGACATCTGCAATGTAAACGCCAAGCTGATAATTTCCATTGTCTAACTTTTTAACTGAAATCGCATCATCCAGATCTTTTGCATCTGCCCCGTCAATTGTCACGATTTGTTCATTTCTGCGATCGGCTCTTCCTTCCAGTTCCTCTGGGGAAATTGTATCACGGGTTTCCGCAGCTTGTTGCAAAACTTCTTCGGGAAAGTCAACTGTTATTCCATGCTTATAAATAATGGAAATAATATCAATACCTGGGTCATTTTTATGACCAAGAATCTCGGTGATTTCAGCTTCTGCACTGCTCCAAGCCTCTGGATATTTCGTAATATGGGCGATTACTTTATGACCATCAATTGCTCCATTCGCTTTGCCTTTTGGAATGAAGATATCATGCGGTATCCGTTTATCATCCGGAATGAGGAAACCAAAGTTTTTGTTATCATCATATGTGCCGACAACCTGGGTGATGGCCCGCTCCAATATTCGGAGAACGACACCTTCCGCCCGGTCGCCTGAATAGGATTGTTTTTCTCGTCTTACAAGTACTTTATCTCCGTTCATCGCAGAATTGAGATCTGATGGGTTAATATAGATGTCCTCTAATCCTTCTTCTTCTGGGAGAAGGAAGGCAAACCCTTTATTATGCATCTGGATCCGGCCTAAAATAAGATTCATCTTCTCAGGTAAGCCGTACCGATTTTTTCTCGTGCGAACAAGTTCACCTGAATCTTCAAGAGCGTTCAACGTCTTGACTAGTTCCTTAAATTCTTCTGCATCTTCAATGCCCAGCTTCTCTTCCATTTCATCGACACTTAATGGCCGGGTTTCCGTTTCATTGAAGAATGTAAGCAATCTTTCTTTCATTCATCTCACCTACTTTCATTATATTTATTACCGCTCCGAATTTTTTTAATCATACATTCCAGTCGAGCTTCTCCAGGAATGCGTAAATATCTTCATGTAACTCATCTTTTTGCTTATCCAATGTGATGACGTGGCCAGACTCTTCATACCACTTAATTTCTTTTAAGTCGGCTTCTACATTCTCGTAAATATAGGTTGCACTTTCCGTATTAATCATCGCATCATTCCTCGCTTGGACAACAAATGTCGGCGTGTAAATTGTATCAATATTTCCGCGTACTTCATCAATTGTTTCCTTCAGTAAGGAGAAAACTTCATCAGAGCCCTCCATGACAGCTGTAACTTCTCGTTCGATCGTTTCAGGGTCTTTCTTTTCGAGTTGTTTATATTCTTTAGCAAAGAGTTCAAATCCTTGTGTTAATTGTGTCTCATTATCAAAATACATCGGAGCACACATGGAAATGATTCCTTTCAGCTGAGTGGAATAGGCTAGTTTTAATCCGAGTACTCCGCCAAGTGACAGACCGGCAACTGCAATCTCTTCATATCCTAGTTCTTTTAAATGGTTTAATGCTTTATTAACATCTTCCCACCACTGATCTGGGTTTGTTTCAATCAATTCTTCTGGTGGAACGCCGTGTCCCCGGTAAATTGGAGCATGGGATGTGTAGCCTTTCTTTTCCAGGAACCGCGCGAGCATTCTTACATCCGCCGTATGACCTGTAAAACCGTGTAATAATAGAACAGCCCTCGGTCCTGCTTCGAATGTAAATGGTTGTGGCTGTTTAATTTTCATGTATATCTACTCCTTTAAAAATTCTACTCTTAAAAAAACCCTTACCACATTCGTGATAAGGGCAATTACCATTATTATATAACATATGCACTTAAGAAAGCTAAGAGAAAGAATAGGATTCCCGTTACAACGGTACCCCGGTGTAAGAACAAATCGATCCCTCTTGCTTTTTGTTTTCCAAATAATTGCTCAGCACCACCTGATATAGCTCCGGACAGCCCTGCGCTTTTCCCGGATTGCAGAAGAATAAGAACGATCATAATAAGTGCATCGATTACCAATAAAATATTAACTGCCATTTGCATGATACAATGACACCTCCCGTGACAACAATTGCTATTATATACTTTATCACAAGTACATTTTACATAGCAAGATAATACTTTAGTTTTATTGTTTTTCTTTTTAACAATAGCCAGTATAATAGACTCGAAAGGATGAGTTTAAGATGAATGATGGATTTTGGCTAATTGCGGAAGATGATTGTGAATTATATGTTCAATGTTGGGGAAAGGAAATGAGCGATACAAAGGCTGTTATGCTCATTTCCCACGGGATGACGGAGCATATCCGCCGCTATAATCAGCTTGCAGCCTATTTCAACACCCAAGGATTTATTGTCTACGGGGATGACCACCGCGGGCATGGAAAAACAGGAGAGAAACAAGGACAGCTCGGATTCATCGCTGAAACAAACGGATTCGACTCCTTGGTGCAAGATCTGTATCTACTTGTAAACCATGTGAAAAAGAAACATCCCGCTTTACCGGTTTTCATTTACGGTCATAGTATGGGTTCCTTTATAACGAGAAACTTTATTCAGAAGTATTCAGATGAGATCACTGGTGTCATTTTATCGGGTACTGGATTTTTCCCAGAGCGCAGCAGTAAGCTGGGTTTAGAAATTGCGTCTCTTCAGGCCCCCAAGAAAGAATCCACCTTTATGAATAATCTCGTATTCGGGCATTACAATAACAAAATCGCCCAAAGACTGACGAGCTTTGACTGGCTATCAAGGGATGAGCAAGTCGTAAAAGATTATATTGCTGATCCACTTTCTGGCTATGTGCCAACTGCCGGGTTTTTCGTTGATTTATTAACAGGTATTCTTCTTATGCAAGATGCGAAGCGCAACAAAGAGATTCGAAAAGACCTTCCGATGCTCTTTGTAAGCGGTGATGCTGATCCGGTAGGTAATTACAGTAAAGGTGTCTTTCGAGCTGCTGAAAGCTACACAGAACTTGGATTAGACAATGTGCTCGTCTCCCTCTTTCCAGAGGCAAGGCATGAATTACATCAGGAAACGAACAAAGAAGAAGTGTTCGACTTTTTAGAGCGTTGGATGATGAAACAATTATAGAAATGAAGCCTAAAGGTGGACCAGTCGATAATGGTCCACTTTTATAGACTGATCGTGAATTATAGCATTTCTGTTTTATGCCCCTATTCAATCACCTCCATCCACTTCTCAACAGAAGTTCTTCCTTTATCCCTCGTTGTTTTATCCGGATAGCCAATTTGCAGTACGGCCACTACTTTATGTTTATCACGTTCCAGTCCTATTTTCTCTATAAACTGTTCATCATGCATATAAGGTGTAATCGTCCAGAGCATACCGATACCATACTCCCAGGCAGCAAGTTGAGAGTTTTGAATAAACGCCGCAATCGATGAATAGTCTTCTTCATTGCGAATTGGGTCACCCGGGATTTCGTAATAAATTAAAGCGTGATGCGGGATGGTAAGCAGAAAATCAGCAATCGATGCCCTCGAACGCAGTGTCTTCTCAGAATTGCCGGTTGGAAGCATGCCTGAACGCTGATAACTTTCAATAATTGCTTGGATGAGATGTTCTTTCCCCTCTCCTTGATATAATTTCATTCTCCATGCTTCCGTCATGTAATGTGTCGGTGCGTAGGAACCATATGTAAAAATTTCCTTCAACGTGGAGAGTTCAATTTTTTCACTCTTAAAGCTTAAGGTAGAGCGTCGTTCTTTAATTGTACGTAAGAGATTCATTCCGATTCCCCTTTCCGATATTACTTATTATAGCGCTAAAACATAGCAGAAGACAAAAATATCCTAGACTCAGAACAAGTCCAGGATATTTTTCACATATCTTATTTACTTTTTCAAGTTATAGAAAGCGTTTCTGCCTGCATATTCAGCAATACCTGCAAGTTCGTCTTCGATACGCAGTAACTGGTTGTACTTCGCAACACGGTCGGTACGGGATGGTGCACCTGTCTTGATTTGACCAGCGTTTGTTGCAACTGCAATATCAGCAATTGTTGCGTCTTCTGTTTCACCAGAACGGTGGGAGATTACTGCTGTATACCCAGCGCGTTTTGCCATTTCAATTGCTTCAAATGTTTCAGTTAGTGTACCGATTTGGTTCACTTTAATTAGAATTGAGTTGGCAATGCCTTTCTCAATTCCTTCAGCAAGCTTGGATGTATTTGTAACGAATAAGTCGTCACCAACAAGCTGGACACGGTCACCGATACGGTCCGTTAATAGCTTAAAGCCATTCCAGTCATCTTCGTCAAAACCGTCTTCAATGGAAACAATCGGGTATTTGTCAACCATTTGCTCATACCATTCAACCATTTCTTCAGACGTACGGACGACACCTTCACCTTTCAGGTTGTATTTTCCTTCTTCAAACATTTCAGATGCTGCAACGTCCATTGCAAGCTGTACTTCTTCTCCTGGCTTGTAACCAGCAGCTTCAATCGCTTCGATGATTGTCTGCAGTGCTTCTTCGTTCGAACCAAGGTTAGGAGCGAATCCACCTTCATCTCCAACTGCTGTGTTCAAGCCTTTGTCAGCTAGAACTTTCTTCAAGGAATGGAAAATTTCTGCACCGACACGTAATGCTTCTTTGAATGTTGGAGCTGCAACAGGCATAATCATAAATTCTTGAATGTCTACGTTGTTATCTGCATGCTCTCCACCGTTTAGAATGTTCATCATTGGTGTTGGCAGTACATTAGCATTGAATCCGCCAAGGTAATTGTATAGTGGGATATCAAGGTAGCTGGATGCTGCATGAGCTGCTGCCATGGATACGCCAAGGATTGCATTCGCACCAAGTTTTCCTTTGTTTTCTGTTCCATCCAATTCAATCAATAATGCATCAATAATGTTTTGTCTTGTAACGTCAAGACCGATCAGTTCTGGAGCAATAACTTCATTAACGTTATTTACTGCTTTCTCGACACCTTTACCTAAATAACGGCTCTTGTCACCGTCACGTAATTCTACTGCTTCATATTCACCAGTTGATGCCCCGCTTGGAACAAGTGCGGAACCGAATCCACCTGATTCTGTCGTAATTTCAACCTCAACCGTCGGATTACCACGGGAGTCTAGTACTTCTCTTGCATAAACATCTGTAATGTATGGCATCTGTAATTCTCTCCTTTTATCTAGTGTTTTTTATAATTACTTTTTCAATAAGGAATTACCGGTCATTTCTTCTGGTTTAGACACATCCAATAAATCAAGCAAGGTTGGTGCTAAATCAGCTAAAATTCCACCATCTCGTAATTCCGCATCCTGCTCGGTCACGATGACCGGAACCGGATTTGTCGTATGTGCTGTCATTGGGTCTCCATCAAGCGTCATGACCTCATCGGAGTTACCATGGTCAGCTGTAATAATCGCTTTACCACCAAGCTCGAGAATTTTATCAACAATCTTACCTAAACATTCGTCCACTGCTTCAATTGCTTGAATGGTCGGCTCTAGCATTCCGGAATGCCCGACCATATCCGGGTTGGCGAAGTTCAAGATAATTGCTTGCTGGTTACCTTCTTCAAGTTCCTGCAGTAACGCGTCCGTTACTTCATAGGCACTCATTTCTGGTTGCAAATCGTAGGTAGCTACTTTTGGTGAATCAATCAATATTCGTTTTTCACCAGGGAATTCTTCGTGACGTCCCCCACTCATAAAGTACGTGACGTGCGGATATTTTTCTGTTTCGGCAATTCGGAGTTGGTTCAATCCATTATCGGATAGGACTTCTCCGACCGTATTCTTCAAATCAGTTGGACCAAATGCAACTGCACTATTTATATCATTACTATAATTCGTAAATGTGACGAAATCAATATCCTGAGGAACATTTTCACCACGTTCAAAGTCACGGAAATCTGCGTCCGTAAATGTTTTCGTGATTTGAATCGCCCGGTCTGGACGGAAGTTGAAGAAAATGATTGAATCATTATCTTCAATTAAACCAACTGGGTCTTCATTTTCATCCATGATGACGGATGGCTCGACGAATTCGTCAAATACTCCATGCTCATAGGACTCACAGACGACATCGAGCGGATGCTGATAAGTCGGGCCTTTCCCGTGTACCATTGCGTCGTACGTTTTCTTCACGCGGTCCCAGCGATGATCCCGGTCCATCGAATAATAACGGCCGGAAACTGTTGCAAACTTCCCGACACCCAACTCCTGCATTTTCTCTTCCGTTTGACGAATATATTCAGCAGCTGTTTTCGGACCTACATCTCGTCCATCCAAGAAAGCATGTACATAGACATTTTCCAAATCATTCGCTTTGGCAAGTTCCAAAAGGGCGAATAAATGGCTAATATGACTATGAACGCCTCCAGCTGACAACAATCCGAATAGATGGAGTGCTTTTTGATCGGTCTTCGCTTTATGAATCGTCTGAAGGAAAGCTTCAATCTGGAAGAAGTCGCCTTCGCGAATTGCCAGATTCACCCGGGTCAGGCTTTGATAAACAATACGCCCAGCACCGATATTCAAGTGTCCGACTTCCGAGTTCCCCATTTGGCCTTCTGGCAGTCCGACTGCTTCTCCGCTTGCAGTCAATTGATTGTGGGGATATTCATTCCAATATCGATCAAAGTTTGGAGTTTTTGCTAGTTTTACCGCATTTCCTTTTACTTCATCCCGTATAGCAAAGCCATCCAGAATGATTAGAGCTGCTAATTTATCTTTATTCATTCATACCTGCCTCCACAAGGGATAAGAAAGAATCCGCTTCTAGGCTCGCACCGCCAACTAACGCACCGTCTACATCGGACTGGCTTAATAATTCATCAATCGTTGCCGGCTTCACACTGCCGCCGTACTGGATAATTACGTTATCCGCTGTTTCTTCTGATGTAAGTTCTTTAATGACATTACGAATTTCACGGCATACTTCATTCGCATCTTCACTTGATGCAGTCTTGCCTGTACCGATTGCCCAAATAGGCTCATAAGCAATGATCGTCTCCGCTATTTGTTCAGCTGATAAATCTTTCAATGCTGCTGTAACTTGGCTCTGAACAAGTTCTACCGTTTCATTCGCTTCTCTTTGCTCAAGGCTCTCCCCAACACAAACGATTGGTGTTAATCCGTGCGCATGAGCCGCTTTCGTTTTCTTATTAACTGTTTCATCCGTTTCTGCAAATAGTTCTCTGCGTTCGGAGTGTCCCAAGACAACATGGGTTACACCGATATCTTTCAGCATGACCGGGCTTACTTCTCCAGTGAACGCACCGCTATCTTCAAAATGCATATTTTGGGCAGATACTTTAATTTCTGTACCATTCGTTGCTTCTACTAATGCTGGCAAATAAGGAAACGGCGCACAAATGATAGCTTCAGCCTTGTCATTTGCCGGAACCTTTTCCCGGATTGCCTCGACAAATTCCTTTGTTTCACTAGCTGTTTTGTTCATTTTCCAATTTCCTGCAATTACATTTTTACGCATAGTTTCACACTCCCTACTTATTTTTCATCTAATGCTGCGATACCTGGCAGAACTTTCCCTTCCATAAATTCAAGAGATGCTCCTCCACCAGTTGACACATGATCCATCTGTCCAGCGAAACCAAATTGCTCAACTGCTGCAGCCGAGTCTCCACCACCGATAATCGAGAATCCTTCTGTTTCAGCAAGGGCCTTGGCAACTTCCCTCGTCCCGCCAGCAAAAGAATTCATTTCAAAGACACCCATCGGTCCATTCCATAAAACCAACGCAGACTCTTGAATCGTTTTGCGGTAGATTTCCCGGGTTTCCGATCCAATATCAAGCCCTTCCCAATCCGCTGGAATTTCATTTACAGGTACAATTTTTGTATCTGCTGTATCTGAGAAGTCATCAGCGACTACAATATCAACCGGCATAAGAAAGTTGACATTCTTCTCTTTGGCTTTTGCTATAAATTCATTGGCCAGGTCAATTTTATCTTCTTCAAGAAGCGATTTTCCAACCTCATGACCTTGAGCTTTAACGAATGTATAAGCCAGTCCGCCACCGATAATCAGGTTGTCTACTTTGTCGAGCAGATTATCGATTACATTAATCTTATCCTTAACTTTTGCTCCACCAATAATTGCTGTGAACGGACGTTTCGGGTTTTCCAGTGCATTACCAAGTATTTCAATTTCTTTTTCCATTAAGAATCCCGCAGCTGCTGGCAGCTTCTCTGCAACACCTACTGTTGAAGCATGTGCTCTGTGAGAGGTTCCGAAAGCATCATTCACAAAGAGATCCGCGAACTTCGTGAATTCTTCGGCTAGTGCTGGATCGTTTTTCTCTTCACCTGCTTCAAAACGAACATTCTCAAGAAGAAGAATACCCCCTTCTTGCATTTCGGAAACGGCATTTTCCACTTCTTTTCCAAATACTTTATCTGCTTTTAATACTTCTTTACCAAGCAGGTTGCTTAAATGTTCTGCAACAGGATCTAATCTTAATTCTTCTACTACTTCCCCTTTTGGTCGGCCTAAATGACTTACCAAAATTACTTTGGCACCTTGCTCCGTCAAATATTCAATTGTCGGGATTACTGCTTTGATTCTCGTATCATCCGTCACCTTCCCGTCCTGCATCGGAACGTTCAAGTCAACGCGGCATAGTACGCTCTTCCCTTTTACATCGAAGTCTTTCATTGTCTTCTTCTTCAAATCATCAACCTCCCAAATGGTTTTTGCAAAATTTTTGTTACATTGCTTTATATTTTGCTTTTCATCCATCATTATATACCAGGCGTAAATGAAACGCTTGTGATTCATTGAAATTCGTTGAATAATTGGATATTAAATATTTTTAATATGTACGTTGGATTTCCAGCCTGTTTTTTAAAAGGAAAAAAAGCGAAGGAGGATGACTTTTCCTCCTCCGCTTTTTGTGCATTTACAATTAGCCGATTGTAATTATAATCCTTTGCTGTTAAGAAGTTCTACAAGGTCGATACAACGAGCTGCATATGCATATTCGTTGTCATACCATGAAACAACTTTTACCATGTTGTCTTCCATAACCATTGTGGATAGACCATCAACGATAGAAGAGTGTGCGTTACCGACAATGTCAGAAGAAACGATTGGATCTTCCGTGTAATAAAGAACACCTTTCATTGGACCTTCCGCAGCTGCTTTGAACGCATTGTTTACTTCTTCTGCCGTTACATTTTTATCCAATTCAGCAACTAAGTCTGTTAATGAACCATCTGGAGTTGGAACACGTACTGCCATTCCGTTCAACTTACCGTTAAGTTCAGGTAATACTTTACCTACTGCTTTAGCAGCACCAGTTGTTGTTGGGATAATATTCTCAGCTGCTGCACGTGCACGACGATAGTCTTTGTGCGGCGAGTCAAGCGTATGCTGGTCGTTCGTGTAAGCGTGGATTGTCGTCATCATTCCACGTTTCAAACCAAATGTATCATTTAATACTTTCGCAAATGGTGCAAGACAGTTTGTTGTACATGAAGCATTTGAGATAACGTGGTGGTTTGCTGGATCATATTGATCATCGTTTACACCCATTACAATTGTTAAGTCTTCATCTGATGCAGGTGCAGAAATGATTACCTTCTTCGCGCCAGCATCAATATGTTTCTGTGCTTGATCACGTTGAGTGAACCGGCCTGTAGATTCGATTACTACATCTACACCAAGCTCGCCCCAAGGAAGATCCGCTGGGTCTCTTTCAGATAGTACTTTAATTTCTTTCGTACCGATGAAGAGGCTTGAACCTTCTGCTTTCACATCTTCTTTCAATACTCCGTGTACAGAGTCATATTTCAAAAGATGTGCAAGCATATCTGCATCTGTCAAGTCATTAACTGCTACTACTTCCATATTTTCACCATGTTCTAATGCATGACGCAATGCAATACGACCGATTCTACCAAATCCGTTAATACCAACTTTTACTGTCATGTTATTGCCTCCCTAAATTTATAAAAGATGTTTTGTTGATAAATTTATATTTAAAAGGTATTTAGCCTTTTAAAATCGCTTCTGCGCAGGCTTCATCCGTGATTAAAAGATCACTTTTCCCTGCTTCAAAATAAGACGCAATCGCTTTGGCCTTTGATTTTCCGCCTGCAATCGTCACGACATGACCAATTTCTTTTAAGTCATGCAAATGAAGTCCAACAGTACGGACCCTGTAAACAGTATTACCCTTTTGGTCAAAATAATATCCAAAAGCTTCACTAATTGCTTCATTCTCTTTTAGTTTATCGAGAACTCTTTGAGGTGTCTTACGGCGATTCGCCATTTTAAGGGCATCTCCGACACCATGCAGGACAATATCTGCTTGTTGAATTTTATCCACAATCGCCTGAATAGACGGCTCTTCCATTAAACTCAGATACGCTGCTTCACTTAGTGGGTCCGGGACATAGAGTAAGCTATAATTACCGCGGGATTTCTTAGCCATCTCTTCAGCAATTCTCGTCGCCTGATTCTCAACTTTTTCGCCAAGCGCACCTCGCGCAGGCACAAAAAGATAATCTTCCTCTTTATTAAGAGGGGTCATGACATCAGCAACTGCAGCAATCGTACTGCCACCTGTAACAGCAATCGTATTATTCGCAGTAATAATGGATTTCAAATAGGAAATACACGCCTTACCCATTTCCTGTTTTACCCATTCTTGTTCATCACTGTTCCCCGGGACAATGATTACCTTGTCTAGAGATAGTTTTTCCTTTAAACGTTCTCTTAAAACATGGATTCCTTTTAATTCACTCATAAATTCTGTCAGTTCCTCTAGCAGACGCTTGCCTTCCTTCGTGACATACATCCCTTTACTCGTAATCTCAAGCAATCCTTGTTCTTGGAGAAAGTCAACTTCACTGCGGACTTGACGTTCTGTTAATCCCACATTTTCACTGAGTGCCCGCCTTCCAATTGGATGGAAGAGACTGACACTTTGCAGAATCGCGAAACGTTCTTCTAATACGTGAAGCAAATCTGGTACAAGTTGTTTCTGAAGATTAACGATTGCTTTCATACCGCTACTCCTTCTACTGGACAACTTATGTCCATACTAGTCAATTTATGTCCCTCTTCATTTACGATTATATCATAGTGATTTATTTTTACAACTAAAAGGAACATAAAAAGAGAGAAATTAGTTTAACCTAATCTCTCTCCGAATGTTTTTTAAGGAAAGCTTCCATTATATTGTAGCTGATTTCTTCACAATTCATTTGTTCACCGTTAATTTCTAGTACTGGAATTTGAAGCTGGTATTCCGCAAGCCATTCATCCTTTGCGTGGATATCCCGTTTTTCCAATGTATGAGGATAGTCGATTTCAAAAGTAGATAGTAATGCTTCTGCTTCATCACATAATGAGCAGTTTTCCTTTGTGTAAAATATAATATGCACCTGTTCATTACTCCTTTCTTCGTTTAAATGAAGCGGGGATATTTAATTCCTGTCTATATTTCATCACTGTTCTTCTCGCAAGCTGGACCGAATATTTTTCCTGTAATTTATTCCTTATCTTCTCATCTGATAACGGCCGGGTTCTGTCTTCCCCATCAATTATTTGATGGATCAAATGTTTCAGAACAATTGTCGCTTTTTTCCCATCTTCCTGTTCAATTCCAGATTGAAAAAGGAACTTTAACGGATAAATTCCGTGTGGTGTTTCGACATACTTGTTGTTAATCGCTCGGCTGATTGTTGAAGGATGCAATTCAAGCTCGTCAGCAACATCATTTAATGTCATCGACCCCAAGTGAAGGATACCGTAATCAAAAAAGTCGATCTGCTTCTTTACAATCTCACGTATGACAAGTTCGATCGTAGCCGTTCGATACTTCAGCGCCCCTTCAAGCCATTGCAGCTGCTCTCGTTTGGACTTTAAAAACTTTTCCACTTCTTTGTCCGCCATTTGCTTATAAGTTGAATCGATCACCAACTTCGGAACTGTCCAATGATGGAAAGTAATTTTCCACTTCGCTTGAACCTTCCATATCTTCGCTTCAGGAACAATATATTCCACCTGCGTCGTATCCAGCAGTTTGCCAGGCTTAGGATCGCAAGTTTGAATAAGCTTGACTAATTCATTGTATTCTTCCCTTGTAATTCCATACGTTTCCTCTATCACAGAAAAGTTAAAATCGGCAATCCAGTCTAAATGGTGGATGAGCAAATCTTCCATAAAAGAACGATAACCATCCATCTCATAAAGCTGAAGATAAATACATTCACCGAGATGTCTGGCACCAATACCTCGTGGTTCGAGTTGCTGAATAATATGTAAAGCCTCTTCCGTTATTGAAGTTGTCGTATTGCAAGCACTGGCCCAATCTTCAAGCGTTATTTCCAAATAGCCATTTTCATTCAGGGAATCGATCCCAAATTCAACAATTGGAATAAACTCTTTCGGGATATCGATATTCAGTAATTGCTCCTTTAACTGGTCATATAGCGTTTTCTCACTCGAATTCATCGCTTCGAGGGAAAACGTATCAGATGCTTGATAAGTCGGCTGGCGTCCATCTGCGTCATAGATAACTTCTTCAATTAACGGATTATCTTTTGCTATTTCATTAATATATTCATATAATTCAGTTGAAGTAAACTGAAGCATTTGGATAGACTGGATGAGTGACTGGTTCAGTTTATGCTGGATTGTTTGCTGCTGGACCAAGTGTTGCTTCAAAACAGACAACCCCTTCTCCATAAAATATCCCTGATTCCACTATATAATGATAAATCATTTTGCACAAAGATTGATAACCCCTCCTTCATTTATCTCACACATTCATACAGCGTAAGTATTTTGCGCGTTCTTATGGTTTGCTCTCTAATCGCCGTTCAGTTGCCCGGGGGACGGATGCGCATCCTTAGGCACGGCCTCAGACTCCTCGGAAGAGAACCGCTTCCTGCTCAGGCCTGGACACGTGCTTTTACCGTAGGAGTCACCGTCCCTCGGGCAACTGAACTGGTGAAGATGATTATGATAAATTGATATTATTCCATCACTACATCAGTGTAAAGATTGCATTTACGGAATAATAAACAGTGATCTAAATTTGACCTTTCCTGGTAGCAGTCCAGACACCTCGAGACTCCTGCAGGAGGCCGGCTAAGAACGGTCACGTCCTGTGACCAACGCCGGCATTAGAACTTCCTGTTCGGAGGTAAGCCTGGCGAGACCCCGCAGCGCGTTAGCGCGAGGAGACTTGCCAGCCGCTCAGCAGGTGCGAGAGGTGTCTGGACTGCGGACCCCCAGAAGTGAGTTTCGAATACTTACGCTGAATGATAGTGTTGGTTTAGATTAGGAATTAATGAAGACTGCTTAATTTTTCATTTTTGGATCTAGAGCGTCTCGGAGGCCGTCGCCGATTAGGTTGAAGCCCAGGACGACGAGGACGATGGCGATTCCTGGGACGATGACAGTCCATGGTGCGAGTTGGATGAAGTCTCTGGAATCTGCAAGCATCTGCCCCCACTCAGGTGTCGGCGGCTGTGCGCCTAATCCAAGGAAACCTAATGCTGCCGCTTCTAATATCGCCGTACCAAAACCAAGTGTCGACTGGACGATAATTGGAGCTACGCTATTCGGCAAGATATGTTGAAATAGAATCCTGCCATGCTTCATCCCCTGAGCTTTCGCCGCCATAATATACTCTTCTTCCCGGAGACTGATTACGCGGGATCTGACAAGCCTGCCGAAGATCGGTACATTAATAATCGCAATTGCCAGTAAAGCATTCTGCAAAGATGGTCCTAGAATCGCAACAATTGCGATTGCTAATAGGATGCTTGGGAAAGCTAGTAAAATATCAAAAATTCGGGAAATGATCATATCAACCCAGCGGCCGAAATAACCAGCGACAATACCTAGAAATGTCCCGAACACTAGTGCACCTGTAACAGCGATAAAGCCTACCATCAAAGATACCCTTGCCCCGTAAACAAGCCTTGTGAAAATATCTCTCCCTAAATGATCGGTACCAAACCAATATTCCCCAGAGGGCGGATGTAACCGGTTTGCAAGATTTTGTTCATTATAGGTGTATGATGTGAACAAGGGCGCAAATATCGCAACCAAAATAAAAAATATAATGACCGAAAGCCCGATAACCGCTAATCTATTTTTCCGCAATTGACGAAATGAATCTTTCCATGGTGAGGCAGCTTCCATCTCATCATAACCGATTGACTGGCCATCCATTGCAGGATTCGGTACAAGTTGTTCTGTGTTTTTTTCATCTAGCTTCATTCACACCACCCCCTAATACTTAATCCTTGGGTCAAGTTTTTTGTATAAAATATCAACAAATAAATTAATTATAACGAAAATGAATGCTATAACTAATATCCCGGATTGGATTACCGGGTAATCCCGGTAATTAATCGCTTCATAAACATATCTGCCGATACCCGGCCAACTGAAGATTGTTTCCGTTAAAATTGCACCACCTAAGAGCACACCAGTTTGCAGCCCAATTACTGTAATGACGGGAATCATCGCGTTTTTCAAAGCATGCTTATAGATTACTAGAAATTGTCCAGACCCTTTCGCGCGAACCGTACGAATATAATCCGATTTCATTACTTCGAGCATGCTTGACCTGGTCATCCGCGCAATGATTGCCATCGGAATCGTTCCAAGTGCGATACTTGGCAAAATTAAATGTTTCAATATCGTACCTGTTCTGGCAAAGTCAAGGTGAATTAACGAATCCAATACATAGAGATGAGTAATTGCTGCAATCGGATCTCGGCTATCTTGTCTTCCGTAAGCAGGCAGCCAGCCAAGCTCTTGAGCAAATACCCACTGTTCCATAAGAGCTAACCAAAACACAGGCATAGATACTCCGATTAATGCAATGAGCATAGCCGCTAAATCAAACCATGAATTCTGTTTCCAAGCGCTAATAATTCCAGCATTAACCCCGACTATAATTGCAAAGACCATCGCAAACAGCGTAAGTTCGAAGGTCGCTGCTATGTACGGAATAATTTCGGTTGAGATTTCCGCCTTGGAACGAAGTGATGTGCCCAAATCACCTTGTAAAATATCTAATATATAATGCCAATATTGGACAAAATATGGTTCATTCAACCCCATCGTCTCTTCTAAATTTGCAATTGCATCTGCCGTTGCTGTTTCACCTAAGATAACCTGTGCAGGGTTACCTGGAATGAGATGAACGATTGAAAAGGTAATGAGCGTCATTCCAATTAATACAGGAATAAGCATCAGCATGCGGCGAATTATATAGGTTACCATTTTTCCACCCTCATTCTGTAAAACTTCTTATGTGTAGATAAAGATAGGGATAGCAGCAACAGACTACTATCCCTTCATTTTTCCACTTTCATCTCTTTGTGAATTACTCACTCAGCTCTACTTCTGCAAGAGATTCACTTGTAGATGGATGTGGGACATAGTTTTGCACTTTACTTGTAGTTGCCATGACTGGTGTCGAGTGTACAAGTGTAACCATTGGTGAATCTTGAGAGATGAGCTCTTGCGCCTGTGCGTATAGGTCAGCTCGTTCATCTTGATCGATTGCCCGTTTTGCAGCATCCAGCAATTCATCGACCTCATCATTTTGATAAAATTCCCGGTTACTGCTTCCAACGTTAGAGCCATGAAGCAAGCTGCTCAAGAAATAATCCGGGTCGCCATTTGTTCCAGACCAGCCGAGCATATATAATTGATGCTCTCCTTGAGCTGTCTTCTCTAGATATGGTGCCCACTCTTCACGTACGATGTTGGCTGTTACCCCAACATCGGCCAGATTGCTCTGAATAATTTGAGCAACTGTTTCCGGGTCAGGCATATATGGACGAGCTACTGGCATGGTCCATAATTCAATTTCCATCCCATCTTCAAATCCAGCTTCAGCAAGCAATTCTTTCGCTCTGTCTGGATTATATTCATAAGCTTCAACATCATCGTTATAGCCAAGATATCCTGGTGGTAACGGATTCTTCGCTGTTGTTGCATACCCAGCATACAAAGCATCAGCAATGGCTTGTTTATCAATGGCATAATTAATCGCATGACGCACTTCTACGTCGTCAAGCGGTTCACTCTGTGTATTGAAACCAAGGTACCCAATATTGTTTTCAGACCTAGTCAATAATTCTAAACCGTCTTCTGCTTCTACACCTGCAGCATCATCTGGATTCAAGCCATCCATAATATCAATCTCACCAGAACGAAGCGCAATGAGGCGAGCGGCATTATCAGGTATTACTTCAAAGATAACTCGGTCAAGTTTCGGCAAGCCATCAACCCGGTAATCTTCAAATTTCTCTAGAACAATTGCATCATCCTTTGTCCAACTGACAAATTTAAACGGCCCTGTCCCTACCGGATTTTCATTAATCTCTGGACCATATTCCTCCAAAGCTGCTGGAGAAGTAAGTCCGAAATAACTCATTCCGAGGTTTTGTAAAAAGAATCCAAGCGGCTGATTTAGAATAAATTCAATCTCATGGTCGTTTACAACGTTAATTTCCTCGATGACATGCCCGTCTTCCCCTTTAAAACCACCGAACATCGTTCCGTACATAGAATAAACATAGCCGTCGTCGGAAAATGCATATTCGTGTTCCGGATCTGCCCACCTTTCAAAATTGACTTTTACAGCTTCCGCATTAAAGTCTGTTCCATCGTGGAATGTTACTCCTTCTTCCAAATAAAAAGTATAAGAAAGACCATCATCAGAAACTTCCCAATCATGAGCGAGACCTGGAAGTAAGTCAAAGGAATCCTCTTCAAAGGTTAATAGGCCTTCCAACACTTGCTTCGTGACTCTTGAAGATTCCCCGTCCGTTGTACTTCCCGGGTCAAGACTTTCCGAATCTCCTCCTCTAGCAAAAACGAGTACCTGATCACCAGATGTGGCCGCCTCTTCTGCTTCAGCATCTTCCTCACCCGCTTCCGTTTCTTCCGCGTCTGTATCCGGCGCGTCATTCGTATTCGCGCCACCATCACCGCTACACGCCGCAAGTGCCAACAAAAATATAAGTAATGCGGCAAGCAAAGACATTCGTAACTTCATTTTTTATCCCCCTTTTAATAAATATATATTTCATTGCTCGTCATTATATAAATGGCAGGCAACAAAATGCTGATCATCAACCGGTCCGAATTCCGGCCTTACTTGCGAACAAATATCCATCGCAAATGGACACCTCGTATGGAATGCGCACCCGGTTGGCGGATTCGCTGGACTTGGTACATCCCCTTCCAAAATGACCCGTTCTTTTTTAATATCCGGATCCGGTTCTGGCACTGCAGATAATAATGCCTGCGTGTATGGATGTTTCGGTTCCGCATAAAGTGCATCTTTTTCCGCAAGCTCTACCATTCTCCCTAAATACATCACACCGACCCGGTCACTAATATGTTTTACAACGCTCAAATCATGCGCAATAAAAATATACGTCAGTTGAAACGCATCACGAAGCTCTTCCATTAAATTCAATATTTGTGATTGCACGGACACGTCAAGAGCGGACACTGGCTCATCGCAAATAATTAGTTTCGGATTATTTGCAAGTGCTCGAGCAATTCCAATGCGCTGCCGTTGTCCCCCACTGAATTGATGGGGGTATCTGGAAGCATGGTAGCTGCTTAAACCAACCACTTCCAGCAGCTCTTTTACACGTTTGTTCCGGTTTTCTTTGGACTTCATTCCATGGACAAGCAGCGGCTCACTGATAATCTTCTCCACTGTATGTCGTGGATTTAAAGATGCATAAGGGTCTTGGAATATAATTTGCATATCTCTTCTTAATTTCCGCATTTCTTCTGAACGGAGATTCGTTATATCTTTTCCTTCGAATTTCACTTCACCCTCTGTCGGCTCAATCAGACGCAAAATCGATTTCCCTGTCGTTGATTTCCCGCAACCTGACTCACCGACAATTCCTAAAATCTCTCCTTCCCTCACATGAAAGGTAACATCATCAACTGCTTTCACTTCTCCAATGGTTTTTCCAAAAATACCACCTTGAATTGGAAAATACTTCTTTAGTCCATTCACTTCAAGTATTGGTTGTGACATCTTTCAATCGCTCTCCTTCCTGTTCAGAATGTAAGAAGCAGCGACTTTCACGACCCTCTCCAATGTTGTAAAGCTTCGGGTTCTCTTTAAAACAGCGCTCAAAAGCAAATTCACAACGGGGAGCAAAACGACAGCCAACATGGTCCTTCCTCGGTCTTGCTACGGTCCCCGGGATGGAATAAAGCTTCTCTTCCCTTCCATGAAGTTTTGGCAAGGAACGAATGAGTCCCTGGGTGTATGGGTGTTTCGGAACTTTCAAAATTTCTCTCGTCGTCCCCTGCTCCACAACTTGCCCAGAATACATAACGACGACACGGTCACAAATATCCGCCACTACTCCTAAGTCGTGCGTGATAAGTAAAATGCTCGTCTCTTTTTCTTCATTGATTTTCTTCATGAGATCAAGAATCTGCGCTTGAATCGTTACGTCGAGAGCAGTCGTTGGCTCATCGGCAATAAGTAAACTGGGGTCACTTGACATGGCCATTGCGATCATTACCCGCTGCCGCATCCCTCCAGACAATTGATGAGGATATTCATTGACAATATTTTCCGCCCGGGGAATACCAACAATCTTCAGCATTTGTACTGCTTTTTCAGTAGCTGTCCGCTTACTTACTTTTTGGTGCAGCCGGATTGCCTCTCGCATCTGGTTGCCAATTGTAAATACAGGGTTAAGCGAAGTCATCGGCTCTTGAAAGATCATGGAGATTTCGTTTCCGCGAATTTTTTTCATCCGTTTTTCATTCGCCGCTGCCAGATTTTCACTCTTATACCTAATGGAACCGCTTACAATTTTACCGGGAGGTTGAGGGATAAGTTGTAAAATGGACAAGGAGGTAACACTCTTCCCACTGCCTGACTCCCCTACGACACCTACTACTTCACCTTTATGTACGGTAAAACTTACCTTATCCACTGCAGGTATCTCTCCACTGTCCGTGAAGAAATGGGTGCTTAATTCTGTCAGTTCTAAGATTGCTTCTTCCATTTTCTCCCTCCTTCACATTTTTATAGGGTTACTCTCCTCATTAATATACAGAAAATTGTTGAATATATCAAGATTAAATTTTGTTTTTACTGATAAATTTCTATATACAGGGAAATGTAGACAATTCATCTGCATTTGTTGTTTCTATTAAGAAGATTATTTTTACAGTTTAGAAAAAATAGCTTATACTCTTAACAAAGGAGCGTGAATAAGATTGATTGAAGTCTATACGGACGCTGCTTCAAAAGGTAATCCCGGTGAGAGTGGAATCGGGATTGTGATAAAGAACGGAAAGGATTATGAAGAATATTCTTATTCAATCGGTATATATTCAAACCATGAAGCAGAATTTCACGCGGTAATTAAGGCAATGGAATTATGTATGTCGCACCATCCAGAAGAAATACTTTCATTTCGAACCGATTCCAAAGTTGTCGTTGATACCGTGGAAAAGAATCATACAAAAAATAAGAACTTTCTTCCCCTGCTGGAAAAGATACAGGAATTAAGTAAGCAATTCCCGTTATTTTTCATTAAATGGATTCCTGAAAAACAAAATCAACGGGCAGATCGACTAGCAAGGGAAAGTATTCATAAATTAAAATAATGAGAATATAGGGTGAATAGAAATTGAACAAAAGTATTATTTTAATCGGTTTTATGGGAGTCGGGAAAACAACGCTTGGTAAAGAGCTTGCCCGCAAGATGCAATATCCATTTTTGGATATCGATGCGGAAATTGAATCGAAGTATGGGATGGAAGCTGTAGATATTTTTAAAATACACGGGGAAAAAGAATTCAGGAAGACGGAAAAAGAAATGATTCTAGATGCCTGTCAGTTGGAAGGTAAAGTCATTTCTATTGGTGGTGGAGCATTCATGCAAGAGGAAATTCGTAACGCTTGTATGGAGCATGCTGTCGTTATTTTTCTAGAGATGTCATGGGATTATTGGAAAGAGCGAATTAGTCTTTTACTTCCGACCCGACCAGTCCTTCAAGGTAAAAGCTTGGAAGAAATTAAAAAGCTCTTTGATGAACGCCAGGCCATCTATCAGAAACATCATATTCGCTTGCCAATTGATAACCTCGGTGTCAATAGTGCAGTAGACGCTATTTACGATGAGCTGAAATTAATAGGCGGATTACAATAAAAAAGACAAGGGAATGAATTTCATTCACTCCCTTGTCCTTCGTCTCATCAGCGCGCCCAGGAGGATTCGAACCCCCGACAAACCTGGTACCGGAAACCAGCAAAGCACATTTCAAGGTATTTCAAAGCCTATCAATCTATTGATTTAGTTCTGTTTCTTCTATTGTATATGCTAGATTATTCACCATGTGTTAGATGTTTCGTTAGATAATAAGTTAGAAATTATTTTTTAAGACCGCCGGATTTGGCGGTCTTATCTAATCTATCCAAACACTAACTAAACTGTCCAACGGTATTTCCATATCCTCTAACCTCAAATAATTTAATAATGGATTAATCCCTAAAAGCTTTCCGCGAGTTTTGTGATAATCGTGGTCTTTAAAATATTCAATCTCCACAGTTAAATCTTCATTCAAAGCCAGCTGCAGCTTCATATTAATTTCTACTATTTGCTGTTCGTCCAACATTGGTTTCTCTTTCCATTCTTGCTGCGCCCACATATCCTCTAGCATGCTCTGATGTTCTGGCAGCATGATTGATGTCCATTTCTTAGTACCTCTGTCTTGCATTACGCTATCCCCTTTCTTATGGAACCGCACGAAAGGATATTATCAAGCTTCAATGTGCGGACTTTTTTACGGTAGTAACAGTAAACCAAGATGTGGCTGTCATTCATTTTTAGGACACGTACATATCGTTGGGTAACCTCACCGCTGGAATCCATATAAAAAATAACGATTTTTTCTTTATGCTGCATTGATTTGATAAATAATCCTTTCATGCTATTCCTCCACTACAGAACTATTGTTCGTATTTAGTTTTATTATAAACGAATATTTGTTCTGTTTCAAGGTAAAAAAATAAAGCCTATAAAAGGCTTTTATAAAATTCCATATGATATCTTAAACATGCTTTATTTTAAACCTCGATGTTCTGTATTGATCGAAAGCATAATTTGTAAATTTTTCAACTAATGCTTTAAGTGATTGCCAAACTATCCCGAGTATTCCTCTAGTTCGAAACAGTTGTTTAGTTTTGAAACTCAATTTGGAGTCGTGAGTCTTAGCAATTTCTATAAATAATAGAATATTATCCTTTGGAGTAATTACGTCTTTAACAGCAAATAAAAACGAGAAAATTACAAATCGTTTCGTATTTATGATTTTTTCAAGACTCATTAAGTCACTCTTATTTATTTTTTGTTTCTTGCAATAATCCACTAGTTCGTGTCTACTTTTATACATCTCAATATGCGCTAATAATATTATAACAGGCAAAATGTACAAGAAAAAGGAATACATTAATGATCTAAGTCCGGAAATATCTTTTTGTCTAAAAACATAATAAATGCCAAATTGAACGCCGATTAGCCCAGCAATTATAATTATTGCGATAAAACCGACCATATTCATCTACGCCCCCTTCTTTTCTTTTACATCATAAGTTTTACCCACTCTTTTATCTTTCATTCCTACTATCCACTCAAATCCAGCGATAAAAGCTAATTTTATTGCGATAACGATAAAAAATATGTTCACATTAATTATATCATAATTCCCCATTCTCATGCTAGCAGATAGCGATATAAAAAATTGACCTTCTACTTCTCTTATCGTTAACATGTTTATCCATCCCGCTAAGCAAATCAATCCTACAATACCTACTATAGTTTGGATAACTTTTAAAAACGCAGGTTTTAACCCAGATGAGTTTTCATGATAACTTAACCAATACATTGCATAAAATACAGCTAAATTACTAAATAAATTAGTTGGATCAGCTGTATCCATAGTAGACTTCCAAATGATAAATAAACTCGCCCATGTTAAAAGTAACTTCAACAGATACACCGCCTAGGATATTCGTACCACTATAATACCAAATTAATATATCTTTTCAAGGCAAGGTATCTTTATAATTATATATATTCCACAAAAATGATTAAATTCCTTCTTTAAAAATATATTTAAGAAATAAGAAAAAATGACCCAGGGTTTTCCGCACCTTGGCTTTATACAAATCCGACCACACAACAGTTGTACTGGGGACATTTAATATGTCCTTTTCTTTTTGCATAAATAAATAAAAAAACTTCAGAATAAGTGTTGACTTACACCTAATTAGGTGTTATGCTATATTTAGAAGTTAAGAAACGGACAAAACAAAAGGAGATGGATGAAATGAACGTTATGAAAAGAGCTTGGGAAATCGCTAGAGAAGGTCAAAGCAAATTCGGTGGTAAAGTTAGTGAGTACATTTCCGAATCACTTAAGCAAGCATGGTTTGAGTATCACATTTTCCAAGAGAGAGTTAATGACGCTAGACAGTTGCTTAATGAGTTTAGATCATTAGCACTTAAAGCTAAAAAATACAACCCCGAAACTCAAGTGATCGATGTTGAAGAGGTATTGGCGGTTGCTACGCCGGAAAACGCATATAAGCTCTATGTGCACTCGTCTAGAAAAGTTAATCAAGCTAAAAAGTACTTAAAACAACTGAAAGCGAAAGCTGCATAATGGCTAAAACAAAGGATTTAACAGGCAAGCGCTTTGGAAAATTAATGGTTATGCACCAATTAAAAGAAAAGATTGATAATCGGATTGCTTGGCATTGTATATGCGATTGCGGTAACGAGGTAGATGTTAAAGGTGTGTATCTTACCACGGGACAAACTAAATCTTGTGGGTGCCTTAAAAAGGATATGGACAATACAAATCTTCGGGAGCAATACGACAGCAAACGCGTCGATGGCGTGGTCACCCCACTTTTCAAAGGAAAAACGCCACGCAAAGACAGCTCTACGGGTTTTAGAGGAGTAGAAAAATACTATACCCGTAAATCAAAAGAATTGCGATACAGAGCGTGGATAACGGTAATGGGTAAGCGTTACTATAAGTCTGGATTTGAAACGCCAGAAGACGCTTATTACAAAGGAAGACTGGAATTAGAAAGAAAACACTTGCCAGGAAGGAAGGATTGATAAAATGAAAGAAATAGATAATTATATGACACCAGCAGAGGCAGCGTACCGTTGGGGCATTAAAATTGAGAGGTTAAAGGAAAGGTTAAAACCCTCTCGCAATAATGAGGAAATTGAACAAATGGTGAAGGATGGCCAAATTAAATATTTTATAGAACCGGGAAAGAAAAATAGATCATGGATAATATCAACGGATGCCATGGAGAAATGGTACCCAAAAGAAAGTAAAAACGTTCCACTTTAACTGTTGACTTACACCTAATTAGGTGTTATAATATAATTAGAAGGTAAGGGAACAGCACGAAACACACCAACTAACGGGTAGCGACCAACGCTAAAGGAGAATAAAAAATGGGAAGAACAGTACAGTACGAAACAGAAAATTACGTGGTGGTAGAGGTTAACCAAATGTACATGACCATCAACAAGCACACGGAAGACGAAAGCGAACTATTTGAAACGGTAGAAGAAGCGATCGAATCGTTACCAGAAAGGAATTAAAAATTGAGGGGCTTGTCCCCTCTCTCAAGCAAAAAAATAGACCGGAGTTTTCCAGGCTCCGGTCTTAGTGTGTTTCCTACATATATAACAGCATCGTAACTACATTATACCAAATTAATCAAACTTCCACCAGAAGCCTTGACTGTCTAACCAGCCGCCGAATTTCTTCTGATACTCATCATTGAGTCCGCCTGTAACGATATATGGGTTATTCCCATTTGAAGCATAGGCTTTCCAATAATTTACTTTATTATCTCTGAGCCATTGCGCTGTCTTAGCGAGGTTTTCGGGATTAAGTCCGCCTGTACGTATTTTAGGATTTGCTTTAGGCTTGGATGCAGTTGGCTTGGACTTGGATGGTTTATCACTCTTAAAATTTTGCCCAAAGTATTTTTGGATCCCTTTAACATCAGCTACCGCCATGTCCTCGATATATTGTGCTTGTTTGCTTCCAAAGATCAATTCAAAGTCCTTATTATTTGTCATAAAGCCATGCTCAATTAAAACAGCCGGCATATTTGTTTCTCTGGTAATGTGTAAATTTGTCCACGTTCCTAGCACTCCCGCATGCAGTCCGTCCCCATGAGTGGAATAACCTGCCTTTTTAATCTCGTCACGTATGTGAGTGGCTAACCTTCTACCCTCGGAAGATGTCCCCCAATAAAACACGCAACGACCCTCCACGCTTGAAGCCCCCGCATTGGCGTGCAGTGATACAACGATATCGACTTTTTCACGGTTGTAGAGATTTGTCCTAGTGGTTAAAGGAACGTCTTTTTTATTGGGCTGCTGCCCCATAATTACCGTGTGCCCGTTTGCTTCCAATAATTCTTTTATACGCTTGCCTAGTTGAGCGTTAAAACTATGCTCTGCGTAGCCTTTACCGCCACGATAAACACCTTTATTAGGCGGGAACGTATTTACTCCATGACCTATATCTAAACCGATTTTAGCCATTAATAATTCCTCCTTAATATTTTATGCAAAAGAAAAGACACCTCGTAGTTGAGATGTCTTACTTCATTCCTCTATCTTTTAAAAACTTCTCATTATGCTGTGCTTTTTTAGTGACGTTATTATTTTTCCACCAAGCCCACACAGCGACTGCTACAGTGGCGACTGCGGACACACCTTCATAAACCTGTTCTTCCGAAAATGGCAATGGGTTCCACCCGAATGTAATTAGCGTCTGGTTAACCAATAAAATCACTAATACTGCTAATCTTGTGATTGCTGCTTGCATTTAAATCATCCTCTTAAAATATATTTGCTATTGCAATACCAATAACTCCGGCAACGACAGCTGTAATTGTGGCAGTGATAATGGCTCCTGTTATTTTTCTACGTATCCAGCCAGTATCGTCTTTAATTTCTTTAATCGTATCTTTAATGGTTCGGATTTCTTGATCTTGTAGCTTGTCGTTTATTTGTAAAGACGAAATGTCGTTTTTCATACTTGCTTGATCATTCGCCAATTGTTTCTGATCACTCTTTAAACTATTTATATCCTGCTGTATGCTTTCGCGCCAAACGTCCATGTTGGTCACGTCCTTTTCATCCATTTTCAACCCCCTAAAAATAAGACTTCTCGTATTTTCCCATGAAAAAAGCACCCCAGCTGGGGTGCTCATCTACTATTGCATATTCATTTTTCTGTAATAACGGCGCATAAATCGCAAAGCTGTTTTTCGTCTCCATCTTCTTTTATCATTTCAATTTCTTCGGGACTAAAATGAGTCCCACATTTTAAGCACTTCATGATAAATCCCTCCTTTTATCTTAATATTCGACATCAGGAGGGATTATCCTCCTTTTTACCTAGTAATTTCGTATTTCTTTTAATAAACTTCTTAGTTCTTTTGCAGATTCTTCAACACCAACAAAATACTCCTCTTTTTCTAATTCCTTGTCACCTAAATGATAGTATTTTTCTAAAAAAGAGCTTATTTTCTGTACTGTTTCGGCTGAACCATCTTTATAATATGGAGATAATGAAGCTACTAAAACAGTGAATGCATTACCCACTTTATCAATGTAATCAGCATCGATAGTACCGTATAACCCACCTCTACCACTTAAGTTTAATGCGCTTCTTGCGGCTAATTCTAATGACATCGATTTTTTATGCATATAAATCCCCTCCTGCCATCATCATACAATACAGGAGGTCAAAAGTCCTCATTTTCACTTCGACTGTTTCCTCACACTTCCTTTAAATTCGATTAAAACATCACTCCTCTTTCGGGTCTGCCTTCAAGCGCTCAATCACATGCGCCCGAATTTCCTCGGACAGACGATTCTCAGCACCTGCCATAAAATAATCCATCACAGGCATGGTAAAGCTCCCATCCACATTTAAAACTGTATCCGGGATGCTTGAGTCATCCTTTCCCCGGTAGTTAACCACGCGTACTGTTTCGCCGTCTCTTGTTGTGTTCCTTGAACTGGTCTCCGTAAATTCGTAATTCGCCATCATTATTCTTCCTCCTCTGTATTTTCGTCAATCTGGAACTGATCACATAGATAATCGTATATTTCTGATTCTGCGCCTTCATATTCTTCGTCTTCAAATTTCTTAAGAATCTCTTTCATGGTTCGAATCATTTCACGATTACCACCACCCTCAATTACTAATTTTTCTTGATTCAATTCTTTCAGGTCATTAGAAAAAGCAACCATGTCAGCGATGTCGTACTGGTCGCCATGAATGATTGCTTTGCCGTCTTCGTCCTTATTGGAATGGTGCTCTTGCAGTTCTTTTTTATCTTCTTGGTAGACTTTGCTCCTTTCGTCGAGAATCGTAATTAAATGCCTTCTCATCCGGGATTGCTTTCTCACCAATTTCAGTTTGTATAAAAAATTCGCCGCTGCTACTAATTTGCCGTTTTCGAGTTCTACTTTCATGCTATCTTCTCCTTTAAGATTTCAATTTCATTTTTGAGTAGTTGGTTCTCCGTCTTGAGTTGACTGATTTCATCTTCAAATTTGGTGTCGAGTTGGATGACTTTTGTGTCGAGTTCTTGAATCGCTATCGAGTTAATCGATCGGTGTGTATATCCGTTTATCGCTTCATCATCGTGCAAGAATATCTCCGGTGTTTCTCTTTCAATAACCATTCCTATTTCACGTTTACCAGAAGACTTTTTTCGGTAGTCGTAAAATACACTTTCTCTTAACAGCCCGAGTCCGCTTTCTTCAAACGGGAGAATGTCCATCTTGTATTTCTCGCTAGAAGTATCCACAATATCAGCTCTTAATACGCTGTAATTTCCGTTTACGTCAGCAACCCGTAATTCGTAACCCGGTCTAGGACGGATGAAGGCATGGCTATTAACTGTATACCCAAGAGTGGATACGGTTGTTAATTTATCGGCAGATAGTTCACCGGAAGCTTCGATGTTCCCGTTAGTTCTAAAATCCCCGGTATGAACAACGTCACCGGATAGTCTCATAAACGAACCTAACTGAATTGATGCATATCCATGACCCATTGACATCTCCATATAACGATTACCATTTGACGGGATATACCACGCTGATAGGCGCCCGATATATTGACTTCCTCGGTAAAAATCAATGTTATTTTCGCCGGCTCCCGACTCCCCGAGCGTAATTTTATTCCCTACGCTAACATCCGTCGTCACATCAATCGTAGTATTCGACGTAATGCTACCGGCTTCCATATTCCCTCGGAAAGTTCCGCCAGCCGCCTGCAAATCGCCTTTAAACGTCCCGGATGCAGCAGTCAACGAACCTGCAAACGTGCCAGTAGCAGCACTAAGTTCCCCTGCAAATGAGCCAGTTGCAGCACTCAATCGTCCGGTGAATGTTCCATTAACTCCGTCTAACTGACCGGTGAATCTACCGTCAACCCCATTCAGCGTTCCCGTAATTGTCGCATCTGTAATATCCGCATCAATGATTTCCGCCTCATCAATTAAAGCTTTAACAAGGTGTGCTTCATCAAATTTCCCTTTCTGAAAGGTCGCTTCGTTGGCATCGAGGGTTCCGATGATTTTACTGTTTTCGATTTCGGCTTCCAAAGCGTACATTTCTTCGGTGGAAATCTTTAAAAAGGTTGCATCGGGGGCTGAAATTCTGCCATAAATGTCTGTATCTCCTGTAATTTGGACATGTGCACCGCTAATCGGGTCAGCATCACCAATACGGATGCCTGCGATTAGTTCATCGTCTTTGATATAGTTAAGGCTGATTTCATCGGCTAGTTGCGTGATTCGAGTTTCGGTGTAGGTGATGGAATCTTCGGGTGCTGGTGTCCAATTTGTTACTTTGTTTCCCTCTTCAATCTGTGGTTGCCAATAAGTGAAGTCGAAACTCATATAAGTTCCAGGTGTAGAAAACACAAATTGCATCTCTGCTGTGCCATTTCCAATTCCGTGAATTACAACTCTTTTAATTTCACCTGGATAAACTGTTTCGTTTACCCCTCTGTTATTAGATACAAATAGTCTATTACCACCTGAATTGTTTTTAATATAGATTGAATGCACATATGCTTGCCCATCTGATGTTCTTGTTCCTCTACCTGAATTTAAAGTAGCGAACATATTTGAACTACTTCCGGCGGTTCCGTATGCGCGTTTGGCTGAATCGGTATTCCACTCTGACACAGTCACATCATTTACACGATTTAAAATTGTTCCATCGCCATACAATCTAACTTGTGTGTCTAATGAATTTAAAAATAAGTTTCTTCCACCGACTTCCAGGTTATCAAAGTCGCCTCGGAGATCACTGACACTTGTAGTGATATTATCCGACTCGATTTCTAATTGACCGACTTGTTCCGAAATACTGCTTATATTACCGGTTGCAGTATCAAGAATTGATTCAACGTTTTCCACTGTACCGGAAATCTTACCAAATTCAGTAATTAGTTCTCCATACTCTCTGGTGTAGGTAGTCTTATCAACATAATTGATTAATTCTTCACGTTCGACCATTGCTTCAATGCGATCTGCAAACTGGTTTAATTGTGAGGACAACGATTCAATTCGATTAGAACCATCTTCCGGAGCTGAAGACCAATCTGTTGCTTGATTTCCCTTCTCAACCTTTATCCACTTTAACCAAAATTCGGTACGGTATGGATATAAATTTAAATAAAGGTTTCCATCTTCGGTTCCCTCTATCGTTGTTGTGATTGAGTATTGACGCCATTCTGTACCAATTTCTAATGGAATACTACTTGTATGCGGTCCGCTTAGTTTTACATTTACAGCAGAACTTTCTAATGCTTTTCCGTAAACAGAAAAAGTAACTTCATCCCCTACCTCAAATTCTCTAACCACATCAATCATTGCAACAAGATATTGTGATTGTATGTGTAATACTTTTCCATGCACATCATCATTTACAAGTTCTCTTACTGTTACGTTCCCATAACTTCCACCGGAAGGTATATAATCTAGCCTGCTATTAAGGGCTAAGTTTCTCCCGCCTATTTCTATGTTGTCAAACTCTGTTCGTAACTGACTCACGTTTTGTTGGAACCCATCAGCAGTACGCTCCCACTCCGTCAAGCGTTCTTCTAAAGTTCCTTGATCTTCAACATAGTCTGTTCTATTCAACATTCCACCGATAGCTTCCCATGTTTGATAAACGTTGCTTTCGTAGTCACGGAACCGCTCGATATATCCTTCTTGGTCGGTTTCATAGGCTGTAAGAGAAACAGTGTTGTCAAACATATCGTCAACGTCAGCTTTAATATAAACATCAACTGCGTCAGCTTTGTTATCGATATTTGACCAGATATCTTCGGGTGCCGGACTCCAGTCGGTTGCTTTGTTACCTTTTTCTAATTTGGCAAAATCATCATACTTTCTTATAGAACTTGGGTAAGATAACCTTACGTAGCGTGTATCATTTGATAATTCAAAGGTTCTAGGACTGCTAGTATTATCAGATTCTAGTCGTACTATAAAATCATGATTTTCATCATATAAAGCTAGCGCATATTTGACGGATGATATTGGATAATCCTCTTTGTCATAATTAAACGTTAAAAAATTAGTTTCACTTGAGACTTCGATAAAATCAGTAGCAACCCTACCGTAGGAAGAAATATTGACCTCACCATTGCTATCAATCCAACCACCCTCAATAATGTTGAAGTGCCCTATTAAATTTCGCCCACCAACCTCGATATCTTCAATCGCAACCCGCAGCCTACCATCCACCCACTCACCATCAACCTTATCTGCAATATCACTCGTAATTTCATCAATCTTCCGGCTATAATCCAATTCATCAACTTTGTTGGATATATCTCCGACAAGTTCATCGATGCGCGCATTATAATCAACAAAATCAACCTTATCCCGCAAGCCACTTTCCGCATCCCGAAGGTCACCTTCTAACTGATTTAAATCTTCACGTGCATTACGCAGATTATCCTCCGCATCTTCCAGCCGTTCCCGAGAATCATTCAGGTCTATCTTCGTCTGGTCAAGTTCATCCCGAGCAATATCTAAATCACCACGAGCACGATCGATGTCGTCTCGAGCATCATCAATACGCCGACCAGCTTCATCCAACTCTCGATTAACTTCCTGTATGTGGTCATCCGTATAATTCTTCGAGATTGATTCCATTGCCCTCTCAAGCAATTCGGATATATTCGCTAACTCCGATTCATACAAGCCTAATAGACCGTAAACTTCCTCCACATCAGATTCCGTCGGATTATCTAGCTTATCCTTTGCTTCAACGGTGGTCATAAGGGAATCATAGGATACATCGTAACTAACCTTTGCGACGGTTAATTGACCGCGTAACGTACTGTCTAAATCGGGATTGTCGATGATTTCAGTGTATTGACTATCTACTCCCACTTTTTGAGATCGTATAGACATAACTGCAATAATTTTAGAGCCGTGACTTGCTCGCCATTTTGCACGTTCTTCTGCATCGCGAATTTTCTTTTCGAGTTCTTCACGGATGGATTCCCAGTTTTCTCTAATCTGTTCTACGGTGTATTCGGTGAAGTCTCCTAATTGCACACGTTTAGATGCCGGATTAAAAATATCCCTGTTTTGCTTATAAATACGAGCGTCAACAAACAATGGTGGATTAAATGACGTATCTTTAATGCGGATGGTATCACCGAATCGAATCTTTTTATTTTCCATGCCTGGAACATGCTCTAGATCTACGATACTCGCTTCAAAACTTATTACAGCATTGATCCGTTTATCTAGTTCAGTTCGACCCAATGTACGTAACCGCTCTTCTGTGATGTCCTCATTATCCGTTTGTGGTTCGTAAACGGCAACAATATGCTGCCCTCTACGTCCCCAGCGTTTCCGAGCATCTTCATCCTCGACAAATACTTCTAATCGCTCACCGTCTTCTCGTTCGGGTCCGATGACTAACAATGCAGTAATCGGATCAGTTTCTTCTTTCCTGCGGATACTTTGCAGGTCTTTTCCAAACTCTACATAACGACCGTTCCATTCGCCAATTCGTTTAACAAGGTCAGCATAACGAGTAATGCGGTTGCCTTCGATTTCTATACGGAATTTTAATTCTAAGTCAAATGTATTCGCTAATGATTTCAATGCAGAAAACGGATCAGTATGGTTTTCTCTGACAATAGTACGTAACCCAGTGTGAGCTACTTCCCCGACTTGCACTTCTGTTCATGATAAAATACTCCTTGCATGTGCTTCCGCAGCCATGCTTTCTGTCCGTCCTGCACGGATGATTTTAGAACCAACGAGCTCCTGGTAAGAAGCATAAGCGATAACTTCAATAAATACCGTTTCATCTTCTCGATATTTATCTGTAAATCTAATGACAAATTCTTGCCAGTTACCGTCCTCATCAGGAATAATAAGTCTGTTTTTATCAGTTAGGTATTGGGCATATCGCTTATTACCAAATGCCGTGAAGCTAAATGTTTCTAGGTAAGTTGGTTTATCCTGTTCATGATCATTTTCTATTACGTCTTTTTTTCCGATACGTTCTAGTATTTCGTCTGTTTGTCCGTCTGTGATGATAATTTTTGACATGGGTTTCCTCCTTTCTAGCAAAATAAAAACACCTAATTTCAGGTGCTCGATTAATCTTCTAATACTTCTATTTTCAATTTAACTTTTTTCTCTTTAAATTCATCCAGTAAGTCAGATAGTGTTTCATCCGGGCTGATACCTCTTTCAGCATCCTTTTTACTTGAAAATGTGCCTAAATCTTCATATTCTCCACCAAGCCAGAATTCATATTCTTTTATCATTTGTTTTATCCTTTCTTGCAGGTTTTTGTCCTCCTCTGTCGAATAGGTACATAGGAGGAGGTGAATAACTTTGAAAAAAACGAATATAGACCCAGGTGTAAAAGAACTTCCTGAATTCGATGTAATCGAACAACGCTCTGATTACATCAAATCAAGAGCAGAATACTCCAATGGTTTTATCATGATTAATGAGATTGATAAAGGTACGGTTACAGTAAAAGCAAATTATCATTGGATTCAAAAACCAGACGGCACTTTAACACCGGATTTTAATAATCCTAATCATGATTTTGTTGATGTGAAGTAGATTCAGTTCAAGGGTGTTATCACACCTTCGAACACCACTTTGTCTCCTTTGATGTTAATGCACCTTTTACCTATAATTAATTTTGACTTTCCGACTGATGCAATATATTTATTTTCGGTCATTTTAATTTCACTCATTTCCAATTCCTCCTCTTTATCTAAATTTCTCCCGATATTTAACACTTCTACTCCTGAAACTACTAGGGTGAAAGACTAACAGATTTTCCCCTTTCGCCAGCTGAATGAAATCACTTCCGAAATCCAATAAATCATTTCGTGGCTCTCCATTTATAAAAACATCTTCTTTCTTAGAATCGAATGTGATGATATCTCCTGCGTGGGCAATATAAGGAACACCCTCGGGTTCTTGTACGATTTCTTGAAGGATTACACTAGATACTCCTGAATTAGCATGTATGGGATTGTGCGTGCCTACTGTGCCCATATGGATGACGATTTGAGCAACGTTGTTCGTGTATCTTCCACCATCCCGCCATTCGGACACGATTCTGCGCCCGTGATGTCGTCCTGTGGACGTATCAACTAATGCCACATAAGCGCTCCAAACGTTTTCTTCCATCCGGTCATCCCATTCCCGGGATATTCGTAACTGTCCGCTAAAGTTATTCCATCCCGTTTCCCGAGTTGGAAAGCCGGATATGATCATATCGTTGTTATTCCGGTCGCCTGCCCGCATTTCTGCAAAGACAGCTGCTCTCGCTGCAGACGTATCTTTCAGCGCCATTTTAGCTATAGCATTACCATTGATGTCTAGCAAATATATTTCCAATCGACCGACCATATTAGCTTCTGATTCGTTTAAAAATCCTACAAATGCAGATAGTCGGAAATCCCGAATTGGACGCTCAATGCTTGTTTTAATGGCGGGTCCATGCCAGTTACTACCTTCACCATAAGAGTCAGCAACAAATCTTCCGCCTCTTGTTACGATATTACCTGTAACGATACCGCCGTCGATATCCGAATTAGATGCAGTCGTCCATCCCACTAGATCACTAGCATTGGAGTAGTACACCCTCTGATATTTCTCAAATGGTTTTTCTTCGACATCATACGGACGGCCAACCATCGTATATTTCGGGTAGGTTTCCTCGCCTAATTGGATTAAATCATTCTGATTTTGTACCATTGCATAGGTAATAGATTCTTTTGCTTCTACTTCAATTATTGGATCGGCTTCGGCAGTTCCTCTGTTACTGATGGTGGTTGTATCTGAAATTGGATTACGGGTGCGTTCGGGACCGTATTTAAATGGGTCTGAACGTCTTATAATTATTGTTGTGTCATGCCACTTTAAATGAAATTTTTCTCCACTTTCACTTGATGTTTCGACAATCCCCCAATATGTCATCTCCGGTTCGTCTGGGAAAATTATTGGAACAGGAGCATTGGTTGCAAGAATGCTGTTCAATTCGTCGATGGTCTTTCTCAAATCTTCACCAGTTATTCGTACATCGATTTCAAGGTATTTCTGGGGGGTATTAATAGATCCAAAATGCTCTCCCTCCATACCAGCAACTGGAATTCCATTAACATACCGTTGTATAAGCCCCCGCCCTCGAATGTCTTTAATTCGGAAATAAGGACTCAAATCAATACCGTTAAAAAACAAATTATCACCCCCCAAATGCTTTCCTGTTCTTATCATCTTGATCTATATTTTCTTTGACAGGTCGCCAAATAACTTTGCCTACTTTTCGACCATCTAAAATAACGTCTCCGGTTTCAACCTTGACCGATTGGTTAGATTGTCCATTGACGTTTGTTGTGGTTCTATAAATGTTGTTTATAGTCTGTCCTGCACTTCCTGTATAAGCCATGCTGGGCATTCCTAATGCCATTTCAGGCGTACCCATTCGCATAATTCCACTAGAGAGCTTATTAAGTTCCGCATATACTGATCGGGCGCCTTTTTGGAGACCAACAACAATTCCTGCTGTAGTTTCCAAACCGACATCTTCTTCCATTACTTTTGATGGAGAATGTATTCTCAAGGCACTCTGCATCGTTCTAGCCACATTATTTGCAATACTCCTAGCCGTAGCCATCACCCGGCCACTACCAGCGTTTAATCCAATCCTTAAACCAGACATTGCATGTAGACCAATAGAGCGATACTGCGAATGCATTGTGGTTCTCAATCTGCTGGTTTGTCGTTGATAATCGCTATTAATCGTATTAAACTGCCGTAACGAATCAGTTCTTACTCTGTTAAACATCATCCTAACAGCAATTAACACGCGCGCTGTACCTCTTTGGACACCGTTAGCCAATCCATCTGTTAGGTCGCCACCAATCCCCTCATAAACCTTGGATGGACTTCGTGTTTCAAAGGCATCTTTTGTTGCTTGCGTCGTCTTTTCAGCCATTTCCTTGCCCGCGTTTTCCGCATCAGGTGTACCAGATTCAATTCCTTCCACAAGTCCTTCGGGAACCATACTCCCGATTTCATCAAATCCGGCAATTTTAATCTGCTCTCTCATAGAAGTTGATCCTTCATCAATGAAATCAACCATTACATCAACAGCATCGTCGAACTCATCGCCTAAGGATGTTTTAAAACTATCTCCAGCTACTGAAGCACCGCTGTCCATCAACTCAGCAAACTCAGCTAATTTTGTATCGGACATTCCGTTAATTACCTCTATCTCAGCTGCTGAATCAGGACCTAATTGTTCTAACCAGTGTAAGAAACCTTCGTGACCGTTTTTAGATGCATATTCGTACAATTCAGCAATGTTTTCTCCCCATTCTTCTGTCATTTGCTGATTGTGCTTGAGGTTAGCAATCATTTCATCGGAAGACACCTTTGATTCATCGTTCATTTTTTCAAATGCATTCGTTGCATTTTCTACTAATTCGTCATAACTAGCTTTCATGTTGTCAAAGACTTCTTTTTGTACGTCCGATAAATCCTCATACGAAGTGACTTGCCTTAGGTTACCTTCTTCAATGGCTGTGGCTGCGTTCTCGGCTGCTGTGGTTACTTGCTCCTCCGTTAATCCGTATTGTTCCCCGAGTTCCACTAATGTCGCTTTCAATAGATTCTCTTGCTCGTCTAAGTCAGCTACGGCTTCTTTATGCTCTTTTGATTTAACTGTGCCATCTTCGAGTTTTTGATTCCATTCTTCACGCAGGGCATTCACTTCATTCATTTGTAGCTGCGTATCAATTTGCTCTGCCTGAATCTCTGCTAATCTTTCCTGTGCAGCAATTCCACTTTCCTCCGCCTTCATCAAGTCAACTCTAGCCTGCAACTCTTCATTCGACACATTCATTGCATTTGCCTGTTCATCATAAGCTAGACCCAAACCTTGTACGGAACCATTCAAGGAATCAATGTAGGTTTGTAATAAGGCTTTATCAGCTGCTGATTTCTCTTCCACCTCAGATAGTTCTTTAATTTTCCTGATAAGATCATCATTGGCGGCAGCTGTTGACGTGATGTCACTAACATTATCTTCATAAGCCTTCGAAGAATTATTTACACTATCCGCAAGTTCGTCTGTTGTACTAGCCAAATCCTCCGTTTCAGCGTTTAGCCTTTCCGCTTCTGCAGTTGTTTGATTGAACCACTTTACGACTGCAACAGCTCCGGTTACCAACGCACCAATACCAGCAGTCACCCATCCAACGGGTCCTGTCAGTACAGTTAATGCTGTTCTTAATGCAGTAGTTGCAGCAGTCTTGGCTATCATTGCAGCAGTAGATAGTTTCATTCTTCCAGTCAAGACTCCGACTGCTATGGTCTGCAAGCCGATTGCCCCAGTTTGCGCAGCAGTCGCAGCTGTGTCAGCAGCTTTTGCTGTCGTTGATGCCGCTTGTGCCGTCAATTGAGCCCTAGTCGCCAGAGTTAAAGTTTTTTGTGAAGTTTTTGCAATGGCAAGGATTTTGTTAGATGCTTCAATAGCAGCGCCCGCTTTTGTAATAACTTGATAAGCTGCATAGGCTGTCATTAAACCAATGATTGCAGGTGTCAATGCTTTTACAACTGGAATTGTTGCTTTCACTCCATCAGCAAAAAATACCACAACTGGGGTTGCGCTATCGATGGTGCTGACAATAACAGAAAAAGCGGCATTAACAACATTCTTCATGCCGTCTATGTTTTCGGCAATTGAATTTCCAGTAACTTCTTTTGATAATCGGTCAAAAGATTCAACCACATTCGCTAAGTTTCTGGATACAGCCGTTTTAAGGTTCTGCATGGAAGTCCCTACACCCAGACTGTTTTCTTTTGCAAGCTTGGCCATAATTCCTGTTCCGGTTCCAACTTCAATAAGTCTATCGTTAAACTCATCCATGGTGATTGCTCCGTCTTTCAGTGCAGCGTACAGTTCTGTTTTTGCCGTTCGGCCGGTGTACCCAAATGATTCAGCTATCTTGATTAAACCAACATCCATTGTCTCTTGGAGTGTAGTCCAGGTATCCATTTCCATTTTTCCGGTTTGTAGATATTTGATGTACTGCTCCGTACCTCGTTGTGCATCTGCTGCGCTAGACCCGGACCCTAGTAAAGCGTTGTTTAGTGCGATGGCAGAATCTGTTGCCTTGTCCATATCGTCGAATGTGGAGTACATACGCTGTGCATTAGATGCAATTTCATCTAGCTTGGTGGGTAGACCGTCGATACCATCAGATAAGTTGCTCATGGCTCGTTCGGAGTCCTCAGCTGATACACCTAATTCTTGTAATACTTTCGGAAATGTATTCAAGGTATCAAAACGAGAAATAGCCGCATCCATCGAATCTTTTAATACTTTAAAGGCTGCTGAAGCAATCGCTACTAACCCAAGTGCTCCGGCAAGCTTTTTAATGTTGCCACTCGCTTTACCGGATTCGTTACCGACTCCTTTAACAGCATCTTCCGTATCTTTTACGCCATCCCCAGTGGCCCTTCCGGTGCTCTCCAAATCTTTCAGGCTATCAGCTGCTATATTAATCTGCTTACCATCAACTTCGATTGCAATTTTAATAGAACCATCTGCCAATCTACTCCACCTCCTTCAGCGCATGAATTCTTTTCAGTTTTTCCATTTCTTTTTTTGTTTCCGGAGTATCGTGTTTTGATGGCTCCCATGCTCTAATCTGCATAATTTGTCTAAAAACTGTATTGTTAGGAAGCCCGTGAAGCAAAGCCTTGAATTCACTCCATTGCATTTTTCCTTGTTCTTGAAAAAGATTAATTCCATATGCTTGCCGGAATGAAGCATAAATATATTCGGCATCTTGTTCGATGTCGGAATACTCTTCTTCGTCCTCGTCTTCTTCCGTCGGCATTGGATTCCCTTTCAAGTCATATTGAATAGGTTTCTTTTCTTCAAATTCAATAAAGGTTTCAAAAATAAAATTCCAAAGTTCTATAATTGTTTCCGTCTCTAATGTTTCATCAACCAACAAATATTCAAGGCACTTTTTAGCCTTTTCAAATGGGTGCAAATAAGGTATTTTGATTACATCGAAAACATCAAGCACGTTATCAAACGCAAGATTGATTTCGTATTCTGTGCCTTCATATTCAAAAGAGGTGATCAGAGGGTCGTTTAAGCGCATCTAATCACCTACTTTTTCTTTGCTCTTTTTTTATCAATCTCACTTAGTTCAGATTCGGCTCTCTTCATCCGTTTGTTTTCTCTTTCTAGAACTGTGTCCATTATTGCTTTTCCAATTGGAACAACGATATTTTCAAGTTCTATTACATCCGGGTACTTTTCATAAATCTTGTTAAAGCTTCCCTCACCAAAAGCCTCTTCATAAAATGCGGAAATACTTTCTTTTTTCAACTCAACAATCTTATTCGCTGTCGCTGAGTCCATGGATTCCTCATCAATATCGTTGTATTTCTTCATTTTTTCAGCTATCTTCAAGTCATTTTCTTGTAATTTCTTTTCAGCATCCAAAAAGTTAGCTAGATTTTCCATAGAATCATCAAACCACAGTTCGATTTCTCCTACTTTCACGGGAAATCCAGTTTTCTTTATGTCAATTTGAATTCCAGACATCTTTCATCCTCCTAAAAACAGATAAAGAGAGGCACAAAGCCCCTCTTATTTTTTATCGCTGGTTGTGACAGCTTTATTATCTTCATCCGCAGAAAGCACTTTGCTTACACCTACAGTCTGAGCACTACCACCGCCACCGCTATCCAAATCGATTTCTTTAGGTTTCTCTTTAAAACGGATGGTGCAAGAGAATGTTTCATAAGCACTCGCTTCACCTGCACCTGCAATGATATTCAATACCGTTGCAGGTCCCACCCATTCTTTTTTACCGTCCGAACGAACAACTCTATGCCACACTATACGTTTGTCGCCCACTTCATCCTGCAAGCTTTCAATCAATGCTTGCGCAGGGTCTTCTGGGTCAAAGTGACCTTCAGGAGAATAAGCCCTTGCCACTCCTGTTACGGTTTCCTCTAGCGTCCCATCACCATCATAGAAAGCTTCCTCTTCTGTAGTTTCGTTTGGCTCCATTGCAATGTTGGAGATGTAGTGAGCCAATTCTAACCATTCCTCACCCGGTTCATCCTGTCCTGGTGTATACTCTTGGATAAAATGCCCACGTAATGCGTTTTTATTTCTAGCCATTGATTTTTTCCTCCTTGAAAACTGTAATATTTGCCTGTATATCTAATAAAAAAGTAAAAAAGCCTTGGTCATCAGCTTGGTTGATGAAAGGCTTGTTTGTGATTACTATATTTTGAAATTCAAAGCTACCGTCTTGACTTTCCAATTCTTCCAATTGCTCTAATTCATTCTGAACAACCCATAACGTTTGATTAATCTTGCCTTGAATTGTTGAACGCATGGCAAATTCAAAGTTTAGTTGTTGATCACTCGTTCCATCCATGAAAGCCTGCGTTATTCGGGAGCCTGGTAGTGGATAGAATACAAATGATTCACCAGCTCCAAGATAACCGGGTTCAACCCTGATAGGTAGATTCGGAATCTGGTTAACTCTTTCTGCTAGTCTTTCAATAAAGTCCACTTACCAACCAGCCCCTTTCAAAAATGCGTTAATCCAATCGCTCATGAACATTCCTTTGGCTTTATTATCCCAACGCGGTCCAGTACCTGGTGTGGTATAGTTCATTTTAGGCATATAAAATAATTCAGCAGAATATGGCGTGTTGTAATTGATTCCAGTCCCATCAATGTCGATGGTTGCTGTTTGCCTTGTAATCCCTTCAAGCATAGGAACGAATGGGTTCATATCAGCAAGCGCCTGATTCGCAACTGCATACCTTCCACGGTCTACATTCTGATTTTCCATCTTTTTATATACACCAGATAAATTGACATTCACCTTAACCATTAGACCACTTCCAATTCGTAGGAATAGAGGGTTTTCTCATATGCTTCATAGATTGGAATTACCTTTGTAATCGTGTGGTCTTGGTTATCAAAACGCACTATGGATTGTGTTATAAATTTCGGTAATGGCGTAGTAATGCCTTCGTAACAGAAAATAACGGCATTATAGAGCAGTTGTTTCCCGGCTGATGATTGACTATATTCAGCTCCATGATCTATACGGCAATGTTCGATGGTTACAGGGTCTTTGTACTCCGGTCCGTTCCAACCATCGCTAATAAACTCCCGATATTCAAATGAATCAATACAAAAGTCTGCAGGCGGTTTAGGCATTACCATACGGCAACACCTGCAAATAACAACCCTGTACCAGATAGATAAATATAAACATCTTCGGCAACCAATGACTTGCTTTCATTTTCGCCCGTTGTATTGTATCTACTTGGATTCGTTACGCTTGTACGTCCCGCACTAAACGACTGTGGCGCTTGATTGATTCCCTCGAAGGTAGTTGCACCTAACTCGTTGAAATACTCTATTTGAGCGCATAGAGCTTGTTTAAACTTATCCACTCTCCAGGGATTGTCAGAAATCATTTCACGCCTGGCATAGAAATAATTCGTTACATTATCTAAAATGGCAGATGCTTTCGGAAGCAACTTATCAAAAGTCGTTTCGTCAACATCTGCCTTATTTAGTTCTTTAAATTCGTCATAAGTTAGATAAGGCATAATTCAGCCTCCTTTTTCAATAGGGAGAGGTTTTTATGCCCCTTCCCCGTCGCTTCCATCATTTCCACCATTAGTACCTTGAGGGATGGTATTGAAACGGAATTTAACAACGCGTACCGCTTTAGGTTCATAAACACGAGTCCAACGTGCTGCAGTATTAATTTCCGCATTCGTAGGGAATACGTCTGCTACTCCACCCTCATTCCACTTAACTCCACGTGGGTGTAGAATAAAGATTTTACGGTTGATCAGCGCTTCTTCACCAGAATAAGCAAGTGGATTCCTACTTACTTCCGTTTGAATAATACGTGGATGAGAACCATTGCCCAGCGCGATAGCGCCTTGTCCGAAAATGTACATTTCAGCTTGTCCAGTCGCTGTGTCGTAGAACATAGAGTCATCAACAGTGACCTGTTTGCCGTTAAAGAATGGAATCGGACGACCTTGTTCAGATTGTGGTACGTATTCGATTAAATCTTGCTTGCGTAATTCCGTTTCAACGGCAGAGTGCATCATAACTCCTGTTAGAGCCTCTTTTGCATCCCCCATCAACTGGGTAGCATCTAAGAAGGTGTTCATGTTGATTGTTCCCGCATCTGCATCTCGGTCTGTGATGTCATAAACTTTTTGAGCCATTGTCGAGCTTTTAAATACCCCGCTAAGCGTGGATAGCAAGGTACGCTGCATATCTCGCGCCCAATAAGCAGCAACTAATTGAGCAATAGCATCCATTGGATCATCACCAGAAAGCAATGCAGAAAGCCCATTTGCTCCCCATGCATTTACCCGGGCATGTTTACGGGCAACGTCATCGCTGGAAGTGATTTTCCCAACAGACATATCGCCTTCATCTTTCATGATTTGGGATTCGTCATTACCTAAATCATTCCAGAACGGCATGTTAATGAGCGTATTCGCTCCACCTGCAAGATCATTAAACTCTGCATCGTTTGCGATAATGCCGCTTTGCACTAATGCAGATAGTTCCATTGTTTTTTGAATTGTATATGGAGTGAAAATTTCCGGTTGAATTACATCTTCTAAACGTGTAGTCATTTATATCAGTCTCCTTTATTTTCCGGCTTGTGCTTTCATTGCTTTGTAAAGCTCCGGATTCTCTTTAAATAATTTTCCTTGCTCTGTTAGGTTCCAGCTTTCCTTACTGAATGGGTTCGGTGTTCCAGTTCCTCCGTTTGGATTGCCGCCAGCAACAATTGTTGGTGAATTTGGCTTTTGTTCTTGCTTAAATAAATAAGCATCGGATTCTTGCAATGTTTTCAGCTGGTCATCTAACCCCAATAACGTTTCACCATCTAATTTAATAGAATCGGTATCAAGCAAGGCTTTTACTGCTTTAGTGTTTAAGGCATTTGCATCTCTCAAAGCTAGTTCAATAGCGAATTCCTTTTGTTGCTTGGCAGTTTGCTCCTGATGTTCTTTGTCCTTATCTTTATTCGCTTGCTGCAAGTCCGTTATTTCTTGTTGTAACTTCTCCGGATCAACGTCCTTCAAGTCGTTTAATTGCTTATCACGGTCTTTAACTTGCTGTTTCAGACTCTTGTTTTCATTATTCACCGTGTCGAACTTTTCTTTTGGGAACCAATTCCCATCAGAAACAACAGCAATCTTTTTATCACCTGCTTTTTCGATGACTTGGTTGTATAGTTCTTCTCCGAGTAATTCTTTCAAATCCATCTATATTCGCTCCTTATTAATGTTTTTTAGCATGTAACACCTCATGCGGTAAGGTTTCGCTTAGTTTTACCCCAAGCCTTTAAAATGGGCATAATAAAAGCACCCAACGCTTGACTGCTGAGTGCGATTAAATTTCAATACATTTGTTTTCCCATTTCTTATAAGCATCAAAATAGATTTCTTGCTTATCTCCGTTGAATGTCAATTCATAGTACATTCCATCAAAAAGCGTTGTACTTAATAATGCTTTGTTATTTTGCAAAACTTTAGTACTCCAAACAACAAACACATCATCTGGATTGATGTTTACTTTGTCGCTTTTATCTAAATGTTCATTGGTATATTTAACGACAATCTCTTTACACTTATCAATAAACTTTTGGCTATCCACATTTTCACCACCTTCACAGTTTACAAACGGCTACCGCACCTGGTAGCTAGGAGATATGTGATCACCTCCAATTATTGTCCGTCATAGAAACCGCATTTCTCCTTTTCCTCAAATGCATCTTTGAATACTGCCTCGACATCTACATCATCTATTTCAATAAAATCCGGATGACATTCTATAGTGAGTAGTGGTCTTTCCGGCGCTTGCATGTCTAAGTTGATGCCGAGTACACCTCTTTCTAATTTCCAATCATTGAGATAAATATCATATGTGCTTGAGCTAGTAGATTCGCATTCCTTGTTTTTACTAATTTTTAAAATCAATTTATCGCTCAACAAAATCACACTCCTTCTTTATAAGAAAAGTCTTTCAACAATGTATCTAAAGGTGTATAAACCTTTTCACGCTTATAATTCCGGCTCAAATACTCCTCATTATTCTTCAAATGAATCCGCATTGCCTTTTGCCTCCGAGTAACCATGGATTGCCAGTAAGAAGTCTTATCGCTGCCTAATTCAGTAGCAACCATAAGGTTTTTCTTGTATTTCACAATCTCCCTTTCAATCCGGCGCTGAGTATCACGTGCTTTTGCTACTTTTGCATTCAGCTCTTGGTCAAATTGAGGTTGGTTATTCGTGTTTACTCCCGGAATAAAAGGCACATGCAAGTGACGGCAGTTTACACCTCTGTGCCCACCCGCCGTTCCATATTCAGCACCCCACATAGGATCATAAATGCTTTTATGCTCGCTATCCAGCGGAATCTCATTAGGGAATCGTAAATCAACAACATTCCCTTGAATAACAGAGCATTGCTTCCTTGCTCCTGCATGAGAAGTAACAACCACTGTATGAACGCCATAATCAGCCATACGGTCTTTTCTAAGAGAATCATAGGTATTTGATAGGGTAGACTTCAAAACGGTTCTAGTATAGCGTTCTAGGCTCCACGTGTGGCCGCCTTTATCAACGAAAGTAGAATTAATACCCTTTTGCGCTAATTCCATTACAGAACGCTCAACTGCATCCTCAAATGAATATAATCCAGTATTAAACATTGCAGTAGTTCGGTTCAGGACATCTGTGTATGCTCTTGCTGCTGTTCCAGTTCCATAATTTGTAGTAATTAACGTCTGATTGACGTAGTTATCAATTTCACTCCAAACCTGCTCATGATAAGCACGCATGACGTTATCTAAGTTGTTTGGCATTGGTTTAGTAGGATAAGGCATAAATTGGTCAATATCCTCCACAATGGCTGTTCCAGCATCTTCGAACATGCGCTTTATTTCAGTTTCAGCAACGCTTGTTACTTCTGCAAGGTATTTAGCCACTTCATTGTTGAATAAGCGCAATTCGGATAGTTTCTGAGCTTGCCATTGGGTAATGTCACTTGAACCACGCTTTAAGCGTTTGATGATGATGCGAATAATTTCTCCTTCAAGGGAGTTATAGAGTTCGGACATATTGCCGGACCATAAGTCGAGTTGGATAGGAGTGATTCTCGGCTTTTTAGTTTCCACTTAATCACTCCTCCATTCCCAGCTCGCGCCTTTCCCGTCGACTAGTAATCTCTACCGGATCCATATCCGACTGGTCCATAATGATTTGCTCATACCATTCCTCAGCCATTTCTTTCGGAACCTTGAATATGCGCTCGATAGCTTCTGTTGTAGGAATAAAGCCAAACTGTTTAGCCTGTCCATAGAATCGTAGTAAAGCCGTACGATCTTGGAATACCCCATCGTCAAAGTCAACACCAATATGCTCAAATGTGGGTATTTCACCATCAAAAATCTGTTTATTATTCCATGTAGTGGCTTTTGCTAGTTCTAATACTGATACGATTAAGCCTTTAATGAATTGTTCAACCTCATAAACATGGTCATTACGAGTCCGGTAAGTTAAATCATTTTCACTAACAACCTCAGTTGCTGTTTTCATAGAACGGCCATTGAATGAGAAAGTACCCACAGAAAGCTTTAATTCCATTTCTAACGTTCGTAATGATTGATTAATAGCAGCGATATACTGGTCTGTACGAATGTCGCTAGTCACATCTTTAACCGGATCTTTGCCCTCATTCATTCTCATGGACTTATAAACGTTAACGTCTGGGTCAAAAATCTGTTTAGGAGGTCGGCCACTTTCGTCTGGTAGAGTGTTAAGCACAGCATCATCCACAAACACCGTTCGCTGCCCCATTCTGATTTCCCACCAGAACTGATCGTATGTGTCATTTATCTTTTTAAGAGTAGATACAGAGTTATCGCAAATACCCAGCCCTAGTGGACTGTGTGGATTGATATTATTGAATCCAGACGGCTTGAGATAATTAAATAACGGACGTGATAAACCGGGAATATATGAGACTTCTTGCAGCCCCTCGTATATTTCTTCTAAAGCAACACGCTTACCAACTTCATTCGGACTTTCCGACTTATAAAGTTCATTTGTAATAACGTATAAATTATTGCCATCCTGCCCTTTTTCCCACTCATGAAATTCTAGCAATGTGTAATAAATGGTGCGATTACCATCATGTTTAGTGGTCACCGACTTCATGACACCTTCCGATATGCCATTACTATTATTTCTTAACGGATAAAAAGCGTTGGCAATAGCCCAAGAAAATTCAATTTCGCCAGTTTCCATATCTACATACGGCCTTACTGTCAATCCGCCAAGAGCAAGTGCAGGCTCCAGGTAATCAGCTAGATTCTTCTTGAATTTGTTATGTTCAAATACATGCTCGATAAACTCATGTGCCGACTTAAAGGAGTTATCCTTCTTTTTCTTTTCATCCGCATCAGAAACATTGATTTCACATTGTTCATTAAAAATAAGACCAGCTAATACATCAGCACTCAATTTCCGTAAATTCAGTGACATATAATCTCGTTTCTGCAAGTCTCCATGCGAATTGTAATACTTCACTTTCGGATAATCGCCCTCATACTGCCTTAAGTTGCGCTCTATTCTTGCTAATTCTTTTGGGTCGATATTGATTTTAGGATGATCGTTAATTGATTTTAAATCCTTGCCAGACAATGCATAACCTCCTCTCTTAAATAGATTTTTAATGCGTTGGATGACCTTCACGGCTTCACCTCCTAAACTTTCAGTCTTAAATCACGTGCGTTTGATAAACAAAAATATATAAATTGGTCACAAGTATGGTCATCCTCTTCGATAACTTGCGGATTTTCACTGTTGACTGTTTTTTCATTCCAGGAGAACTTTTTATGTTCCTCTATGAAGATTTCATTGCTATCCGCATGCTCCATCCCGGTTGGATATGGATTTTTAAGATAATAAAAACGACCTTGCGCTAAAAGGTCGGTAGGGTAGTCAATCATATCAACTTTCTTTTTCTTGGCGACTGGTGCTAAATGCTGTCGATAATCTTTATAATACTGGTTTCTAAGCGCGCCCTCAGCACTATCAATGGTACGGTTCATTATCCTGGCACCACGCCAATACTCTTGTTGTGCTGTCTTTGTTATGAATTCATTTAAGTCCTTTGATAAATCGCTAGGAGCCTTCTTTTCAACTCTACCAGCCGGGCTATAGTAATAAGTATTTAGCAGTATCACATTCCCCTTAGCTGTTAGACCGTAACAACCATGAGTAGTAGCCGATTGTGAGTGCCCGCCGTCTGTAGAATAATAAAGAGCAATAATTCTATCGTCAGAAGGCAACTCCTCTAACTCTTTAAATAAGCTCATATTGTAGACATTATTTCCATGACCTACCGGTTCACCTTTATACAAATACCGATAGTAATCATAATCATTCTTTTTGATTCGCTCGATATCATCAAGCATTTGTTCAGTAACAAAGCCCAATTCATCATCTAAATAACTTGAATGATGGACCAAATAGGCATCTTCACCAGTCATGCTGTCGGACCATTCATTTATCCAGTGGTATGGGTTCCTCGGCGGGTTATACGACCAGAATATCCGGACGAAATCAGCCAGTGGATGTTTCTGTCGCATAAATGTAACGTTCGTCTGGTCAAATTCCTCGGCACTACCAAATTCAGCAGCTTCTTCATACCAGACTGCAATTAAATTCCCGATGTCGTTAGATTTCAGCTTCTGGAAATCATCCGATCCATAGAAATAGAATGTTGATCCAGTTCCTTTATGCATTATCTTGAAAGGAGCAACCGTCATACTAAATTGATCCAGCAATCCGAACTTCTCAAGCGCCCATTGAATTTTTAGGAATACCGAATCTCGAATTGTGCTTGCTACTTTACGAACGACAACAACGTTCGCCTTTTCTCCCTTGGTTAGATACCTAAGCATCATATAAACAAGCAGCAATGCAATAACAGATGACTTAAATGAGTTACGACCGCCTCTTAATATGTTATAAGGCTTATCTGTGGTCCATACAGGTTTAAAATGTGGGTTAATTTCTTTTTGGATGTTTACAGTTACCCGCTTACTCACTTGCATCACTCCACTCGTCAACAATTGTAATAACTGGTGGAGAACCGCCGTCTTGTTCTTTGGTTATTTTCTCGGTTTCGGCCTTGGTCTTATCTATTTGATGCTGCATTTGTTCGAGCTTCAACCTGCGCTCATCATCTTCATTCGTCATATCGACAAATTGCCTGATGGATGTACGCAACTCTGATATGGCTCTAGATTGTGCATTTAGGAAGCTCGCCTGCTTATCCCATGCGAATTGTATTTCATATTCCTTAGAATCAAATTCTGCTGAGCTGATATCCTTCTTTACTTCCTTGCTCATATCACTTATGTCATTTACGTACATAATCTGTTGCGAACGAATAATAGCAGCATACTGTATTTGTATTTGGTCCCAGATTAAATCTGCGGGATCACTCTTATCCAACATCCCCATGATTTCTAGTGTTTCCTCGGGAATGTATTTGCTAAAGAATCCATGCTTTAATGCTGCACTGTTCCGTTTTGTGAATTGGTTCTTTGGATTAGGGTTACCACCCCTATTTTTCTGTCCATTAGATGAAGCTTTCTTTTCATTCTTCACAACGGCTGCTTCTTTTTTTGTTGCAACATTCTTTTGTTGCGTTGCACTCACTGTTGCGTTGCGTTGCCATTTCTCTCTATTCTTCCTACTTCTAATTGTTGATGATTTTACATTGAATTGTTCTTCCAGTTCTTTATAGGTTTTATTCGTAGCTTCCCATTCTTTTTGTATTTCCTTCCAGTTCGGCATTTACATCAACTCCACACCTCCGTATTTAGGTATTAAAAAAGCACCCTTTAGGATGCTTAATATTTTTTACTTCTTAATTTGTAATACTTTTCATCTAGATTATTCTTACTAACCGCAAACATCTTGTTCACGTCTCTTACTTTTGAAATGCCAGCTTTCACATCCTCGTTGCTAAGGGCTTCTTTATATATTAATACTTTAAAAGTCTTTTTATGAAATTCGAGAATTCGAAGTTCGTCATAAGACATAACTTCATAGATTAACTCAGTATCACCAATCAACTGATTATAGAATTCTTTAAAGAATTCCTTAACAAACATATAAGATATCCCGTTTTCTCTGAAGAATGCCTGTTCATGAGCAGCTGCTTTGTTCAGATAGCTATTATAATTTGCATTTAACTTCTCTAAGCCTTGCAATTTTTCAGTAGCGCTACTTAGAAAGACTTCCTTGTCTCTATGGTCTAAAGTTACCTTAACCCCAAGATAGGTAATGAACCCTCCAATGATTGCACCGATAAACGCTATCAATCCTGCTGTTATCTCCTTACTGACATTAAACATAAAGTAGAGTAAAAAAAACATAAGAAATAACATGTTAATCCCAATTATGACCAAAACAATTAACTCTACACTATCTCTTTTATCTCCCAAACTATCAACGCCTTTATTTTTTAGCATAATAATACTATACTTTTCAGCGTTTATAAAGACCGCAAGGTCTTAAAAGAACACCTTCTACCTTGATTAGTGCTCTATACCCCTTCATTCAATACGAAATTCGTAAGACAACCGTAAGACATAACTTCATGAAGCGACCGCATGAACCTTCTCCCGTGCACGGTTTATATACATTTGAACGGTGCCTTTGCTTATGCCTAAACGGTTAGCAATTTGTTGCATGCTAAAGTTTTCGGCTTCATACATAACATAGCACTGCCTTTCCCTTTTAGAGAAATTCTTGAACACCTGCAGCAATGCTTTTCTTTGGTCTTTCGTAATGTACAACGGCTCCCGCTCTTTCCGCAATTCCTCATTTATATCCGGCAAAATATCCATATCATCATAAAACTTAGCGCGATATTTATCTTTTTTATCTACACCACGATACATATCGGGTTGCCTGCCAGTTCGCATCCAATCGATGGAATAGGTCATGCTGTCAATCATACTGTTTATATGTGTCTTATCCTGTTGATCAGGAAGAAAATCATCACGGAGATTGTCCTTCGTCTTATTCAATCCCCTCCAACCTTCATCGTATTCTGCCAGTAATCTGTCTGCCCAGTTTTCTAGTTGTTTGCTGTTCATATTGTTCATTTACAACACTCCCTCAAGTAGTTGTTTTGCAAATAAAAAAAGGACACCAAACAACGCTTCTTGCGTCATTCAGTGTCCTCCAGTTGGCTGGTAGAACTATTTTTTTAATTGTTTTGCTCTATTTGATCTTTCCTTGAACAACTCTTTGTTTTCATCCCAATCCCTAATTAAGATATACAAATAATCATCAACATCTACTTTATCGTCATACCCTAAATCCTTTCTCATTTCTAAAATTAATTCAGCTAAAATATAATTAAACTTAGCTTGTTCATCTTTACCGCCCTCATTAGTTAATAGTTGAGAATATCTTCTGTACTCAACAAACTTCTTTATAGTGTTTTCCCCAGCGAAAAACATTATGTCCTTAGTAAAGGATTCCATAGATTTTGTTGCATTTTCTTTAAGTTCTTCATCATCAACATCTTTGTATTTCACACCATTAAGAACATCGTAAAGCGCCCCACTAAACTCTGTGAACTTTTCAATCTTCTTTAGGTGCAAATTGCTTTCAGAAGCCTCTAGCTTTACAATTTCCTTCTGTAATTCATTTTTAAATGTTTCTAAGTTTTTCTTGTGTATCTGATCTGGGACCTTTTTTATATAATCAAATAACCAGTATGCTCCAATAATAATTACCACTTGCAAAATTAATATAATTATACTCAAAACTCTTCCCCCTCTTCCCTCCGCATTCTTTTCACCTTCCCTTGATGTGTAACGATTTTGTATTCGCCAAATGGTGGAAGCTCCCTCAATTTAGCTACTCCATCGCAAATAACTATTACACAACTGGAAGGTAAGTCCATTATATCAAATTCTAGCTTATTAGCTCCCTCTTCTAGTTGGAAATCTTCTTGGATTGTTGCCTGGATGTCTCTCTTATTCATGTGTACCAACCCCTCAGTATGGTATAATAAACTTAGTCAAATAGAGTTGGTTGCCGGGGAGATGAGCCCCGGCTTTTTTATTGATTATTTCGCTAGATTGCTAGATTTACTTAACTTCCCAACCATTTTTCGTTTTTTTAGCAATGATCAATTCAATTCCCGTCTTAATCTCAAACAACTTCCGCCTCAACGGGAAATCATGGGATACCCTGCCGCCTTTCACATCAATAACTTCCACATGCCCATCAATGTAGGTTACTTTGAAATCCGCCGTGTACTTAGCGCCTTGCTTTGTTCTAGTACCATGACCCTTACATAGCGTGCATTTGTTGAATCGTCCAGTCTTTTCGTTAAAGTTTCTACCCCGACCATCACAACGCCCGCAAGTGACTTTATACGGTTCGATTATATGAATTCCGGCTGTAATTCGATATCCTTCACCGTCTTGTCATTCTTGAGAAGCATATAAAGTTCCCATTCTGCTTTAGAATCGAATTCCAATCCTTGAAACTCTACTTTTCTAGCATTATATTTATTTTTTCTTTTCCTTTTCGTCCTCTGCAAATTATCACCCCTCACGACAATTTCTTACGATACACAGCTTCCCAATAGCTATCACCGCTATCTCCGGAAAACTCCACAAACTTACCTCTACGCTTAAAATGCTTATGATATCTCGTCACCCGGCGAATCGGCTGCACACATTCGAAGCCTTCCGATTCCTTATCAATACACTGCAACACACACTGATATTTATCCGGATGGCGCACTCTGCTGATTGCTTGCATGGATTATTCCTCCCCGTATGCTCGAATAGCATCATTCTTGGCGGTCACATAGTTCCATTCCAATGTATACAGGCTTACATCGTCTAGACTTCTTCCGTCCGTTGTTTCAAAGACGCCTAGTTTTCTAAGGTTCATAATTAAAAACTCCTTGCGTTGACTGACTTCTGTGTCTCTAAGTGATTTATCTAGTGTTTGCATGGTTAGACCTCCTTTAAATCTTCTTCTTTCACAAATACACCGTTAACCATTTTGCCTTTGCGGTCCTTGATTTTCTCATACGCAGCACGGACACACTGCTCAAAACTTAATCCCTGTTGCATAGACAAAATAGTCATTACCACATACATATCTCCTATAGAATCAATCACTTGGTCTAAATTGCCTTTCACTATCCCTTGGCATAACTCTCCGAATTCTTCACCGAGTTTGATAGTTTGTTTTGCTGGGTCAGCAGTGTGTAAATTCCTATCAATTGCCCACTGTTCAATATTTGTAGTTAATTCATTTAGATTCATTGGTTAGTCTCCTTTTCTCTCCTTACCTTTACTCTTAAACTACGCGCTCCTTCTCCTGCTTTAACAAGACCTTTACTCATGGCATCAGCGAATCGTTTTATGTTATTTACTGCATGCTTAGTCAGATTCATAGGTTAGTCCTCCTTAAAAACGTTTTTTAATTCATCCACAGGAGCGTTTCTGTCTTTTATGTATAATTTCATCTAGTTGTCTCCGAAACGCTCCCTATGTTGTTATTTGTGCTTAAAACCAGCTTGAATGTGGCGACTTAACCTCAACCTTCGTTAATTCCAAGAAAGCAAGCTGTTTATATAATTCTTTTAACGTCTTTCCGTTTGTTTCGTAATATCCCAATGCATGCAGTTCTTCGATTACATTTTCCATTTCTCGTTCATGCAATCCCTTCATTACAGAACCCCTCCTTTTCCGTTTTGGCTTGTTTATTGCTTTATCGATATCCCATTTGTGGAGCTTGACCCGGCTGTAAAATGTTCTGCGGTCGATGTTGTTTTGTTCCGCCTGATAGTAGTGTTCGGGTCTGATTTGACTCATTGGGATTCGCCTTTCAGGGCTTGGCGGGATTCAAGGAGCATATCCCAAGCTAGGTTGTCATTAAATTCTCTGTTTGCCCAAAGTTCTTCGATATTTTCCAATGCCTGTTTGTAGCGTTCATTCTCCATGTGCATATCTTCCAGCATTCCTTGTCGTGGATCTTGGTATTTTTCTTCTTCCAATTCCTCCACATAATCCATCACCACACCCACAACATGCCTACCTAATGTTCTTGGATGTAGTTTTCTCTTTTGCAGAAACTCGTTTAATTCGCCGTTATATCTAGAAGCATATTCAAGTTCTTCCAAGCGGGAGATCAGTCTTTCAACATCTGGATGATACCTAATTGTGTATGGTAATTCTTCTTTAATCTCTTCCAACCTACTCATTCGGATACACCCCATCTTCCAATGCATTTTGAGTTTCTAATATATCTTTTAGTAATTGTTCGATTGTCTTTCGTACGATGGTTTGGTCAGTTAGTTGTTTCGCTTCAATGGCTTTTTCCGCAAAGTCATCTAATTTCAAATGGATAAACTCCATCTCGTAATCTCGTTCAATCATTCTCCACCCTCCCGATCTAAGCGGTTTTCTGCAAAGCAAGTTACACAGAAATGTTCTCTTATGTCTTTAATCTGGTGGAAGTAACTAACTCCATCTCTCCTTAATTCGTAATAACCATCACTATCAATGCTTTTTGTACGGTATATTTCTAGGTTGTGCCTATTCTTCAACAGGTCATCTCTCTTCAACTCCCACACATCACGATTATGCTTTTTCCACCATCTACGCTCTTTTTCTTCCGCTATTTCGGATGGTGTGGCGCGCCTTCTTGTTGTATATCGATTATCCATGATATTATTTCTGTGCTGTTTGTTTATGATTTCAATCACTGCACCAGTTGACGTATCTTTTATCCAATCGCCAACCTCAAATGTTTCTTCTATTTCGTATCCGATGTATAAAGCTTTCGCCATTTCATCTGGAGTCAGTTTATTTAAACTTTCATATTTTCCTATCCATTTTTCTTCAGAGCTACTATGATTGTTCATTAATATCGATTTTCCTATTTCTGCAACTCTATCCTCAATCGCATCTGCCTGTTCTTTCGTCAAAATTACCTTTTTCATTCCTTATCCCTCCACATTCTTTAATCTCTCAATCCGTCTCCTAAGCTTTTGGTTCTGCCGTCTAAGGTCTTTGTTGCTTTGTGTTAATTTGTCAAAATCCAGTGCATCAAGTATTTTATTTAGTCTAGGAATACTAATCGTTTGCTGTTTCTTGAGTGCATACCGTAGCTGGCGTTGGGCTTCTTCGTGGTTCATTGTTAATCACCCCTAAAACAAATTCATTTGACCTTGATTATTACACCATTCCTTGTCCACTGGATAGAGATAAAAATTTGTTATCCCTCTTTCATTTGGCGGTACTTCGTAGTGCTCTATCCAACCAAATTTGTCACTGTCTTTAAAAGTAACTTCCATTCCGTCCAACACATCTAAATGACTTTGGGGGATACTTCTCTTAATGTTGGATGGTGCGTTTTTCTTAAATTGTTGCTTATCAAATATCATTTTTACCACCGCCTAAACATGCTGTAATACTGCTGTTTCCAATACCCAGACAACCTGCCATCAAAATTACTAATGGTGTTTTTTCTGTATGGATTAAGTGTAAATTTAATTGTTTTAATCATGGCGTTGCTCCAATAAATGACTGTGTTCAAAAATGTTTCCGATTACTTCAGCTTCACTGTCGTTAGCAATTGCATCCGCGAGTAAGTAATCACCTACCCAAAATGCTCCGTTGTCATAAGTAACTATTTTTGTGTGGTTTTCTTCCCTTGGAAATCCATCGACATAATCTTGGATGTTATGCTCGAATACATCCCCCTCATAAATCTCCTTGCCGTCCTTGTCTTTTAGGCCTGTGTATTGTAACGGAATCAAGAAGTCTGCCTTTTCAGCGAACACATCTTCCCAGCTTACCGCCCTATCCTGTTCACAAGTTCCGAAACTATATTTATTTTCCAACAGGAAATACATTGCTTTCCTGTTTTTGTCCCATATCCGGAATTTAATCTCCCTCATTCAGATTCACTCTCCCCTTGATTGCATTGAGTGCATACATCTAAACCATTAAATCCTTTTCCGTTACAGTGAATACATGTACTCTCCAATGCTTGACGTGCCCTAAGTCCACCATCAATCATTACACTTGATGTTACTGGGGACTTACCGTCTTTCCACGTATAGTTAAGTCCGTTCCGATAAAACTCCAACGCTTCACGATAACGCTTGTTTCGTTCTCTTTCCCTATCCCAAGCTTCTATAATTTCAACATTCGTTATTTTTCCATCAAGATAATCTATCATCATTTGTTGTTTTGGTGTCATTCAGATTCACTCTCCTTGTATATAACTAAATACTGTGAATAAAATGCCCCTGTCTGTGCCACCAGTATGTCTTGCTTAATATCTACGACGTCTTTATCTTTAATAAATTCGTTCATTTCATCTATTGGGTTTTGGCTGTATTCATCAAATCTTTTTACTTGTAATCCTTTCATTCAGATTCACCCTCCATATCCCTGTATAACTTCTGCCATTCGCCAGTTCGAAAATTTTCATCCAATTCATGGTCTGATTTCAATAGGTGAAACATATATTTCCAATCACGCAATTCATCTTCTAGTTCCTCAATCAGCTCATACAACCCCACCACATAAACCTGTCCGTCTCTCAACTCCTGCAAAGCATGTATCGCTAATTCTTTTCCAGTCCAATTGCTAGGAGTAAATGGTTCGGGGTATTTTTCAGCGCCTTTTTGTAATTGCATGAGCCTGACATCATCAACGAGCTTGTCTACTTTTTTATAAAATGGATGGTAGATGTGTTTGATTAGGTTTTCGTCCACTAAATCATTCCTTTCTTCCGATAAGCAAATGCCCTAGTAACTTTGTTCTCCATCGCTTGATGGAATAGGGCCAAGAATATTTCTTCCGGAGCACGCTTGTACTTCTCGGCGATATTCTCAAGCTCCATTCCGTTATTCCAAGCGATTGTGATTGATTCTAATTGGTCTTTAGGGAATGCTAATTCCAGATCTTCCAGGACGAATACATAGTCTCGGCGTCTTGTTTGCTTTAGTAATGGAGCGCGATAAGCATGCATGGTGTTCATTGCGCCACATCCTCAATCGTCATCTGATTCTCTGTCAGGCCAACTTCTTCACGTTCTTTTTGCCATTTTTTGAAGCACTTCGGGCCAAACTTGCGCTCGATACTGCGTTTATCCTTGAGCTTCCGGCCGCATCGGATGCATGTTTGCATTTAAATATCTCCTTTCTAACGTTCTAAGTGATTAGTAGCCAATTCTTTTTTATGAGCATCCAGTGAATTTTTAATCATCGTTGGTGTTGCAGTAGGGTGATATCTATAAAGCATGTTGTTTATTTCCGGCCTTAAAATTTTCATTTCATGAGCAATATCAGAAACCTTTCTCTGATCGAAATACAATGCCTTTAAAACCCTATGATCATCGTTACTCGCTTTTTGTATTTTTTTATATAACTTCTTGAAATCATCTAATTCCATATAAGTTTTTTCTTTGGTTTGTCTTTCTACCCTTGCAAGCAGTGGAGTGAAATCCATTTTTGAAATTCCTGTTTCTTTACAAAACAACAAATACGATCTCAACGCCTCGACCTTTGTGTGCTTAGAATTAGCGTTATCATGCTCGATTTCTTCGAGATAATTAAAAATATCCTTTTCCGAAAGTTCCTCAACGCTTTGTTTTTTTGCAATAGAAAAGAATTGATCCACACACCTTTTGTATGTTTGTTTGGTATTAGTCTCATAGCGATTTAACCATCCAGCTAATACGACATTAGGATTCAATCAAACCGCCCCTTCCTGAAATTGTCTAGCGTATATTTCAGACCTGAATCGCTTGATTGCTTCCTTTTCTTCTCGAATAGCCTGTTCTCTGTCGTAATCACAGTCAGAACTTGGGCAGGGGAGGAATTGTGCTCCCCAGCTGTGTTCGATCGTTAGGCCGCCTGTGCCGTTGCATGTTGTGCACATCTTTAAAACTCCTTCCTGCGGTAATCCCTACCGTTCATCGTGATAATGTCCGTGTTTTCCATCATTCTGGAGAAGTTACGCTCATTGATTTGCGCCCGTAACTCGTTACTGTTCAGATTTGTTGTGTAAATCGTTGACTTGCCGGACCGGTCATCCAACACCTCGAACAGTTTCGTATTCGCCCATTCGGTATGATGTTCAGCGCCAATATCATCCAGAACTAACAAGTCCACCCGTTGAATGACTTCCAGTAGCTCATCCTCCGTCACACCTTTGTTGTTATAAGTTTCTTTGATTTTCGTCAGTAGCTTGGGAAGTGATAGGAATAGACACTCATGCCCTCGCTCCATGAGCTCCTTCGTGACCGATACGGACAAATGGCTTTTACCTGTTCCGTAATTACCGTGCAGCAACAAGTTTTTTGTTCCGTCGAATTGTTGTATGTATGTCATGATGTTTTGTTTTGCGATTGCCAACTCGTTGCTAGTAGGTTCATAGTTTTCAAGCGTTGCATCTTTTAATGCATCGTTGATCAAAGAGTAATAATCAAATAGCTGTTTCATCTTTTTGTTTTTAAATGCAACACCGCGTTTTTTTGCTTCTTCTACGAGTTTCATATCCTCGCATATGCAACCGTAATCAGCGACAATCCATTCGCCTTTTCTGGGACCACGCGGTATTTCCAATTCCTTTTGAGTAACGGTTCTATTGCAGTCAGGACAAACATATTCTTTAATGAATCGTTCTTTAGGTTTTGTTACTTTAATTGGTTCCATGAGTACCTCCTAAAAACCGTAATTGTAGCCATCATCTGGCGCTTCGGCTTTTCCGCCAGCAATAACCTTCAGCGGTTTTCTTTGGTCATCTTTCATTTCCAAGAGCAATCGATCATACTGCTTTCTTAACTTGTCAGCAGAAAGAATGTTTTTGTACCAGAAATGATGTCCTTGTGACCACAGGATCAAATCTTGTATTTCTTTACCTGCCCTTTCATCACGTTCCATCATCAACCTGAATGTATTAGCCCACGTTTCTAAATTAGGTTCTTTAGCCGCCGGATTGTTTTCTTTAACTTTCTTAAATAACAACTCTGCCAATTTAAGGTGATGCGTCTCAAATTTTAATTTGGGACGAGAAGTCTTTTTATTATTCTTTTCATTCTTGTCATTCTTTACATTCTTGTTTGTGTCATTCTGCTGTCCTTCTGTTGTCGGTTTGCTGTCACTTTGTTGTCGGTCATCAGTTTCTCTGGACTGATAAATCTCCCAGTTAACAATGCTTACAACACTAAATTTGTTGGTGGGGGAAATAGCGATTACGTTGTCGTCTTTTAGAACCTTCATGTAGTCCCTAACAGTTGATTCTTTCATGTCTAATTCCAACGCTGCTTTTCTTCTCCCGAACACAAATTGACCTGGTTCTAAAGCTACTTTTTGCTTACCAACCATTTGTTGGTGATCTGTGTGTGTTGCTTTTAGCAAGCAATAAGTAAATACTTTTAGGAGTTTCTCATTTTGGAAAATATTGCTTGTCAGTAACTTCCTATGCAATTTAATCCATCCACTCATCACTACACCCCCCACCTTTAATCATCTTCCAATATCACAAATCGCAATTCTGCCTTCTACTCTTAAAACGGTATATCCTGGATAATGGCGCATATAATGTAGGATGCGCTGCTTTAATTCTTGTTCGTTTTTTGATAGCTCCCAGATTGATTCCGGGAGCCTGACTTTTGATTGGTTATGCATAACTATCACTCAATCGGAAAGTCATCTTGTCCACCCTCCGTTACTTCTGCGTTAATGAAATCATTCTCTGGAGCTTCCAAGAAAATATCATCATTTGGAGTGATGTCTTTAATGTCTCTTGCTGTTCCTTCGTCATGAGCAACTTGCTGTTGGACCTCTACACTGATAGGCAGATACTTCCACATGTGCCTAATAACTGTTTTATTTGCCATTTCCTCATAATAGTTATTCCATGGGCTAAATTTCGAATTAGCTCCCCGACTTGCTGATTTACGCTTTTCGATCTCTGCTCTAGGCATAAACTCCATTTGATAACCACCATCTTTGAAGTGAGCCACTGCGTAAGAACCAAGGTATGCACCCTTGTCTTGGCTCATCGTAGGAACGTGCTTCAATGTCGGGTTAAGACCTAGTTCATATTCAAACTCATCATTCTCATAAACGGCATGAGCATAGATTGATTCGATGTGCCCTGAACGTCTTGCAAGGTCAATCATGCCTTTGTATCCAATAATAAACTGAACCTCTGTAGTGCCCTTTTTATTGTTTTTAAATGGAAGTAAGTAGCACTGACCTAATAGTCCTGGTTCTAATCCGAGTTGGGCTGCTTGCATTACCCCTCCCAGTAAACTCCCTACATCAGCCTGCCTTAAATCCGGAGTTGTTCGAATGGTTGTCATGGTTAATCTCATTAAGCGATCAACATCCATGTGTTTAGGTAAAGCTTCCTGCATTTGTGGTGCCATTTGTTTTAGATAATCTTCAATCGTTTTTGGCTTGTCCTTTGCTGGAGAACCGCCGTTATTTTTCTTTGCCGCCATTTGATTTTTCATTTCATTTACTTGATTTGTCATTTAAATAGCCCCCTGTTCAATTTGCTTGATATTTAATCGTCTGTATGAAGAAGTCTTAGTGTATTTTTCAGCGATGTCTGGAAGCTCTTTTCTAAGCATTTTGCTGTCCAGTCTGTTTTGTTCGACTTTTTTCAGATTCACTTCAAATCGTGGTGTAACACCAGTTGTCGCATCACCGACCATTAGCTTTAATTTGTTCTCATACTCCTTTTGGAGTGATTGCTTTTCCTTAACCTCGGACTTAATGGAATCAATTGCTTTGATAAGTGTTTCCGCGTCATCTGACTTAAGCATGATTGTTTCTCCGCTATCTTCCGGATACATTTTGTTTAACAACTCACTTGCTGATGGGGAGCCGTCTATTTCAGGCGGAATCCCTTTTAATACATGTTCATTCCAAAAGCGACTTAACTGTTCGATCATTAGTTCAATGAACTCGTCATCCCGTTCAATTTCTTTCCATACAAACTTCTGGCCTCCAATAAGAACTGCGATATATGCTTTCTCGTAACCCAAGACAGCCATATAATGCTGTACTTGACACATGTATGCCGGGGGTATCCGTTCACCCTCCCAGGCATCAGCGTTGAATGCGTTGGTTGTTTTACATTCAAGCAAAGCCTTTTCTCCGACAACATCCCGGTCAATATTAGCAATCATGAATGAGTATTCTGGATGATTAAATGTCTGATTCCTACGGCGAACCTTTTTGCCAGTACGTCTTGTGAATTCTTCTGCAACTACATCCTCCAGGACGTTCCCCCAGTGGATCGCTTCATTGTCGATTTCTTCAACGTAGTCGCTTGTTTTGTCGATATAAAGCTCAAACGCTGATTTCCAAGGATTGAAACCTAAGATTGCACTTGCGTCCGAGCCACCTAAGCCTTTTTTTCTGTTCCAGAGCCATTCTTGTCGGGTCATTTCGAGAGTGTTTTTGACCATTCAATTTCCTCCTATGCGCCTTTATCATTTTTGTGATATAATAAAAGCACGTGATAAATTTTGAAAAAGATATTTCCAAACGTCCGCTGCTACGGGCGTTTTTTATTTGACTATTTTATGGATGCCACCATGTCTCTCCAAAATCTCAATTGCATCCAACGACAACTCTTCAACAAGATAAATTTCTTCATCAAATTCAATGATTTCGTCACCACTGTAAACATCGTTGTTCAAACCGTCGGTTCCCCAGTCTTCGCGTTTAGCGCTGTATGGGGAGCCTGTGCGCTCAATTTGTGTGATCATTGGATGGTTCATGTTAGTCCTCCTCAATTCTCTTTTCTATTTCTAGATAAGTGTTTGAACCACATTTACATCTGAAAGGTGTTTCTTCTAAGAAGTCGATAATAACTTTGTTTTCAACACCAGCCTGTTGCATATATGCGCTCCCCCCACAGTTTTCGCATTCTGTTTCCATGGTAATTACGTACATATCAGCACCTCCTTCCTATGTATTAGGGTTAATCATCCCTATATCGGCTACAAACGTATAGATGCATTAGGAGGGAGGAATGCACGTTCATAACCGATATAGGAAGGACTAGCCTTCCTATATCCAATTTGGTATAATAGATATAGATTTTGAAATTGGTTATGAGTGGCTCGCGTCTGCAAACGTGAGCTATTTTTCTTGGATAAAATTAGCGATTGTAAATTTCTTGTTATGACCCTTAATAACTTCAAACTCTCTCGGTTTTCCCTCGTTAATTTTATAAGACTTACTTTTCAATCCTCCTAACTTTCCGATAACCTCATAAGCTTCCCTTTTTGTCTTGGTATTGTGGTTTTGAACATCAATTATGAAACCCATATCCAGCAACTCACCGACTGTGTAATCTCTATAAGTCTTTTGCATACGATCCCTCCTAACTAGCTTCCTTTTGATTTTTAATTTGTGTCCTTACATAAGCTCGATGTATCTCTAAGTAACGTTCAGCTGGTCTCATTGCTAACCATTCGCTCGCTTTAATTTTCAACCTAATCCCTCCTAAAATGTGATTAATGCATAATACAAAAATGCTAGTGTCCCAATCCATCCAACCCATATTTTTATGGCGTGAAATCTTTCATTCAAACCGGGTACCACCTTTGCGGTTGATTTAATAGATGATGTAAGTACAATTGCTCTGAATCCCCTTTTCTGACAGCTAGATCGTTTATGTCTGATAGTGCATTTAAGAGATTGTCAGAAATTCGTTTTACGTTAGCTATGTCATTCTTCTTTTCATAAGAATCAATTAGTTTTAAGCTTGTAATGATGTTGTAGAATGCTAACTTTGCAGCTGGTACATCTTTTTGCAAGAAGTGCTCCTCGAAGTTCACAAAATCCCTCCTAGTGTGATTAATCCTGTTATTAATGAAGCGACTGGCTGTAACTGATTGATTACTTCAACTCCTGCATATAAAGCCATCAAGACATCTGGGTTGTTGGTGATGCGGCACCACTTGATTAGGTCTGCCGCTTTAAGTTCAACCCTGTCTGTTTCTAGTTTGGCTACGTTACTTCTGGACATGTTAAGCTTTAACGCTATCGCCTCTTGGCTAAGCCCAGCAGTTATACGCATTTTTCGTAAGACTTCTCCAAAGTCCACATTTGCACCTCCTTCCTTGTTCGCCATACGAACAGTTCTTGAAGGGAACAGATTGTTCTTGCTGACTGACTTATAATGTAAGTACCAACCCCCTCAGTTGGTTGTTTTGCTAGATTGCTTGATTTGTTTGCTGATCTATCCAGTTCATCAGAGCATTGTACGGTATTCTGATTTTGTGACCATCACGTACACAAGGGAATCCGTTGTGCTCTGATTGCTGGCATAGTTCATAAGTTGCTGTTTTACCTATCCTTAGAATTTCGGCTGCCTCTGGTACTTTTAAGAATCTAGGTGTTTTGCGGTACCCGTGAGATTCTAGTAATTTTTCAATGTCCTGTAAGTGTCTTTCGTTTTCTTCGCGAATGATTTGACGGATGGATTCTTCCATGGACATTTAGATCACCTCCTGGATAGTTTGCTGGCGGTTAGCATTGTCGATTTCAATCTTTAGACTCGTTGAAGGTTGCCACATACCGATGAAACGCAAGCCTTCTTCATATTTCTTTTTAGGCAGATCGCCGTATCTTGGGATTTCGAAATGATTTTTAAAATCTCGCCAAAAAGCCGAAAAGACTTTGAATGCCATGTTTTTATATGCAGGTGAAGATTTGCCGCCTAGAGATTCGACAACAACTTGTCTACCTTTTTTGTTTAATGTGTGTTCTTGTGCGCCATCGATGCGCATCGTTTCTTCTAGGTTGGTAATTCGTTCATCGTGCTGTTCTAGTGTTTCGGATGCTTCTAACGATAGTCTCATGGAAGCTTTTAATTGCTCTTTGTCTGTTAGGACTCTTGGTTGTTGTTCCATTTCGTTAAACTTAGTCACATATGCAGCTGTGAATAATACGCCTTTTTCACCTGTGAGTTTGTTTGCTACCATTTCGCAACCTTTTTTAGTTATCTGAAAGCAAGGTCTCTTTTTGTTTTGAACATCCAAATATTCGGATTCGATGAAGAAATCAGCGTGGGGAAAATTCCCCTCACCTAAATATTCAATATAAGTTCTAATGGATTTCATTAATTCGTTGTGCGGTCTACCTATCATTTTTGCGACCTCACGACTGTCAGTAACTAATTTTCCGTTTAAAGAAACTACTTTTAATTGATTCATTAGACAACCTCCTTCGTGTCATTAATTGACACAGACTTGTTAAAAAAAATATCACCTATCGACAAATCGAAGAACTCACAAACTTTAAGAATGGTTTTAGCGCTTGGGTTATATTCCATGTTCTCAATCTTAGATAACGAGGTTCTCTCAATACCTAGGTAATCGGCGAGTTTCTGCTGGTTGACATCTCTTTCTTTTCTTAGCTGCTTAATCCTGTTGTGAAGTACTGTCATATCGTGACCTCCTTTTACATAATCTTTAATGTGTTGTGTTGTGTCTTAACACTAATATAAATCACTTTGTGTCACTTGTCAACACTTGTTTTGAAATTATTTATTTTTGTGTCGTATTGCGCTACAATGGAGGTGAATGGGTGTGGTGATAACGATGAGTGAAAAGAAAAATGATAATAAATTCGGTGAATTTTTAAAAGCATATAGAACTGAAGAGAAAAATATGAACCTTAGGGAATTCTCTAATTTGACGGGGGTTAGTTTTTCTCACTTGAGCAAAATTGAGCGTGGGGAGCATTCACCTTCAAAATCTACCGTTTCAATGATAGCCAATGCGCTAAGTTTAGATAAAAATAAACTTTACCTACTTGCTGGTTATGTAGCTGAGGATCATTCATATGGCTTAGACTCCTTTTTTCCTTATATAGAAGAAAGTGATGATGATGAAGATGAAAAAAGGAAGGCAAATATTATTAATAAAATCATAAAAGAATTCCCTGATGCCGATCTAATGTTTAAAGACCTAGCCAGTTTTACAGCAGACGATATGCAAGATGTGTATGATTATATTAAGTTTAAGAAGAGTCAAAAAGACAAGGGGGAGTAAAGTGAAAAAACTAATATTCGTTCTTTTGATTCCTATATTTTTGATTGGTTGTGGGGTGAATGCAAAAGAACTAGATAGTTTTGCAGAAGATTATAATCAAAGCGCAAGAAAATATGATGCAACAGAATTAGTTCCAGATGAATTTGGCGAAATAGAAGAAGAAGACGGCGAAAAGTGGAGAGAATTATTCAACTCCAAGGAGCACACAATAGAAGCCCTATATGATGGTAATAACGTTAAAGGATACTATATTAACGTTAAATCTGATACAAATTCTATTGATAAGACCGGAAAAGGATATAACGCTGTTTTAACCTTAGCCGACACATTAGGGTTAGATATCGACAAATTAGAGGACGGCATGCAAACTGCCTTTAATGAGAGTTTCCATGATTACGAAGACGGAGAACACAGCATAAGAATATCAGTTATTAACGTTACATCTGCTTCTATGTCTATAACAGTAGAGAAAAAATAATACCGTTCATTTTAATAAGGTGTGCAAATAAATGTACACCTTTTAGTGAATTAGAGAGTAACCTTATAAAGGAGTTGAAAACATGCCTAAAATAGGTAATTTAGTCCTTTCAAAATCGGTTATGAAAAGTAAAGATGATAAAGAAACCGTTTTAGTAGAGCCATTCTCAAATATAGAGGTAGATAAGTTCCCCTATCAAGATTCCTTTACCGTTACTGTAGGCCTATTTAACCTAAAACCTGGAGTTTCATATGATTTTGCTTATTTTTTCTACAATCCAACAGGTGAAAAAATTGATGGCCAAATCTTCGAAATCACAGCTGATCCGAAAGGAAAAGATAAATCAATTCATTTTAGTATACATATAAACGTTGATGACATCGTCTTCCGTGAAGAAGGTGTTCACCACGTAAGATTTCAAATTACCAATTTACACGAAGAAAAATCCACATTTTTTTATGTAAACAAAGTCGCAAGTGGTGATACAGATGAATAATATGGAATACGAAATAACAGGTGGATTTATATCGAAGTTGAGTTCTGATGAGATCGATTTACATAAGAATGGGTATTACGTAGAGAACAATGATAAAATACAAGATGAAACTACCCATAAAACTAGCGAGGTGAATGTTATGGATGTTCACACAAAGGAATATATTGATAACAAAATCGATTATCTCGGTAAATCTTTAGACCAAAAAATGGAATTCCAACAAAAGGTTTTGACAGAGAAAATGGATCATATGCAAACTAAAACAGAAAAAGTAATTGGTGAAAAAATTGTTGGATTAAAAGAGGAAATTGAAAAAAATCGAAAAGAAGATAAAAGATTCTATATAACCACTGTTATCGCTATGTCTGCGGTAATTGTGGGATTACTCGGCTTTGTGTTTTAAATAATGCTAGATAGTAGGTGTGCAAATAAATGTACACCTAATCTTTTATACCTGGATAGAACATACATTCTTATAGGGGGGTTAATATGTACACGCACCTAGAGGATTATATCAGAGAACTTTTAAGCACCATTAAAGTCCACAGTCCTCCTGACCTTACAATTGAAAATGTGGCTTCAAAACTCAAATTAGAAGTCGTGTATAGGAGAAAGTCTTATCGTTTTGGTAATGAAATTATTCTGCAACCGGGGACTGAACAGCAGGAATGGCAATTGTTTGGCCATGAGTTGTGTCACTATCTCAGACATGCAGGAACGCAATTATTGATGCATCCCCTATTCATCGACTTACAGGAGTATCAAGCAAATTATTTTGCTTATCATTTCTGTGTACCAACATTCATGCTTGAACAATTTAAGGAGGTGAATCACTATGAAATAATGGAAAATTTTAATGTAGAAGAAGGATTTGCACTACGAAGAATAGAAATGTATGAGAGGAAGATGTTACTTGCGTGGTCACGTTGCTAAAAAAGGTGACAGGTATTATGTAGTTGTGGATTTAGGGAGGGATCACCGGAATAAACGTAAACAAAAATGGTTTTCTGGTTACTCCAGAAAGAAAGATGCAGAAAAAGATTTACCTCGAATTTTAAATGAATTAGAAAAAGGCTACAAAGAACCGGAGAATATGACTTTAGAGGAATACTTCAACCAATGGCTCTCTCGTAAGAAAAGAAACGTCCAGCCGGGCACCTATGAACATTATGAATCGTATATGCGTACTCACATCATTCCGGGCTTAGGACACCTTAAAATAAGCAAATTAGAGCCGTATCATGTTGAATCCTTTATGGATGAAGTGCATGATAAAGATTTATCTCAGCGTAGCAAAAAACATGTATACCGCATCTTATCTTCTGCTTTAAAAAGTGGTAAACGCTACGGCATCAAAGAAGTGATTATGGAGGATATCGAAGCCCCTAAAGTAAACAAAAAACAAATTGAATATTGGACCCATGAAGAAGTTAATAAATTTATGGGCAGCTTGAAAAGTAAGAATCATGCCATGCCAATTATTTTAGCTTTAGCTACTGGAATGCGACGTGGGGAAATTCTAGGGTTGAAGTGGTCTCATGTTGATCTTGAGAACAAAAAAATATCCGTCTTTAATCAGTTGAAAAAAGATGATGAGGGTAAATGGACCATATCCCCTCAATTAAAGACGAGTACAAGCTACAGGACAATTGATATTGATGATGATACCATTGAGCTTCTACGGGCTCATCAGCGACAACAGACGAAAGATAAAATGAAAATCGGTTCAGATTACATTGATTTAGATTTAGTATGTGCAACGTCGACTGGGGACAGTATTAAACCAACCTATCTACGAACCGTCTTTAATCGGACAATCGAAAAAAGTGGAGTGAAGAAAATCAGCTTCCATGGATTAAGACATACTCATGCCACTCTATTATTACAAAATGGCGTGCACCCGAAAGTCGTTCAAGAAAGATTAGGTCACCGATCTATTCAAACAACATTAGATACGTATTCACATATCATTCCTGGCATCCAAGAAATAGCTGCAACAAGTATTCAACAATCACTATACGGAAAGAAAAATACGGAGCCGGAAAATCTTGTTCCGATTGCCCGAAATAATGACTAAAAAATTATTTCGGAACCCGAAGGTTAGAAGATTGTTAGAAGAAAAGAAAAAAGACAAGGGATGAAAGTAGCTTCAACCCCTTGTCAATACTGACTTTATAAGCGCGCCCAGGAGGATTCGAACCCCCGACAAACCTGGTACCGGAAACCAGTGCTCTATCCGGCTGAGCTATGGGCGCATTACTTATTTTCGAACACAAAGATTATTATAACGTTTTTTTAGTAGACTTTCAAGCTTTTTTACATGTATACTTATTTTACCGTTTGTTTATAAAGATAAATAAACGGGTAAGCTAACATTTAGTCTGCTTTTTATTTAGACACAGCCTTTTGTTTGACCTTTTTTGACCAATGGTATATGATGAAAAAAGAAAGCCAACAAGATAAACTAATAGTTAACAATGAAAATAAGGAGGATATGTAAATGAATTTAGTACCTACAGTTATTGAACAAACGAACCGTGGAGAACGTGCTTATGATATTTACTCACGGTTATTAAAAGACCGTATCATTCTGCTAGGAAGTGGTATTGATGATAATGTAGCAAACTCTATCGTCGCACAGCTGCTTTTCCTTGAGGCGGAGGATCCTGGTAAAGATATCTCTCTTTATATCAACTCTCCGGGAGGCTCCATTACAGCCGGAATGGCAATCTATGATACAATGAACTTCATTAAATCAGATGTATCAACGATTTGTATCGGGATGGCAGCTTCCATGGGAGCATTTCTCCTCGCTGCAGGCGAAAAAGGTAAACGTTATGCCCTGCCGAACAGTGAAATTATGATTCACCAACCACTTGGTGGTGCACAAGGTCAAGCAACGGATATTGAAATCCATGCAAAACGAATCATTGAAATTAAGAGACGAATGAACGAGATCCTTGCTGAGAAAACAGGCCAGCCACTAGAAGTAATTGAACGCGATACAGAACGAGACAACTTCATGAATGCAAACCGTTCTGTAGAATATGGTCTAATCGACCAAATCTTGGAGCGTAAACCAGAAGATATCTAATTAACGCTAAAAAAACTCCCTTTCAACGATGGATTGAAAGGGAGTTTTTTCATAGCAAACTTATAGTATAAAAAGCAGTGTATAACTATAGCTGCTAGCAATAGCCATGTCCGGCTCCAGCGCCCAGCAACTATCAAACTTCACACTCCTCCAATCGATAAGTCAACATCGGCTCTCTACGTTCGCCGTGTTTCCTTTATCTCATTCCAGAGTGCTCCAGTTTGTACGTTGCTAAACGGGCGCTTCCGCCTTCGTTTATTCTTTATCTGTGACAAAAGAAATTAGGTGGTTTAGGGCGACTTCTTCATCTGGACCATCCGCAATAATTTTTACTTCTTCTCCGCTTGCAATGGCCAGGCTCATAAGCCCCATAATACTTTTTGCGTTCACCTTTTTTCCGTCTTTTTCTAAAAATAAATGCGAAGAGTAACGATTCGCTTCTTGCACAAATAGTGCAGCAGGTCTAGCCTGCAGACCTGAATCCAAACCAATCTTCACTAAATTCTCTACCAACTCAACTCATCCTCCTTGAAGTTTAGAAAACGCTACCATTTCGTTTTACATCATAATTATCTTTACTATAGGAGTAAAAATATTATGCAATTTTCATCGATTCGTAGCATTTTATTCCTTCATATCCTAATCGGGAATGCTGCAACATCCCCGATCCAAATTTTTTAATTATCAGTATTATATCATGAAATACGGGGAAAGAGAACATTCTTTTATTTCTTCACAAAAACTTCACCTTGACGAATTTTTTCTGCAAACTCGTCTATCTTCTTCAGCCGGTGGTTAACACCTGATTTGGATATCTTTCCGCTCCCCACTAATTCACCAAGTTCTTTTAGTGAAACATCTTCATGTTCCCTTCGTAGAACAGCAATTTCTTGAAGCTTCTCCGGCAGTTGATCTAAGCCGACCGTCTGTTCAATAAGCTTAATATTCTCAATCTGCCGGAATGCAGCACCGATTGTTTTGTTCAAATTAGCCGTTTCACAATTAACGAGACGATTGACAGAATTACGCATATCGCGAACGATTCGCACGTCCTCAAATTTAAATAATGCATTATGCGCACCGATGATACTCAGGAATTCTGTAATCTTTTCCGCCTCTTTAATATAAACGATGTAACCATGCCTTCTTTCAAGTGTCTTGGATTTTAAATCAAATGTATTTAATAATTTACTTAGAGAATCGTTATGCTCTTCGTGGAAGTTGTAAATTTCCAAATGATAAGAAGAGGTCTCCGGATTGTTCACCGATCCGCCTGCAAGAAATGCACCGCGTAAATAAGCCCGCTTGTTGGCATCATCATTAAATACTTCCGAAGAAATTGTCCGGATTATCTGGTGTGGTGGCTGCATAATTTCTAAATCTTGTAAAACGTTTCGTACTTGTTCCTTCAGTCTAACAATATAAATATTATTCTTTTTCAATTTCATTTTTTTTCGAACAAGAACTTCAATCGACACATCGTAATTACTTTTTATCAATGTATAAATTCTACGGGCAATTGCTGCATTTTCTGTTTGTATATCAAGGGAATAACGCTGCCTTGATACGGAAATAACCCCGTTCATACGGATTAATGCTGCAAGTTCAGCTTTCTTTTCTGCCTCATCTGATTCTATTGTCGTTAATTCTTTCTTTATTTCTGAAGCAAAGGACATCGTGTTCTCCTCCTTTACCTTCGATTCCTTCCCTCATGTAATTATAATAAGGAATATAACAGCTTTGCAATCTTATCCGTATCATGACGAAGGGCTGGATGTTCTTTGTTAATAATATCCCCTTCAATAATTTCAAGACCTAATGCAAGCAATTTATCAATATCATAAATAACGGGTTCAGCATTCTCTTCCGCATATTTCTCTCTGATTGTCCCTTTAATCGGTTCATTATGTACAACGATTGACTGAACAATCCCTTGCCCGATATGACGGTTAATTGCTTCCACATGATCGGATGCCATATATCCTGTCGTTTCGCCTGCTTGGGTCATCAAATTACAGATGTAAACAATTTTAGCTTCTGTCTGTTCCAATGCATCCTGTACACTTGGTACAATCAAATTAGGCATAATACTCGTGTAGAGACTGCCAGGACCAATGATGACAAGATCTGCCTCAATAATTGCCTGAACCGCATGACTGAACGGTTTCACAGGTTCCGGACTTAAGAAGACATGGTCAATTCCTTTATCCGATAACGGAATATTGGATTCCCCGGAAATAATTGTCCCATCTTTCATTTTAGCATGAAGTGACAGATTTTCTGTGGAAATGGGATAGATGGTTCCTTTTACGTTTAAGACACGGGAAATTTCTTTTATTCCATCGTAAAAATCCCCTGTTACAGAAGTCATCGCAGCGAGCAGCAGATTACCTAACGAATGACCGGACAACCCATTCCCTACCTCAAACCGGTGCTGAAACAGTTCGACAAGCATCGGCTCTGCATCAGAAAGCGCAGCAATTACATTCCGTATATCTCCAGGCGCCGGAATTGCCATCTCATTCCGTAATCTTCCAGTGCTTCCACCATCATCCGCTACCGTAACAATTGCAATCAGGTCAATCGGTAAATTCTTTAAACCACGAAGAAGAACAGGCATCCCCGTTCCCCCTCCGACAACAACGACTCTTGGTTGTTTCTCTTCATTCATGCCTTAACTTCCCTTTCTCTTATCAATATCGCGATGGCTGATATGAGTAATATAGTCTTTTGATAATTCCTTAGCGAAGTGTTCAGCAAGTGCAACAGATCGGTGTTGTCCCCCCGTGCATCCAATAGCGATGACAAGCTGGGATTTTCCTTCTTTCTTATACTGCGGAAGCATGAACTCTAATAAGTCAAGTACTTTATCAATAAATTTCTGCGTATCCGACCATTTAAAGACATAAGAAGACACTTCTTGATTCAGACCTGTTAGGGGTTGAAGATGACCTACGTAATGAGGGTTCGGCAGAAAGCGGACATCAAAGACTAAATCTGCATCAATTGGAATTCCGTACTTAAAGCCGAATGAAACCATGTTGATGGAGAAAATTTCCTGATGCTCTTCGGAATATATTTTTAAAATTTTATCGCGAAGCTCGCGCGGTTTCAAATCAGTCGTATCGATTATGCGCTGCGCCCGGCCCCTTAATTCATCCAATATTTCTCTTTCCTGCTTAATGCCTGTAAGCGGCAGACCGTGGGCAGCTAATGGATGGGAGCGTCTTGTTTCTTTATAGCGGCTCACCAGTGCTGTGTCTTTTGCATCTAAGAAGAGAATATGTTCCTTTATCCAGTTTTCTTCGCTGAGTGAGTCCAATGCTTCGAATAAAGAATCGAAAAATTCCCTGCCGCGCAAGTCCATGACAAGAGCCACTTTTGTAATGTTGTTCGTAGAGTCCTTCATCAACTCCAAGAATTTAGGCAGTAGGGTTGGTGGTAAGTTATCTACACAATAATATCCTAAATCTTCAAAGCTTTGTACGGCTACCGTTTTTCCTGCTCCTGACATTCCTGTAATAATTACTAATCGCGTTCCTTTATCGAATCCTTTTTCCATCTCTGCCATTTCCTATCGCACTCCTTTAGAGGAACTATTATCGCTTCTTGTTCTTATATCTATCATATGCTATTCATCGACGGATTTAAACTATATTTCATTATTATTTAACTTTCGCAACCCGAAACAGTTGATTACTTTCATACAGCGTGAGTGTCCGAAACTCACTTCTGGAGGTCCGCAGTCCAGACACCTCTCGCACCTGCTGAGCGGCTGGCAAGCCTCCTCGCGCTATCGCGCTGCGGGGTCTCGCCAGGCCTATCCTCCCGCAGGAGTCTCGAGGTGTCTGGACTGCTACCAGGAAAGGCCAAATTGGAATCACTGTTTAATGTTCTAAAAAAGTATACTCCTTATCGTGGCCGAATAATTTCTATTTAAAAGAGCCATCTAACCAGTTCAGTTGCCCGGGGGGACGGTGACTCCTACGGGAAAAGCACGTGTCCAGACCTGAGCAGGAAGCGGTTTTCTTCCGAGGAGGCTGAGGCCGTGCCCGTGGAAAGCATCCGTCCCCCGGGCAACTGAACGGCGATTGAAGCACTGAATGAGTGAAAGAGCCAAATCACTCACGCTGTATGAAAGGGAGAGCGGGTCATTTATGATTCGACAGGTGACAACAATTTAGGTGGGAGTTCGCAAAAAAGTGCACAGGTGTAGCAACCTGTGCACAGAAACTAATTTATCTATTAAAAGGGGGTCAATTAGTTATTTATAGTGTACCCAATTATTGTTGCATACGGGTTACAGGAGCGTTAAGAAGTAATGACGTTTCATTAACTTTCTTTACGATTGGGTCGTATCGATAACTTCAGGCAAGTTTTCCACATAGCTGATTGCCTCTTCAGCAGCGATACTGCCGTCTCCTGTTGCTGTCACAATTTGTCGTAATTTCTTGTCGCGAATATCCCCTGCTGCAAATACTCCTGGAATCTTCGTCGCCATATTTTGATCCGTTGGAATATACCCTTCGTCATCGGTGATTCCAAGAGATTGGAATGGCTCACTTAAAGGTTCGGTTCCAATATAGATAAATACACCATCTGCCTGGAAGTCGGACTTCTCACCTGTATTCCTATTTTCTAATGTTACGCTTGCTACCTTACCATTTTCTCCATTAATTTCATTAACGGCCGTATCCCAGATAAATTCAATTTTTTCATTATTGAATGCCCGTTCTTGAAGTATCTTCTGTGCTCGTAGCTCATCACGACGGTGAATAATGGTTACTTTGCTCGCAAATCGTGTGAGGTATATGCCTTCCTCAACTGCCGAGTCTCCCCCACCTACAACGACGAGATGCCTTTCTTTAAAGAAAGCACCGTCACATACCGCACAGTATGAAACGCCGCGTCCAGCTAATTCCTCTTCGCCTGGAATGCCTAATTTCTTATGTTCTGCACCTGTTGTGATGATTAATGATTTGGTATTATATTCTTTATTACCTGCAATAACGGTTTTATAGTTGCCGTGGTCAACAACGTCTTTAATATCACCGTATGCATATTCGGCTCCGAATTTCTTTGCATGTTCAAACATTTTATTGGATAGGTCTGGTCCAAGGATATGGTCATATCCTGGGTAGTTTTCCACATCTTCCGTGTTCGCTACTTGACCTCCGGGAATTCCACGTTCCATCATCAATGTTTTTAAATTTGCTCGTGATGCATAGACAGCTGCTGTCATACCAGCAGGACCTGCTCCTGCAATGATCACATCATATAAAATTTCTTCAGCCATGTTTATCGCCTCTTTTTATCATTGTTCTTATGTTGAGTTTATAACAATCTGCGGTTTTCCGTCTATCTATCTGCTCAGAGACTCTTGCCAAGGTGCTACATGATCACGTAGGGCCCGGTGTTTCATACAGCCATCCTCCCATAATTCAAAAGCAATCTCTTTTTTCCCTAGATGGTAGCAAGTAATGCTGAACCATTTATAAAAGGATAAATGTCCACGTGCCATGCTTCGTCTTATCTTATTGAATCGTTGGTAAGCTGTTTCGTATTTCCCTGTTTTTGCCATTATCACTGCCAGCTTAATCTGCTGATCCCCGTGGAGTGGATAGACATGGATCAATTCACTCATGATTGTATCATAAGCGTCGTACTCCTCTGTCTCGTAATAGAAGAGGGCAAGGTTCATCATGCTATGCAAAGAGTGATCCATTTCTTTTAAATACTTTTGCTCCAGTTCAATCGCCTTCTTCTCGTTTCCTGTATAAAACAAGGCTTGGGCATAATCATGCCTGACACTGAGGTGATCTGGAAATAGAAGGAGCATCTCATGGATGAGCGGAATTGCTTTCTTCCATTCCTCATTTTCCAGCATATAGAAGACCGTTTCCTGATACTTCAGTAAATCATCTTCCTCTTCCAATAACCAGTCATCCATTTCTTCATCCTCAAGTTCGAATTCGATAAGTTCCATCAACATCTTCGCTTCTTCACCGAACTCGCCGTCGGGTTCTTTCTCCAAATAGGTTTGCGCATATTTCATGGAATCATTGAGAAGCCCCAGATGTGCATAGTTATTCGCAAGTAAATAATAACAATCTACATAATCATCATGCTGCAGTACGCTATTTAATAATTGGTTTGCTCGATGATACTTTCCGATTTCGGTATACACGACGGAAAGCTGGCAATTATATAAAGGATTTGTTGAATCCAAATCGATTGCTTTTGTTAACCATTTTATCGATTGATCAAATTTCTGCTTCTGGAATGCTTTAACTCCTTTAGAGAAATAAAATTCTGCATCCGGAATAAACGGAAGAAGCTTATTTGCTTTTTTACGCTGTTTATTCATTAACCTGCTCCTAAAATTGACATATGGTCTTAGTATAACATATTTTCACCCATTGACGAACCTAGAAACAAAGCAGATTACAGGAAGACAATTGCAGCATCCAATCATGCGCTGCTTCACATTCCATATATAAGTTCTGCTAAAATCCCGGCATTTATTCTTCGCTTCTCTGTGTCCTGTATATTTTCAGCAACGGATTCATTGGAACGCTCCCTATGCTAACTCATTAAAAAAACGGAACACGTTACATGTTCCGCTTAAATAGTTAATCCGGTGTAACCATCCGTCAAATTCCCACTTAAAACTTCATAAGACGGATGGTGACTTACTTCCTCCATTATGAACACCTTATTCAGATGGAAAGGTTTCTTGCCTTTGCCGTTCATCCATTTCTTCTTTTGTATAAATGATTCGCATCGGGTTCCCGCCGACGAATGCGCCTGCTGGAACATTTTTATGTACGAGTGTTCCAGCTGATACAGTAGCGCCATCACCGATTGTAATGCCAGGAAGAATGGTTGTATTGGCGCCAATCAGCACTTCATCTCCTATGACTACTTCCCCAAGTCGATATTCATTAATCAAATATTCATGAGCAAGAATTGTAGTATTATAGCCGATAATACTATTCCTGCCTACTTGAATTTTTTCCGGGTACATAATATCTGGCATTACCATTAGGGCAAATGCAGTTTCTTCTCCAACTTTCATCCGTAAAAAAGTGCGATAGAGCCAATTTTTCATTGCAAGAAATGGAGTATAACGGGCAAGCTGAATAACGATAAAATTCTTGGCGACTTTAAGAAACGGGACTGTCTTATAAATCTGCCAAAGGGAATTGGAATCTTTCACAGGAAAACGCTTCGTATTACGCATTGTCTATACTCCTACTATTTGAAGAAGGTCTGTCATTTTATCAAGCATATAGGTCGGTTTATAGGCAAGCAGGCGGTCTCTTCCCTTTTGTGACCAACTGACCGCAGCAGTTCTTACGCCCGCATTATGGCCTGACTCAATATCATGGGAATTGTCCCCGACCATGATTGTGGACCTACTCTCCCCGCCTAAATCTTCCATCGCTTTCAGAACAGGTTCTGGATGTGGCTTCGCATGGGTTACATCATCCAACGTAACGACGGAATCAAAAAAATCAGTCAATCCTGTTCTTTTCAGTCCCATCTCAACGCCGCGCGTAAGTTTTGTTGTTACGATTCCCATTTTAATATTGTTTTCCTTCAGTCCTTGGAGTGCTTCCAGCACATTTGGAAAGGCTGTTACAAATTGGTCATGATACAGGTGGTTATGGGCTCTGTATGTTGCTACCATTTCATCTGCTCGGACTGGGTCAATTTTTTTAAACGTTTCTACTAACGGCGGGCCATTAAATTCAATAATTTCCTCATCAGTAAAATCTAGTTTAAAATGGTCAAAAGTATGTTTAAAAGATTCAACAATTAACTGATTTGTATCAATTAATGTTCCATCCAAATCAAAGAGTATTGTACGAGTGTTCATATTTCCGTCCCTTTCTTTGTTTCACATATTTCCTTTTCAAACTTAACGTTTTTTCTTCTTGTTCTTTCGGCCTTTCTTTGGCTCAGGTAAATCTAAATATCTTGCCGATTCCGTTTTACGTCGATAAATGATCAAGATAATCCCCAGCACAATTAACATCGCCGAGACAACTTGTGCAGTTCGTAAACCTTCTATAATATATAGACTATCTGTCCGCATTCCTTCAATAAAGAAGCGCCCAACAGAATAGAAAATGAGGTAGTTTAAAAATATAACGCCACGCGTTGGGTTGTATTTCCGCAGAAGCAGCAAGAATACAAACACAAGTATATTCCAGATGGACTCATAAAGAAACGTTGGGTGATACATTACACCTTCAATTGTCATTTGGTTCATAATAAAGTCTGGCAAGTATTGAAGAAAATTATTATAAGCCGCTTCTGAAACTGCTTCTCCATGAGCTTCCTGATTCATGAAATTTCCCCAGCGGCCGATGGCTTGTCCAAGAATCAAGCTTGGTGCCATAATATCGGCAAGCTTCCAAAAAGATAGCTTTTTCATTCTCGAATAAACGATTGCTGTTAGAACTCCACCGAGAACCGCTCCATGAATCGCAATTCCGCCTTCCCATATTGCAAACACTTTCCAAAATGGTCCGCCAGCATAACGCTCCCATTCAAAAGTAACGTAAAAAATGCGTGCAGTTATAATTGCGATAGGGATAGCATAGACGACGAAATCAATGATTGTATCTTTATTCCATCCGAGCCTTTCCGCTTCTTTCATCGCTAAATAAATACCTAATAATGCACCAAAGGCAATAATGACGCCGTACCAATAAATCGTAAAAGGTCCCAGTTCCAGCATTACCCGGTCTAATGGCTCTACCGTATAAATCAAAAGAACACCCCTCTACTCCATCATATTTCTTTCACTTTGAATAATATCGGTTAGCCGCTCGGAAAATAGTTCGGCTGTGTTAATTCCCATAAGCTTCAGCCGGAAGTTCATTGCGGCCACTTCAATAATTACAGCAAGGTTTCTTCCTGGGCGTACTGGAATCGTTGCTTTCGGCAGCTTGACATCCATAATTTGCAATGTATCTTCATCCAAACCAAGGCGATCATACTGCTTCGTTTCATCCCAGTTTTCCAGATGAATGGCAACTGAGATACGTTTTTTCGTCCTTACTGCTCCAGCACCGAATAATGTCATCACATCAATAATCCCTAATCCACGAATTTCCAGCATATGCTCAAGAATTTCCGGTGAGCTGCCAATAAGGCTGTCGTAATCTTCTTGATAAATTTCAACACTGTCATCCGCAACGAGACGATGACCACGTTTAACCAGCTCCAGTGCTGTTTCACTCTTTCCGACACCACTTTGTCCGGTAATCAGCACGCCTACACCATAAATATCAACAAGTACACCATGCATGGAAGTCGTTGGCGCGAATTTTCCTTCTAAGTAGTTGGTTAATCGACTTAGTACCCGAGTTGTTTTCCGGGGGGAGCGGAGAATCGGTACTCCCGCTTCATCTGCAACTTGAATTAATATTTCTGGAATATCCATCCCTCGTGAAACAACAATCCCCGGGGTAATGTCTTCGCAAAGTCTAACAGCTCGGTCGTGCTTTTCTTCTTCGGATAATTCTAGAAAATAGGCCATTTCAGTACGCCCGATTAGTTGCAGTCTTTCTTTTGGATAAAAATCAAAAAATCCCGTCATTTCTATTCCTGGCCGAGAAATATCACTCGTAATGATTTCTCGGTTGATTCCTTGGGCTCCGGCTACTAATGTTAAAGTAAAGTTATCGAGCAGATCTTTTGTACGTACCCTCACCATTATCATCCCTCCATTGAATGAATCGAAGTCACTGTATTTTCCAACATTATGTATATAGAAGTTTCACTTTATTGTAGCATAAAGCCTCAAAAAATCGTAGGCGGGTGGCCTACGATTTCGATTGGTAGTTAATTTTTCATTAATCCGCCGAGCACGAGGGTGATAAGCGAAATAATGATGGATGCGATAAAAGCTGTGCCGAAGCCGTCAATGACAAAGGATGTTCCCATCAATGCTTGAGTTGCCATTAACGTAATGGCATTAATGACAAGCAGGAACAACCCGAATGTTAAGATTGTAATTGGTAAAGTCAAGATAATCAAAATCGGCTTCAAAATCACATTTAATATAGCTAGAATGATACTTGCCAATATCGCTGTTCCGATCCCTGCAATATGAAAGGAGGTGAAGATTTCATTCACAATTAACAACGCGACTGTATTTAGTGCTAGGGACAGTAAAAATCGCATCATTAATAGATCTCCACATCTTTAGGAATGATTAACGCTGCAACTAGGTAAACCAATGCAACGGTACTAAAACTCATAATAAGTAAGATAATAAAAATCACGCGTAAAACAGTAGCATCAACATTCAAGTAATCGGATAAGCCACCAAACACTCCAGCTACGTACCGATTATCAGATGAACGATAAAGTTTTTTCATAAAATCCCTCCTAAGTATAACAACACTTACCTGTTATACGAATAAGCACGAAAAAATGTTTCATAGTAAGTGCATTTAATCGTTATATTTCCATATATAAAATTGCTCCGTCGAGAAATTATTCGCTACCTTTTTTTTAAATTCTTCTTGACTAAAACCAGGTTGCATAAATTGCGATAGAACCCCTGCAGCTTGAGTCTTATGGGCATAAATCGCATCGAGCTTCGTATCAATTTCTGCACGGACATCATTTATAACATCAGGTTTTCCGAGGACCTCCGTATAGTTCCTGCTGATTGCCTGCGCCCAAACGACTGGACGCTCGCTCTTATCCATCATACGAACCGCTTCAATCGCCGCTGCCCCAAGCGCATGGTGATCAGGATGAACGGCATGATCCGGATAATGAGTAATAACTAGAGATGGCTTTATTCTATCCAGATATTCCTTGAGATTAGTCGCAACCTTCGTCCGGTCTTCAAATTCAAGGGTTTTATCCCTAAACCCTAGCATCTCGACTTCCATATCCAGAACCCGGGCTGCTTCCAGCAATTCTTCTTTTCTTATTTCCGATAATGATTCTCTGTTCGCAATTGGGGGATTCCCCATATTCCTGCCCATTTCACCTAATGTTCCACATAAATATGTCACAGGAACACCTTGTTTTCGGTATTGGATTATTGTACCTGCTGCACCAAATGATTCATCATCTGGGTGCGGATATATAACCACAACATGTTTTTCCATATCTATCACCTATTTTCTATTCTTTCCATTTTAAATATTCGTTTCTGCTTAATTGGAAAATGGCTGTTCACTAATTTGCAGTGCCACCATCAATCTACCTTCTCGATCATGACCAGCAAGTAATAATTGATTTTCTTCCGTTACCGTCCAATCCGTTAAGCCTTCCGCGTAAATCCAACCGATTTCCAGCTTCAAGCCGACTCGGTATACATGATTATTTTCAATGATTTTAGCATTTGTAAATTTCACTTCAGCATTCCGAATGAAAGCTCCAACCGTATACGCTTTTTCATTTATATGACTCGCGTAAGCACCGTTTGTTGTTTCAAGGTGGATATAAACTGACTTATTGATCCGATCATCCAAATATGCTTGAATTTTTGATACATTAATAGGTTCCATTCCATTTTCCTCCTACATTACTCTAGTTTAAATGTACATAAACTAAAGGTTGCCGTCAAAAATTACGGCCTGATAAATGACATTTAACATTGCTTTCATACAGCGTAAGTGTGCCAAACTCGGAAACTTTCTACTGGAGGCCCGCAGTCCAGACACCTCTCGCACCTGCTGAGCGGTCGGCAAGCCTCCTCACGCTAAGCACTAAGGGGTCTCGCCAGGCTTACCTCCGAACAGGTAGTTCTAATGCCGGTGTTGGTCACAGGACGTGACCGTTTTTAGCTGGCCTCCCGCAGGAGTCTCGAGGTGTCTGAACTGCTACCAGGAAAGAACAAATTTAGATCACTGTTTATTATTCCAAAAATATAATTTTATCGTGACATGGCACTGGAATAATTTCTATTTAAAATAACCATCTTACCAGTTCAGTTGCCCGGTGGACGGTGACTCCTGCGGGAACAGCACGAGCCTGGAGACCCCACAGGGCGCGAGCCCGAGGAGCTCTAGCAGTGCCTAAGGATGCGCATCCGTCCACCGGGCAACTGAACGGCGATTAGAGAGCGAACCATAAGAACGTGCAAAATACTTACGCTGAATGAAAGTGTGAAACGTTTTTGGATATAAAAACACCCCAGATTTGCTGATAGCTAAGTGTCTGGGGTGTTTGTAACGGATTAATTGCTTAATGTTTCTTTTTCCTTCATTCGTTCATCCATCCGCTTCCGGTCACGTTCAAGAATTGGTTTCAAATATTTTCCTGTATATGATTTATCCGATTTCTTAGCAATATCTTCCGGTGTTCCGGTCGCAATAATCTTCCCGCCACCTGAGCCACCTTCAGGCCCTAAGTCGATAATATGGTCGGCAGTCTTAATGACATCGAGATTGTGCTCGATGATCAGTACGGTATCACCATTTTCAACAAGACGGTGAAGTACCGTCAATAACCGTTTAATATCATCGGTGTGAAGGCCTGTTGTCGGTTCATCCAGAATGTACAAAGATTTTCCGTTTGAACGTTTATGAAGTTCACTTGCAAGCTTCACCCGCTGCGCTTCCCCGCCGGATAAAGTCGTTGCCGGTTGTCCCAGTTTAATGTAACCAAGACCAACATCATAAATTGTCTCGATTTTACGCTTAATCTTTGGGATTGCGCTGAAGAATTCGCGTGCTTCTTCCACACGCATATTCAATACATCCGCAATGCTTTTCCCTTTATATTTCACTTCAAGCGTTTCCCGGTTATATCGCTGTCCATGACAAACTTCACAAGGAACGTAAACGTCAGGAAGAAAATGCATTTCGATTTTAATGATCCCGTCACCTTTACACGCTTCACAACGTCCGCCTTTCACATTAAAACTGAAGCGGCCTTTTTTATAGCCGCGAATTTTCGCTTCATTCGTCTGAGCGAAAACATCACGGATATCATCGAACACGCCGGTATAAGTTGCCGGGTTGGAACGTGGTGTTCTGCCGATTGGTGACTGATCGATCTCGATGATTTTATCCAAGTGTTCGATTCCTTTTATTTCTTTATGTTTACCAGGTTTTCTTAAACGGGAACGGTAAAGCTTTGTGGATAAAGCTTTATAGATAATTTCGTTTACGAGCGTACTTTTCCCTGAACCCGAAACCCCTGTCACTACATTAAATAATCCAATCGGGATTTTTGCATTTACCTTTTTCAAGTTATTTTCTTCAGCACCGATTACTTCTATATAACGATCATCTGGTTCCCGTCTTGTTGCCGGTAATGGAATGAATTCTTTGCCAGCCAAATATCTGCCAGTTAAGGACTCATCATCTTTCATCACGTTTTCCGGGGTGTCACTCGCAATAATCTCACCGCCATGTTCACCAGCCCCTGGCCCAATATCAATAAGCCAGTCCGCTGCAAGCATCGTATCTTCATCATGCTCCACCACGATTAATGTATTATCGAGGTCACGCATTTTTTTCAATGACTCAATTAACTTATCATTATCCCGTTGATGCAGCCCAATGGAAGGCTCATCCAATACATAAAGAACACCTGTTAATGCGGATCCAATCTGGGTTGCAAGCCGGATTCGCTGCGCTTCCCCACCAGATAGTGTTCCTGCCGAACGAGCAAGTGTCAAATAATCGAGCCCAACGTTATTTAAAAAGCTGAGCCGGTCTTCGATTTCTTTAAGAACGAGTTTAGCAATCTGTTGTTCTTTTTCAGATAGCTTCAGATCTTTAATAAAATCAATTGCATCCACTACAGAATACTCGGTAATCTTACTAATATGCTTACCATCAATCAGAACAGAGAGAGCTTCTCTCTTCAACCGGTGACCTTTACAAGTCTTACAATTGTTCACCGCCATATATTTCTCGAGTGTCTCTCTTATAAAGTCGGACGATGTTTCATGATAACGGCGATTGATGTTCGTCATCACACCCTCGAAGATAATTTCCACGTCACGGACTTTTCCGAAATCATTTTTGAAATAGAAACGGATTTTCTCTTTTCCGCTTCCATATAAAATGATGTCCATCTGTTTTTTCGGTATATCTTTAACCGGAATATCCATCGGTATGCCGTAATGGTCACAGACACTCTTTAATAGTTGCGGATAATATTGAGAACTAATGGGCTTCCATGGTAAAATCGCATGCTCCTCAAGTGTCAAGTTCCAGTCGGGAATTACAAGATCTAAGTCAACTTCAAGCTTTGTCCCAAGGCCATCACAAGTTGGACAAGCCCCGAACGGACTGTTAAAGGAAAACAATCTTGGTTCGATTTCTCCGATGGAAAACCCGCATATCGGGCATGAATGGTGTTCGCTGAATATAAGTTCTTCTTCACCAATCACATCCACGATAATCCGACCCTCACCTAATCTAAGCCCCGTTTCAATCGAGTCTGCAAGACGGCCTTCAATATCCGGTTTAACAACAACGCGGTCGATGACTACTTCAATCGAATGTTTCTTATTCTTCTCAAGACTAATATCTTCATGAATTTCCCGCATCTCCCCGTCAATTCGCAGGCGAACATAACCTTCTTGGCGGAGCTTTTCCAAGACCTTGACATGCTCACCCTTTCTCCCGGAAACAACAGGAGCAAGAATCTGCATTCGAGTCCGTTCTGGATATTCCATCACGCGGTCCACCATCTGTTGCACCGTTTGTGATGTGATTTCTATACCGTGATTCGGACAAATTGGATGTCCTACTCGCGCATACAGCAATCGTAAATAATCATAAATTTCCGTTACAGTCGCAACGGTTGATCTCGGATTGTTACTCGTCGTTTTCTGGTCAATCGAAATTGCCGGTGATAAGCCTTCAATCACGTCTACATCTGGTTTATTCGTTTGACCAAGAAACATTCTGGCATAGGCGGACAATGACTCAACATAACGTCTTTGTCCTTCTGCATAGATCGTATCAAAGGCAAGAGAGGATTTCCCTGAGCCGGATAGACCGGTGACAACGACCAATTTATTCTTTGGTATCGTCACATCTATCCCTTTTAAGTTATGCTCTCTTGCTCCTTGGACGACGATTTGTTTTTTCTCTGGCATGTACATGCTCATCCTTCCGCTTTAAGTTCGAAAACAATATCACGAAGTTCCGCTGCTTTTTCAAAGTCAAGCGCTTTTGCTGCCTCCCGCATATCCTTTTCGAGTTGCTCGATAACTTGCGGGCGGTTTTTCTTCGTAACTTGGGCAAAACTTGTAATCTTTTTCTCTTTTACTCCTTCATCTTCTGCTTCTATTGTTGCTTTAATGACATCGCGTATATCTTTCTTGATTGTTTTTGGTGTAATTCCATGTTCTTCATTATAGGCAATTTGTATTTGTCGTCTACGATTGGTCTCGTCTAGTGCCTTCTGCATCGAGTCGGTTACCTTGTCAGCATACATAATAACTTCCCCTTTTTCATTACGGGCGGCACGGCCAATTGTTTGAATAAGGGAACGCTCGGAACGCAGGAAGCCTTCTTTATCTGCATCTAAAATAACGACAAGTGAAACTTCCGGTATATCTAATCCTTCCCGGAGCAGGTTGATTCCAATCAAAACATCATATTTTCCAACCCGTAAATCGCGAATAATTTCAATTCGCTCTAGGGTTTTAATCTCTGAATGCAAGTAAGCTACTTTGATGCCAAGTTCTTTCAGATAGTCGGTCAAATCCTCTGACATTTTCTTCGTTAAGGTCGTGACCAGGACTCGTTCATTACGCTCGGTCCGTTCATTGATTTCCTCAATCAAGTCATCAATTTGACCTTCAATTGGGCGTACTTCAATTTTTGGATCAAGTAATCCTGTCGGTCGGATGATTTGTTCCGTCATTTCCGGTGTATGCTCCAGTTCATATGGACCAGGTGTTGCCGATACATAAATGAGTTGATTCGTCTTCTCTTCGAATTCTTCAAAACGGAGCGGCCGATTATCGAGTGCGGATGGCAGCCGGAAACCATGGTCGACTAACACTTGTTTTCTCGCCTGGTCTCCATTATACATCCCCCGAATTTGCGGTAATGTAACATGGGACTCATCGATAACGACTAAAAAGTCTTCCGGGAAATAATCAACCAATGTATACGGAGTCGCTCCAGCCTCTCTTAGTGTAAGATGGCGGGAATAGTTCTCGATCCCTGAGCAAAAGCCCATCTCTCGCATCATCTCGAGATCATAATTCGTCCGCTGTTCAATCCGCTGTGCTTCCAGTAGTTTATTTTCCGAACGTAACACTTTCAAGCGTTCTTCCAGCTCTTTTTCAATGTTTTGAATTGCTTTTTTCATAATATCTTCCCTGGTAACGAAGTGGGATGCCGGGAAAATTGCCACGTGTTCCCTGTCACCGATAATTTCCCCAGTTAGGGCGTCTACTTCACGAATCCGGTCAATCTCATCACCAAAAAATTCAATTCGGATACAGTGTTCCTCACGAGAGGCTGGAATGATTTCTACTGAATCACCACGAACGCGGAACGTACCACGCTGGAATTCAATATCATTTCTTGCATATTGTATATCTACTAAATCCCGTAATAATTGGTCACGGTCCTTCTCCATCCCCATTCGTAAGGAAAGGACTTGGCTCCCGTATTCTTCCGGGCTACCGAGACCATAGATACAGGATACACTTGCGACAATAAGTACATCCTCGCGCTCAAATAAAGCCGAGGTTGCAGAGTGCCGTAATTTATCTATTTCATCGTTCACACTTGCATCTTTTTCAATGAAAGTGTCTGTTGATGGTACATACGCTTCTGGCTGGTAGTAGTCATAATAGCTGACAAAATATTCTACCGCGTTATTTGGGAAAAACTCTTTAAACTCACTATATAGTTGACCTGCTAAGGTTTTATTATGAGCAATAACGAGTGTCGGGCGGTTAATTTCCTTTACCACGTTCGAGACGGTAAATGTTTTCCCTGTCCCTGTTGCACCAAGTAATGTCTGGTGTCTTTGACCTGCCAAAACCTTTTGCACAAGTTCGTCGATTGCCTGTGGCTGATCACCAGCCGGTTCGTAATTCGATACGAGTTCAAACTTATTTTCCACGAGTTCAGCCTCCCTAAATATCTACTACCTATTTTACCACAAATGGATTAAATAATTAAAGAAAAACGAACATCTATTCGTTTGATATTTAAATAATCAGTGAAGAAAATATAAAAACACATGTTATATAGAGCTATATGAACTTCTATCGAGGGACTGCTCAAGTCATGTTTCTCATACCACGTTGCTGCTGGACGGACGATAACTGAGAATAATCCAGAACTTGTCATCCGAAAATCAACACAGACTAAAAGATCGACTTTTCCGCGTCGTGCCTCGCCTTGAGGATTTAAATATTTACTTTGTCCTAAATCCTATAGAAAAACGACAAAAAAGATGTGATAAACATCACGCCATTCTTACTATTTGTATAATAATTGCGTTATTCATTGTCAATATCAATCTAATTCATTAAACTCGTAATAAAGTGAAACTTCATTCAGTGGGGGGCTTTTCTCTCCACTGAATGTTAGTTGAACAGAATCAGGGATTTACGGGCTGTTCATCCCCCTCCTTCACACTTTGAGTTTCCCTCATGTTGGGGGGAAGGGGTATTACAGACCGTTAATGCGTGGTAAAGTGAAACTTCATTGTGGAGGGATGATTATGACAGAGTTTACACATTTTGATGAAGCAGGACGAGCAAGAATGGTCGATATAACGGAAAAAAAAGCTACTAACCGGACAGCTACAGCACGGTCTAGTGTGAAGATGTCTCAAGACATCTATAAAAATATCGTCGAACAGAAGAATAAAAAAGGGGATGTACTTGGAGTTGCGGAAGTTGCTGGTATTATGGGGACGAAGCAAACATCCAACTTGATTCCAATGTGTCACCCAATTGCCATTAGCGGTGTATCCATTCAATTTGAATGGGATGGACTGGAGACAGGGGACTATGAATTAATTATTATCGCGGAAGTAAAAACAATCGGCAGCACCGGCGTGGAAATGGAAGCATTAACTGCCGTTACGACAGCCGCCTTAACCGTCTATGATATGTGTAAGGCAATCGATAAAGGAATCGTCATCGGAGAAACCTATCTACTCCAAAAAAGTGGTGGAAAAAGCGGAGATTACAAGCGGGAGTATTAATATCCCCGTTTGTAATCTCTGTCTAAGTCCTTTTTAAGTTCGCGAACCCCATGGGCAATTTCTGGCAAAATTAATTTCTCCATTGCTAAGCGGACTGCTCCCGTTGAGCCAGGAACGATGAAAACGAGCCGATGATTGATAGAGCCGCAAGTCGCACGGGAGAGCATACTGGCACTTCCGATATCCTCTTCATAACTGATCATGCGGAATAATTCCCCGAACCCTGGCAGCTCCTTTGTAAATAGAGGTTGCACCGCTTCTATCGTCACATCCCTTGCAGCAATTCCCGTACCACCGTTTAAAATAATCGCATCCACATTTTGATTTTTCACTAGTAGTTTCATCGATGCTTTGATAATTTCGGCATCATCCGGGACGATTTCATAACAAGTAACTTCATAACTCGCTTCCGTCAGTAAATCAATAATAAGTTTACCGCTTTTATCATTTTGTTTATTTCGTGTATCACTTACTGTTAATACCGCACAATTTATTAATTTTGGTGCAAATGCTTTATGTTCTTCATGCATCCTAATCCCTCAATCCCTATACCGAATATGGCTGTCAAAGTCCTCTAGCCGGTTAATGTTAATAAAAGGTTTTTCCTCCGTAAACGGTACAAATTTTACATTTGCTTTATCTAGCAGTGCGCGCATATGCAACCGATCCGTTTCCAACAAGGTTTTGATTTCTTGTTTAAGTGTGTGATGATAAAGTCCAATCAATGGTTGCAGTCTTTCATTCACTACTGGAATCACTGCTTGCACTTTCTTTCTTTCTGCAAGTAGCCGTTTGAAAACTTCTGCTTTCATGAAGGGGACATCAGTTGGTATAATCACATACCAACAAGCTTTTTTCTCGAGCATTGCCGTATATATTCCAGCAAGAGGGCCTTTTCCGGCAAACGTTTCCATATCGGTAACAATTTCCACTTTCAAATCAGTTGGAAACTTACCTTTCAGATCTTGATTTGTAATCAGAATGATGTCATCAACAACTGGTGCGATTGCATCAAGCGACCACCGGAAAAATGATTTATTATCTTTCTCTGCAAACGATTTGGGGGTGCCAAATCTACGTGACCTCCCACCCGCGAGAATCACTCCAACAACGTTTTCTGGCATCATACTACTTAACCACCGCTGACCGGAGGAATAAATGCAACGGTATCACCTGACATAATCGCGTCTTCTTCTTTTGCATACTCTTCGTTAATTGCTGTCATAACGCCACTTAAATTCAACTGTGGATAATCTGTTTGAAGTCTTTCTTTCAACTGTTCGACATTGACATTTTCTAACGGAATATTCAGGCTCGTTTTCCCTGCCGTTTCCTGTAACTCAGCAAATAGTAATACTTTAATCAACCAGCACCCTCCTCGCCTTTACAGTTATCACAAAAATAGTAGCACATCATAAATCAGTCTGCAAATGGGGGTGTATTCCGTGCACACGGTCAGGACGAGTATAAATATTCATCCGGTCATCCCTCACAAATCCAATGACGGTTATTCCTAGTTCATCAGCAAGCTTCACCGCAAGATCCGTAACAGCAGATTTAGATAGGATGATTCCAATTCCCATCTTAGAAGTTTTCAATAACACTTCTGATGAGATTCTTCCGCTGAAGACGACAAGTTTTTCCTTTGCAGAAATTTTATCACGGAGCATCGCACCAAATATCTTATCGAGTGCATTATGTCTCCCGATATCACTCCTAGTGAGTAAAACTTCAGTCGATGTTGCAAGAGAAGCATTATGAACTCCTCCTGTACGTTTAAATTCAGGAGAACTATCCATCAATTTCTTCATCAACTGCATACATTGGTGAACCGTCACTTCCAGCCTGCTCGTTATTGTCTTCGCTACCCGAGCATCATTTTTAAAATAAAACTGACGGCTTTTCCCGCAACAAGATCCAATCAGACGGCTGGAATGATCAAATTGATCTGGTTGTACCGGCTTGTGGAGTGCAATGTGAGCAAAGCCAGTATACAGATCAACTTGGATATCTTTTATTTCTGCTACGGTGCGGATAACTCCTTCCGAAGCAAGAAATCCGACAACGAGATCTTCCAGCTCTCCCGGGGAGCAAACAATTGTTGCAAATTCATAACCATCGAGCATTAAAGTTAAGGGAAATTCTGTAGCTATCACTTCCGAAACACTTTCCTGATGGGTTCCCTTTATCTTAATCGTCTTCCAGCCGACCTCACCTGCTATGCTCATCAGGATCCCCCTCCTTAACTTGGTTCTAATTCCAATTCCTCGATACGCTTCTCTCTATATTTCATATCTTTATGCGCATAAAAACTGTCTGCTTTCTCAACAATGACCAGGGTCGTATATTCAGGTATACCGGCGAATTCTTCATATACGCCTTGCGGGATGACAACATTACCTTCTGGCCAGTGAAGTTCGATGTTTCCTGCTTTAATATTTACGAACTTTGCTTCCCCTTTATACATCCCATATTGATTATAAACAACAACTGGATCACCTTCCGCAATCCCAACTTCTTCCGCATCCATTTCATTCATTAAAACATCATCTCGGTCTGCAGCATTAAACGGATCCATATCGTCATAAATCATCGAATTAAATTGCTTTCCTCTTCTCGTCGTAACATGAAAATGTCCTTCCGGTTTCCGGTGTTCCGGAATCTCAACCGCAATTAAATTTCCCCTTCCGTCCGGAGTCGGGCATATCCCGTCTTCACAGAGCCAGGCCCCTCCCCACTGGAATAAATCACCTCGATTTTTAAGATGCTGAATGCCATCATAGTTCGGTGCTGCCTCAGCGATTTCTTTTCGTATTTCCGCAGCGGAAATAAAGTTGATTAAATCACTTTCTTCGGGCTTAACACGTTTCGCTAAATCCACATAAACCTCCCACTCACATCTTGCTTCTTCAATCCGCGGTCCCTTTATCTCTGGTGAAAAATAAACCATCCGCTCCGTCGACGTCGAAGTTCCTCCCCCTTCTTGCTCATATCTCGTCATGGCAGGAAGGACAATCACCGCTTCTTTCGCATCGACCAAAGTAGATGTGTTGAAGATGATGTCCTGATGCACCCGGAGATCGATATTTGCTAAACAGCGTTCCACAAACTCCGGATTCGGCATCGTTTCAAGGAAATTGCCGCCTGATAAATAATAGAGGGAAAGATGACGTTCATGGTTCTCCGGAAGTAAAGCATTTTCCAAGGAAACTCCAACAATATCTCCTTGCCACTTCGGAATCGAAAAGCCCCAAATTTCCTCTACGCGTTCTCGGTTGTCCCTATCCATTCCACCACCGGGCAAAACAAATGGATCTGCTCCCATTTCGCCGGATCCCTGTACACCAGAATGGCCGCGAATTGGCATTAATCCACAATATTCCCGTCCTAAAAAGCCACGCAATAAAGCAAGATTTGCAACTTGAGATACATTATCCGTTCCAAAGCGGTGCTGAGTCAGTCCCATCGACCAAACGAAAACAGCGGATTTGGATTTGGCAAGCAGTTGTGCTAATTCCAGCATTCTTTCCCTCGTAATACCAGAAGATGTTTCCAACGTCTCCCAATCATAGGCGATTACCTTTTCTTTAAGCACTTCCAACCCGTTAACATGTTCTGCAATAAATGCATGATCAAGCGCGGATCCAGGGTTCTTTTCTTCCATTTCAAACCAGTGTTTCATAATCCCATGCATAAACGCAATATCACCACCAATATTCACTTGATACACGTCATCCGCAATTTTCGTTCCGAATAAAGCAGATTCTGGAATCGACGGCACCCAATATTCATCCATTGCAGGTTCATAGTAAGGATTGATAATAATGATTTTTGTCCCTTTTCGCTTTGCAGCATACATATATTTCGTTGAGACCGGCTGGTTATTTGCTGCAACCGATCCCCAGAATAAGAGGACATCTGTGCCAATCCAATCCTTGTAATTACATGTAGATGCTCCGACACCAACTGATCTCGTAAGGGCTGTTTTGGAAGGCGAGTGGCAGATCCGAGATGCATTATCAATATTATTTGTACCGAGAAAACGGGAAACTTTCGCTAGCGTATAATACACTTCATTTGTAATTCCCCGTGAAGTCGTATAGAAACCATATCGCTTCGGATCAAGCGACCGCATTTTTTGCGCAATCCGTTCAAGCGCCTCATCCCAGGTTAATCTTCTGAAACGATTGTCTCCTGGTTCCCGAATGAGCGGGTACGGAATCCGACCCAACTTCCTCAGTTCGGTGCTTGAAAGCTTCTTTAATTCCTCTATATCGGAGTGCAATATTTCCTTTTTTATTGCGGGCATCGTGTTTAAACGAAGTACATTGAGACGGGTAGTGCATACATGCGGCCCTTTTAATGTCTGGTCCTGCAAGCCGGAAACACCGAGAGCACAGCCATCACAGACACCTTGTGTAAGAATCCGTGTAGCGTAAGGCAGATTATCTTTGTTTTCCCAAACCACTCTCATTGTATCGCGAATATGGTGCGGTTTTACTTTTCCAAGTCCAAAAGGCATCTTACTTACCCACAGACTCGGATCCGGTCGCTTCGATAACTTCACCGGACCAGTATGTTTCGTTTTTCCCAACTAAACCCCTCCTCACCAATGATAAATCGATTGTTACATAACTTTAACTTTGGCCGTCTCAAACAGCTAGATGTATCATTAAATCTTGATGTTATAGACCCCATACGAAAGAGTTATTACGTTTCAAATAACCCGTTAGCCGTTGTCACTTTCATACAGCGTAAGTAATTTGCTCATTCTCTTGAAATGCTCTTTAATCACCGTTCAGTTGCCCGGTGGACGGATGCGCATCCTTAGGCACGGCTAGAGCCTCCTTGGGCTGAGCACTAAGGGGTCTCCAGGCCCGTGCTGTTCCCGCAGGAGTTACCGTCCCCCGGGCAACTGAACTGGTTGGAATAGTACCGTGTCACGATAAAATTATATCTTTGGAATAATAAATAGCGTTCTAAATTAGGTTTTCCTGGCAGCAGTCCAGACACCTCGAGACTCCTGCGGAAGGATAGACCTGGCGAGACCCCTTAGTGCTCAGAGCGAGGAGGCTTGCCGGCCGCTCAGCAGGTGCAAGAGGTGTATGGACTGCGGATCTCCAGTACAAAGTTTCCGAGTTAGGCACACTGACGCTGTATGAAAGTGATCAGTGGTTTATTAACTGGTTTTTTCCAGCAGAAAGCTGGGCTATAATTTAATTTATGAGTTTTCTATATTTTACAACAATAAGACGTATATGTAAACGCATTCAACCACGTGAAATTCTGCTGCTTTTTAAAAAAGAACAGTGTGGAGCGCTACAAAGAAAAATAATAAAAAGCCAAAGATTATATGCATCCGGCGTTTCTTTACACTTGGGAAATACAATCGAAACCATCCGGAGAGAACCATGCAGATGAGAGTGATGATCGCTCCCACTCCGCTCCACATTTTCATATTCATCCATAAGAAACCAAACCGGTGAATAATGATGGCCGCATGAAGGATAATGAGAAGAAGGGCCGTCGTGCCTACCCAGCGATGGAATGGATAAATTCGCTTCGAGATTGTTGCAAGTTTAATTTTCTTCTTGCGATCAGGTGTATTCCGGATGGTCGAAAAAAATGCATGCCTTGTCCAATTGAATAAAATCAAAAATAAACCTGCAAGTCCAAACATGATATGAATGGGAAGATGCGCGTATTGATCAGCTAATGAAAACAGAACCGTGATAAATAGTAATATATTTATGTATAGCCAGATACTCATTCGAAACAACCTTCCTATCTGTTTTTTTCTATGTATTATCCTACCATCTTAACGAGCTTTCTGGTGAAGATTCGTTATCTTTTCTTAAGAATTAGGAATATGATAAAATGAAGAGAAGTCATACCTTTGAGAGGAGGATACAGAGATATCTCTGTACATACATCATGAAAATACAAGTATCAGATAAAGCGCATCAGTGGTACATCGAAGAAATGGGGTTAGAAAAAGGTGACGGGGTCCGTTTTTTCGGTAAAGTTTATGGAAAAACTGAAGTACATGATAATTTCTCCGTTGCAATTAATATTGATCAACCAAATGATCCATTAGTTACCGAATCAGTGGACGGGATTACGTATTTTATAGAAAAAAGTGACGAATGGTTCTTTAGAGGGTATAACTTCCATGTGGAATATAATGAACAACTTGATGAAGTAACCTACCATTTTGTTAAATAAAAAACTGGGACATGTTGTCCCAGTTTTTTATTTAATTATTACGGTTTACATAGATTCGTTTATGATCTTCCACTCCAGATAAGTAGACTGCAGCAGGGTCGTTTGCAGCATCGAGGCTGGTGGTTGAACCGTCTGCTGGTAAGGTGTCAGCAAATATTTCCTCATATTCCTCTACACTTACTTCCTGACGCGCTTTAAAGAGCTCCTCATGCTGATTCACGTATAGATGTTGTTGATAACCATGCTGCAGAATCCCTGTGAAGAATTCACCAACTGCACCTGAACCATAACTATATAACCCAATTCTGTCGCCACCCTTTAAACTGTCATTTTTCTCAAGAAGAGAAAGTAAGCTCAAGTACAAGGAACCAGTGTAAATATTACCGACTTTCCGGTTATATTGAATACTTGTCTCATAATGTGCTCTCAAGCGTTCTCCGCAAGCTTCCGTTCCTTCTTCCAGAATAGTGCGTAAAGCTTTCCAGCCCATCTTCGTATATGGAACATGGTAGCAGAGTGCAGCGAAGTCTTCTAAGCTGCGGCCGGTTTGTTCTTTATATTTTTCCCATACGGTGTTGAAAAAATGAATATACTGTTCATTTGAAAATTTACCGTCGACGCAAGCTGTATCGGAGTAAAGCGGGCGCCAGAAGTCCATAATGTCATTCGTAAAATATGTACTTTCATTTTCTATCGCAAGTAATTTTGGATCTTTGCTTATAACCATAGCTACTGCTCCTGCTCCTTGGGTTGATTCACCAGGAGTTGCCAAACCATACCTTGCAATATCTGAACCAATCACCAACACTTTACTTTTCGGATTTAAAGCAATATGACCTTTAGCCATTTGAATTCCTGCAGTGGCACTATAGCAAGCTTGCTTCAGTTCAATCGAACGAGCATAAGGATTCAAGCCTAATAAGTGATGAATATAAACTGCTGCAGATTTAGAATGATCAATTCCTGACTCCGTACCGAAAAGTACAAGGTCGATTTTTTCCTTGTCCACTTCATCTAATACTTGTAACGCGGCATTGGCAGCGAGTGTCACTGCATCTTGTGTAACTGGAGCAAGCGCCATTTCATCTTGGCCAATCCCAATTGTAAACTTATCCGGGTCAATTCCTCTTGCTTCTGCGAGCTTCACCATATCTACATAATAATGCGGTGCATAAAAACCAATCTTATCAATTCCAATTTCCACTAGCGATTCCTCTTTTCCCTATATATTCCACTTCAAAAGTGATGTTTTTCACATATTTATTTTTCAGCAATATTTAAATTTTAATATAAATAGTCGAAAGAAAGCAAATGATATAGGATAATTTAAAAAACGGCTAAAGAATAATTGCACCTCTTTAGCCGCTTTCAATTAGAAACCATATTCCGCTTCTTTTGCTGTTCGAATATCTCTTAAGGCATGTGTTAAAGATACGGTATCTTCGATTAAACGTTCGATTCGGAAATGAATATCATCATTCATGATTTCTTTCCGGTAGAAGTCTTTTTCTTCAATAAACACATACGACTGCGTAAGTTGGCCTTTCATGTATGAAATGATTGGTTTGATTTGTGTCTCTGGGATCAGATAGTGCTTAGAGGAACCCGCTGTAACGACAATACTTACAACCTTATCTTGGAATGCTTGCTCTGGAAGCAAATCAAAAATATTCTTCAGAGTAGCCGGCATCGAGGCCTGGAAAATCGGTGTTCCAACTACGATTGCATCAGACTCCATCAATGTTTTCGTTACAAAGCCTGCATCACCTGTATATTCCAAATAATTTCTCCCGTCACTGAATGGGATATTATAATTAGCTAAATCTAGCATCGTTACCTCGATATCCGGATATTTATCTTTAAACACCGTTTCTACATACTGGAGGGCTGTCCTCGTCTTGGATCCGACAATCGACCCTTGCAGTAATGCCACTTTCATCCTTGTCCACTCCTTAACTTCTCCATATATAATCAGATATAATAAGTTAGTTTCGCTTTATAAGTATTTTAATTAATAACTTCATGCAATACAATTGAAACGAACTGGAGATGGTAAAAATTAAGGAAATGACAAAAAAGAAGAGGAATGAAATGACTATTCACTCCACTTCCTCTCTTACAATTTCAAGCTTGATTTCTTCCATTTCCGTCGCTGCTTCCTGGAAGATGCGTTCTAGTTCATTTTCCATTACCTTTTTTCTTTCGGGATCTATTTCTCGGATTTCATTAAGTTCAGCAATTTGTGTATCCGTATGTTCCCGCAGAATGGTAAGCTGCCTTTGCTTCTCCACTTCAACAAATTCATCCCACTCTTGGTCAACTTCTGCAATCTGTTCAGCAAGAACCTCTTTCAGACGCTCTGTCTGTATTGCTTGCTCTTCTTTAATTGCATTATCGAGTTCTACAATCGAGCGCTCCGTCTTAACATCGAACCAGCTCGTTATTATTCCTGAAAGGGAAGAATCAGCAACCGTAGCAGTAATCCCTCCACCAAACAGAAAAATAATAAATATTGTAAGTGAAATAATCCATTTCTTATTCATTGATGCTCGATACGACATCGTCAAGCGCTGTTTTTGCTTCTTCACCAAGTTGCTGGGCGGTTACCGTAATTAACTCCTTTTGTTCGTCCGCAAGCCTTGTTACGACTTGTGTAACATCTTCGCGAAGATCACGAATGGTCCAATCCACTTGGTTCATTAAATTCCTAGTCGTAATCTCCTGATTCTCAGCTACTTCTGCTGCAAGCATTTCCTGTGCTTGACGAATTGCTTCTTCCAGCTCTTCAACTGCTTCATCCCTCGCTTGTCCGATATCCGCTGTTAATTGTTCAATTGCTACATTTCCTCTATCTGCTGTATATGCAGTAAGATCATCCGTTGCAAAGTTTAGAGCAGCATTCGCATTATTTCCGATTTCTAAATACCCATCAAGAAACACGTTGTAAAACTCTAAGCCAATTCCAGCTAGAATTTCCTGTTGCTCTATATCAATCTCACCGATATGCTCAAGTTTCGCTTGAATAATTTCTTCTAAGGTTTCTCCAGTTGCAAGTTCCCTGCTTAGGTCAATATCGATGCCAACCTGTTCTTTCAGCTGGTCATATTCAGCTTGCAGCTCCGGTAAGCGACTTTCCATATATGCTTCCGTATCAGTTTCAATCTCAGCAACCGTCTGATTGAACAAGTCATCGTACCAAGCACGAAGCTGTTCTCCAGCATTTGTCGACGCAAACACCGCTCCTGCGCTCCAGACGACAACAATAGCTAATCCAATCGAAATAACTTTCCCTTTGAATGTTTTAAGAAATGATTTCAACTAATAACTCCCCTTTTTTATTTATTTTTGTGCTAATAAATCGTTTAGATATGCTGCAATCTCTTTTTCTATTTCCACTTGTATCTGCACACCTTTTTCTATTTCATAAGCAGCATACACTTTTTTTGCCGATTGCTTCTCTAATAAATGATTTAATTGCGCCTCTAAGCCCTTCCCGTATCCCCTTACTTCCGATCTAACCTGCACCCTTTCTTTATCTAACAACACCTCCAAATCTTTCGAGTTTTCTTCCCTGATCCTCTCCCACTCCTTTTCTGATTTAATAGATTTATCATAAAAGTATGCTTGCATGCTCTGCACGACTTTCTGGGATGATTCTTTATGTAATTTCCATGGATTGTAATCACTTGCTGCTTGAATAGACACATTAAAAAAAGAAAGTAAAAGTAAAACGATTACTCCTGCTCGGATTATTTTTTGCATGTCCCTCCCCCTTTAACAGATGTTACGTCCAATCCTATCAGATGGAATAGTTAAAAGAATCGGATAATTAAACTATTTTTCTAATAGGAGGAAAGATAGTTTACTAGGAATCTTTCCGAAAGAGATAGACCTTAGACGCACTCAAATGCTAGGATCTATTTCCCGAAAGCATACTTTTCCTCGTATCTTTCTTTGCAGAGGACAAAAACATTAGAAAAACAGTCTAGCTTTAGAACTATAAACAAAAGGTATTTTTGCTAATCCATGACTTAATCATTAAAAAACTGCCATTCAGAATAAATTTCTGGAATAACACGCGTTTTTTCGACAATTTCTCTTTTCCTATCTAATGAAAAATGACAAAACTGAATCCAGTAGTTATTCATTTTATTGAAACCAATTCTATTAAAATTCGTATAGAGTAGGGAGATGATTAACGACAGGAGGAATTTCAATGGAAGCTTTGACAAAGAAACGATTAAAAGCCTCACTAATTGATGCTGGTATTAGCACTGTAGTTTCACTAGGCGTGGAATACTTCTTACGGAAAAAAATTAAAAATGAAGCCTTCCACACCATTGTATTGCCAATGTTGAGCCAGTACACATTAGAATACGTACAATTAAAAAATGGCGGGCAAACAATTGGTTACAGACTAATGGGAATTGAATTAAAAAGTGAGGATGGCAAAGGTTTGACTAGCGATCAAATTTTAAAAAGAATGCTGCACCGTGACACGACTAGCACTATCGCATACTTCAAAAATAGAGATAGCTTTGAAGCCCAAGCAGGCAGACTCTTCCCGCATGACCTCAAAACCGGCACAATTGTAAGAGAAGCAACAGAATAATGAAACGACAGCTCTTCTAATCAGATAGAGCTGTTTTTTTCTAGAAACAAACCATTTGATTTTTACTTTAATACATAAAAGCATTACTATATTAAAGAAAAATGATTGACTATTAACGAAACTCGTCATATAATTTACTCCAATTACGTTATACAGGGGAGACAAGGAGAGATGAAGGATTTTGTCAGCAAATTATTAAATGGGATGAGCATTGGGATTGTTGTTGCGTTAATTCCGAACGCTTTATTAGGGGAAATTTTAAAAATATTAATCCCATATTTTCCGTCTTTAGAACATTTATTTGATATTACGGTGATGGTTATGAGTCTACTACCTATCTTAATCGGGGTAATGGTTGGGGTTACATTTAAACTGACACCAATACAAACTGCTTCCGTCGGCATTGCAGCAATGATTGGCAGCGGGGCAGTCACAAAAACAGAAGAAGGATTATTTGCATTAAATGGAATTGGAATTGTTATTAATACTGGTATTACAGCGGCGCTTGCAGTCTTATTTGTCTTATGGATTGGTGACCGGTTGAAAGGCTATTCTATTTTATTAATACCGACATTAAGTATTATCGTGCCAGGGATGATTGGCTATGCGTTACTTCCTGTCATTCGTCATTCAACAGGACTGTTAGGGGAATTAGTTGCAGCAGTTACGACAATGCAGCCGGTACTGATGGGCGCATTGATTGCGGTAATCTTCTGTCTGATCATTCTATCGCCTATCTCTACTGTTGGTGTTGCAACAGTTATTATGCTTTCAGGGATTGGCTCTGGAGCAGCAAATCTTGGGATAGTTGCGGCTGGAGTTGGACTTGCAATTGCTAGTTATAAAGCGAATTCTCTTGGTACTGCTCTTGCCCATGTGCTCGGTTCGCCGAAGATTCAGATGCGGAATTTCTTAATGAAGCCGAAAATTGCTTTCCCGATGTTAGTTACAGCGGCATTGCTCGGTGGGCTTGCAGGAGTGCTGAATATTCAAGGGACACCATATAGTGCTGGATTCGGTCTATCCGGACTTGTTGGGCCGCTTAATTATATTAACCTGGCTGAAGGTGGCTGGACGTTGCATAATATCACAATTATGCTAGGGACATTCTTCATCTTACCAATTTTGTTAAATTTGGGGTTAATCTATGTGTTCTCAAGGAAGCTCAAAATGATTAAAGCAGAGGATTATAAATTAAACTTTGAATAGGGCCGAGGGTTGAACATCCCCCGTCCCTATTTCTTTTCCAATTCACATCGCTGTTCATTGTGTAATCTTTTCTTTATCTTTTGTTTTAGACGAGCTTGATTCACTTTTTAAAAATTGGAGAATAGTCGTTGTTGCTTCCCCTACCTTTTCTGCCAAATAATTTGTGCGTTCATATAATATACTGCGGAAATGATCGAGTTGGCGTACAACTTTTGCCGTTAAAGCCTCCTGCTCTTCCATCCGTTTCTTAAGGTCCTCCATCTTCGTTTGGTCAATGGCGAAACGTTTCGTGATTTCTTCCTGGCTCCTCAAATAAGCAGTGACTTGATTGGAAAGCTGTTCATTTTCCTTTGAGATAGCTGTCAATTTGGCTAATATATTTCCGTAGTCTGCCTCAAATTCTTCCCATTTCTGCCGGTTCCTTATATATTCCCTGTCAGCTGATGCTTTCATTCCAGCAAGATGCTCCCGAGTGGATACGTTAAAATCCTCCTGTTCTTTCAGCCTTTCAGAAGCACGGTCATGGACATAGATTACTTGATTGTTATCATTAACCGCTTCATCAGACTGATATATATCTTCGTAATCGCCATTGATATATAATCCCATGGTTTCACCCCTCGCTTGATTACTCCCATTATTTTATGCAGGAATCGACGAGTTAGCGACTTACCGGTGATCCCGAGTAAGCGGGATTGTGTAATTCGCTTTCCGTCGGCCAATCCTCCGTCCAATTTTTTCTAAGATTGGTTCAAGTGACGCTTCCTCGTTCAAGTCATAATCTGCAATATTAATCCGTAAAACAGGGCAAGCATTAAAGCTGTCAATCCACTTACTGTAACGCTCATGCATTTCTTCCCAGTAGCTAACCGGTGTTTTCTGCTCCATTTCCCGACCACGTTTGTTAATCCGCCCAATCACTTCATCTAAAGACCCTTCCAAATAAATCAATAAATCTGGATGTGGAAAATATGGTGTCATCACCATCGCTTCAAATAAATTTGTATATGTTTCATAGTCCGTCGGTGACATGGTACCTTTCTCATAATGCATTTTCGCAAATATTCCTGTATCTTCATAAATCGAGCGGTCCTGCACAAATCCTCCACCATATTCAAATATTTTCTTTTGTTCTTTGAAACGCTCTGCCAGGAAATAGACTTGTAAATGGAAACTCCACCGTTCAAAATCTTGATAAAAACTTTCCAAATAAGGGTTTTGCTCCACTTTTTCAAAAGATGTTTTAAAATGAAGTGCCTGTGCCAAGGAAGTAGTCATCGTTGACTTACCGACACCGACTGTCCCGGCAACTGTGATTACTGCGTCGTTCGGTATACCGTATTTCTCTCTCCAATTCATTTGTTTACTCCTTTAAGCCTCAACTGCTCGTGAATCATTTCTAATATTGTTTCCAGATGTTCTTGATTCTGCATGAAATCTGTTTTATCGCCGTCAATTCGGATAAGCGGGATATCCGGATGTCCTTTTTCAAATGCATCCATGAATTGTTTATAATCCTCTGTCAATTGCTGCAAGTACGTTGCTTCGATATTCTTCTCTATACCTCTTCCCCGTTTGCTAATCCGTTCCATAATCGTGTCAAGACTTCCGGTTATATAAATCATCAGATTAGGCAAGGGCATATCCTTCGTTAAAATTTCATATATTTGTCCATACTTATCAAGCTGGCTTTCATTTAATGTCCGTCTCGCAAAAATCATATTTTTTACAATATGATAGTCCGCGACGACTGGACGTGCGTTCTTCAGAAAATCATTTTCGATATCTTCTAGCTGCTTATATCGATTGCACAGGAAAAACATTTCCGTTTGAAAACTCCACTCATTTATATCTTCATAAAATTTGTCAAGAAAAGGATTCTCACTCACAATCTCTTTCAACAAATGAAATTCAAAATGACTGGCTATCTTTTTTGCAAGTGAAGTCTTGCCGATACCAATCGGACCTTCAATCGCAATAAAAGGTACTTCCGCCATCATTACTCCTCCTTCAAATTAGATCTTTCATATTTTATCATATTTCGCATGTTCAAACCATCGCGATTCGCTGCTTCTTTTTAACAATATAGTACATTCGCCTTTCCCAATTTTTAAATTAAAGCATTTATTATTATAAGCTCTATTTTCGCAACCTGAAAAAGCTACGTACACCTTTATACAAACTAAAAACTGCCAATTGCTTTCATACAGTGTAAGTGTGCCTAACTCGAAACTTTCTACTGGAGGTCCGCAGTCCAGACACCTCTCGCACCTGCTGAGCGGCCGGCAAGCCTCCTCGCGCTGAGCACTAGCAGTGCCTAAGGATGCGCATCCGTCCACCGGGCAATTGAACGGCGATTAGAACGCCAGTCTAGAGAATGAGCAAATCACTTACGCTGGATGAGAGTAATCGGCAATTCATTTAATGGCTAACCACAGATGCGAAAGTGGAGTTATTTGTAAGATATGAGGTGAAAAACATGCAGCGACTAGAAAAATTTGTAGATCCCCTTCCAATCTTGAACACACTCCAGCCAAACAAAAGGACAAAGCAAGGAGCGTATTACGATATTACAATGGAAGCATTCAAGACTAAATTACATCGTGACCTACCACGAACAACTTTATGGGGATATAACGGGCAATTTCCCGGTCCGCTAATTGAAGCCTTCCGCGATGAGCCTGTATCTGTAACATGGCATAACGAACTTCCAGACCGACATATTCTCCCAGTTGATACGTCGATTCACGGACTGGATAAACTCCCTACTGTACGTACAGTTGTTCATTTACATGGAATGGAAACAACTCAGGAAAGTGATGGCCATCCTGAAGCTTGGTATACAAGAAATTTCCAAATCACAGGACCGACGTTCAGCAAACGGACATTTCATTATCCAAATCACCAGCGAAGCACCTTGCTTTGGTATCATGACCATGCAATGGGACTGACAAGACTCAATGTATATGCCGGACTTGCCGGAATGTATCTGTTACGGGATAAACAGGAAGCATCCCTTAACCTTCCTAGTGGCGAGTATGAAATTCCGCTAATGATTACAGACCGAAGTTTCCATCCAGACGGTTCTTTATCCTATCCTGCACAACCGGCTGACGCAGGGCCGAATTTACCATATCCTTCGATTGTTCCGGCATTTTTAGGTGATACAGTTGTGGTGAATGGAAAAGTCTGGCCATATCTGGAAGTGGAACCGCGTAAATACCGTTTCCGCATTTTGAATGGATCCAATACGAGAGCTTATCAACTATTTCTTGATGATGGAAGTGTCCTTCATCAAATCGGGTCAGACGGCGGACTGCTTCGAAAACGGGTGGATATGGAGATAATCGGGCTTCAGCCTGCCGAACGAATTGATGTTATTGTTGATTTTTCACAACTAGCCGGGCAAACGATTACACTGAAAAACAATCTTGGTCCAGATGCGGATCCAGCTGACGAAATGGGAGATATTATACAATTCCGTGTCACGAATCATGTGAAAAATAAAGATACGAGCAATTTGCCCAGCAATCTTTCCTATGTGCCGTCTTTAAAACAAAACGATATCTCCACGGTCCGGTATTTAAAATTAGTCGGCTCAGCAGATGAATTCGATCGTCCGTTATTACTCCTAAACCATCTGAAATGGCATGACCCTGTAACAGAAAAGCCTAAGCTTGATTCAACAGAGATATGGGCATTTGTGAATACGACAGACTTTTCCCACCCTATCCATATCCATCTCGTCCAGTTTCAAGTGCTGGACCATCAAACCTTTGACCTTGAACGCTTCAATGAGGATGGGACGCTTATCTTTACAGGTTCACCTGAAGCGGCCAGCCCAAATAATCGCAGCTGGAAGGATACAATTGAAGTACCAGCTGGAACAGTGACTCGCGTGATTGCAAACTTTGGCCCTTATACTGGTGATTACGTATGGCATTGTCATATTCTTGAGCACGAAGATTACGATATGATGCGGCCGTTTCGGGTAATTACAGATGACGAGGACAAAAAATAAGGAAACCAGCTGGAAAAACTTACAATTTCCAGCTGGTTTTCTTATAATTGGGATGATTTATGGTGAAAAAAACGGGACAGAGCCTCTGTCCCGCTTCGATTAAATCGTGCGAATCCGGATAACGTCTTGAATTGTATTAATTTCCGCTTCCATACCTGGAATGACGTCTCCATTCACTTTCTCATCAATATCAATCATCGTATATGCTAAATCTCCACGGCTTTTGTTAATCATCGCCGCGATATTTAGGCCACGCTCAGAAATAATTGAATTGATTTGGCCCAGCATATTTGGTACATTATGGTGAAATACTGTAACCCGGCGTTTCCCTGTATAAGGAAGAAACGCATTCGGGAAGTTCACCGCATTTTTAATATTACCTGTTTCAAGAAAGTCTTTCACTTGGTGGGATGCCATGCGAGCACAATTTTCTTCCGATTCAATCGTTGATGCACCTAAATGTGGTAACGTTACCGCATTGTCCATATGAAGTAAGCGGTCATTCGGGAAATCAGTAATATATTTACCGACCCGGCCCATCTCGAGCGCTACTTCTAGCGCATCTTCATCAACGAGTCCGCCACGGGAAAAGTTAAGAATATGAACGCCAGGCTTCATCTGTTCGAACGCTTCTCTATTTAACATGCCATTTGTTTCATTTGTAAGCGGAACATGGATTGTTATATAATCCGCCTGTTCAAACACATCCTCTAATGACATCGCGCGCTCAATGTTCCGGGATAACTCCCAAGCGGTATCAACAGAAATGTACGGGTCAAACCCAATAACATCCATATCAAGGCTAAGTGCATCATTCGCTACCATTGCTCCAATCGCACCAAGGCCGATGACTCCCAATTTTTTTCCTTTCGCTTCACGCCCAACAAATTGCTTTTTCCCCTGTTCAACAAGCTCTGGTACTTCTTCGCCTTTTCCTTTTAATTCTTTCACCCAATCGATTCCGTTAAACAGATTACGAGAAGATGCCATGATGGAAGTAAGCACGAGCTCTTTTACCGCATTCGCATTTGCTCCCGGCGTGTTGAAAACGACAATCCCTTGATTTGAACAAGTATCAACTGGGATATTGTTTACACCAGCTCCCGCACGTGCAATTGCCTTTAAGTTGCTATCAAAAGCCATATCATGCATCGGATAGCTTCGGACGACAATCGCATCCGGATCCTTCGCTTCATTATCAATACGATAATCTTCCTTATTGAATACTGAGAGACCAACCTCAGCAATATGATTTAATGTTTTAATTCTTTTTGTTTTGTCTAATGTTATTGTTGTCATTTCTCTACTCTTTCTCCTTTTTATTTGAACTTTTCTTTCTAATCTCCAAAACGCAGCCTAGAAACATAAAAAGAGACTGGAAAAAAACTCCAATCTCAGAAAGATCTAGAAAACAACAAATAAACCTTTGTTGTTCTTCTGTCCTTTTGCCTGAGATTTTGAACCCTTCGGCGATGCATATGCATTCTCTCCAGAAGCCGCTCCCGTTATAGTGTCACCCATAACATTCGTCGCTTTTGAATATTCTATTCAATCACGTCGCCTCCTTAAACATAAAAAGGCAAGGAGTTAAAAATCCCTTACCTCTGCCCAGGCGATCGACATGATTTCATTATGTGCTCCCCCGCGGTGGTCTCCGCGTTTACGCCAGTTACACATAACGTTTCAATTGATGATGTTATCTTATCAGAATTAAATTACTTTTTCAATGGATAAACACATTTTTTTAAATTTATTCGTTTCGTTCCTGTTCCCTGTATTTAAATATCCATAATGCAAATTGCAAAACAAGGGCATCATGAAAGATGCGCGGATCGTAACCCGTCTCTTCTTGAATCTTATTCAGCCGATAAATCAATGTGTTCCGATGCAGAAATAATGCATCTGCTGCTTTTTGGATATTGAGATTATGATCAAGAAAGAATTGAAGATTCATTTGCTTAGTTTCGCTTATGTTTTGCAGTACCCTCTTCGCAAAACGTTTGGATAGTCTGTCATCTAATTCATGAATTAATCCTTCTACTTCTATGTTTGCAAAAGATACAATACTACGATCACTAACACGAAGCGCTAAATTACAATCTACATAAGCTTGATGAAATTCAAGCTGATGAATGAATGGCAAGCTATAAGAAATTCTTCCGGAGAGAGATAGCCTTTGCATTAATTCATGAATGTCTTTCATTTTCCTAGTCAAGAGTTTCTCATTGATTTGACACATCGCGATATGCAGCTTATGTATACTGATAAATCCAGCAATTGTTTTATCTACTCCGAGTAATGTTTCAACGCGGCGAATGATAGCTTGTCTTTGGAATATTTGCCTATCAAATTCTATAACTATTCCTAAAAATGGTGGCGTAAAATCCAACTCAAGCAAACTAATACCACGTTCTACCTTGCTAAAAGAAGGGTGTTCTTTTAAAAGTTGTTCAATCACCATTTCTTTCATACGCTGTTTCCATTCAAGTTGGGAAGCAATAAATTCTTGATTGATCATAAGCTCTGTAGTCATTTTTACTAATTCTCCAATATTCCCCATTTTATTTGGATCCCCAGTTATCCCTATGACACCAATCACTTTATCTTGGAATACGATAGGAAGATTAATTCCAGGTTGGGCCCCTTCCCAATCTTTGTCCTGCACAGAGTAAATATGAATACTTTCTCCTGTTTGAATTACTTCTTTCGCCCCTTTATGTACTGTATCAATTCGAGAATCATCCATGGATGCAATGATTTTTCCATCTGTGTCCATAATATTGACATTCCGCTTTATCCGTAGAGATGTTTCGTTCACAATAGAGTTAGCAATATCCCTTGTCAGCAAAAAATCACCTCCTAATAGTTATAATACACATAAATAACTTAATAATAGTCTTAATATTTGTATAGTATAACCATATACAAATGATGTCAATGCATCTATAATTTATTTAACAGAATGTAAACGCTTACCTAGGAGTGATGTTTTTTTGGATATTATTATAGCACCAGATTCATTTAAAGGCAGTCTATCAGCAACTGAAGCCGTTGAAGCAATGGATAGAGGTATTAAACGCTGCTTCCCTCATGCTCGCACCATACATGTTCCCATGGCGGACGGTGGAGAAGGAACGATGGAAACACTCGTAGCCGCTACAGCAGGTGTTATTAAAACCGTACATGCAATCGATCCGTTAGGTTTTGAAATCACGGCTGAATACGGAATTCTCGGAGATGAGAAAACATGTGTGATTGAGATGGCAAAGGCTTCTGGACTCGATCTCGTGCCAAAAGAAAAACTTGCTCCCCTTTCTGCCACGACGTACGGAACTGGTCAACTTATAAAACAAGCTTTGGATGACGGCTATACTTCTTTCATTCTAGCTATTGGAGGATCCGCAACAAATGATGGTGGCGCAGGAATGCTTCAGGCTTTGGGCTTGCAATTAATGGATGATAAAGGAAAAGAGATTGGATACGGGGGTGGTGAATTACATCGGATAAATCGTATCGACCTTGAAAAATTTGATGAACGAATTGCAAGCTGCAAATTCGTCATTGCGTCTGACGTCGAAAATCCATTAATCGGTACGAATGGTGCCTCCTATGTTTTCGGCCCGCAGAAAGGAGCTGATGCAGACGACATAAAAATACTTGATAATAATCTTACCCACTGGGCGGATATGGTTGCTGAAGTTACTGGAGTTCATCTGCATCATGCTCCCGGAGCGGGTGCAGCTGGTGGAATTGGTGGTGCCTTTCAGGCATTTTTTCCAAGTGAAATGCAACGAGGAATTGATGTTGTTTTAAAATACAGCAATTTTAATGCTTATCTTGAACAAGCGGATATTGTTTTAACTGGTGAAGGAAAAGTTGACCACCAGACTGCTTCTGGTAAAACACCAATGGGCGTTGCACAGGCTGCAAAAAAAGCAAACATACCGACAATTATTATTGCTGGTTCTGTTGGTCCTGGTATTGAAGCTTTATATAAATATGGCGTTGTCAGCGTTAACAGCATGATCAATGAACCGATGGAATTGGGGCATGCAATCCAACGTGCTTCCGAATTATTGACCAATGCAACGGAGCAAATAATGCGTACGTATTTTTCTCAATAAAATGAGGGATATAAATGAAAACAGATATTTTATATGGTAAAGAAGGATTAACTGTAGATTTACCGGATAACTCGTTCATCATCGAACCTACAAATTTACCGAAAGTGGAAGATGAACAGAAAGCGCTACTTGATGCCGCTAGAAACCCAATCGGAATGGGCGCCTTACGAGATCAGGTCAAAGCAACGGATACGGTAGCTATCGTTATAAGTGATATTACTCGTCCTACTCCCAATCATATTCTTGTTCCTTTTCTAATCAAGGAACTCGAACATATTCCGCATGAAAACTTTGTCATTATTAATGGTACAGGCACACATCGTGATCAAACAAGAGCAGAATTCATCGAAATGCTTGGCGAATGGGTAGTGGATAATATCCGTATTATCAATAATCAATGTCATAATAAAGAAACCCTTGTCAATCTAGGCAAGAGTAAATTTGGTTGTGATGTTTATTTAAACAAGGATTATGTGGAAGCAGACTTTCGGATTGTTACTGGCTTTATCGAACCCCACTTTTTCGCCGGCTTTTCAGGTGGTCCAAAAGGGATTATGCCCGGGATTGCGGGAATTGAAACGATTCTTACTTTCCATAATGCACGTATGATTGGAGATCCGCTTTCTACTTGGGGTAACATGGTTGATAATCCTCTTCAAGAAATGACAAGAGAGATCAATAGAATGTGTAAGCCTGATTTCATGCTGAACGTGACATTAAATCGAGAAAAAGAAATTACAAATGTATTTGCTGGAGAGCTGTATGAAGCGCATGACAAAGGTTGCGCCTTTGCAAAAGAACATGCGATGTTTCGTTGTGAAGAGCGTTTTGATGTAGTCGTCACATCGAATTCAGGTTATCCCCTCGATCAGAACCTTTACCAAGCAGTAAAAGGGATGAGTGCTGCCCATAAAATTGTAAAAGAAGGTGGTTCAATTATTATTGCAGCAGAATGTTCTGATGGATTACCTGACCATGGTAACTATGCAAAGATTTTTGATTTTGCTGATACACCCCAAGAGTTACTTGACTTGATTAACGATCCGGAATTTGAAATGTTCGATCAGTGGCAAGTTCAGAAGCAGGCAGTCATCCAAGTTTGGGCAAATGTTTATGTGTATTCCAAACTGACAGATGAGCAAGTTAAAGCATCCATGTTAAAACCAACAAGGGATATAGAACAAACGTTAAAAGACCTGAAGGCAAAGTATGGTCCCGACATGACAGTTGCTGTTTTACCCCTTGGACCACTAACAATACCTTACGTAGAGGAAGAAGCAATTGTAAAATAATATCAATCATGAAAAAAAGAGAAAGAAACGCAAGAAAGTGCTTCTTTCTCTTTTTTTATGTTTATGTCCCGCAAAATGTTTGAAAACTTGTGCCTGTATCATAATCTCTTTTCGCAAATTCTTTCTGTACATCTGTATGGGCATATGGACTTTTCAAGACATGGATTAATTTTTCTGCCACGTTGTAATCCTCCTCCTCTACAGCAGCTTCTATCGCTTCCTCTACCCACTGATTCCTCGGAATCAATGCGGGATTATGTTCATGCATAAGTTTGATGCTTGCATCCTTCGTTTCTTCTTGCGATTCAAGCCGCTCTTGCCATTTGATTTTCCAATTTATGAATTCATCCATCCGTCCAAGCGGAAAATCTTCTTCCTTATCATAAGTTAATGCTAGGAATGTATTCGTATAATCGGCATGATAATGCTGCATCAATGTGAGCAATTCTTCAATGAGAGCTTCGTCTCCTTCTCTTTCACCAAAGATCCCGAGTTTCTGCCGCATCCCTTGCAGCCAATATTTCTGATATAAGGGACCAAATTCCGAAATAGCATCTTGCGCATATTCCAAGGCTTCCTCTTTGCTCTTACCGAGTAAAGGCAGCAGTGTTTCCGCAAAACGCGCGAGGTTCCATGCAGCAATGCTCGGCTGATTCCGGTAAGCATAACGTCCATTCAAATCAATCGAACTAAATACAGCTTCTTGATGATATGCATCCATGAAAGCACACGGTCCATAATCGATCGTTTCACCGCTGATCGTCATGTTATCCGTATTCATCACGCCATGGATGAAACCGACAAGCTGCCATTTTGCAATTAACCCCGCCTGCCGTTCAACCACATTTCTTAGGAAAGCGAGGTAGGGATTATCCGCTTGTTTTACTTCTGGATCATGTCGCTCCATCGTATAATCAGCAAGTTGCACAAGTTCCTCAATCTCACCGAAGTGTGCTGCGAATTCAAATGTTCCTACCCGAATATGACTGGCGGCAACCCTCGTCAAAATCGCACCAGGTAATCTCGTTTCCCGTTGAATCCCCTCCCCTGTCGTCACCACTGCGAGACCCCTTGTCGTTGGGATTTTTAATTCGTGCATCGCTTCACTAACAATATACTCCCTAATCATTGGTCCGAGCGCCGCCCGACCATCGCCACCACGAGAATACGCTGTCCTCCCCGCTCCTTTCAGTTGAATATCGAAGCGTTTGAAATCCGGTGTCACTTGTTCTCCAAGCAGCATGGCACGTCCATCACCGAGCATCGTGAAATGGCCGAATTGATGACCAGCATAACTTTGGGCAAGAGGGATCGCATTTGGCGGAAGAGCATTTCCCGCATATACAGCAACAGCATCCTCATGCTGCATTTGTTCATTGTTAAGTCCAAGTGCTTTGCCAAGTTCCTCATTATAGAAAACAAGTTGGGGTGCCGCAACCGGATTCGGGGTCAATTTTTGGTAAAAAATCTCAGGAAGTTCACTATAGGTGTTCTCCAAGTTGAAATTGAATGTTTTCGTCATAGGTTCTCCTCTTCTAGCTTGTCATTATCTTATAGTATACTTGTTTAGGTCTAGTCTATTCCAATACAAAAGCTTGGTTGAAATATTCAAGTCTTTCCTCTTGAAAAAACACTCCCACTCCTTTATAGTATACATTAATTGCATAAGTTGAATGTTTTCTAGGGTTCCGCAACTTTGTTGGTCTGAGACCGAGAGAAAACTCGCAGCTTTGCTGTGCCACGGAAGGATAAAAGCCTGGGAGATACTGTATTTTACAGTTTCTCCCAGGCTTTTTTTGTTTTTCCGGGGAAACTAAATTTGGAGGTGCAATACAAATGAATAATGAATGGATGAAAGTATTTATTGCTGCTTTCTTTGAAATTTTTTGGGTGATTGGTTTAAAGCATGCACATGATTTTTGGACGTGGGTTGGAACCATAGTTGCTATCTTCGTCAGCTTCTATTTAATGATTATGGCTGGAAGGAAACTCCCGGTCGGTACGGTATATGCGGTTTTTGTCGGCTTAGGAACGGCGGGAACTGTTTTCTCGGAGATTGTATTCTTCGGGGAGCCATTTGTGTTAGGTAAAGTATTATTAATTCTTGTTTTATTAACAGGTGTCGTTGGTTTGAAATTAGTGACACCGGATAAAACTCAGGAAGGCGGTGAATCCTAATGGCATGGACTGCGTTAGTTTTGGCAGGTTTATTTGAAATGTTCGGTGTTGCCATGATTAATAAATTGCATATCGACCGAAACTTTAAAGCATTAGCTTTATTAATTCTTGGGTTTGGTGCTAGTTTTATTCTTCTTGCTTACGCCATGATAACTCTTCCGATGGGAACGGCTTATGCGATTTGGACAGGGATTGGCGCTTCTGGTGGAGCAATTTTAGGTATGCTGATTTACGGCGAATCTAAGGACTGGAAAAGGATTGTTTTCATAGGTATGGTTCTTGGAGCTGCAGTTGGTTTGAAACTGATTTCATAAATCGGAAAAAAAGCGGAATCCCCTTTTTCAAGAAGGGGATTTTTTCATGTGTTGAATGATAGCTATGATAGCAAGCCCAATACACGCACCTATCACAAAAAATATAATCGGCAGGAAAACAGGTCCTATCAGTAGACCCAAAATTCTTAAGTTGGAGGAATATATTAATCCAACCGTTCCAAAGTATGCACTGAAAACAAACGGAAGAAAAGAGTAAGGATTCCTCCCTCCCCCAGCATCACGATAAGCATCCCAAATCGCAAACATATACACACACGGATAGAACATAAGCCAGAGATAATTTGTCTCCGCAATAGCCATTTGCATGTCACCATGGAAACTATAAATGATCACCTGATTCAAATTCGCTTTCACATTAATAATGAATTCTGCTGTAATAAAAATAAGACCTTTCACAATTTTTCCATTCAACAACTGTCCAAAGCCCGGCAGCGCAATACTCCAAAATATTTTTTCGAGCGGTGTTTGCTTCATCCTTTCACATCCTACAGATTAAACGTTTGAAACGAGATTAATTATGCTTGGTTTTATTTTTAGCTAGCTTTTCCTTATCGACTGTACCAGGAGGTTGCTCCAACCATTCGTTTTCTATCATAATTTCTGCACCGTCTTTTGCATATTGCGCGACTTCAAGGGATAAACGTTCATAGCCCACCACAAGATCATTCCGCTGACTGGCACCGGCTGCCAATGCGTAATTTCCGATTCCGATTGCACACAACTCCGAGAACAAGAACATCCCTAGCTTTTCAGAAAAAGGAGGGATCGTTGAATCTGTAATCGAAATATCTGACGAAAGGGGTGCCTGTATATCATTATCAGCAAGAATTTTCGAAAAGATTTCAATATGTTTCTTCGTCATATCCCTTCCTCTGAGCATCCAACCTTGCACCTTCTTAATAGCTGAAGTTTGCGCAAAGCTTATGGCGAGCTTCCCTCCAATCATATTTGTCCGTATATTCATATGGAGATAGGATATTTCCACCGCATTCAATGGTCGTTTGCTGCTGAATGGGTTCATTCCACTAAAATATTTCTTGCTAACTATCATGTCTGTTTTCATTGGATAAGGAATATATGGAGGTCTCACATATAACCCTTTATCCATGGAAATATCTGTCGCCTTGTCATATAGCTCCAATACTCCTATGATTCCTTCTTTAAAAAGTGTTTTAATATCTTTTCTGGCACTAGTAGTCGTTAAACCGCTATATGCAAGTAACCCAACCCTAGTTAAATATCCAATATATTCCAGCATAAATGCGTCAGTATATAAACGTGGTGCATTCAGATTAATATCTTCCTTCCCAAAGCCAGTAGGAAGCGGAAAGGCTTCTTTAATAAAAAGTTGCTCTAATTTAGTTACATGTGTATTGGTAAAATCATAGGCTTGCTGGACAAGTGAGCGAATTTCCATATCCTCGGCATCTTTCAAAAAATATTCTAATATACATCGATTCATACTGTCATTCATGTAAGACGTCCAAATCGCTGCGATTTCAGAAGTCGTTAATTGTGCATTATAGTTCGTCATCCCATTACCTCCAACGAATAATTACAAGCATTTTTATTCTTCACATATAATGTAAATTGATACATAAAAATTGAGCGCCCCTTAGCGGGAACGCCCTTTAGTAATGCATGTATAAGATGAATAAGCTTACTCTTCTTCTGGGTAACTGTTATCTTTTCCATTCTTGCTCAATTCAAACAATCCCGTAGCAGCAAGTCCACTAATTCCTCCAGCCCAGCTTCGTACAAGGAGATCCGCACCGAGAAATGTTGCAGATGCACCAAGACCAACCCCAATAAAAATAGCGGCTAAAGGTAAAAAGCGCTTAGGAACTATTTTCGAAACTTTTAATGCCTGAACAATGCCAGAAGTAACAGGAGCAATTACGGTTCCCATCATAAGAATCTCTATCATGGTTAACCACCTCACCATCTTACAACATCTTATGAAAAGCAATCATAACATGTCTCTGCGGTTTGCTTAGATAGCATTCAGATTGGTTGCTACGCTGAAAATTAATAAGGTGTGTTCCCTTTCCATAAAAGAACAAACCTTTTTTAAATTTAGTCCGTATTTTTCTCTGATTTTCCTTTCCCATAAAACTTCCATAAAATAATTCCCTGTATAATTAAACCTCCTATTGCCATAAATAACCAAATGGATAACATAGGATTAATCCACATCAATTCTTAAGCTCCTTTCCTTATTGTTTTTTAACAATTAAAATTAACCATTCTGATCATCTGGCCGTTTTAATACATTAGCCAAAATGACCATCACCGCAATACCGACACAAGTTGCCCAACCGCCGGCTGCAAGCGGACTCGATTCAATTCCTGTGAGCACAATGATTAAATAGGATACAAGCCCAAAAATCATAGACGCTTCGGCCGCACGTGGTGAAGCTTTTTTCCGGCTGAAAACAGCGTACATAATAGGACCAAGTGTACCTGCAGAAACACCTGAAATCCCAATCCACATCAAGTCCCCAAGAAATGGAGGCGGACTTAAAACAAGAAAACACGCAAGTACTCCGACTACAATCACAGCCCAGCGACTAATGCGCATCGCCGTCTTTTGCATTTGTTCTTCGGTTACTTTAACAATACCCCGCTTAACTAAAAATTTTCTATAAATGTCATTCGCAAAAACGGTAGACATGACGACAAACAATCCATCTGTAGTTGATAGCGCAGCAGCTAAAATCGTAACGACAACAAGTGCACCTAAAAATGCCGGCATGCCCCACTCGACATAAGCAAGTAAGCCTAAATCAGGATTTTGCAGCTCCGGTACAGCAACACGGCTATAAAAGCCACCGAATAAAACAAGTAAGCAAAGGATCGTCGTAATAATATATACAATAAACATTTTCCGTAAATCTTGAGGCTTTTTAAGTGACAATACTTTGTTGAATAGCTGAGGTTGGGATGCAAAAGCAAACTGAATGATAAATAATCCCAACACTGCTGAAAATGCGTAATAATTCGATTCCGGGTTAAGAACTTTTAATAAATTCCCGTCTTGTCCTTTAAAGTTCTCCGTAATATTAGTAAAAGCTGTATTCATATTTCCATCACCGAATATAACAATACCAGAAATAAATACAATGATAGCAACGATAATCATTAACATTGCTTGGATGGCATCTGTATAAATGTCAGCATAAGAACCTCCTACAAACACATATGCTATAACAATAACCGCTATGATAACTAACCCTACACCATAACTGGTTCCAACAATCGTTTCAAATATTTGTGCACCAGCAGAGAATTGAGCAGCGATATAAAACAAGTTAAATAACATGATTAATCCAGAACCCACTCTTAGAAAGTCACTATTATAATAGTCTCCAAGCCAATCTGGAAGTGATAAGGAACGTTGGGTCGTATTTACTTTTCGAATCATTTTTCCAACTGTAAGAAAGCCGATAGGGGTAGCTACGGATAATGATAAATACAACCATAAGTTACTAAATCCCCATGCATGAGAATATCCTGGATAGCCCATAAATGTCGCAGCACTCATTACCGTTGCAGCGAAAGATAAGCCTAAAACAACGGGTCCTAAGTTTGCTCCACTTATAGCAAAGTCATCGATTGTTTTTGTTTTTTTCGTCGCAACTACGATTACTGCAATCATCGCTAAAATAAATATCGCCAATTGAATCCAAAACCATGTTGATAACATTATCTCCCTCCTAATGATTAGAATTTTTAAAAACCAATTTATTTCATTTTAATAAGCAATAATGTGCTTTTAAAGACATAAAGTGGTTGTACTACTATCAACATATCTAAAGGGGGAAGGTTTTATGAATGAATTCTTATTTAAAGATATTCATCGTCTGGCAAAACAAGTAAAAAAAGGAGAAATATCTCCAGTGCAAATTGTCAAAAGCGCGCTAGAACGAATTAAAAAAATTGATTCTAAATTAAATACGTTTATCACAATTAACGGAAAACAAGCTATTGCAGATGCGAAAGAAATGGAAAAGGATATTAAAAAAGGCAATTATAAAGGACCGCTTCACGGTATTCCACTCGGAATTAAAGATAATATTTTCACAAAAAATATTAAAACGACAATGGGTTCTGAAATATATAGGGATTTCACACCAGCGAAAAATGCCTTCGTAATAGACAGACTAATACATGCAGGTGCCATTATTATCGGTAAAAACAATACACATCAGTTTGCTTATGGCCCGACAGGAGATCGCTCTCATGTTGGGCCAGTACACAATCCTTTTAATACAATGAAAATGTCAGGCGGGTCCAGTGGCGGTTCAGCTGCCGCAGTTTCAGCTTATCTTTGTTATGGTTCTTTAGGAACAGATACTGGTGGCTCTGTTCGTGTCCCAGCATCTTTTTGCGGGGTTGTAGGCATGAAACCTACTTTTGGCAGTATTAGTAACCGTGGCGTCTATCCCCTTTCTTGGTCACTCGATCATGTTGGACCTTTGACAAGGTCTATAACGGATAATGCTTTATTATTAAATGCGATGGTTGCTTTTGACCGCGAGGATCCTAAGTCGATACAGCGAAAAAAAGAGGATTTCACTCGTCTATTGGGGATAAATGTGAGGGGGAAAAAAATCGGTATTCCTGCAACTTATTATTCCGAAGCCATCGATGAAGAAATTCAGCTTGCCGTCACGAAGGCCATCACTATTTTTGAAAAGCTGGGAGCAGAAGTAAAGCGAATTAATCTTTCCATTAGCGAAAAAAGTTTAGAAGCGCAAAGTATAATTCTTAAGACCGAAGCCTATGCCGTCCATGAGAATAATCTCAAGGGATATCCAGATCTTTGGGATGTGGAAGTAAAAGAGAGATTACTGACCGGTGTTCTAGCAAAAGGATTTGAATTTGCTCAGGCGCTTCGGCAGAGGGAAAATGCAAAACAGGAGTTCAACGAGGCGCTCAGTGATTGTGATATTCTCCTGACCCCTACCATGTCTATTTTGCCGCCTGAAATTGGAAGTAGAGATACAACAAGTAGCAATGGAGATAAAAGTCATATCCGCTCGACAATTACGCGACTGACCTCTCCGACCAATTTAACGGGACTTCCGAGCTTATCCATTCCTTGTGGTTTTTCAAAAGATGGCCTGCCTATTGGAGTACAACTGATAGGAAAAGAATTGGATGAAGCAACTTTATATCAGTTCGGTTATGCCTTAGAGCAGGAACTCGACCATGAAATTAATAAAAAACGTAATGCTGTCATGCTATCTTTATAGGTAGCATTTTCCAGCAAAGTTAAAGGAGAGAACGAAATGAGCATGAAGGCTACTATATTATTTGCAAATGATCCATTAATTACGGGCAACGAATCCCTAAAGCAATTTGTAGAAAACAGCTCAACATCCATTAATAAGGTATACAAGGATGGCGAGTTATTTGTTGTTATAAAAAAACGGAAAGAGGAACGAAATCCTATGAAAATGTGAGAATGACAGCTGGATCCATTGCCCGTGAGTTAAGCAAACAGAAGGTGGAATATGCTTCTATAAATGAAAATGCGCTTACAGGAGCATACGACTCGTTAGAAAAATGACTGGTCGTAACGGCTTTTGTTGAGGGGTGGGCATTAGGTTCCTATCAATTCCTGAAATATAAATCGATAAAAGAGGCTTTTAAGACAAATTTACAAGTAGATGGCTATGGCAAAACACAATCCTATATAAATGCAGGTCAAATACGAGCAGATGCTGCTAGTTAACGCATATGAAAGCTACTTAGCAAGTGATTATGCTGATTTCAACAATACCGGCAGTAAAGCGGAAGCCGGGTCAATCGTTGCAGCATTGTTCCTCCGTCGTTCCATTCCAAAATCCAGTAAGTGGCTGCATGTCGATATGGCGGGCATGATGACCAGTCAAGAAACAGGTTATTACGCGAAGTCCGCTACTGGGTTTGGTGTGAGATTATTAGCTGACTTTACGGAGCATGTATCGAAAGACTAGTGTGCGTATATATAAATAATCGTGGATAAGGTCGATGGCAAGATCTTACCCACGATGATTATAACTATTTCTTAATCAAGTCAATCTCTAATTGTTTGAGCAACCATTTCGGCACGACAAATCGAGCTGTTTTTAACGGATTGACAACTTGACAGACTTCCAACTGAGCGTTCATGCTCACGAGCATGGTCACTTCACTCAACGAACGGCCCGACTTTTCGGCAATACGCCGAGTCATGAGTGCTGTAGCAAGATTAGCCGCTTCATCAAACGTTTGACCTGTCGCAATCTGCGTAAACACTTCGTCATTTTCAAGCATTGGCTGCTCCAGCTTGTCACTTTTTATTACATCCAACCTAACGGTGACCTCGCCTGCTATCTCTACACCAGTTCCACTTACTTCCCCGTCACCCATTGCTGCATGGAGATCTCCGAGGGCAAAAAGAGCACCATCAGCAGACACCGGGAAATAAAGGGTTGCTCCTTCTTTCACCATCGTATTATCCATGTTTCCACCGTGAGCACCTGGTGTTCCGGAGTTCACTCCTTCACCTTCAGGAGCAACACCGATAACACCTATCATTTTGTTTACTGGGGCTTCCACTCCGTTAAACCGTACTTTATCATCTTTTATCTGCATGATTCTCGCTTCCATTTTTTCGATGGACTCACCCATGACACCCAATTCTGGCACAACAGCCATCACACCTTGATCCTTAACATCAATCTTTTCAATCTTGACCTTTAGAATATCTCCCGGCTTGGCGTTTTCAACAAATACAGGGCCTGTTGCTGGATTGATTCGGTTCCAATCGATTCTGCCGATAACCGTGTCTTCTGATTGAATCTGATCTTCAAAGCAATCATAAGTCTCAATCGTTAACGTTGTTCCTGATGCAACCTTCTTTGTTGGCACATTTTCTTTATTGAATTCATAAATAATACCTGAATCTTTCGTTAGTTTTGTGATTACTTCTGCCATTGTCTACTCCTCCTATGTTTCTATTATAATTATAAATATAATGAATTTCATAATACGTATTTAATGCTTCACCATCACCATATGTAGTTGAGTTGGTTCGTTCCCAACTACATATGGTGATGGAAAAGCCGACTTTGGTAATTATGAAATTCTTTCAATAAATTGAATGAAGCAGTTGAGAACCATCATGAAGTTTTATGTAATATTGTATCAAACATTTGTGATCACTGCACTTGATACAGCTTTTATCAAGAAATAAAAGTCTGGTAAGTGTTCCAGAGAACATACAAATAAGCGCACTTCCCTGTTCTCATTTAAGGGTAAGTACGCTTCTTATAATTCCCTGTTATTGGCAAGGGAAAAGTAGCATTTTAATTCCGCATGGCTCCTGCTTCTCGAGATGTCATTGCACCTTGTCCCCGGCTCACATCTTTCCGAATCTCCTGTTTTACCTTATCTGGATTTGTTCTAGATTTACTGGATTCTAATTTCTGTTTAGCTTGGTGACGTTGCCGCATCTAATACCTCCTATGCTGATTGCTTAACAGGTATATTATTTACATAATCAACTGGAATATCCGCGGAACCCTCGTCTTCCCTTCTCATCAAATAAAATAAAATCCAATCCCCATAATAAAATACGCTGCAATTAACGCTAATCCATCAAACCAATTCGAATCGCCATCACCCGACAGGATAATCATTAAAAATACCGCTGTCACCATACTGATTAATTCCGGCCACGTGAAAACAAGCGGCATGGATGTGGTAAAGAATTGGGATAGAATAACAAGAATAGGCAGGACAAACATTGCTACTTGCAAGGTTGAACCGACAGCAATTTCAATTGCGACATTCATTTTATTTTTATAAGCCATGATGACGGCTGACGCGTGCTCTGCCGCATTTCCAACAATGGCAACGATAATCACACCGATAAATAGCTCCGACCAGCCAAATGTCGCCCCTACCACATCGAATGTCGAAACCAAGCCTTCTGATACATAAGCAACGGCAATTGTTGCGAGTGCTAATATCATGATAGCTTTTCCTTTTCCCCATTCCGGTATTTCCTCTTCTTCATTTGATTGCTTTTCCGCGGGCTGGTAAACCCCGCGGTGTGTTACAAATTTAAAAAGCAGAGCGGCTAAATATAATACGATTAAAATGATGGAAACACCGACACTAAGAAACATGGTTTCCTGTTCATTCATCGTATGTGTAAACACCTCAGGAATAACAAATGCAACAATAACAGCAAACATGAGAAGTCCAGCATTATGCCGCGCTTCAAAAATATCGAATGATTGACGCTTATACTTCAGACCACCTACAAAAAAGGAGAGTCCTCCAACAAGAAGCAAATTTCCTAAAACAGACCCTGTTAATGAAGCAAGGACGATACTAATCAATCCTGCTTTAAGCGCAAAAATGGATATAATAAGTTCAACAGCATTACCAAAAGTGGCATTAAGTAACCCGCCGACCCTAGGTCCCAATACGATTGCCAAGCTTTCCGTAGCCCTTCCGATAAAACCTGCTAAAGCGATAATGGTTAAACAATATATAATAAACATGATCACTGCTGACCACTGAAAAATCGATCCCGTGACAGCAAGCGGTAATCCAATACAAACGAGTGCAGTAAATAACTTATTCATTACCTATCTCCGCCTTATATGATGATAAAGTTAGCATTCCCGTTGTGAAAGCAAACTAATCAGGAGAGGAAAGCCTCAATAAGCCCACATCTATTATTCAGATGTGGGCTTATTGAGGTTAAATGAGTACGTTGTTAATAGAATAAGTCTTCTTATAGAAGCTAGGTCTATATATGCTCTCCAGTAATAATTAACTTATCGCACCTATCTCATTCATTAAATCATAATGACGAAGTTTTAACTCAAACAAGATAAGGGGATCTTGATATAACTCGGGCTGTTCACGCATCTTATTTAAAGAACCGTTCTGTTCTGCTATAGCTGCTTGTACTTCCTCGATTATATGATGAAGCTCTTCCTGTGGATGTAAGAAAAACTTGTTAACATCCCATTCGATGGATTCCTCAAAAAACTGTAATTGCTGGGTAAATGTGTTTGTCATTTCCCCTGCCACTTCACTGTAATCTGCATTTTCGATATAGTCCTTATACCTACCGAGGAGCATCTCTTTATTTTTTGATAAAGGAGCTAACAATTTCCCCGCACCTTTTAATAACAGCTGGGAAGGATTATTCCGCAACAATATATTTATTTCTTCAAAACGTGATGCTCCCCTTGATATTCGCTCAATATCCCGTTTCCAGTCATCCAATACTTTAAAGTCGCCGGACAATACAACTTTCTCTTCTTTAAATTGCTCGTTTATATTTTCACTCACTTCATTAAAGAGCATCTGACTTTCTTGAAACTCTCTTTCACTAGTTTCTAGCCATTCCTCTGTGGCAGATTTAAAATCAGCTAAGACTTCCATTTCCATATACTGTGCCATCCGGTTATTCATTTCCTCATTTAATACAAGATGAAGTTTGGAAAAGTCACTGTCCTCCTTCACTAAATCGGAACAGTTCTTCAGCAGCTCGGGTAATTTAACCTGCACCTTCTCCATTAATTTATGCTCTAAATCACGGAACGAACTTGTCATAGTCTTGGCCTTTTCTTTTTCCACATCAAGTATCTCTTGACGGAATTCATGCAATTCTGTTAAGACTTCTTCGCTCCAGTCGATTTCCCGCAAAACAACATTCTCGAGTTCCGCCTGTTGATCTGAAATATATGCTAATGCATCTTTAATAACATCTCGCACCCTTGTTGGGCCTACCTCTTCTATTTTATATTCATCAAGTCTTGGCCCCATATATTCTGTTAACCCTTCCAGCATGCCTTCTTTCTCCGCCCACACTTTAATAGAATCCAAAAGCTCTATACCTTCTTCTTTAGCGTTTTGACTCGGACTTGCATTTTTAAACGCTTGTTCTGCTTCTTGAACCAAAGCTGCATCGAGCGCTGACGGGAAGAGCTCATTCCAAGCCAGTATTGCAGCTGAAGAGCTGAGCCTGTCGGAAACTTGGGAGACCGCTAACCAATTCGTTAAATGATCCGGTACTAGAGCCGAAATATCGTTCATGAAAAATCTGCCACTAATGAAATAGAAATACCCTTCCTTAAATAAGGATGGTAGCTTCTTCCAGTTGTAAGAGGCTTCCATGTTCTCATACAAGAGAAGCTGATTTATCTCTTCTAGCCAACGAAAATAAAACTCACTCTGTTTAAAGCTGTTCCATAATCCAGCCGTCAAACGTTCAAATTGATATTTATCTATAGAATATAATGTCACCAACACGTTATTGAAAAAGCTTGGCTCATGGTTAGCTGTCACGCCGAGGTTGGCATACCCTTCCAACACCTCAAACCAATGGAGAGATTCCGTCCGGATTGCCTCGTTAATGGCGAGCTCTATTGCACTATCCCAATCTTGAATACTTTCAAAATAACGCTTTGCTATTTCTGTTACATCGGCATAATCCGGATTTAATTGAACCGCCTTCTTAATGATATCAACAGCCTTTTCTTGTTTGTCTTGTTGGATATACAGCGAGAAAAGTTGCAGTAAGACTTCCGTTTTCAATAGAACAGAATCCGTCTCTACTTCCTGATAAAACTTCTCTGCGTAATCCAATAAGCCCATTTCCATGTGCGCATCCGCTATATTTTTCTGTCCCCATGGTATGAAGGCTTTGTCCAAAGGATGCTGCCACTTATAAATCGCAGCTTCATAGTCTTGATTCAAGAAATAAACTTCTCCTTGAGCAAAACGGATAGCGGAAAGTTCGGGCTGTTCCCCTTTCATTTCTTCCATATACATCACACCCAATGTCTTGATTGGATGCTCTTTTTCATTTTCATCTATAATCGTTTGATAAAAGGATTTCATAATTAATTCATTCTCAGCTGTCACAATCATCCCTCCGTATCTTATAATAATTTCGACTGACTCATTTTCACACTGATACATAATTAATCGTATTCATTCGTTCACGTATCAATCACCAAATTTTACTACAGGATGGTAAAGGGTACAAATCTTATCGTCAAAAAATGCTCCTCCCCCACCAACTTGCTTCTTAAAACGTACACAAATGGCTAGAGCGCCAATCTATCACTGTAGAAATAGCGCTCCTTGATTTCAAAAAGTGATTCGATTAAACGATACTTCATTCAGTGAGAGCTTTATGAGCAGTTCAACGCGGTAAATTTCTGGATAGGCTGGATTATTCCCACTCGGAACATGGATTTAACCAATTTTATCCTCGGATATGAATCCATCCCTGCTTCCAGCATAAGTAGACACCTGTTTTTCTGTCATCAAATCGTCTAATATTTTCTTACTGTATCCTAATGCAGTCTGCATCACCGGGCCAAGTCCAAAAGCCATGATGACCGTACCAAGACCGATCGGCCCGCCTAATAAAAATCCAGCGAACGCAACAATGACTTCTATCATCGTACGTGCAACACGTATACTAAGTTTAAGTTTTTTAACGATAAGCAGCATTAAGCTATCTCGCGGTCCTGCTCCCAGATCCGCCGAAATGTAAATACCAGAACCACTACCCAGCAATAAAATGCCTAGAATAAAACTGACAAGTTGCAGAGGAAAAGTTTGGGGATCAGGGATCAGCCAGTTAAAAAAGTCGATAAATAAACCGACCAGAATCATATTCAAAAAGGTGCCTATTCTTGGAAATTCACGTAGACCAATAGAAGCAATCGTAATAACGATAATTCCAGCAATAATGGACCACATGCCAATCGATAGCCCTAGATTTTGGAATAATCCGATATGCAGCACATCCCAAGAACCAACACCGAATCGCTGACCTTTAATGGTTAACGATGCTCCGAGACCTAACAGCATGATTCCGATAAAAAAGAATAGCCAACGGTAAACAAATGCTTTAGTCATCTATATCCTTCTTTCTTTTTATGTACGGCAGAAAATGCGTATATTTTTCATCATTAATAATTACTCAACTTAATGAATTTCATAATACGTATTTAATTTTGGTAATTATGAAATGCAATCAACTAATCTATTATAGCAGATAAAGCTTACTTATTGAAATTAGTTGACCAATATGACTAAAGCCGTCAAATTCTTTGAGTCAGCGGAAACTCGCTACCAATTGCACACTTCTAAGGGAAATTTTAAGAAGGAAGATAAAGCTAGATTTAAACAGATTAAACACTTGAATTTTAATGCTTAAAGTTGTATCCAATAGACAAAATCGCTCAAATCAACCACAACCCGTTGAAAGAATATGGAGTGTTAAACTTTCTATATGGAATAGAAAAAAATCAGTCCCCTGCCATGCTAATCCTTTAGCACAACAAGGAACTGACCCTACCACTTCAGAGATTCGCCTCTATGGAACAATTGCTCCACTCATCTTACTTTTATATTTTCAAATACATCAACCGCAGCCTGGGCAACTTGGATATCATGCTCAACAGCACTTCCACTTGCGCCGACAGCACCGATTACTTCATCATTTTCCACTAAAGGGATGCCTCCGCCAAAGAGAACTAACCGTCCATTATTTGTTGTGTTCAAACCATAGAGCTCTGCGTGCGGAACAGTCGCTTCAGCTAAATCTGCTGTTGGCATTTTTAATGCAACCGAAGTCCATGCTTTGTTTTGCGCGATATCAACGCTAGCTAACCATGCATCATCCATACGATGTACTGCAATTAGATTTCCACCTTCATCCACCACAGAGATAACCATCTGGATTCCAAGCTCTGCTGCTTTTTTCTCGGCTCCTTCGATAAGCTGTTTGGCCAACTCAAGATTCATTTTAGTCATGTATGATATTCCTCCCTTTTTTATTAACAATAACTTCAATAAAGTCTACAAATCTAGATAAAATCGCCGAATGACGGGCACTGCTTGCCCTAGAGGGTCCCCGACTATTTTTTAGACTGTCATAACTTACTTTTTTGTTATCTGCTATTAAAACAAGTTCCTCTTTAAAAACCTCAATCTGCTCAATGTCAGGGTGATTCCCAAAGCCTATAACAAAGGCACCGTCTAATTTGCAATTCAAAATATCTCGTATTAAATCATTGTTGACACCTGTTTTCATGGTTAACTCTACATTTGGATAATTATTATGATTAATGAATTTCATAATATGTATTTAATGCTTCACCATCACCATATGTAATTGAGTTGGTTCATCCCTAACTACATATGGTGATGGAAAAGCCGACTTTGGTAATTATGAAATTCATTCAACTATTTAATAAACATCTAGTTAGACCTTCATACAAAAAGGCAGTCTGATCACTCTATAAGCGTGATGTTTACTGTTTTTCTACCCCAGTTGTATGCTTCCTTCTTTGTCGGAAGATGTACATCTATTTTATATCCTTTGATGGCACCGCCTGTATCACCTGCCACGGCATATCCATAGCCTTCTACAAAGACCTGTGTACCTAGCGGAATAACATTAGGATCTACGGCAATGACTTTTGCGTATGGATCGTTATTCAGATTAATTCCAGTTGCCGTAATACCAGAACAGCCAGAGCAGCCTGCAGTATAGGCGGTTGCTTCAACTGCAAATGTTTCCCCTTGAACGTCATTGGTTGTTGTTTCCTCTACCTTTTCGGATGATTCAACTTGCTCTTCTTCTACTTCTTCACTTGCATCGGCGCCTGTCTCAACTACCGGTTCATCAGCTGTTTGCTCCACCTCTTCGGTTGTTGTCTGTTCAGCTCCAGTTCCATTCACCGTTAAACTCTGCCCCGTTATTATCAGATCAGCAGATAGATTATTCCATTCCTTCAATTTATCAACTGTTACATTATCACCATATGCATTACTAATATGTGTAAGGGTATCTCCCTCCTGCACAATATAAGCCTCTGCTTCCGTCTCTTCCACTCCGAGTTTCAATACTTGTTTCGGATGAATTAATGACGTTTTGAGTTCGTTTATTTCCATCAATACTTCAACAGTTGTATTATGTTCATTCGCTATTTTCCAAAGACTGTCTCCCTTTTGCACCTCATAATCAGCTGCTGACACTGATGTCGCAGCAATACCAATCATAACCAGACCTATCAATACGGATACTAACTTTTTCATTAGTAGTCCCCCTTTTGTTATTGATAAGTCTAATCCTAGCATGAGGAAGTCCCTCTGTGGTTACAGCTTGTTTAAGAGGTTATTACAAATAATCCTAATATATTAAAAATTTGATAAATATTTACTTTTAGGTTCTATTTACTTTTTTTAAACATATGAATGAATTTCATAATTACCAAAGTCGGCTTTTCCATCACCATATGTAGTTGGGAACGAACCAACTCAACTACATATGGTGATGGGAAAGCATTAAATACGTATTATGAAATTCATTAATATAAGAAGCATTTCTATACTCCAAATTCTAGTTAATTGACGTAGTGCAGAGTGAGTGAGAAAAGGGTAAGGTTTGGAGAAGTTTAAAGAAAATGAACTTAGGGAAAATCATTAAAGCACAGGGTGACAATACAATTGCGCAACCTGTTTAATAGGGTATTCAGATCTTTTTGCTAACAGATAGGAGATGATTTTTAATGAAAAATTCATATCTAACCGACCCACGAAAGATGTTCCATACGGAAGAGTTTCCGGATCAGGAACAGAACACTCCAGCGATACAAAATAAAATGAGACCTAAACCTGACAGCGGAGAAGAAGCTTATAAAGGAAACAATCGCCTGGAAGGACGCAATGCCTTGATTACTGGTGGCGATTCCGGGATTGGCCGTGCCGCTGCTATCGCTTATGCACGCGAGGGTGCCAATGTTGCCATTCAATACTTCCCCGGAGAAGAAGAAGATGCCAACGAAGTCAAAGAATTAATTGAAAAAGCAGGCAAAAAAGCATTATTGCTGCCGTATGACTTGCGGGATGACGGAGCAGCAACGGAGATTGTTACAAAAACAGTGGAAGCTTTTGGAAGACTAGACACACTTGTATTGAATGCCGCGCAACAAATCGCTCAAGCCTCCTTGAGTGATCTTCCAATGAAGCAAGTGCATGACACCTTCAAAGTTAACATCATCAGCATGTTTGAGACGGTAAAAGCGGCTGAAGAACATCTCGAACCAGGAAGCGCCATTATCACAACGACATCCGTTCAATCGTTTGATCCTTCCACCCCTTTATTGGATTATGCAGCTACAAACGGTGCAATCAGCAACTTCACGGTTTCCCTGTCTTCGTACTTTGCGTCAAAGGGGGTACGTGTCAATGGTGTCGCTCCAGGTCCTATTTGGACGCCGTTACAACTCGATAACGGAAAATTGGAAGGGCAAATCCCTGAGTTTGGGCAAAACGCTCCTCTTGGCCGTGCAGGACAGCCGGTAGAGCTTACGCCGGTGTATGTTCTTCTTGCATCCGATGAAGGGAGTTATATCACCGGTCAGATTTACGGGGTGACTGGTGGAAAACCGATCAACTTGTAATCTTCAGTGTGAGACAAACAAATCCCAGAAATCAGTGATGCTTCATTGTATCGGAATCTATTACTGGAAGGGGCACGAAAAAAAAGGCGTCAATCCTCTGATATACAAAGGATTGACGCCTTTTTAGATAGTGATTCCGATTGGGCTCGAACCAACGACCTCTACCCTGTCAAGGTAGCGCTCTCCCAGCTGAGCTACGGAATCGTTTTTTCAACTGCAAGATTTAGTATACAATAAATTTACATTTCTTGCAAGCAACATTTTACATTTCGTATTTTTTATACTTGAATATCAATTTTTCCACCTAAATACGGATGACCTGCATCCGGTGCACTTACACCTTCATCCAGCATTTCAAGCATATCATTCGCTTGAACTTTTCCAGTGTCCATCATCATTTTCATTACTGAAAGGCTTGCTTGCTGCTTCACTTGGGATTGGCTTAATACTGTAGAAAGCTTTGCAATATCCATTTCCTTACCCCTTTCTCTGTAAATCATTTGACTATATCTATTATACCATATCTATGAACGTTTCCAAGTCTCTCTTTCTATCAATTTGATAGCTAGGAGCAAACGAGAAGCTCCCACTGTATCGAACCAACGACCTCTAAGCGCTCTGCCAACTGAGCGATGAACAATCATTCTAAGCGTAAGATATTGTATATACTGACCTATATATTTGCGTTGAATTAAGGATTCTGTTTTCCTTTACTGTCTATTATTGAAAATGCTTTTACATACAAAGGTGTTAGGATTATAAATGTAACCGTTACAAGTAATCCATCAGCCATTAAGTCAATAAAGGCTCCATTCATCACAATGATGGATAGTAAAATTAAAACTATCAGTAAATAAACATAATCAAAACTCATTTGTTTAAAAATAGGAGGTTTCAAATAAATGAAACAAAAAACACCAATCATTATACAAAACTTCGACCCCCGAAATATGATAGTGGATAAATAACCCGGTTCCCCTTATAATAATTAAATAATTGCTATTATTTTTCTTGCTTGGAGGGTCAGCGTTTGAAAAATGTTTTTTCCTTTTTAAAACCTTATAAAATATCCATTATTTTGGCTTATATATTTATGTTTTCTGAACTGATTATCGAGCTCCTTCTCCCTTTATTTCTCGGGTTGATGATCGATCAGGGAGTGCTGCAGGAAGATGTAGGAAATATTGTCATGTGGGGAGGCATCATGATTGGACTCGCAGCTTTATCCCTCGTTGTCGGAGTGTTGAACTCATTCTATTCTTCTCATGTCAGCTTTGCATTCGGTTATGACCTAAGACAAAAGCTGTTCTCCCGCATCCAATATTTTTCCTTTAAAAGCTTAAGTAATTACCCAACTTCAGCACTTGTGACACGCTTTACGAACGATATTCGCCAGATTCAAAATATGGTCTTCATGGCGCTTCGGATCATGGCAAAAGCCCCTTTCCTTGTGCTTGGCGGAGTGACGATGGCATTTATTGTAAATACACGCCTAGCGTTGATCTTTCTTGTGACAGTTCCTTTACTCATACTCTTTTTATTCCTTGTGATGAAGTATGCCAGTAAGATGTTTTCGAACGTTCAGGCGAATGTCGATCACGTCAACCGGGTTATGCAGGAGAATCTTGCAGGCATGCGGCTCATTAAAGCGTTTGGGCGTAGGAATTTTGAGAAAGACCGCTTCACGAGTGCAAATGAGAATTTAGCGACTTCAACGAAAAGTACTTTCCGCTTTGTGGAATCCACGATGCCGATCCTTTTATTTATTATGAACTTAAGCCTCATCTTCATCATCTGGTTCGGAAACGTCCAGTCGCTTGCCGGGAATGCAGCAGTTGGAGAAGTTGTTTCTATTGTCAATTATGCAATGCGCGTTGCGATGGCAATTTCGATGTTTTCCTTTATTATTATCATTCTCTCAAGAACGAAAGCATCGGCAGAACGGGTAAATGAAGTACTGACATTAGAAGATGAAGGTGAGTCAGAGTATGATGAAGCTGAAACAGAGGGTAACATTGCAATTAAGGATGGTACAGTGGAATATCGCAATGTATATTTCCAATATCCTGCAACAGATGAGGTTATTTTAAAAAATGTTTCCTTCACGATTCAAGCAAAAGAAACCCTTGCGATTATGGGCGCCACCGGATCGGGCAAAACATCAATATTCCAACTGATGCCAAGACTTTTCGACCCGACTAAAGGAGAGGTGCGGATTGACGGACAAGCAATTAATTCCTATGCCTTTCATACCTTAAGGGGCAGTATTGGATATGTACCGCAAAATCCGCTCCTATTCACCGGAACGATTCGAGATAATATCGTTTGGGGAAAAGGTGGTGCGTCTGATGCAGAAATGATACAAGCCGCAAAAGATGCACAAATTCACGATACAATCATGCATTTACCTAAACAGTATGATACGAGAGTCGGACAAAAAGGAGTGAATCTCTCCGGCGGACAAAAACAGCGGATTTCGATTGCAAGAGCACTGATCCGGAAACCGAAGATACTCATGCTTGATGATAGTACAAGTGCACTTGACCTTGCGACAGAAGCACGATTGCTGCAGGCAATTGAAGCATACAGCTGTACCATCATGATTATTACACAAAAAATTTCCACCGCAAGAACTACTGACCGGATCCTATTAATGGATGAAGGAGAAGTGCTTGCAATAGGGACACATGATGAATTACTTAAACAATCCAAGCTTTATCAGCAGATTGTGGAATCCCAGCACGGAAAGGAGTATGCAAATGTCGAATAAAGACTGGAAGGCTCCCTTCCACTATGAGAAGATCAAGCTTGATTCTATCCAGGTCAATCAAGACAAACGGGCGAAAAATATGGGAGCTACCCTAAAACGGATTTGGGAATACCTCTCCCGGCAGAAAGGGATGCTTTTTCTCGTCATCTTCATGGTGTTTTTTAGTTCTAGTCTCGGTTTACTTGGTCCCTATCTGATTGGGATGGCGATTGATGATTATATTGTAACCAGAGAAACAAGTGGACTTGGAACGCTGCTTCTCGGCTTGATTTTTGTTTTCCTCTTCCATTCACTTACGATTTTCTTACAAAACTTCTGGATGATTGGCATTGCCCAGAATACGGTATTTGACTTGCGAAAGGATTTATTTGAACAATTTCACAGACTGCCGATTTCTTATTTTGATAAACGGCAACACGGGGAATTGATGAGCCGACTGACAAACGATATCGATAACGTCAATAATACGCTCAACCAATCGGTCATTCAAATCTTCTCAAGTGTTCTGACGCTTGCCGGAACCTTGATTGTCATGCTTATACTCAGTCCGATCCTAACGGTTGTTACGCTCGTCATTGTTCCTCTCATGTTTTACGCGATGAAATGGATCACTTCCCGCACCGGTCCGCTCTATAAAATGCAACAAAGACATCTTGGGGAAGTGAATGGTTATGTAGAAGAAATTATTTCCGGTCAACATGTTGTGAAGACGTATTCGCAGGAAGAGAAAGTGATTAACGGGTTTGAAGAAAGAAATAATGAATTAAAGCGCACTGGTTTCTGGGCGCAGATGATTGCCGGTCTCATTCCGAAGATCATGAACATGCTGAACTTCTTAAGCTTTGGATTAATTGCCCTTGCTGGTGGCCTGCTTGCGATTTACAGTAATCAGGAGCTTGTTACAGTTGGGATTATCGTTATATTCACGGAGTATGCCAGACAGTTCACCCGGCCTTTGAACGAGCTTTCCAACCAGTTCAATATCCTTTTATCCGCGATTGCCGGCGCAGAGCGTGTATTTAATGTGATGGATGAGGAGATAGAAGAACGGGATGAACAGCATGCAAAAGAACTAATGGAAACGTCCGGGCACATTATATTTGATGAGGTTCAGTTTGCTTATGAAGCGGATACCATCCTGGACGGGATAAGCTTTGAAGCAAAACCCGGCGAGACGGTTGCCTTTGTCGGACATACTGGTGCAGGGAAAACGACAATCATTAATCTGATCTCCCGCTTCTATAATTATAATTCAGGGGAAATTACCTTAGACGGCATCGATATAAAAGACATTACGAGAAGCAGCTTAAGAAAACAAATGGCTTTCGTCCTGCAGGATGCCTTTCTGTTCCAAGGAACCATCAGAGAAAATATCCGTTATGGAAAGCTTGATGCAACGGATTCAGAAGTCGAACAAGCTGCAAAAGATGCGAATGCACATGACTTCATCACAAAACTTCCCAATGGGTATGATACAATTCTCGATCAATCGGGAAGCGGTATTAGTCAGGGACAGAAACAGTTGCTCACGATTGCTCGCGCACTGATTGCCAATCCATCGATTTTGGTTTTGGATGAAGCGACAAGTAATATTGATACGATTACAGAACTCAAAATCCAGGAAGCTCTTAAACGGCTAATGGAAGGCAGAACAAGCTTCGTCATCGCCCACCGGCTGAATACAGTCAAAGAAGCAAATACCATCATCATGCTCGAACACGGAAAAATCATTGAAAAAGGAAGCCATGCTGAACTTATTAAGCAAAAAGGTGCTTATTATAATCTTCATGAAAGTCAACTGCTTGAACAGGCAAACTAAGCAATAGAACAACAACTACAGACATGATATTATAAAGTTAACATATGAACAAGAGGTGGAATCATTGGCACGAAGAGGGAAAATGGTCGACAAAGAAATCGAGAGCAAATATTTAGGAGAAACAAAAGTATTAAAAGTTTATTACCCGGAAAGCTTCTCAGACTTATACAAGTACAACATTTGCATGATGTTCGACGGGGATGATTATTATCAGATGGGACGGATTGCAACCTTTAGTGACCGACTGCATGAAGACTATGAACTTACGAACACAATATTTGTTGGGATCCATTACAAAGATGCGGAGGATAGACGGAGAAAATACCATCCAAATGGAAATGAATACGACGCTTTTACGAAGTTTGTCGTGAAGGAAGTTGTTCCGCTGCTTGATGACCTCCTTCCTACGTATCATATGGGGAAATCGCGTATTCTGATGGGAGACTCACTTGCCGGAACTTTTTCGTTACTGACTGCTTTGCGGTATCCGAATACATTCGGAAAAGTAATTCTGCAATCCCCTTTCATCGATGAACCGGTGATGGAACAAGTAAAACAAGCAAAAGACCTAGCCGCACTTGATATATATCACACAATCGGCGCAAAAGAAGACGAGGCGAAACTAACGGACGGAAGCACCGTAGACCAATTAACTCCGAACCGCGAACTAAAAGCCTTATTGGAAGCTGGAAACAGCAATTATCTCTATTACGAGTTAGAAGACGGCGAACATACGTGGAAATATTGGCAGAAAGATATGATCCGTGCATTAACGTCCATCATCGACTAGAAAAATACAGCAATTTTCATCTATATTATTAACTTTCTGAAACAAATGTAGCATAATTTTCTAAGTTTGTTATAATTGAAAACAAAGGTGGAAACGCCCGTTTAGCAACGCATAAACTGTGCCTCCCAGGATGGGAGGTAGTCCGATGTTGCCCCAGGAAGGGGCGAACTTAATCGAACCTCCTTTTTACCGGAAGGGAGATAAAGGAAACTCAGGCGAGGATGGTGAGTTGATGTTGAGTTTCACCACAAGGGTATAAGTGCGACTAAGCCTCTGGCTGAAGCCAATCGGCAAGTCTTCTTTATCGATTAGAGGAGTGTGAAGTTTGATTGTTGTTGGGCGTTGGAACCGGACGTGGCTAGGGTTAGCGATGTTGGTTAACCACAGCATTTTCGATTTAGAGTTTACTACGCAAAATAAAATTACCTATCTATGTGCACTCAAACAGACTACTAATAAACGGGAGGTTTTATGATGAACTTTGGAATCGCTTTTTTTCCGTCAAAAGAAATTCAAGATGCAGCCAACTCCTATAGAAAACGTTATGACCCACGCTACACACTCATCCCGCCTCATATTACGTTAAAGGACAGTTTCAAAATTGAGGATGGTAAGATGGATGAGACTGTCACGGAGTTGAAACGAATCGCAATGGAAACAGCGCCTTTTCCGATTCACATTACAAAGGTAAGCTCCTTCGAGCCTGTGACCAATACAATTTATTTCAAAGTTGAAAAGTCTGAGGAAATCATAAAACTGGAAGAGAAACTGCATAGTGGAAAATTTGAAGATACCCGGAAGCATCCTTTTGTACCGCATGTCACCTTAGCACAGGAACTGACTCATGTGGAATTTACGGATATCCTTGGGAGACTCAATATGGAAAATCATACGTATGAAGATACGTTTGACCGTTTCCAGTTATTATATCAATTAGATAACGGACAATGGACGGTCCATGAAACGTTTGTACTTGGAAGGGAATAATCGAATGGATTTACGCATTGTGACAACAGAGAAAGAAAGAGATGACGCCACCCTCGTGCGCATGATTGTCTTTGTAAAAGAACAGCATGTTCCCGAAGAAGAAGAGCTTGATCAATACGACAAGACAGCTATTCACTTTGTTGGATATGTTCAAGATGAACCGATTGCTGCCAGCAGACTGCGTTATGTGGACGAATATGGTAAGCTGGAACGAATCTGCGTACGAAAAGAGTTTCGTGGTAAACATTTTGGCAAGATGATAATAGATGAAATGGAACGAAAAATTCGAGAGGACGGCTACCTGAAAGCAAAGTTGAACGCTCAAACCCATGCAATTGGATTTTATGAAGACCAAGGTTACACGAAGTTATCCGATGATGTTTTTATGGATGCCGGAATTCCGCACGTAACGATGATAAAAGAATTATAATGAATAAACCGTATGAAAGCATGCGGTTTATTTTTTTAGCTTTTTCCCCAATTGATAAGTGGTTACCGAATAAAATGCTTGGTAACGGTTAAGCTATACTCGTTGATTGGAGGAGATTCCTATGTCTGGCTATGCCGAAATGTTTTTTGACCTTGTCTTTGGCTTCTTTGCCTTATTCGCATTGACGAAAATTCTTGGTAAAACACAAATATCCCAAATCACAGCATTTGACTTCATTTCAGCAATTGTCCTTGGGGAACTAATCGGTAATGCTCTTTATGATGATAAAGTCGGTATTCCTCAAATTGGATTTGTCGTCATTGTCTGGGGTGGTTTAATGTATACGACAGAATATATTACCCAGCGATTCAAAGGTTCACGTTACCTGTTGGAAGGAAGTCCGGCAATCGTTATCTATAATGGAAAGCTTATCCGTGACGTAATGAAAAAGAATAAATTGGACGTCAATCAATTGAAACATATGCTGCGGGCGAAGGACATCTTTTCTATGGATCAAGTGGAATATGCAATCCTTGAAGCGAACGGGACAGTCTCGGTGTTAAGGAAATCGGATTACCAATCACCGACAAGGAAAGATATGAAACTCGCGGCACAACCGGTTCAATTGCCGATTACATTAATTAATGATGGAGAAATAATTTATGATAATCTCAAGGAGAGAAACTTAACGGAGGATTGGTTGCTTGGGGAACTAAAAAAACAAAATTACAAGCTGGAAGATATTTTTCACGCGGAGTATGAAAAAGATAAAGACCTGCAAATATACCCGATTCAAAATCGGAACCATCAAAAATGGGATGTTTAACCGTTTCTTAAACATCCCATTTTTTTATATTGTTTCGCTGAAGATCCTCCCTTTTCCTGTTATCTCCGCATACGTCTCCTCTACTGCTTGCTGATGTTGTGGTGTCCTCGTTTTATAATTACTCGGGAATAAACGTTCATATTCACTGGACACTTCTTGATGCTTTCTTTCCAATATCGGACGAAAGCTGGCATTTACCGGTGACACAGATAATTTATCCGAAACCGCCCGTTCTTGATAATTGATGTACTGATATCGATCAACCGGCATAATATAACCCATCAGCTCCCCCTCCCTTTCGTCTTTACTTTGTATTATATGTTTCGGTATTGAATATTGATTTCTGACGGTACTCCTATTAAACGATACCCTTTATTCTGAAAAATATGCCTACTTTAGCTAGACAATCACACTAAATTTGGATGAGATTTGCCCACACCAACCACCTATTCACACATATGTTATTACAGAAAGTCAATAATTTGTGAAAGGAGTAATTATGTATGAGTTGTGGTTGTGGAAAAGATTATAACACAGGGAACTGTGTCATCGACGTGTTGAAAGAAATAGAGAGAGCACAGAAAGATGTAGTGGAGCAATGCTGTAACACAAGTTGCGAACGCTCAATCAATGACCTGCTTGGCGAGACAGATACGAACAATGGTTTAGATACTGTACCAGTTATTCTATACTGTAAAGACGGGTGTAAGCCATTTAAAGGATTTGGAGCAGACCGTAAATGGGAGGAAAAAATTGGCCCAATTGTAGCAAGCTTCATTTTCCGTGTGAAAAGCATTGATGATGATGGTTGTGCAGTCTTAGAGTTGTTATTAGCACATGAACAGCCATGTGGCTATAACGACTTGAAAGATCCAACCGAGCAAAAAACAAAAAATTTACAAGCAACAGGAATCTGTATTACGGTTGACTTGCATTGCTTCTGCCACGTTACATGTCTTCCGGCAATTAGCGTCTTTAACTAAGCATGATGAAATAAGCGCCCGAATGATGAATTCTTTCATCATTCGGGCGCTTACCTTTTTTGACTCGGAAATTATAGACTAAGCAAGCGAATCCGTTCGATTGTTTCATAAGGGAGCTGGAGGCTTCTTCTTCCGCTTCGTATTGTAGCTGCTCCGTCCTTATAATCTAAAACAATGCCCTTATAACTGCGTTCGGTCGTTCTAATTTCACAAATCAGCCGTGGTGCATAAGAAGGTTTATCGGCTAAGTAAATGAGCTGCTCCTCAACCGTCATATCCTGAAAGTTTTTATCTTTCTCTCGTTCCGTGTCATCTGTTTCGCTTTCATCTGAAACTGAGTTATGATTGTAAATCGGTACCGTTCTTTTAATCCGGCCGGGATTGGATGGTTTTTCTTTTTTTTCTGCAGCTTTCATTTTGGATGACCGATAGTACTCTTGCATATTGGCATTGATCTTCTCTGTGCGAGCCTGGTGAATATATAATAATGGAGCCTTGGCATACCGTTCCTTATCCAATATCCGTCTCCCCTTCAATTATAAATTTTCATAATCAGTATATGCCGAAGACGCCCAGCCGTGTGTAAGTATATTGGAACAAAATAAACGGATTGAAATATACTGTTTAAAAAGCCTAATCATTTAACATCCATTAGGTCTTTAGAGAGGATGGATAGTTCTAAAATAATCCTTGGGGTGCCATTATATGGATACGACTGGGAACTACCTTATAATCCCAATACGATAGCAACTGCCATTTCGAACCATGATGCAGTCGATCTTGCAATGCGTTCTGGCAGTCCGATTCGTTTCTCCGCAGAATATGCGTCACCTTATTTTTACTACGCTGATCAATTCGGACAAAGCCACGTTGTTTGGTTCGAAGATTCTACGAAAAGTTTTCGCTTGTTAGAGAATACGGGCTTCTCGGTACGGGAGCTTGGCAAATTGGTCTTGGCTTTACACAAGGGCCTTGGATTTTGACTAAGTTTTTTAATATTAGAAAGGTGACATGATATTTATTTTCCCGATTTAATTCGGGTATTCTTTGAACCTCCCAACACGGAGGTCACGAGTGTTCTTGGTTTATTTTAAAAAAAAGGGGGGATCACTCCACCCCCAGCTTCCATTCACACAAGATACGACATGAAAGTTGTTGCCATGCCGAAATAGATTAGGATCGATGTAATATCGTTCAAAGTCGTGATGAATGGCCCAGATGCAACCGCCGGATCGATGTTCAATCGTTCCATGAGCATTGGAATGAAAGCTCCTGCGATTGTCGCTACAATCAGAGATGCCATAATCGATACTCCAACAAGCATCCCTAAAACCAGATTCTGTTGCCAAATAAAAATAACGATAGAAATAATGACGCCGGATACGCTCCCTGTGATAACACCTGTCCCAAGTTCACGCAGCAACCATTTAAGGTTCCCCTGCTTGCCGAAATTGCCTGTTGCAAGCCCTCGAACTGCAACAGCTAGCGACTGTGTTCCAGAATTACCTGCCATCCCGGCAATTAATGGGATGAAAATGGCAAGGACTGCAACCTGTTCCAACGTTTCTTCAAATTGTCCGATCAAACTTGCAGTAAAGAGACCAAGGAATAATAAAATGATTAACCATGGCAACCGTTTTTTGGCTGCTTCAAACGGTGTATCGGTGTGATGTTCGCCATCTGCCACCCCAGCAAGCTTGGAATAGTCTTCACTCGCTTCCGCGTCTACAACATCTAAAATGTCGTCGACCGTAATAATCCCGATGAGATGATTTTGAAAGTCAACAACCGGAACAGCGAGAAAGTCGTAATCCATAAACAATTGTGCTACTTCTTCTTGGTCTTTGCCGACGGATACTGTAATGACCCATTCGCTCATGATGTCTTTAATCAACATATCGCTGTCAGAAATGATAAGGTCACGAATGGACAGTACTCCCGCGATCTTCTTCATTTCATCAACGACATATAAATAATAAATCATCTCCGCATCGGGTGCTTCTTCTTTTAACACTTGCATGACCTGCTCGACGGTTTGAGTATCGTATAAGGCGATAAACTCCGTCGTCATAATACTACCGGCTGTTTTCTCCTCATAATTTAAAAGGATTTTAATTTCTTCAGCAGCTTCCTGATCCATCAGCGTCAAAAAACTTGCGACTTCTTCTTTTTCTAATAAATTCAGAATATCAACCGCATCATCCGCTGGCAGTTCGGTCAAGATTGCCCCGGAATATTGTGGATCCATCTCCGTAAAGTATTCCAACGTATCTTCAAAATCCATACTTTCGATAATTTCGGCAAATTCCGCTGGAGACAAGTATCCATATATCCACTGGCGGAGCGGCTCAGGCTGTTCCTTGAAAAAACTTGCCTGTTCATACGTGTGCATATCAAGAAAATCTTCCCTAAAATTTTCAATATCATCTTTTTCAAGAGACGTTTGTAATGTATTAAAGCGAGCTTGATAGTTTTCTTCTTTTTCTGCTTCATATCTCTCTAATGATTCACTCATGTTCACCAATCCTTTCCTACAAACCTCTCTATGTATATATCCTTTCCACTAATGAACATTTAAAAACTACAGAAACTACTAATTACTTTCATTCAGTGTTCATTCACTAATTTTAGCTTTCTAATCGCCGTTCAGGAGCTACGAGAGGTGTTTGGACTGCGGACCTCCAGAAGAGAATAAGTTCTTATTTCATAATACGAGCGATATTGTGTACAATAGTTCATAAAGGAGGTACGAATGATGAAAGTTGATTGTATTGGAGATGTGCACGGATGTATCGATGAGCTGCACGATCTTTTCCAAACATTAGGATACCATTATGAAAATCAAGTTTTCAAACATCCCGGCGGACGCGTTCCTGTTTTTCTTGGTGATTTAACCGACCGCGGTCCGAACTCGCTTGCAGTTATTCGCCTCGTTTACCGAATGGTCGTCACAGAAAAGATCGCCCGCTATGTACCAGGAAACCATTGCAATAAATTATATCGCTTTTTTCTTGGTAATAATGTCCAACAGAAGCATGGACTGGAAACAACCGTTCAAGAATATGAAACCCTCGATAACAAAGAAAAGCAGCACATTCGAGAGCAGTTCATGTCTTTATATGAACAGGCTCCTCTCTATCTTGAAATTCCTGAAGTAAATGCCGTCATCGCACATGCCGGAATAAAAGAAGAATATATCGGTCGTACGGATAAGCAAGTGAAAAGCTTCGTCCTTTACGGAGATACTACCGGCAAGTCCGATAATTTGGGTAGGCCGATCCGACGTGATTGGGCAAAACATTATCACGGAAAGCGTTGGATTATTTATGGCCATACCCCAGTTAAGGCTCCACGAATCATCCATCATACAATAAATATTGATACTGGCTGTGTGTTCGGAAATGCATTGACCGCTTATCAGCTTCCCGAACAGACTATCGTTTCGGCCCCATCCACACAACCGTGGAATGAAGAGAAATTTCGTTCGTTCGATTAATCACTTGATAGTTGATTCATTGCCTTCACCATATCTTCCGGCAAATCAGTAACGACCGTAAGTGCTTTTCCTGTAAACGGGTGTAAAAAACGAATCTCATGGCAGTGGAGAGCCTGACGATTCAAGCTATCTTTTTTCCCGCCATATAAATCATCGCCTAATAAGGGGTGATTTATATATGAAAAATGAACCCGAATCTGATGCGTTCTCCCTGTTTCAAGTTCCACTTCCACAAGTGTATGTTCAGCTAACCGTTTCTTCACTTTATAGTGCGTTACTGCGCGTTTTCCAGTATCTGTTACCATGCGTTCTACAATGGAGGCTGGATTCCTTCCAATAGGCGCATCAATCTTTCCTTCTTTCCTGTCCATATGGCCCTCTACAATCGTCATATACTTCCTGTTGATTGTGAAGCGCTGTTGACTTTTTGCAAGGAGGCTATGGCTCAATCGGTCTTTTGCTATTAATAATAAACCAGAGGTATCCTTGTCCAATCTCGTGACAATATGGATTGTATGAGGGTTTCCGATTTTTTCATAATGGGCAAGGACTCCGTTTGCGACCGTGCCTGATTTATATTTCGGTGATGGAAGAGTTGGCATTCCCGGCGGTTTGTTGATTACGAGTACCGCTTCATCTTCATATTCAATTGTAAGATCAAGCTGTTCAGGAAAGAGCCACTTACTTACAGGCTCGGGAGGCAACTGTACTTCCAATATATCCCCTGCCTTCAGTTGTGCCCTTACCGTCTCCCTTACCTCATTCAGCAAAATATTACCTTTATCCGATTTTGCCGCAATTAAGATTCGTCTTGAAAAACCGCCTACTTGTTGTAAAAAGTCTCGGATTAACATTCCCGCTTGCTCGTTCTTGATTGTCCATTTCATTTATTGATTGCCTCTCTATTCTCCCATCCTATAATTCCCATCGGAAACGAATGAATCACGTACTCGGTTCCAGAATGGGAATTGCCTAAATCTTGCAAAGCGCGCTTTTTCCTTTGCTACGCGGCACTGGATGGACTTCACTTCTGAGTATGTGTTTGTGTAATGATCAATTGAAATCAGAAAACTGCTATCACGCATTGGACGCAACATGCACGTATGGTGCTGTGGCAAAATAAGCGGTGAGCCTATCGTACGGAAAACCCGATTATTAATCGAAGCCATTTCCGTTAATTGAATCGCTTCGAGTGATGGGTGGATAATCGCGCCCCCCAGTGCTTTATTATAGGCAGTACTTCCCGATGGTGTAGAAATACAAATACCGTCTCCTCGGAAAGTTTCGAAATGTTCACCCTTAATTTCAACATCGAGGACGACAGAAGAACCATCTGCTGTCTTGATCATCACTTCATTCAGTGCGAGTAACCGGTCTTCTTTTTCTCCCGTTTTCGAACGGATAATGACTTCGAGAAGCGGGTACTCTACCGTTTGGAATGGGGTCTTCGCAATCTCAATAATTAGTTTTTCCAACTCGTCAGGTGTGTAGTCGGCGTAGAAACCAAGATGACCGGTATGAACCCCAATAAAAGCAGTCTCCTGCAGGCGATGATGATAACGGTGAAAAGCTTCCAGAAATGTACCGTCTCCGCCAACTGATATGACGAGTTCCGGCTCTTCCTTACTATATTCCAAATCAAATTCCGTTAAGTATTGTTTCATCGTTGCTTTAATTGTTTTTGAACGATTATCGTCTCTTGACACAATTACAAATTTCATGATCTTCTCCCCCTTAAATGCGGTTGTCTTATTACATGATTACAACCGGTGGAAAATCCGGTTTGCTTCTTGAATTTCATTTTTAATTTTTGACATTTCTTCATCTAGATTAAAAGCTGCTTCTGCTGCAAGCTGTAATCGTTTTTGGATTTTTTCAGGTATTCTTCCTTTATATTTATAATTTAAGGAGTGTTCATTCGTCGCCCAGAAGTTCATGGCAAGTGTACGGATTTGGATTTCCGCAGTAACGAGCTTTCTTCCGTGAATCGTTTCGGTAGGATATTGAATAATCATATGAAAGGATCGGTAGCCACTGCTTTTCTTACTTTTGATATAATCTATTTCTTCAAGAATAGTAAAATCGCTTCTTTCACGCAACATGTCGACTACGGTATAAATATCATCGACAAATTGACAAACAACACGGATTCCCGCGATATCTTGGATTTCATCTGCAATCTCGTTCAGCGGTACTTGTCTTCTCTCCGCTTTTTCCAAGATGCTCGGAATCGGCTTTACCCTTGCTGTAATAAATTCAATTGGGGAGTGTCTTGATTCATGTTCAAATTGTTTGCGCATTCCTTTTAGTTTCACTTTTAATTCTTCTACTACCTGTTCATAAGGAGCTAGAATTACTTCCCAATTCACTGTCACCACTCCTCTTTCTTTTGAGTCTGTACCTAGTCTATTTTAACACATGCAGAGAAAAAGGCTATTCATTGCATATTACTTGAGAAATTGCCATAATCAATTATAATCACTTTACAACGGAGGCATTTAGAGTGGCACAGGAAATTGAAATTGAATTTAAAAACTTATTGACGAAAGCTGAATTTGATACATTACTGGAGACATTTCCCTTCCCTAAAGAACCAATCAAACAAACGAACCATTATTTTGAAACAGAAAACCTAGAGTTGAAAAAGCATCATAGCGCCTTAAGAATTAGGGAGAAAAACGGGGAGTTTACGTTAACATTAAAAGAGCCTTTTGGTGACAGCCTACTGGAAACGCATGATCAATTAACGCAAAAAGAAGCCGCAAGTTGGCTAAATGGGAAGCCTGCACCGAAAAAGAATGTTGGAAAACAGTTGGAACAGTTAGAAGTCGATTTCACCGATCTAAAATACTTCGGTGAGCTGTCAACCGAGCGCTGGGAATATCAGAATAAAGACACCCTCTATGTCCTTGATTACAGTACGTACAACGAACAGGATGATTATGAATTCGAGCTGGAAGCGAAAAGCCGTCCAGATGGGGAAAAAGTGTTTAAATGGGTACTGGAAACAAATCATATTCCAAAACGCCGGACACCGAACAAGATTGAGCGATTCTTCATGAATTTGAAAAATCTGGATGGAAAACATTAGATGCTATGTAAATAATCCCTGTTATAAATCAGATTTGTTGCTCATATACTAAACCCCTGCTACAATAATGAAAAACAAAATTAGGAGAAATCCATATGCAGGACATCAGACACCGCTCTATTTATGAAGCAATTGGCGGCTATAGTGAAATAGAGAAGATAGTTGACAGTTTTTACGCACGAGTAGCAAAACATCCGTTACTCATTCCGATTTTTCCGGAAGATTTGACGGAGACGGCAAGAAAGCAAAAATTATTTCTTACCCAGTTCTTCGGCGGACCGAGGCTTTACGAAGCAGAAAGAGGTCACCCGATGATGCGCAGAAGGCATCTCCCCTTCCCCATTACACCAAGCAGGCGTGACGCCTGGCTGGATTGTATGGAAGAGGCACTGGAAGAAGCACGTATCGATGAACCTTATCGGACGGTTATTTTTGAGAAATTGACGTTGACAGCTAATCACATGATGAATACACCAGAGTAAAAGAAAGGAGGACTTGATGTGAGCTGGCAGCAACCTGAGTTATTGAGTATGAATCACTCTAACCCATCAGCCACTTATACTGATTTAGATTCTGTTCAGAAGCCTGTAGAAGTTTATCTGTTTTTGGATCCTTTTTCCGCGGAATGTTGGTCTCTGCAATTTTATTTAAAGAAGTTAACATTAGAATATGGCAGATTTTTCACTGTGCGAGTGATTGTAAACAGCCGCTTTTCTTTAGTGAACAAGCAACAGGTACATGCTCCCTTCATTAGTCATGCAGCAATGGTGAGTGAAGGCAGAGAACGCTATCCAGTCACACATCCACTGATTACCTCCCTTGCCATTAAGGCATCTGAGCTGCAAGGTAAGCGGGCAGGGAAAGAATTTTTACAGAAGTTACAAGAAAAGCTGTTCATCGAGCACTTGAATATCTCTGAATTGGATGTCCTGTTCGCTTGTGCGAAAGAGACAAAATTAGATATGCAGGAATTTAAGAAAGATATCGTTTCACCTTCAGCAAAAAGAGCGTACCAATGTGATTTACGCCTTACGAATGAAATGGATGTCGATGCAATGCCGACGATGGTGTTCTTTAATCAGACAGTGGAAGAGCATGGTATTAAAGTTTCTGGATTATACCCTTACGAGATATATGAACTTGTTTTAAGTGAAATCTTACAATATCATCCGATTCCATCCACGAAACCTTCTCTGGAAGATTTGATAAGCCGTTCAACCATTATCGGCAACAAAGAAATTTCCATTATTTATGACTGGTCAGAAACAAAAACTTTAAGGGAAATGAAAAAATTACAATTAAAACAACTAGTGGAGAAAATGGAAATAAATAATGAAATCTACTGGAAACCAAAAATTTGACGGACTATTCATTAGTCGGTCTATTTTTTTGGTTTGGGACAAGGGGTCAGGTGGAGGCTGCTGAAAAAGTACACTAATTTCAAGCGAATGGAAACCGATTCCCAAATTTCATGTAAAATAACCTATGAAAGTGGGGAATAAATACCTGTTTTCACTCGATTTTGGTTATCAAAGTGGGAAAAATAATTTCCAAAATATGTTTTTCAGCAGCCTCGGTCAGGTGCACTGTCCCAAAATAAACAAAAAAATAAAGGATATACGGGGCAGCGTATATCCTTATTCCGTCTTTGTATGAATACAAAGGGGGGATGGGAGAAAGTTTCATGATCAAACAAAAGGGGTTTTTGTTTGTTTCAACTTATGTATATATCATAACAACTCATAATCAATTTGACAATAGTTTTGTGTGATAGTTCACAAAAAGTTCAAATTCTGGACATTTTGCGCCCGGGGTGGTAATTTTCCGTCCCCCTAAAACTTCTATTTAAAAAGAGCAAAAAAAAAGAGAATATACGGGGCAGCGTACATTCTCTAATATCCGTCTTTGTATGAATACAAAGGGGGATGGGAGAAAGTTTCATGATCAAACAAAAGGGGTTTGTTTGCTTCAACTTACAATTATATAGTAACAGGTATTTTTTCAGTGTGCAAGGGATATGTTCAAGTTTTCACAAATTGTTCAATAATAATTGCTCACAGTTGGTATATTTACGTTTCTGCATCATATTTTATACTAGACGAGGAGGATGCGTATGAATCAGTTGTATCCGATTTTATTGTTTATTTTAGTGGTGATTGCTTTATTTGTTAACATGATTGGTTTGATGCGGTTGATTCCATTATTTATAACGTTGCCTCTATTATTTATTTCGATTTATTTCATGATTTATTCTATTCTGAATCGAAAAAAAGTATATCGGCGCATGCGGTAAATAGGGGAGCGGTTATACAACCTGCTCCCTTTCCCATTATCCTAATAACTTTTCTAATTCCTCTAATCTTTCTTCAAATACATCTAGCGCGTCCAAGATTGGCTGCTTGGAGTTCATATTGACGCCCGCTTTTTTCAAAACTTCAATCGGGTAATCGCTGCTTCCTGCTTTTAAGAAATTCGTGTAGCGTTCGACTGCTGAGTCCCCTTCTTCCAGGATTTGTTTGGCAAGTGAAGTTGCTGCGGAATAGCCAGTTGCATATTGATATACATAATAGTTGTAATAGAAATGGGGTATTCTTGCCCATTCAAGGCCAATCTCCTCATCACTTACTACAGATGGACCATAATACTTCTTGTTCAAGTCATAATAAATCTCTGTCAGTCGATCTGCAGTGAGTGCTTCTCCGTTTTGTGCACGTGCATGAATGTCATGCTCGAACTCAGCAAACATTGTCTGGCGGAATACTGTTCCCCGAAAGCCTTCCAGGAAGTGGTTAAGGATATACATCTTTTCCTTTTCGTCTTCCAGGTTTTCCAGCAAGTAATCATTAAGTAGCGCTTCATTCGTTGTTGAAGCAACTTCAGCTACGAAAATTGAATAATTCCCATAACGGAATGGCTGATGCTTCCGCGAATAATAGCTATGCACAGAGTGGCCAAGCTCATGCGCAAGTGTAAATGTATTATTAATATTATCCTGCCAGTTCATTAAAATATAAGGATTTGTTCCATACGCACCAGATGAATAAGCTCCACTCCGCTTCCCTTTATTCTCTTCCACGTCAATCCAGCGATTCTCATACGCTTCTTTTAATATTTGCTGATAATCACTACCGAGTGGCTCAAGTCCTTTAGAGACATATTCTTGTGCTTTCTCGTACGGAACTTTCATATCAACCTCTGTCACTAATGGTGTATAGAGATCATACATATGCAGTTCCTCGACACCAAGAACCTTCTTCCTCAATTCTACATAACGATGTAATAATGGAAGACGCTCGTTCACCGCTTCCACGAGATTATCATATACTTCCTCTGGAATATGGTTGGCTGAAAGTGCCGCCTGTCTTGCAGATTCATAGTTACGTACTTTTGCATAGAAATTATCTTTCTTTATATTTCCGCCTAACGTTGCTGAAAAGGTGTTTTTAAATTTACCATATGTTTCATACATTGCCATGAATGCATCTTTCCGCACGCGGCGGTCTTTTGATTCAAGAAAAGTCGAGTATCTGCCATGAGTGACATCAACCTCTTCCCCGTCCTCATTTTTAATCGCTGGAAACGTCAAATCCGCATTATTCAGCATGCCAAAGGTCTGTGCACCTGTTCCAAGAGCTTCCCCTGCTTCTGCAAGCAATGCTTCCTCTTTTTCACTCAGGACGTGCGGGCGGCGTTTCGCGATATCCGCTAACACTTTTTCATAAAGCTTCAGTTCTTCCTTCTCCTCTAAAAATTCGTCCAGCTTGCCTTCATCCATAGCAAGGATCTCTGGAACGATATAGCTCATCGCACTGGATGCTTTCGTAAGCAGCATTTCCGCTTCCGCATTCAACCCTTGATAAAAGGAATTCGTTGTATCTTGATCATAGCGCATATGAGCGTATGTATATAATTTTCCGAGCCTGCTGGACAATTCATCCTGCAGTTTCAATAGATTATATAGCGTATCCGCGGATGTTGCTAACTTTCCTTGATACGCTTCGATTTCTGGAAGGTCTTTCCCAAGTTGAGCATGTTCTTTTTTCCATTCTTCATCATTTGGAAAAATATCTTCCAGCCGCCATGTACGCTCCTCTGGAACTTCACTTCTTGATTTCAATTTTTTCGTCGTATTTGACATCAAATTTCCTCCTTTATATCTGCTTACTATATTAATTCTAGAAAAATATAGAAAACCCCTTCTTTTAGTATAACGAATTAATGACGATTCATGCTCGAATGATGTTTATTTCTTTTGAAAAAGCTCTGTAATGAAGTCACCATCTTCTATCATTGCGGTCTCAAGCTGGTCAGGAAGATGAATCTCCGCTATTTTATGAAAGGAGTCAGCAGAGACATGCCGTAAAATGCCAGCCGAACAAAGATGTCTAAGATATTCGCGGACGGGTTGTACTGGAGTCACAATTAAGGGGAAGTATTCAGAGGGGAACAAATAATTTTGAACGATATGGTTGCAGGCTTGCGTCGTAATTACAGATCCGTTCGGTTTCACAGCGATCACCTCAAACAGAATCCAACTTTGCCATATCCAACCGGGCAGCTTCATGCGGTAAGCTCCTGAAACTGGAAGGTGAACAATCGCCGGCAGCTTTTCGAATTGCAGATCTTTCCTATATAACCAACGATGCCAATTCCGTTCTTCTCCAAACATCCTGCCTCGCCCTCTTAATCTGAAATAGTTCTTTTCCTTTTTCCAGATTGTTGCAAATTGATAGTTCGGTAAAAATTCCTTTGCAAGCAGTCCGGGAAACGTCAATGCTTCTAGTCGATTAATTGTAAGTTTCCCCATTGCACGGTTTTTATTTGTAAAAGTAAAATCTTGGAATTTAATGAGATTACGAGTGAAGGGGCAGTAGTAGAAAAGGCTTAATGGGTAAGCTTCGGTAAATTGATGGATGAACATGCGGGTAAAGGAGTCGATTTTCAGTACTTTATTTCCTTTTCGTTTTAATAATCTTTCGCCGAGAATCCAAACAACGTGGATGCCGGTTCTTTTATATCCGTTTGTTCTGCTAATAATTTCATCACTAGAAATCCTCGAACATTGATATTCTATTGCAATTTTACGTTTACGATAATAAAGCAGCAAATCTGGACGCTGGTTGATTTCCGGAAGATGCGCTTCAAGCTCTACGGTAAGATCTTGACCAAGAAGCCATTCATATAGATGAAGCTTCCCTTGCTCATGATAAGCACCCTCCCCTCCTCCTGATGATGGACAATTTGCGTTAGCTGTATGGGCAAAGTGAGCAACCACTTTCTCGCCAGCCCGCAAAATGACCTTCTCTTCACAAACCGGACAATAAAATGATTCACTATCAGCTTTTAATTGCAGCAGTCGATTCTTTGGAAGCAGTGCTGGGGTGATATATTTTCCATTTTTTGATTTTGCTTGCAGCATGCAAACACCTCCATGCCACTATATTCGACAAAAAATGAAAAAATCCTGCTATTTTTTCACATTTCCCCCAAAAAAATAGACATCCTATCCAGATGTCTATTTTTCTCGCGGAAAGTATTTTCTTATCTCAGCAAACGTATTTTCCTCGATAATTTTTTTCCCGTATTCTTCTAGTACATGGAGGGAAATATCAGAGTTTGTTGCGAATTCATGAATCTTACTCGTAAGGTTCGTTTGAATATTGTCATCATCCAGAACTTCTATGCCGAACTGTACATACAGATAGTACGCTCCTTCATAGTGGTAGAGGGTTTCTTCTATAATTTCATAATCACGCTTCATCAGGTGACTGAGTTGAATCACATCTTCAAAGTCAGCGAACTTTACAATGACCCATAATTTTTCTTCATGGAAACCAGGCTTATCATGCACATGTTCTTCACTCTTACCAAATGTGTCTTCGAGGATTTCATCAATATCTTCTTCCCCGTGCAATTCAAAGCTATCGTCATCCTCATCATCCAGTTCGTATTTGTCATCCTGTTTAGAGATTTTAGCTTTTGTAACGATGATTTCAAGACCTTTTTCCATCGCTTGCACTTGGATCCAGAGCGGACCATCCGGACTGAAGTCTTCTTTCTGATTTACTTCATCCATCATATGCCAGAATAGTTGTTCACTGCGTTCTCTATTGTACCAAATGTCTTCCTTTTCATACCCTAAATCTTCAATATCCAAGTACGAGATATAAAACTTAATCGTATTTTCATTTATTCTTTCTATTTCCATTCTTCTACTCTCCCTTCAAGCGAAAGATTTGAAATCTATTAAAATAATATGCGTAAGAATTTATTCAGCCAAGAAAATCGTACCGCTTCTCAGCTTATAGCTATTGTATGATAAAGTATGGTCGTTTGGAAATGAATATGCCTATAATTAAATGTTTATTCTAAAGCAGTTTGAACAATTTGTCACGCATTTTCTTCTTGTTAATCATAAAAGCACAAGACAATGAACTTTTGTCCTGTGCTTTTTAATGTATAATTTCCTTTAGTTTACCATTCGTTGGGCTTCTCTTAATTGGAAAGTACGAACAGTTCTAGGAAGAAAACGTCTGATTTCATCTTCATTATATCCAACCTGAAGCCGTTTTTCATCAAGGATAATCGGTCTTCTTAACAAGCCGGGATTTTTTTGAATTAGATCAAACAAATCCTGCATTGGTAATTGTTCAATATTTACGTCTAATTTCTGGAATACTTTTGAGCGTGTCGAGATGATTTCATCCGTACCATCTTCCGTCATCCGTAAGATGCCTTTTATTTCTTCAATTGTTAGCGGTTCCGAAAAAATGTTACGATCCTTGTACGGAATATCATGCTCTTCCAACCAAGCTTTAGCTTTTCTGCAGGATGTGCAACTTGGTGAGGTATAAAGTGTTACCATGTACTTCACTCCTCAATATTTATTTCTATCGATATGCAAGCAATTAATTAAACTCATTTCTCATTCTTATATTAAAATAAGTTTAAATAAAACCCTTTTATAGTATACTACATTTACCACAAAAAAAGTAGGGGTAAACCTCGAATCTTTGCAGATTTCCCAATCCACCTGCATAAACGACTGTCTACTCGATATTGTACCCGAACTGTTTTCAATTAAACCCTTAAATTCTTAATTGGTTAAAAAAATGGGACACGCACTCTCATTGCCGTGTCCCAGATTTCTATTCTTTTCCTATTAAGTAGTCAACATTTTCAGTATAGACGTTGCTCGCATTCCAAAGCAGAAATTCGTTAATGCCGTTTTCATAGAGCGCCTTGATCTGTGCCTCTACTTCGGCTTTCCCATATTGTTTTGTTGGTCCGCTGTACAGCCAAGGTGCTTCGAAGTCTTGAAGCCATGGTCTGGATACCGGTGGATTGTCAAGTGCACCAAGTACTTCATTTTCCGTTTTAGCATACTCGGTCACAAGTCGATACGGTTCTGTATCCGGCTTTTCAATTCCGAAATAACTTGTCCAATGACTCGGATAAATCATAGATGAAATGACATCGACATTATCTGAGATCCTAGAGAAATTTTGTCCAATTCCAGGAGTTTCCTCCAGTGTCGCTGCATAACCGAATATATCAACGGACACGTCCACTCCGTATGTAGATAATTCTTCCCTCGCATAAGCTACAAAGTCAGTAACGGCTTCAACACGCTTCTTAATATTGTTCATATCAAGATCCGCATAATCCCCGTACGTATACGATAAGCTTTCATCCTTATTTTCAAAGCCTTCCGGGAAACGGACATAGTCAAATTGAATTTCTTGGAATCCGAGTTCCACAGCGAGTTTTGCAATCTCCACATTATATTCCCAAACTTCTTTTTCAAATGGATTTACAAAGGCTTCACCGCGATTATTGACCCATACTTCGCCATTTTCCGTAAATGAAAGCTCCGGACGCTCTTTAGCAAGGACGGAATCTTTAAATACGACAATTCTTGCAATCGGATAGATTCCCTTTTCTTCCAAAACCTTCATCATTTCTTCTGGATCAGAAATATAATTCTGTGCAATATCTGCATAAGGAGAATCTTCGTCAGGTTTAAATGTTAAGTTGCCATGGTCTTCTTTAATATCAATAACCATCGCATTTAAATCAGTCGTTTCGACCAGATTAAGAAGGTCCTCAAATTTGCTGCCGCCAGCCGAGTTACCTGTCACATAAATGCCTCGCACTGCATCCGGATATTCAAAGTGATATGCAGAGTCAAAAGCAAATCGCTTCATCCGCTTTTCAACATCATATAGTTCAATACTCGTCGCTCTCTCGGCATGCTTGCTGATCGATACGGATTCTTCTGTCTCCGCATACACCTCATTTGGTAAAATAATCCCTATCAGGATAATTCCTGTTAATAGTTTAAGCCAATTCTGTACGTTCCCCATTACCTATCAATCTCCTAATCTGCTAATCTCTCACCCTAGTATATAGGAAAAACTTGTATAATTGAATGGTAAAAAACACTTAAATTGAAAAAGTTGTCGAGTCTTGTCATACCCGCTCCTCTCCTTATTGTGATAGAGCCGCTTTGGATGAATCCTTCAAAACAGAACGAATAATGTGAATGGAATCCCACTCCCCACGTGATAAGTATGTAATCGGATATTTTTTCTTAAATAATTCTTTTTGGATTTCTTTCTCATGGCAGCCTCGCTTATTCATCTCCAAAATTTTTTCTTCTAATTCCTCTAAATACTGCAACTTTTTACCAAGCATCTTTTGTCCCTGCTTGACATATCCTGCGTGACAACAAAAGATTTCCTCAAAGTTTAGCTTTAGTACACGTTTAATTGAATCAATAATCACCGGCACATTCTCATCTGCGAGTATCAATTTTGTCGATGGAGTAACAAATAAATCCCCTGAGAATAACTGCCCAGTTTCTTTGTTCAAGAAGGAAAGATGGTCTTTTGTATGACCCGGTGTACCGATTACCTCCCAAGTTGCAGTCCGTGAGGCGAATGTTCTCCCAATTGGTTCTGCGAGAAATGGTTCCCTTCTCCCCCAGAAAATTTTCCGGTATAAAGGATAATCTGCTTTTTCCGCACACTTTCTCGCACCTAATTCATCCATAAACACAGGAAGATTATACTTTTTCTGCAAATAAGCAGCACCTCCGACATGGTCTTCATGGGAATGAGTTAGAAGCACTTTCTCAGCATTCGACCTTTTAAAAAACGGCTGAAAATCATGCAGCAATCTTGGTGACCCCGTATCAATTAAAATACCATCTATTGCGAAACTATAAACATTTAATTTTATTTTTCCAAGAGCTACCATTCCTTCGATAAACCCGACGCCACTGGCAGAACCTTCATTTATGTCTGTTCGGATGATCAAATAAACCGCCCCTTTATTTTTTTATTTATTTCAACTTACCATATATTGAATGATTATTCATTCATGATGACTGGGTTATCATGGCGATTATAACTTGGCAGCGTTACTCCATTCCTCATAATCGAATTTAAAACATTAAAATTGCCTCATTGAAATTTGTTATAAGACAATAAGTCGTCTGAAAAAGTGCAACTGTCTCATAGTGCTGCTCTATTAGACAATATCTGGCGGGGGTGCTGCGAAACTGTCTCAGAGAACTGTTGTACTAGACAATATCCGACGAGGGAGCTCTAAAACTGTCTCAGAGAACGGCTGTACTAGACAATATCTGACGAGGGAGCTCCAAAACTGTCTCAGAGAACGGCTGTACTAGACAATATCTGACGAGGAACCTGCGAAACTGTCTCAGAGAACGGCTGTACTAGACAATATCCGACGAGGGTGCTGCGAAACTGTCTCAGAGAACGGCTGTACTAGACAATATCCGACGAGGGTGCTGCGAAACTGTCTCAGAGAACTACTATATTAGACAAAATCCGGATATAAACGGTAAGGATGTCCCATAGAACCACTCTATTAGACATAAGATTGGCTGATACTCTAAAACTGTCTGATAGAAGAATTCCATCGTATGATGCACGTCCTCCGGGAAACTGTGCTGTGGTTAGTACTCCAATGCTAGTGAATGAGCAAAATACTTACGCTAAATGAAAGTACCAGCAGTTTCTTTGGTTGCTTTTATGAAAGAGTTATTTGTTAGCAATAAAAGGTGGACAATCATTTTTCATTAATTGTCCCTGTGATTCATAGTACCTTATCCTTTTACTGCGCTATAAAAGCATTTTTAACATCGGTTTTATTTAATGTTGACACGATGAATATTAGCGTTACGCCCGTTTTGACAGCTCTGTTAAATAAATAATGAGTGGCCCCCAGTCCCTCTACTGTCATTGATACTTTAATGATAAAGTTCTTGTAGCCGTCGCTGATTTTATGAAGTGCTTCAGCTTGAGCATTCCTTGCCAACAAAATTGTCAGTAATCAAACACCTTTTATATTTTAAAGTACATATCCGCCCTCTTCATGATTCTATAAAGGTAAATGTGCTATAATGATTGGAATAAAGATGGTAGTTTTTATTAATTATTTTATAATTTAAAAGAAAGGATGCGGATCATGCTATATCAACCCCGGACCAAGTCCCAAGAATTAACGACCCTTGAGTTATTATCAAAACGAAAGAATTTAACAAGTCAAGAAAAGCAACTCTATTTGAACTTGGAAAAAGGATATGAGGGTGAAAAGCTTTTTGATCGTTATATGGAGGAACTGCTGCAATCTGATTGTCTGATTTTAAATGATTTATTGCTTCAAGTGAACAATACTACCTTTCAAATTGATTCTTTAATTATTGCGCAAGGGAAGACTTATTTATATGAAGTAAAAAATCATGAGGGCGATTATTATTACCAATCGGATAAATTTTTCAAGAAACCCAACTTTGAAGTTGTTAACCCGCTTCATCAGTTAAGTAGATGCGAATCCTTATTTCGTCAATTACTGTTGAAGAACGGTTTCAATCCCCCAACTCATGCCTCAGTTGTTTTCATCAACCCCAATTTCACCCTTTACGGAGCACCTCGTGATAAACCAATTATTTTCCCTACCCAAATCGAATGGTATGTTAATAATTTAAAAGCCAAGAATTATAAAGTAACAGACAGAGATATGAAAATCGCTAATAAATTAATGGAGTTACATCAAGCCGACACACCTTTTAGTCAGTTACCTCACTTTGAATTCGAACAACTCCAAAAGGGAATTGTTTGTTCAGAATGCTACTCCTTTTCAATTGTTATCGAGAAAAGCTTGTATACATGTAAGCATTGTCACTATAAGGAAAAGATTACGAATGCTATTTTAAATGCTATACGAGAGCTTCAAATTTTATTTCCAGATAAAAAAATAACGACGAACCTTGTTTACGATTGGTGCAAAGGAATTAAATCAAAGAAAACGATAAGTCGGATGTTGAATACCCATTTTAAAAAGGTCGGGGAACATAGATGGACATATTATGAGTAGAATTTACGGAATAGACGATTTATTTCCGATTGATTGAAAACAAATTGAATAATCTGCTGTACAAAAGTTCTCTATGAGACAATTTTAATCGTACGCTGTTATATATTGTCTCATAGAAAGCTTCTATAAGACAAATTAAGTTGTATGCATGGGATTGTGTCCAATAGAGCCTCCCTATCAGACAAATTCAGCAACTTGCTCGGGATTGTGACCAATAGAGCCTTCCTATGAGACAAATTCAGCAACCTGCTCGGGATTGTGTCCAATAGAGCCTCCCTATCAGACAAATTCAGCAACTTGCTCGGGATTGTGTCCAATAGAGCCTCCCTATCAGACAAATTCAGCAACTTAATCGAGATTATGTCCAATAGAGCCTCCCTATCAGACAAATTCAGCAACTTGCTCGGGATTGTGTCCAATAGAGCCTCCCTATCAGACAAATTCAGCAACTTAATCGGGATTATGTCCAATAGAGCCTCCCTATCAGACAAATTCAGCAACACGCTAAGCTGATCTGTCCAATAGGATCTTGAAAAACACCCACCAACACCTTTCTCCTCTACCTCTCCCTTGCATTTTCTCCCCAAAATCTATATAATGAATTGAGAATAAATATTCGAGCGTTGAAGAAGATATAGTACAATTGCCTGCTGGTTAATAGAGAGCTTGTGGTTGGTGGAAACAAGCACCAAGGCAGATTGGAATTGGGCTTCGGAGCTGTTGAGTAATTTTAAAGCGATCCTGCAAATAGCAGGATAATAAGGGTGGCACCGCGGTTCATTCGTCCCTTCCACAGGGATTCGAATGGGCTTTTTTTATGGACAAATTAAAGGAGTGTTTCGTATGCAAACGATTTTTTCAGGAATTCAGCCGAGTGGAACGTTGACACTTGGGAATTATTTAGGCGCAATTCGCCAGTTCGTGGAGCTTCAAGAAGAATATCAATGTTACTTCTGTATTGTGGATGAGCATGCCATTACCGTTCCGCAAGACCGTTTGGAATTAAGGAAAAACATTCGCTCGCTTGCAGCGCTGTATTTGGCTTCTGGACTTGATCCCGAGAAAGCAACACTTTTTATCCAGTCTGAAGTCCCAGCGCACACACAGCTCGGCTGGATGCTGCAATCGATCAGTTATGTCGGTGAGCTCGAAAGAATGACCCAGTATAAAGATAAATCAACTGGTAAAGAAGCGGTATCCTCCGCACTGCTTACCTACCCTGCGCTAATGGCTGCAGATATTCTGCTCTATCAGGCAAATCTTGTACCTGTTGGAGATGATCAGAAACAGCATATGGAATTGACGCGGGACCTTGCACAGCGATTTAATAATCGTTTTAATGATATCTTCACGATACCGGAGATTCGTATACCGGAAGTCGGTGCACGTATCATGTCGCTGCAGGAACCGACAAAGAAAATGAGTAAATCCGATGAAAATCAAAAGGGATTCATTTCCATGCTTGACGAGCCGAAACAAATTGTCAAGAAAATTAAGAGTGCGGTGACAGACTCAGAAGGAATTGTAAAATATGATAAAGAGAATAAACCTGGTGTTTCCAATCTGTTAACAATCTATTCGAGTTGTACAGGTGAATCAATTGAAACGTTAGAGAAGAAATACGAAGGGAAAGGTTATGGAGACTTCAAACAGGGTGTTGCAGATGCTGTAGTCAGTTTGCTCGAGCCAATCCAAGAAAGATACAAGGAATTAGTTGACTCTCCAGAACTTGACACCATTCTAGATGGCGGAGCAGATAGTGCATCCGTAATTGCCAATAAAACCGTCGCCAAAGCGAAAAAAGCAATGGGCTTAGGACGCGTGAAAAAATAAAATAAAAATACCGATTCACTTAAGCGATGAATCGGTATTTTTATTATGACTTGGATGTGTCTTGGGCATGTTCTTTTTCCAAGTCCCACAGTTTTTCTAAAAATGGCTGGCCGCGGACGATTTTTTCACAGAACTCTTCATGATTTTTATTGAATCCTTCCTTAATACCGGAGTAGAGCCGCTCCCACACTGCATCTGCATTCAAAAACTTCACTGTCGGATAAAGTTTCGGGTCCCATTCGGTCAACCAGTATCGCAGTTCCTCTTGATTACCGGAATTTTTCAATTGATCCAGGGCTATCATGAGAATATGCTTAATCTCTCTTTCCCGCCTCGTTAAACCAAATATTTGTTCAGGCGGCATGGATAAAATATGATATTCTTTTTTGTAATTTCTCTTTTTAAAGCCATAATTCTGGGGTTTCGCAGATTTGATCATATCGTAGACGAGCTGTTCCTGCCTTGGTATAAGCCGGCTTTTTCGGACAGGTATCGTATAACCGATTGTATCAAACGCAAGTATCTCCACTCCATTTGTAAGGACACAAGCATAATCAATCGCTTTTCGGTTCTGACCTTTCCGATTGTAAGAACGCTTATAAATTGTATCTAATAAGCTCTCAGGAATCTCTTGCAAATCATTTTCAATATACTCAAATAAATCACGCTTTATGTATAACAAAGGTGTCTGGTCCAATAATTCGATCTTATCTTCCTTCCTCCACTCATGGTAACGGGCAACTTGATAACCATTCTCTTCACTTTCAAACCAATTTACCCAAACATCATGTAAATATAGCATTTCACCCTCACCTCTTTGGAAAATTAATCTAGAATCATTATGACCAATAAAGAATGAATTTATTCTCTTCCGCTTGTAACGGTTCAGGAATTATTCGGGTAACAATACAGAACAAAGAGCATGATGACGATGCCAAGGGGGAAAAAATAACATTCAATCCGAAACATTATAAAATTAAAAAACTCGAGCCAGGATACACCAGCAGGAAGTAAATTCATATAACTAATTATTGTCACTCCCCCAGTGACCGTTAATCCAAAACCGATTAAAAACCAAAATATATAAAACATGAAAACACCACCCACATAGACCGTTCAATTGTCCCGTTTCTTTTTACATCGTATGCTTGTCCTGTGTTTTTCATGCTTGCTCGTCCCATCAAAAGATCTGCTAGTCGCCGGGCATAGAGCCGACGTGTGGCTAGTACCAGTAACTTGAGTTAAAAACAGCATCTTTATTTTATAATACACACAAAACAAAAAGAAGCCGACCGCTAAAGGATCAGCTTCTCTATCTATTAGGCTTCGTATTTTTTAAATACAAGTGACACATTATGCCCGCCAAAACCGAGCGAGTTACTTACAACGATGTTTACATCTTGCTTTCTCGCTTCATTAGGCACATAATCGAGATCACACTCTTCATCTGGTGTTTCATAGTTGGTTGTTGGTGGTACAATACCTTCCTGAATTGCTTTTAATGAAATAACAGACTCAACCCCACCTGCAGCTCCAAGCAGGTGTCCTGTCATTGATTTTGTCGAAGAGACAGTAAGCTTGTATGCATGGTCACCAAATACTGCCTTGATTGCAGTCGTTTCGTATTTATCGTTTAAGTCTGTACTCGTTCCATGTGCATTAATATAATCGACGTCATTCGGTGAAATTCCAGCAGCATCCATCGCCATTTGCATTGCACGGGCTGCTCCTTCTCCATTTTCTGCAGGTGCAGTGATATGGTAAGCATCTCCTGTTGCACCGTAACCGATAATTTCTCCGTAAATGGTTGCACCACGCTCAAGGGCGGATTCCAATGTTTCTAGAATTAAAATTCCAGCACCTTCTCCCATGACAAAACCATCACGGTTTTTATCAAATGGACGGCTCGCAGTTTTCGGATCCGGATTCGTTGATAAAGCTTTCGCAGAAGAAAATCCGGCAAATGCCATATTGGAAATCGGTGCTTCCGTTCCACCTGCGATAATATAGTCAACGTCACCACGCTTGACCGCATGATACGCATCTCCAATTGAACTCGCACCAGAAGCACAAGCAGTTACCGTACAAGAGTTAATTCCTTTTGCACCTAATTGGATGGACACTTGGCCTGCTGCCATATCTGGAATCATCATTGGGACAAAGAATGGACTAACCCGGCGCGGCCCTTTTTCAATCAACTTCAGATGCTGATCTTCCCATGTTTTCATTCCACCAATACCCGAACCAATCCAGACACCTACCCGGTGAGCATTACTATCGTCAATAACAAGCTTTGCATCCTCTACAGCCATTTTTGCAGCTGCCACCGCATATTGCGTGAATGGGTCCATACGACGGATCTCTTTTTTCTCCATAAATTCTTCCGGTGCAAAATCCTTCACTTCTGCCGCAACTTTAGCTGGATACTCATCTACATCAATTCGTGTTGCGATATCAATTCCGGATTTCCCGTTAATAATACTTTCCCACATTGTTGCTACATCATTACCGACTGGTGTCACGGCACCGAGGCCGGTTACTACTACTCTTCTTTCACCCATCGTTCTGCTCCTTTCTAATCTGGTCAGACTCCCCAGCGAATTGCCGCAGCTCCCCACGCCAATCCACCGCCAAATCCGACTAATACGATTAAATCATTATCTTTAATATTACCATTCTTTACGGATTCTGATAATGCCATAGGAATGGACGCGGAAGAATTATTTCCATATTTCGTGATTGTTTTCGCCATTTTATCTGAAGAAATACCGAGACGTTCTCTTGCAGCGTCCATGATCCGTATATTCGCCTGATGTGGAACGAGATAATCGACATCTTCTTTCGCAAGAGCGATTTTTTCTACCACATTTACCGTTGACTCTGGCATTTGCCGGACAGCGAATTTAAATACTTCCCGGCCGTTCATTTCCATAAATCCTTCTTTATTTTGCAATAAATCTTTCCCGCCAGAACCTTTCGAACCTAATTCAAAGGAGAGGACTCCTTTCCCTTCTCCAACTTCACCGACGACAACCGCACCTGCACCATCACCTAAAAGAACACAAGTTGAGCGATCTTCCCAGTCAATGATTTTTGAAAGCTTATCCGCCCCGACAACGAGCACATGTTTATATGCTCCTGCTTTGACAAACTGAGTGGCTGTGACAAGTCCATAGACGAACCCGGCACAAGCAGCCCCGATATCCAACGCGGCGGCATTTGTTGCACCGAGCCGGTCTTGAATCGTACAAGCTACCGATGGAAATGGTGTATCCGGTGTCACCGTTGCAACAAGGATCAAATCAATTTCTTCTGGAGAAATATTCGCCTCTTTAAGCGCCTCTTTTGCAGCATGGTAAGACATATCGGATGTATCAATCCCATCTTCTGCAAATCTTCTTTCCTCAATTCCAGTACGAGTGCGGATCCATTCATCTGTTGTGTCTACAATTTTTTCCATGTCTTTATTCGTCATGACCTTTGTTGGTACATAATGGCCAGTTCCCAAGATACCTACGTTCATTTTAACATCTCCTTCATACTTTATACGAGGTTTAACTATTATCAACTATCTATTTCACATCACTTCAGCTAGAAGCAATCTATACGAGTAAACATTATGACTTGGTACTAATTTTAAAACAAAAAACCCCTCCTGACAAGAGGAAGGTTTAAACATCATCCTTATTTCTCAAAAGGAAGTAAATTAGTTTTTTTATATTCTTCTATTGCTTCTGTAATTTCTCTCTCAAAATTGCCGTCTATCTTCTCGTTGAATGTTCCTAATGTAATGAAATCATCATGAAAATCATAGGAACGGATACCGCCCATTAACACCTCATCATTAAAATCTTCCGCTGCATTCACATAAACTGCTTCAATATCCTGAATCATACTTGTCAACACATGTTCCGGCGCTATTTTCTGCTGGTCGGCTACGTATCCAAGTGTGTATACATCGTCAGCTGCAGCTGCTTGAATCACCGCCTGGCTATACGCATTGCCGACAGGGACAACTACATCGGTTCCTGCCTTCAGAAACTCATCATAGATGATCATTGCTTGCTCCAGGTCATCCCAATCATTCACAAAATCAATATGAATCTCAGCATCCGGATTCTGATATTTTACACCTTCATAAAAGCCTTCCAGTTCTGGTTGCCAACTAAAGACCGCGATTACACCAATTTCATCGCTCTTTGACATCTCCCCGGCAACCATGCCACCAAAGAAACCCATCGCATTGGAATCAAAGTTCAAGCTTGTCACCTTAGGGTTATACAAATCCCCATTCATATAGATGAAATGAACCTCAGGATACGTCTTCGTCAAATCGACAAAGTGATGTCCGTAACTATTTCCGTGTCCGATAATCAGGTTGACGCCTTCATTTACAAATTCATCAACTGCCTGGATAATATCATTTTCCTTTTGAACATTTTCCTTGTAGAAGACATTCGTATTAAATTCCTTCTCAATTGCAAGCAAGCCATCATAGCCTTTTTCATTCCAGGCATTGCCTTCAATTTCCGATTCGAACAACATGCCTGCATTCAGCAAATTATTGTGATCTGAAAAATAACTACAGCCAGGCAGTATTATAATCATGAATAGAACGATAAAAGTCAATTGCTTTTTCATACTGCCCCTCCTGTTCATCTATTGAATGAATTTCATAATTACCAAAGTCGGCTTTTCCATCACCATATGTAGTTGGGAACGAACCAACTCAACTACATATGGTGATGGTGAAGCATTAAATACGTATTATGAAATTCATTATATTGATTAATTTCAGGTCTTTTTATTCACAGCGGGATAAAGAGCCTGAAACTTACGAAAATGTGCAAGTACTTGATTTATATTTTCCTTTATAGGAATATTTTCTTCTACTGAGAAGATTTTTTCAAGTTTTTTCCCTTTTAAACTTTGATTTCTTACAGATTCCACCCGAATTTCCTGATATGCCGGCATATCTTTTAGCCACTGGAGCAATTGGCTGAGAAAATCTGTAATATAAACTCCTTTTTCAAGAAATGCTGGTGAGGAAAAACCGATATAATTTTCTCCAACATATATTCCTTCTTCTGTCATAGGCATCCATTCACCAAATAAATAGGGCGCATCAATGTAGGTTGCGTTCTTAACAGATGAACGCTCACCATTAATTTGGAGCATTCGTTCAAACCGATTTTCATCCATTTCAGGAATATCTTCCACAAAAATTGCAAGCTGGTATTTTCTTTGATTGCTCGTTGTCATTAATTCGAAATTACTGTTTCGCTGGAAGAAGTCTATAAGATGATTATTGTCACCTTCCTCTTTTATCTCTTTTATCCCTTTTACCTCGTATCCTTCATGCAAAAGCCGTTCAGCAATATGGTAGCCGATCCAATGAGAAACAGGATGAACAAGAACTTCCATTGTGCTAAAATCCCCCTTTTAAAAGATATATACCGGCATTTTTCCTTTTCATTAGTATATGTCAAAATTAAAGCTTTTATTTTTTTTCGTTCTTTGTTAAACTATATGGGGATATTATTTATGTAGCATTTAATTTTTTACATATGATTTTGAAATGTGGGGTGCTGAACATGCGATACATCTTCACGATTATTTGGTCACTGCTTATTAGTGCGGCAGTTACATACGTGCTTACGAGTATGGCTGGTGAACCATTCGTAATTTCTGAAGCCGTCATTCTAGCAGTTATCTTTATGATTGTCACATTCCTGATGGGCGACGTCATATTGAAAGTAAAGAAAAATTAACAAATAACAAACCCTTGCCGCCAAGGAAAGTGGCAAGGGTTTGTTATTTGTCTTAATACCATGCGAGCAAGCTGAGCGCTGCAAGGGCTGCGAGCGGGAGAACTACTCTCCGGAATCGTCTTGGGGGACCATATCCAAATCCTGGGCCATACCAGCCATACGGTCCAAATTGCCGGTAATCATGCTCCACGTCTCGGGAAACATTTGTCATTTGGGTTTGTGCATCGATGGGGACTGCCATATATACATATTCATCATCTAAACCGGTAATGATTCCATCGATACGCGCCCCTTCTATCGTTTCAATAAGCACATAAGAATGCATATGTTTTTTACATTGTTCATACATTTTTTTAGAATCATTTTTCATCGTCACGTTAATCAACCCTCCTCATCCACTAGACTATTCACCTAGCTAAAAAAAGGAACTTGTCTGCTTGAGGATGGATTCGATGAATTAAAGGGGAGAATATAATGGATTTCATGCAAGATTTAATTACAATTATTCAGTATTTTATTCTTGGACTTGTTCAAGGTGTTACCGAACCAATCCCGATTTCGTCAAGCGGGCATTTAATTATCTTCAGAGAGTTATTTGGAATTGAGGCGAGAGGACTTTCCTTTGAAATTTTCGTAAACTTCGCTTCTTTACTTGCTGTTTTACTAATTTACAAAGAAGATATTATTCGCCTGATTAAAAATACAATCCTTTTCTTATTCAAAAAGGATAAATCGGCAAGAAGCGACTTTATGTTTGTTGTTTATCTCGTGATTGCAACAATTCCAGTTGGGATTGTTGGTGTATTGTTTGGCGATTATCTTGGAAATGTGTTAAGTGGAACAAATGTTGTCGGGGTTACTTTATTAATCACAGCAGTGGCGATCTGGTTCATCCGTAACTTACGCGGAAGAAGACTGGAAGGCGATCTGACGACGAAAGATGCTGTTATCGTCGGACTAGCTCAAGCTATCGCTGTCACACCTGGAATCAGTCGTTCAGGTGCAAGTATTGTCTCAGCCATGCTTGTTGGGATGAGACAAGATACGGCACTGCGTTTTGCATTCTTACTTTATATTCCGGTCAGTTTAGGGACAACCATTCTAGAAGTTCCGACGCTTGTTGCAAGCCCGGAATTCCAAGCATTGCTTATTCCGAATGTGATCGCCTTTATTACTTCGTTTGTTGCGACTTATTTTGCATTGAAATGGTTTATGAACGTTATGGCGCATGGTAACCTAAAATATTTCTCTTATTACTGTGTCGTCGTTGGACTGCTCGTAATCTTTTTCTTATAACCTGTGTTTCACTTCGTAACTGCAAAGTACACGTTTGTAAAGTCTAATAATTACTTTCATTCAGCGTAAGTGATTTGCTCATTTATTTTATCAGAACTCTAGTCACCGTTCAGTTGCCCGGCGGACGGATGCGCATCCTTAGGCACGGCCTCAGCCTCCTCGGAAGAAGAGCACTTCCTGCGGGGTCTTCGGACACGTGCTTTTCCCGTAGGAGTCACCGTCCGCCGGGCAACTGGACTGGTATAGATAGTTATCTAAAATAAAAGTTATCCCATCGCAGTATATATTGGACTCTTCACACATAAAATAGCATTATAAAAAGCAGCTCCGTCATGGTAGCTGCTTTTTATTTGTTCAAAGATCAGAGAACTTCTTAGAAATTATATGTTTATTATAATTAAATGTTTGCTGTATAGCCACGTCCAGCTCCAGCCCCCAGCGACTAGTGGACTTCCTTCACCTCCGTACGATAAAGAAGATTTGCCGATTGGCTAAGACATAAGGCCTGGTCGCTCTTATACCCTTGCGGTGAAAGTCAACATCAGCTCCCTTTGGTCGCTGTGTTTCCTTTATCTCCTACGGCTCAGTCCATACGTCGCTAACCAGGCGCTTTCGCTTTTGATATCAATCCGGGATGCCTAGCGCTATTTTTGCGTAGCGGGACATTTTGTCTTTGCCCCATGGCGGATCCCAAACGATATTTGTTTTTGTTTCTTTTACTTCCGGCAGATCGGCTAAAGCAAATTTGATGTCTTGCTCGATGTGTCCAGCAAGCGGACAGCCCATCGTTGTGAGTGTCATCGTAACCGTACATAAGCCTTCTTCATCAAGATCAACGTCATATACTAAACCGAGGTTAACGATATCTATACCTAATTCAGGGTCAATCACGTTTTCCAGTGCGCCCATCAGATACTCTTTTGTCGCTTCATCCATTTTACGAACCTCCTTTTTTCCCTTCTTCCCTTTATTAAACCATAATTTCAGTAAAATATTAAGTATTTGAATCTGTATATATTGTTACAAATACGTATGGAACCATTTTACCAACTCAAGGATAGCATGCCTGCTTACTTTATGTCCGGCATTTGCCTCTTTGATAAACTTGATATGCTCTACGTTCTCATACTGCTCTTTCACTTCATCATAAAACGTAAACGAATGATCAAATGGAACGACAGCATCCTGCCCGCCGTGCCAGAACAAAAGTGGCCGTCCGTTTAGCTTTTCCGGTTGAAGTGATAAATCACACGTTTCCAGTTGATCGTACAAGACTTCAATCTGTTCATCCGTCACTGGAAGGTCTCCCCCGTTTTTAAAGCTTTCTACAAGTGTTTTCGCAAATATCGTGATGCGCGGGGAGCCCATCAAGATAACTGCTGACTTGATCCAATCATATTGGGTTAATGCTGCTGAAGTCGTTATTCCTCCCATACTTGTTCCTGCTACACCGATTCTATCGTCCAGAATTAAACTATCCGCATCGAGTGCTTCTTTAATTTCTCCAAGTTCGTGTACATTTCTGAGAACAATATCCCAGAATGAGATTTGCCGTTTCCGTTCAGATGTTTCCAACTCCCTTTCCCCATGAAATTCACTATCGGGAAGTATGACACGATAACCTTTTTCAGCAAGCAAAAAAGCTATCGGAAGATTGTGCTCTTTTGCGCTTGTAAAGCCATGGAAAAAAATCACAGTCGGTAATGCTTTATCCTTATCTTCGCTTTCTGCTACGATTAAACTCGGTATATTTCCTACTTTTTCTTTCACTATTCCAATCATTGCTTTTCACCTCACCCCTATGTTACCGATATTCCAATCAGTCTGCCAGTCTAAAACCTGAAAATTATCGTTGTTAAGTTAAATTTACTTTACTTGGGGACTTATCTCTTATAGACTAGGTTACAAGATGAGGTGAATGAAAACTTATGAAAAAACATATGATTGCACTCGATTTAGACGGGACATTATTAACAGACGATAAGATAATTAGTGAACGGACAAAGCAAGTGCTTTTTAGGGCGAAAGAAGAAGGACATATATTAGTTATCTCGACTGGAAGGCCACATCGGGCAAGTATTAATTATTATCATGAACTTGGCTTGGATACGCCAATGGTCAACTTTAACGGGGCCCTTATCCACCATCCTCAAAACAGGAACTGGGATGCGTTACATACGCCGATGCCGATCCGAACAGCACATAAGATCATTGATGCTTGCTATGATTTACGTGTTAACAATATTTTAGCTGAAGTGCTGGATGATGTGTATATCGACTCCTTCGACAGCAAACTGATCGGTTTCTTTGATGAAATTGAGGACGAAGCCCCATTTGTGATTGGTAACTTAAAGCAAAAGCTTGAGGAAGATCCAACCTCCATCCTCGTTTATCCGGAAGAGGAACAGGTACAGCAATTGAGGAGCCATCTCGACAACTACCACGCGGAAGTGATCGAGCACCGTAAATGGGGTGCCCCGTGGAACGTCATTGAAATCATTAAAAAAGGAATGAATAAAGCAGTCGGACTTCATAAGATCGCTCATTACTTTGATATACCAGAAGACCGGATTATCGCATTCGGGGACGAAGACAATGATCTGGAAATGATCGATTATGCTGGTGTCGGGGTGGCGATGGGGAATGCCATCGATGAACTGAAGTCAATCGCAAAGCATGTCACTGCAACCAATGAAGAAGATGGCATCGGTTCATTTTTGGAAGAGTATTTAAAATTAAAAGTGAACACACCTAGTTAAAGCTTGCGTGTATAGTGAAAATAGAAAGGTTCATACTAAGGGAGGAGAGCGTGAAAAACGTTCCTCCCTTTTTAATTTGCCAAAAGTGAAAATAGAAAGGAGTTATGAAAGCTGAGGAATTCAAAGGATCGGCAGCCCGGTAAAAAAGATAAACGGAAACAACAAGCATATCAGGTAAATTTCACAGATAAAGTACGCAAAAAAGCAGAAGCAGATCAACATACAAGAGGAGGGTTTTAAATGGAGCAATCACGATTCCAGCAAGCTAGACAACGTATAATGGATATGATGAATATGGGGCAGGATGTGACGGAAGCAGACAAGGAAGCAGTACAGCATGCGATTCAGGCCGCATATGAGGAAGCAACTCCACAAGAACAAAAAGAATTGGAACAACTGGAACAGCAATTAACGAATAACCAGCAGCTGTAATTTAAAATATAATATGATTAGCGGGTGGATCAGCGGTGAATCGCATTACCCGCTAATCTATTCTGCTTTATAATTTCCTCTATATCTGCTACTATATGGGTAAGTATGAACAAAAGAGGAGTGAGTGAGATGGCAATTCGTATGGAGGGTACTCCAAACCCAAACGCGATGAAATTCACATCGGATAAAATGATTTTTGAAGGTACTAAAAGTTATTCGCTGATGCCTGGAGATACGAGTGAATATGATATTCTAAATGAATTGATGACCATTGAAGGTGTAGATAATGTTTTTGGGTATCAAAACTTTATTACGGTCAATAAGCATTTTGATGTAGAATGGGAACAACTATCCCCGCACGTCATTGAAATGATAGAAAAACACGGCTATTAATACATAGATAAAGGGAACTTCTCAACTTATGAAGTTCCCTTTATTTTTTATTCCGCAATATCAATCGGAATAAAATTCGGGTGGAGTGCTTGTCCTTCTGGTGATTTACTGTATAGGGTCAAAATCGGCGCTTCTTCGCTATCAAAAGCAGATGCCGGGATTTCCCCGCTAATTTCAATATCTTCCCAAACTCCTGGTTCCCCCTCTAATTCGTAAACCGTTTCAGAGTGCAATTCCTCTTCACCTTGTTCCAGCTGATAATAGAATTGCCCATCCTCAGCTCGTACCTCTCCAGCTAAAATATAAGTATTAGCTTCTATCTGCAAGTCCAAATTCCGAAAAACAACTGTATGTGTTTCCTCTGTGTTATCCGGTGTATTTGCTTCCTCGTTTGATTCACTATCATTCCCACATCCAACAAGGATCAATAGGAATACAGCTGCAAATAAAATTTTCTTCATACTACCTAATCCTTTCTGAAATATCCATAGACTGCGGTCGTTTCTACAACATTCGTAAATGCTTCCGGGTCGACTTCTTTAATGATTTTTTCAACATCATATAATTCATATCGGTTCAAAACAAGATAAACCATCTTCTTCTCTATTTTTGAATAAGCACCTTGAGCAGGGAGAAATGTAATCCCTCTGATAAACCGATTATGGATTGCCTGCTGCATTTCTTCCGGCTTTTGCGTAATAATCATCGCTGTCAATTTCACGTGGCGAGTATGAATCATGTCGATTATCTTTGTCGTCGCATAAAGCGCAATCAGCGTGTACAAAGCATTTTCCGCGGAATAAAGGACACCAGCAAGCAGAATGATAATTCCGTTTAGTGCCATTAAATACGTGCCAACCGGTTTATCATTCATACGCGATAACAACATTGCAATAATATCCATTCCTCCGGTCGAAGCACCGATCTTTAAGGAAATTCCAATACCAGCTCCTGCAATTACGCCACCAAACACTGCATTCAGCATAATATCATTTGATAGTGCAATAATCGGCATGAACTCCAGAAATATTGTCGAAAAGACGACGGATATCCCACTATAAATTGTAAATCCTTTTCCAACTTTAAACCAGCCTAAGATGAATACCGGTATATTCAAGAGTAAGAGGAATGTCCCTGTTCCAATATTCATACCAAGGAAATCCTGAAAGACGCTTGACAACAGCTGAGCTGCACCGGCAAAGCCACTTGCATAGACATTGGCCGTGATTAGGAAAAAGTTAAGTGATACTGCTAATAGAAATGCACCAATAATTACGGTGATAATTCGTTTAGCTTCCATCATAAACATGAGCGTTCCTCCTGCTTTAATAGTTTGAACAATCGCTTGATAAAGTGAAACTTCAATCAGTGAAGGTTTTTCTTCATCCCCCACTGATTGTTAGTTGAACGAACGAACCCTAGGTGAAACCGTTCGTTATCTCCCACCTAAACTTTCTTGGAGACCCTAAAATTTTGAGTTGGGAGTTTTACGGACGGTTACACCAGAACAAATTCATAACTTTTCAACTACTTTTTGACTAAATGACCTTCTCGCTTTAAACTAGAAGAAGGCAAGCAAATTGTAGATTGGAAGTGATAAAATGAATGTAAAAATTATAGCTGATTCTGCTTGTGATTTATCAAAAGACTATTATATCGAATATGGCATTGAAATGGTACCTTTAAATGTTCATTTAGATAACAAGGATTATGCTGATGTAAAAGAAATCGATCCGAAAACCATCTATGATAAGATGCGGAACGGCAAAGCCCCGAAGACTTCCCAGCCTGCTCCAGAGGCTTTCAAAAAAGTGTTCACTGCCTCAGCAGAGAAGAATGAGCCGCTTGTTTATGTATCATTTTCCTCTGAATTATCCGGAACATACCAAAGTGCAAAAATTATGGAAGATCAGATAAAAACAGAATACCCAGATGCACCCATTCATGTTATCGACTCCAAATGTGCTTCACTTGGTTACGGGCTTGTTGTCCTTCATATAGCAAAAATGGCTAAAGATGGTGCTGCTTTTGCAGAAATCATCGAAGCTGCCGAACATCAAGCAAATCATATGGAACATATTTTCACTGTTGATGATTTGGAATACTTATATCGTGGCGGGCGTGTCAGTAAGACTTCTGCCTTCGTCGGCAGCTTATTAAAAATAAAGCCAATTTTAAATGTGGAAGATGGGAAACTGATTCCCCTTGAGAAGCTCCGTGGTTCGAAAAAAGTCTTAGGACGCATGATTGAATTAATGGAAGAACGCGGGAAAGATTTCCGTAACCAGACAATTGGAATTAGCCATGGAGACGATCTAGAAAGGGCGGAACAGCTAGCTTCCCTCATTCAAGAAAAATTCGATGTACCAAAAGAAAACATTGTAATTGAAATGGTCGGTGCTGTTATTGGTGCCCATTCCGGTCCAGGAACCCTCGCCTTATTCTTTTCCAATCAACCGAATATATAACTACTTGCTACCTTTGGTTTACTGTTCATGAAAAGTACGCTGAAACTTGGCCTGGTTCACTCTGGACTAGCAGAACTCGTCAATTCAACGAGAAGTGTCATTATCGGTTATCTGCATCTTACCTTGCTTGGTTTCATTAGTATCTTTATTCTTTTACAATACCAAATGCAAGGAATTATTCAGGCGAATCGGTTGTATTCCACCGGTTTTGGCATCTTCTTTGCTGGATTTATGGTGAATGAACTTTATTTATTCCTACAAGCCTTCGTCCAATGGACAGGATTTTTTACGCTTCCTTTCTACGGGGAAGGATTGCTTATCGCTGCAATTCTATTGGGAATCGGAGTTATCCTCATGAGCTTTACTGTCAGCAGCGACCTGTTCGAGGGGAAGAGGAAATAATGGAAAAACACTGAAACGCTCGGAAAGTTCTCCAAGCGTTTCTTCCTTCTTATCACTTTCGAAGCCCTTGATTTGCTTCTGCTCTTTCTCGTTCTTTCTGTTTCTTCGATAAATAGATAACAACGAAAACAAAACCAAACAAGATCGTCGCAACCATGATAATGAGCGTCCAGTTTAAACCTACATCATCCATTAATTGATAGACCTCTACAGATTCTCTTGGAATTCCAATTCGATAATTATCTTCTGGATTCTGGCGGGCAAGATTATCTTCTATATAACCACGGAATAACATATCTGGTCCGACATCCGTAACATCAATATAGCTTGATTTACTGCCATTGTTGATGCCGATATACATCGTTTCTCCTTCATAAGTCCGTTTAAACACTGCATAGGAATCACTTTCGTCAACCAATTCAAAGTCGCCGCGCCTTAATGAAGGGAATTCAGTTCTTAAGGACGAAATTCGTTCATGGAACTCTGTCAAATCCTGATCGCCCCTGTTAAGCGGGACGATCCGCTGCGAATCTTCCGCCGTCTCTCCATACATGCCTACTTCTGTACCTTGTAAAATCAGTGGTGTTCCTGGTGTTGTGTACATATATGTTAATGCAAGCTTCCAGGCTGTTACGGTATTTCTGCCGTTTTCGGAGAATTTCTGAGAGAATCGTTTCGAATACTTATCATCAATGAGAAGGATGCTCTGAAAATCGTCCATCTCTTCCAATACTTCATAGATTTCTACTGGAGATTGGTCCGGCAAACTGAAAATATCAGAAATCATTTTTCCTACCTGATAGTTATCAATCGCATCCAGTGAAGTACTTGCCATAATCTCTGCGATATCAGCTTCTTCGTCAAGTACATCTCCGAGTAAATATTTATCTGGATGACTTTCTTTCAATTCTGTTGTCAGTCGGTTTAGAAAGTCAATTGACGACTGATCGACCGCATGCAGGCTCAGACCATCGATTTCCGTTTCATCAAGCCAGAACGAAGCTGCATCGATTAAATAATCCTGTACATCCGGGTTGTTTTGATTGAGTTGCACAACACGCTCCGTCCAATCCGGTCCAGTCACCTCTTCCGGTAAAATCCAATCCGCACGTTCAGGATCAAGTGCTATGGAATGATCCTCTGGTAAATAATTCGTAACAAGTTCGAGCACAATCTTTATATCCCGCTCATGAGCTTCATCCAGTAGCTCGTCCAATTCCTCAAACGTACCGAATTGCGGATCGATTTCGGTAAAATCTTCTACCCAATATCCGTGAAAGCCGTCTTCCATATTCGCCATAATAGGTGACAGGACAATCGTCGTCATCCCGATTTGTGCGAGATTGTCTAATTGGTCGATTATTCCTCTAAAGTCACCGCCCTGATAAGCAGTGGGATCATCGACATCGACTTCAGCATCATTGTTAAAGTCCCCATTGCTATAACGATCTACCATGATTTCATACATGATTTCATCTTCTATTTGTCTTTCTTCCGCTGCAACCGGCAACACGTATATGAATAACGAAAATAGGATTGCTATACTGATGACTAGTTTTCTTTTCATTATCTTATCCCCCACCATTTCAATTACTTCTATCTTGTTCTATTATTAAGGAAAATAAATTTTAGTCAATCGCTATTCAATAATTGTTAAAAAAACTTCAATAATAAATAGGGCCGGGACTTCAAGACGAAGTCCCAGCCACGAACTCATTTTATACAATTAGAATGATAAAGGTAAACGGATGTATCCTAGGATAAGAACTAGGATCAGTGCGATGACAAGCTGTACCCACCAGCCAGTAACTGGTTTGCCTTTGTTTGTTTTAACAAGTACCATTTCCATCGCTGCAATGAGCCAGATTCCAGCAAGGCCTTTTGTGATTGCCTCTACCCCCATTGGCATTGAAAAGTTTGCCAGATAAACATCGAATAATAAATACCCACCAGTGAAAATAATGATGAGATAGAATAAGCGTAAAATCATATGAACGATTTTGCCGCCTTTTGCATTCCCTTGTTTGTAAAGGAATAAAGCAACTAGTAATAAAATCAGTCCGAGTATCCAAGACGTGACATGCATATGAAGCATCGTATCATTACCTCCTACAATCTATTTGTTCAGTTTTCGTCAATCCTCATCATACCATGTTCTGCGAGAGAATTCATTTTAGAAGCAAGGTAGATTGATCTCTCTTACAATTTATTAACAAAATGGACACTTTTATTCAAATTCTTCTCTATTCGTTATTGCTTTCTTCACCACAGGCTGATGTGAACCGTGTTCCCATTTTGCTGAATTGGCTTCTTCCCCTTCTACTTTCGTAATCTCTGGATTTCTTTATAATTCAAACTGCGCCATACCCATTCTAATGGTCCGAATCGGTAACGGGACAACCACCATTTGCTTGCTAGCACCTGCAAGGAAAAGATAACGACGACAATGAATACTGAAACGGAGGGTGCTACAGAACCATACAAGCCAAAACCAATGCCATAAAATAAGATGAAACTAATGAGCGATTGGAATATATAATTACTCAAAGCTGTTCTCCCGACATAACGGAGCGGCCGAATCAGTTTCCCTCCTAATGCTGTTTGAGCAAGCAGTGTAATCATTGTCATATAAAATAATGCAGATGCCGTTCCTCCAAGATTATCCTGCACATACGTAAACCATAAAGGGTTTCCTATAAGATATGGGCCAGCTTTCAAAATTAGGCTCAATAAGAAGGAAATGATTAAAAGCCACTTCAGTATAGGCTGATCGATTTCCGGTTCATGGAATACTCGCTTTCTCGCTAAATACATGCCTAGCAAAAACAAAGGCAGAAGCGTCATGATAAGAAAAATGAAGCCAACACTCGAATTAGCCAGCGCCCAGTCTTGAAAGTTTTGTTTCCAAATAAGCAAAAGCTCGTTACTCGAATAATTATCTATCGCTTGATTAATTGCTGCACTATCCGAGTTGTTTAAAAGATCACGCACTGCATATAATCCTGGTGTAATAAAAGCAACACTACCAAATAAAAGAACAGCAGCCCAAACTAGTAACGTACGCTCCTTTACCTCGATAAATAAAAGAAGGAAAAGTCCAATCAATCCGTAAGATAGTAAAATATCTCCGTGCCAAATGAGAAAGGCATGAATGAGTCCAAAACCGATTAAACCGAGCTGTCGCTGAAATAAAAATGGTGTAGTAGCCATTCCTTTCACTTGCAGTCGTTCTTTCATTAACTGCCAACTGAAGCCGAATAATATCGAAAATAGCGTGTAAAAGCTGCCTTGGAAGAAAATATCGATAAACGCTTGAATGAATCGCTCAAGTGGTGTATCCCAAACAGCTTCCCAGCCACCATGCATAAAATAAGGGGCGGAAAAAGCGCCGATATTCACCATGAAAATACCAAAAATAGCAAAGCCCCTCATTATATCAATATGTTCAATCCGATTCTGTTCCTTTGTCGGTGCAAGCCGCATAGTCACGTACCACCCTGTCCCAATTCTACTTATAGTTTACCCTTCTGAGACTTGAATGAATAGTTGTTTTTCAAAAAAGTATAAATATGTTTCTTTTACAGGCTGGTTCCAGATTCGTTCAACTGCGGCCCGATAGAGAGAAAGCTGGACTTCGTATCTTTTCTTTAGCTTTTCCTCCAAGACAGGTGTAATAGGTTCTGAAATCGTATCTGTCTTATAATCGAGAATGATCCAACCGTCATCTTTTGGAATGAGACAATCAATTACCCCTTGAATGAGTACTTCTTCATTTTTATCCGGGTCAAATTCCGGATAAATCTCTTCTGCTTTTAACATGAGGCTGAACGGAACTTCACGATACAACTCAGACATCTCCATCATATATGTCGCTAAAGGTGTTTCGTAAAAGTATTCAATTGCTGCAATATCAATTATATCTGCCTCTGCTCGCGTAAGGATTTCTTTTTCCACGAGCCGCTCCACTTCTTCTGTTATTTCTGAAGTGGTAAGGGCTCTCGTCAATGGCAAATGCTGCATGACCGTATGCATTGCCGTCCCTTTTTCCGCTGCACTTAATGTCTGCTCCTTCTGCAGGAAATTCGGCCGCTTCATGATTGGCGGTCTATAATCGGATATCAACTGATCTGAGCCATATTCATTGAACAGCTCCCGTTGACGCTTAATTTCCGTCACCGTCTGCTTCGCCCTTGTCATTGTTGCTTCCTTATCCGGATAATTATAATGCAGCCGTTCATCGACATACTCCTGAAGTCCGTCACGCGCGACGGAAACCGGTTTCCACTCTTCAATATGATGCTTCAACTGCTCTTTTTCTTCACTTTCAGAAGTTCCCAAGTTCGTTAAGTCACGTGCATGGATAATCGTTATTTCCCATTTCGAACGATCTTCACGAATTTCCTTCGTTAGTTCTTCCGGCAGTTCTCTCGTTCTTAATATCTCATTTTGATCATGGCGAATAAGTGCTGGACCAACCCAATCGAGATAAGATTTCTTCTCGAGACGATAATATTCCGGCAGCACCCAGTCCTGATGGTCGAGCATCTTATCCCAGTTATCCAAGCGTTTCTGCAGATCCCTTACATAACCAGTCATGACAAGCTTTTCTTTCGCCCGTGTGAGCGCAACATAAAGAACACGCATTTCTTCTGCAAGCTGTTCTCTTAATTTTTTCATTTTCACTGCTTCATAGAAAAGTGTTGTATACGTCAGCCGTTTTACTGGATCAATGAATTTCGTTGCAAATCCGTATGTTTTGTCCAATAAATATTTCTCATTTAAATCACGCAAATTAAATTGTTTATCCATCATGCCTACAATGACGATTGGAAACTCAAGTCCCTTACTCTTATGAATCGTCATAATCCGCACAACATCTTCTTGCTCACTTAGCGCCCGGGCTGCTCCTAAGTCTTTCCCTTCCTCCTCCATCCGTTCAATGAAACGAAGGAAACGGAATAGACCACGGAAACTGGTTGATTCGTATCCGCGCGCCCGGTCATACAACGCCCGCAAATTTGCCTGACGCTGTCTACCACCAGGCATGCCTCCAACGAAGTCATAATAACCAGTTTCGCGATAAACATCCCAAATTAATTCCGATAAGGCTCCGTCTCGCGCAGCACGCCGGAATTCCTGCAGCTGTTGCAGGAATCCTGACACCGTTCTCGTCACTGGATGTTGATTTGTTTTCACGTAAGCTCCCAGCGCTTCGTAATAAGACCCTTGCCGATTCGCCATTCTGATTTGCGTCAATTCATCTTCATTCAATCCGACAATTGGTGAGCGGAGTACCGAAGCAAGCGGAATATCCTGGTGCGGGTTATCAATCACCTTCAGCAAACTGATCATTATCTTTATTTCAATTGCTTCGAAATATCCTTCCGAAATATCGGCATATACAGGGATACCATGTTGCTTCAATTCCTCGACAATAACCGGAGCTTGTTTCATCCCACGAAGTAATATAACAATATCCCGGTACTGAGCAGGACGCTGAACTCCAGTTTCTTTATCAACAACCGGAAAAGCTTCCCCGTCCCGACCAATCCATTTTTTAATCAGCTCGGCATAAGCCCTGCCTTCAATCTGCGCCTTTTCAAGATCACGAAAATTCTCTGATTCTTCTGTTTCACCTTCGAGAGGCGCCACTTCTTTATCTCCATCGATTAAAATAAGCTCCGCCTCAGGACGGGCGCTCGGCACATCATCATAGCTTTTATTCCCGTAAATCAATTCAGCTGCCGCACCGTATTCAATTTCACCTAAGGCTTCATCGATAATTTGCCGGAAAATATAATTCGATGCGTCCAGTACCTCTTCCCTGCTGCGGAAGTTTCTCGCAAGATCAATTCGCTTCCCTGCAGCCTCTTCTTCTCGGTACCGTTTATATTTTTCAAGGAAAAGACCTGGTTCCGCATGACGGAAACGGTAGACACTCTGTTTTACGTCCCCAACCATGAAGGTATTACCCGGTTCTTCTCGCTTACTCACCATCTGGATAATTGTTTCTTGCACATGGTTTGTATCCTGGTATTCATCCACAAGCACTTCCGTAAATTTAGCTTGAAACTCAAGAGCAACACGAGACGGGACGAGTGTTTCAGCATCTGCAGCCCCGTCTAGTAACAGTTCCAGACAATAATGTTCCAAATCGGAAAAATCAACGAGTGCCTTCTCCCGCTTCGCCTTCGTAAATGCTGTCTTAAATGCTTTAACGAGCTCGGTTAATTTCTTAATAACCGGATACATTTCCTGCATTTCGGCTATATGGCGCTCAAGAGGCCTGCTTAGCCATTTCTTCTGTATGTCGCTGAAGCTTTTCTTATATTGATCTCGTAAAGCTTTGACAGCTTCTTTCTTCTCCTCATTGCAATCCATTTTCTTTGAAGAGAGGCGGGCAAATTTATAATTGCCTATCCATTCGACAAGTTCGCCCCAGGAATCCATCCGCTCTTCCGCCCCATGTAGACCTTCAATATCGGAATTGATGGTATCAATGTAAGCATCGGGGCCATCACTCTCTCTCGCAATCGCCATCGCTCGCTCCATTTGTTCCCGAATACCTGTGAATGTATTTTTCATTTCATATCGAAGGATTGGAAGGAAGTTTAGATCATCTTCTTCCCAATCTTCTGGGATATGATAGCTTTCCGCTAAATCATCGAGCCATGCTTCCGGCCACGGATTTTGAACAGCAAAAGTATATAACTTTAAAATTAGTTCTTCGACATCGACATCACTCCGGTCACTTGAGAAGCGATCGACTACTGCAAAGAATTCATCAACTTCTCCCGTCTCATCGCCATACCAATCCTCAAATAAATCATCAAGCACATCTTGTTTAATTAAATCCATCTCCATATCGTCACCAATTCGAAAGCTCGGATCAATATCAAGTAAATAAGCATACTGCCGGATGACATCAAGACAAAACGAATGGAGGGTGGAGATTGATGCACGCTGGAGAAGAGACAACTGTTTCTTTAAATGCACGGAATTTGGTTCCGCTTCAAGCGCCTTCTCAAGCGCGCCCCCTACTCGGTTACGCATTTCCTGGGCGGCTGCATTTGTAAAGGTTACAACTAATAAGGAGTCGATATCGACAGGTTCTTCTTTATCGAGCAGTTTTTGGATAATCCGTTCAACAAGTACTGCCGTTTTCCCAGATCCTGCTGCAGCTGCAACGAGGATGTTCGTTCCTGCTGTATAAATTGCTTTTTCTTGTTCTTTTGTCCACTGTACCATTAATGTTCCTCCTCCCCTGCTATTTTCTCAAGCACTTCATTTTCTGACATCTGCTTCAACTTGCGGAACTCGTTCTCTTCCAGTCCTGTATCAAATTGACAGACGGAAAGAAATGGACAGAATCTGCATGCGATCATCTGCTGATCTTGATACGGATTGAGCTTCACTTTACCAGTCGTAATTTCAATCCCCGCCTGCTCAATCAGACCGTGGATATAGTGCTGCAGATCGTTAAATGTATCTTCTGTTGCCACTTTAGATGCTTTATAAAAGTTCCCCGTTTTTGTGAGGGCAACTGGCAGCATGTCGCTATGTCCCGTCTCCAGTGCTGTATCCATACTTCGGACAGTCGACTCATCCTGAAGCAAAAGACCTTTCATTTTAAACTGTTTAAACAGCTCTTTCTCTAATTTACTTGCTTCCATATCTGGTTGATTACTAATCATCGGATTATGAACATGGAAATAAAGAACACCAGCAGGAGTCGCCTTCATTCCGAGCCATTCTTCCGATTGAGACAGAACGACATCAAGGTATGCGAGCATTTGCAGGGCAAGTCCATAGTAGACATCAACTAAATTCAGCCCGTGATCACTCGATTTGTAATCGATAATCCGCAGATAAAACCCGTCATCTACTTTCGCCTGATCGACCCGGTCAATCCGGCCGCGCAGGATAAGTTCATACCCATTTGGCAGCTGCATGACCATTGGCTTTAATGGTGCACCCTCACCAAAAGCGACTTCTAAACCTACAGGTGAAAAATTACTTTTCCGTGCTTGTTCACTCAATATAAACGTTGCTCTGGCAATTGTTTCTTGTAATTTCTGTTGAATATATTTATAACGGTTTGAGCTATACAGAATTTGATGTTGTAAAATCGGAGCAAGCTTACCAACTGCCCGATTCGCATATGAGCTAGAATCTTCCTTCGTCAGTTCCTTGTAATCTCTGCCTTCCAGTCGAATCCATTCGGTAATGACCTTGAGCGCTTCATGGAATAATTGTCCGATATTTGGCGCATCAAGCTTATACCTTTTTCTTTCTTCCAAATTCAAACTATACCTTGCAAAATGCTGATAAGAACAGCGATAATACGTCTCGAGTCGACTGACACTCGCTTTAACTTGCTTCGGATAAAGTTCTTTTATCGTATCTTCCGCCAAATCAGTCGGCAAGTTCTGGTAGTAGAGACTTTGCAAGATCATATAAGTCGTCTCATACTTCGGCTCGTGCTCCATATACCAATTCAGTACATGCCACCAGACAGCTTCCACTGGATAGCCCCGACGGTAACGTGCGAGCTGTGCTGTTAAAGCTGCCCTTGTCTTGACCGGATTCGTAATAAATCGTTCAGCACGGGCAAGATCATCCGGATCTTGAAGTAAGAATCTTTCTTTCGTTGCCGGGAAAAGATCCTCCATTCGCGTTATAAGCTGGGACGGCATTTTCCCTTTTCCTTCTTCATCGCTTAACGTATAACTAATATGCAAGCGGTCTTTTGCAACTGTAAATGCAAGATACATAAAAAACTGATCATCAAGCAGCTGGCGTACACTGCTTTCCGCTAGACGAACTCCATTTTGTTCAAGCAGTTCTCTTTCCCTTTCATTGATAAGACCCTCTCCAGCTGGCTTCATTGGCCAAACGCCATCATTTACCCCGAGTAAGAAAGCAACCTGGACACGGCCAATCCGGGAGCGGTCAATTGTTCCGACAATCACATGATCCATGCTAGGCGGAACATGGGCAAATTCAAGGGTTTCTAAACCCGCTTCCAATGTACTGCGGAAGACATCAAGGCTTAATGTTTCATCCCCAGCCATTTCAACAAGCTCATCAAGGATCTGTAAGACACCATCCCATACTTGTTCCTGTTCCCGCGCTTTTTCAATTTCACCTGCCGCGTCATCCATCTCCCGCATTTCTTCCAGTCGTTCAGGTGCCCGCACCTGTTCAAACAATTCGAATAGAACTTCACATTTCTTACGGACGGTTTCCGCTTCTCGTATCGCTTCATCAAAGACTTGTAAGGAGTAGACAATTTGACGGCGATAACGATTAATCCGCTTCTGCTTTTCCAGTTCCTTATCTGTTTGACCCGCCTCATCAAACCCGCGGAATCGTTGGAATACCCATTCCTCCTCAGCGAACCAGCGTTCTCTCGTTCGGATCCCATACTCCAACACATAATTCTCCAATTCATCAATCGCATCAGCCGTTAGCGGATAGCGCTTATCAGCAGGTGGAACAAACCCTGTTTTAAGTACACGAAATACGGCATCATAACGCCAATTCCCTTCGATAACATCAAAGATGGAACGGATAAATTCAATAAACGGGTGATTCAACATCGATTTCTTTTCATCAAGAAAGACTGGTATACCATGATCTGCAAAAATTGTATCAATCAGATCATGATAGACATTTGCTTCCCTCATAAAGATGGCGAAATCACGGAATCGATAATCTTTTTCCCGAACGAGCCGGAGTATTTCTTGAGCCGCTCCTTCCACTTCTGCCCGTGGATGTACTGCTTCAGCAATTTGAATCGGGACTTCGCCTTCATAAGCGGGAGCAGGTCGTGTGTCAAAATATTTTTCCATATGGAGGAAATAAGGCCGCTCCTTGAACCTGCCGTTCTCCGGATAAAATTCCAGTTGCTCCTCGAACGGGATATCATTCGCCTCTGCAAGTTGAACGAGCTGATGATAGGTTTCTTTCGTTTGGTAAAACAAATCAAGCTCTGCCGGCTCTTCTTTCGTATCATCTAATGTCAGCACGACCGTGACCGTCTTACATTTCTTCAACAATGCTTCTACTACTGTAAGCTCATTCGGCGTAAACTGATGAAACCCATCTAAATAAATTTCCGCATCCTCAAGCAGACGAGATGCACCAACTTTTTCCGCAAGCAGCTGGAGTTGATCTTCGCTGTCTATATAGTGAGGGGCAAGACGCTCCATTAAATGTTCATAAATATATAACAGATCCCGCAGCTTCATTTCCAGACTTACTTCATTCGGCTCCTTATGTACATATTTTTCTATTCCAGCAATCTCTTGCTGTAGGATTTCAGGAGTAACCTGATATCGTTTGAATTCGGTAATCATCCGTTCAAGTTCTTGCAGGAAACCTTGTTTTTCTAATGCTTTTTTGAAGGTATGCCATTCTCCTTCTTTTTCTTCAATTATTTTGCGGAGCATCATTTGAATACCGATTGAACTGATGAATTGCCTTGTTCCACCGCCGACTTCCTGCAAGATGCGCCAGGCAAGGCGTGAGAAGCTTGCTACTTGTGCGCGAATGCTTCCATCAATTCCTTCTGCAGTAAATAGGGCGCGTTCTTGTTGGAAGGTCATTTGATCGGGAACGAGATAAAATATCGGTTTACCATGTGGACTTTCCAGCAGTTTTTCTTTGATTTCTTGAATGACGATTTGGCTTTTATCTGTTCCAGAACGTCCCGTAATAAAACGGATTCCCATGAATATCCTCCTCTGTTAATCAAAATCTATTTTTAAATATGTTTATTCGATTATCCTCTTCAGAGTCCGCAGTCCAAATACCTCTCACTTACCACGAGCGGCTGGTGAGCCGCCTGCGGAATACGTGAATGTATCGGGACTGCGGACCCGGGTAGAAAGCAAAAAGCTTATATCTCTAGTTTACCAGAGATATAAGCCTGCTCCTATATTTTTAGTTTGTTCGTTTTGGATAGTTTTTCTCCATTACTTTGCGCTGGAGCCGGCCCTCTAGGTATTTGCCGATGAACCAGAATAACCCGATTCCGATGAGTACGACGATTGTTTTCATCGGATTTTTGGCAAATTCCATAATACTTGACCCGACATAGGCGATAGAGAAAATCATCACCGTTTTCCCGAGTATGACCGCCAGAATAAATTGTTGTGCACTAATTCTTGAAAATCCTGCGACGATATTAATAATAGCGGATGGAGAAAAAGGAAAACAGAGTAAAAGAAACAAGGGACCGAACCCATGTCGCTCTACCCAACCTGTTACCCGGGAGACTTGTTTGTTTTGTTTAATCTTCCGTTCCACCCATTTAGCATTCGATAATTTTCGCATCAGCAAGAAAACAAGAATCGCACCAGCACAGGCGCCAATCCAGGAATAGAAAAAGCCTTTCAACAAACCATATGCAGCAGCATTCGCCAATACAAATACCATTAACGGTAAGAAAGGCAAGAGCGCCTCAATAAAAGGCAATAAAATTCCCGGCAACGGGCCTAAGCCTTCATACTGATTAAGTAGTTGTTGAATAAAATCATCAATTTCTTCATTTTGTAATTTCGTTCTCCAGTTTTGAAACGTAATGGTTGTTGTTATTAAGTACATGTAAGCCCATTCTCCTCAGCATAAATGAACACCTAACTTATAGTTTAAATTATCTTTCAAAAATATCCTAGTTATATATCGCTAAATTTTGCCACTTTCTTTTTCTCTTTTATTATAGTATTTTTTTCAAGTTTAGCGTATAATAAACTAAGGCAAACACATGTTCCTATAAAGGAGAATGGTTCATGCGATTTATTACGGAAGAAGAATATGCGATTGCTTCCCGTTTCCTGTTTCTGTCGATGGCAATTGTTGTAATCAGACAAGACATCCGGCATGTTGGTGAAGGAGCTTTTAAAATCAAAACACCTTATTTGGAGTTATTCAAGAAAATGGAGTCTTTAGCATTAGAGGAGCGAAGAGGATTGAGAATCAAGATGAAGAAACAAAACATAGAAGTCATTACCCTAAACAAAAATGATTCCTTCTCCTCCTTTTTGTATCTTTGCCAAGGTAGGGAGGAAAAACGGAATTACTTTAACCCTTCCATCCGCAAAAAGGTGGAGTTGATCATTGAAGAGCATCTTATTTTAGCGCTTGAAGAGCACGCTAATCACGTTCATTCTTAAAAGTATTAATCACATCAAACGGATTCGGATTTTCAGCTATCATCCCTTTTCCTATATGATGTAATCGGTTATTCAGTTTGTAACGGAACTGGGCAGTTCGGCGCACTTGATTGGTTAACGAACCGTAAGACACGTCAAGGGTGATTGTTTTCCCATTAATAAAAAGCACTTCAGCGTTTCCCTCATCCAACTGTATCACATCACCAATATGGGAATGAGAAAGCCAAGAACACTTTGGACTCGTCGGAGAGTATGTAGGCAGGAAGTACATTCCGCTTGCGGGATCAATGGAGATAGGTACTTTATGGGTCAAACCGCTAATGACACGGCTTCCCTCCTGTCTGCCTTTCAAACTGCTCCCGAAAAACATACAAGCGTTATCAATGAGTTTACTTGGGGATAGATGGCTGACATACTCTGCTGTTTCATCTAGAATGTAACTGATGAGCCTGCCATCTTTATCACGGCTTGCAATAATAGCCATGGTCACCGGGCTGATTTCATGAGCTGAGGTAAAAATCTTTTGTTCCATTGTAAACTTCCTTTCCACGAGAGAAAAGAAAGTGGCTTGAACACATAATAACAAAGACCTAGTGAAAAAGAAAGGTAAAAAACCAAATTTTTTGAAAAAAATCAATAAAACAATAGCTCCGTCGTTAAATAATTCGTTTTTAATCAGAAAAAGACCCGACACTTCATACTTGCCGGGTCTTTTTACTCAAATCAATCACTTTCATTCAGCGTAAGTGTTTTGCACGTTCTCTTGGCTAGATCTCTAATCGCCGTTCAGTTGCCCGGCGGACGGATGCGCATCCTTGGGCACAGCTGAAGCCTCCTCGGGCTACCGCCCTGCGGGGTCTTCAGACTCGTGCTATTCCCGCAGGAGTCACCGTCCGCCGAGCAACTGAACTGGTGAAGATGTTTATGATAAATAGAAATTATTCCTTCACTACATCAGTGTGAAGATTGCATTTATAGAATAATAAATAGCGTTCCAAATTAAGTTTTTCCTGGTAGCAGTCCAGACACCTCGAGACTCCTGCGGGAGGCTGGCTAAGAACGGTCACGTCCTGTGACCAATGCCAGCATTAGAACTTCCTGTTCGGAGGTAAGCCTGGCGAGACCCCTTAGTGCTCAGCGCGAGGAGGCTTGTCGGCCGCTCAGCAGGTGCGGGAGGTGTCTGGACTGTGGACACCAGAAGAAAGTTGCGCTTACGCTGAATGAAAGCAATCAGTAATTCATTGAATATAACAGGTTGAACTGCTTTGATTTTTCGAGATACGAAAGTTGAGTGGTTAATAGATTAAATTAATGAAATCTTCTTTGGAAATTTTCCCGAGATAATGCGAAACCGGGAAGTCTTCAAGTGCTGCTTCAATTGTTTTACGGTCATGGCGGAGACCGATTAATTTATTCTCCAAATCTTTGATGTCACCAATTCCAAAGAAGTCACCGAAAATCGTACAATCCTCGATGATTCCTTTTTTCACATTTAAGCGAACGTCAACAAGTCCAGCCGAAAACTTATGCGCTTCCTGAATGTTAAATGCAGGTGACTTACCATAATTCCACTCCCATTTCTGATAACGGTCTCGGGAGATTTTATGGATTTTTTCCCAGTCTTCATCTGTAAGCACATACTGTGGAACATCTTTAACATCATCGACGTTAAATACATGCTTCAAAATCATTTCCTTAAATTCTTCAATCGTCAGCTTGTCTTCCAAGAACTCATTAATGTTTGCTACACGACTTCGAATCGATTTGATTCCCTTTGATTCTATTTTAATCTTATTGACCTTCAATGCATGCGTCAGTTCTTCGATTTTCGAATTCAACATGAGTGTACCATGACTGAACATTCTTCCTCTTGTAGAAAACATTGCATTCCCGGAAATTTTTCTTCCTTCAACTGCAACATCATTTCTCCCCTGTAACTCAGCTGGTACCCCTCGTTCATTTAGGGCATCTACAATCGGCTGGGTGAACTTCTGGAAGTTCTGGAAACTCTCCCCATCATCTTTTGTAATAAAACTGAAGTTCAGATTCTCTTCATCATGGTACACCGCTCCACCACCGGATAGTCGGCGAACAACTTTAATATCATTCTCTTCTACATAGTCTGTGTTAATTTCTTCAATCGTGTTTTGGTTTCTTCCAATAATGATGGAAGGTCCGTTCACATAAAAGAGCAGGTATGTATCTGTTTCTCCAAAGTTTTCCAAAATGTATTCTTCGATAGCGAGGTTGATCATCGGATCGGTAATTCCTTTGTTATCAATAAATTTCATTGCCTAGCCTCCTCTAGAACATCTATACAATTATTTTAATGGAAACAAAAATCTAAAGCAATAAATACAAAAATTATTAATCGGGCAAACGTGTAGTATAACAACGTTTCCGCTGCATATTATATAATAATTACAAACGTATTTTAAAAAAATGTATTAAAACAGTATTGACAAATAACATGCTGTTATATTACAATACATTCAACAGGTAATTAATTGACAAACAAACGAGGAGGAACCCACATGCTAGGTTTAGTTGAGTTTTTCAAAAGTTTACCAAAGAAAAAATGTACGAAATGCGGTCATGATATTTTCGAAAAAGCAGACTGCTATGGCAATGTTTGTGATGACTGTGATCATCCTGCAAGATAATCACGCTCTTCATTTGTATGACAAGAACCGCTTCACTTTAATTTAGTTTCCAACTGTAGTATAACACCATATTTCTCCTTTTTGGCAGTTGTTCATAAGAACAGCTGCCCTTTTTTCTTTCTGAAAAATCCTATCTTTCCATTTTTATTTGTATTATAATTATTTAGAGTATCGAAGTAAATGACCAAGAGGAGGAATTGAAAATGACCATTCAGACGAATACACGTGCCAAACGTCAAGAAGTACCGGCAGAACAGACATGGAAGCTGACGGACCTATTCCCAACCTCTGAAAGCTGGAAGCTTGGGATCGAAAGCTTAGAAAAAGAAGCAGAACAAGTGACAGCCTTCAAAGGAAAAGTAACAGAAACGGCCACTACTCTGCACCGAGCACTAGCAGCACTTGAAAGCTACCGGGAGAAAGTAGTCCGTGTAGCGACCTATTCTAATTTAAAAGTGAATGCGGATGGATCCGATCCAGACAATCAGCGGGACGCGGCACTTACGGGCAGTGTAATGGCAAAGACTCATGCAAAGCTTTCCTTCTTCTACTCGGAATTACTGGAATTAACGAGTGATAAGGTTCAGCAGTTTCTAGCAGAGGAACCGAAATTAAAAGTATATGAAAAAATTTTGTATGACACATTAGAAGATAAACCCCACACGCTCACACCTGAAGTGGAGGAAACATTAGCAGCTCTTAGTGAAGTCCATGGAGCCCCGCACGGAATTTATCAACGGGCTAAAACCGCGGACATGCAATTTGAGCCGATCACGAACGCAGAAGGTGTCGAGCTACCAATGTCTGAATCTCTATTCGAAGACCGTTATGAATTCTCAGCCGATATAACAACACGAAGGAATGCCTACAAGTCCCTTACGAAAACATTAGATAACTATAAAAATACATTTGCCGCGGTTTATGCAACGGAGGTTACAAAGCAAGTGACGATGGCAAAGCTCCGGAGATACCCGTCTGTAACCGACATGCTGCTTGCTCCTCAGCAAGTCACCAAAGAGATGTACCATAATCAGCTTGATATCATCGGAAAAGAATTAGCGCCACATATGCAGCGTTACGCCAAATTAAAGCAGGAGAAGCTTGGTCTCGAAGAATTGCATTATTGTGATTTAAAAGCACCACTTGATCCGGAATTCAATCCGCAAACAACGTATGAAGAAGCTACGGATATTATTCTTGACGCCCTTTCCATAATGGGACCGGAGTATCATGAAATAATGAAGAAGTCGATTCACAAAGGCTGGATTGACCGGGCTGATAATATTGGGAAAGCAAACGGAGCATTCTGTTCCAGTCCATATGGGGTGCATCCTTATATTTTGATCACCTGGACCGATACGATGCGTGGTGCATTTGTATTAGCACATGAGATGGGTCATGCCGGGCACTTTTATTTGGCTGGACAAAATCAATCTCTAATGAATACACGTCCGTCTACTTATTTCATTGAAGCCCCATCCACCTTAAATGAATTACTGCTGGCCGAACACCTTATGCAAGCAACAGAAGATGTCCGGATGAAGCGCTGGGTCATTACCCAATTACTTGGTACATATCACCATAATTTCGTCACCCATTTACTTGAAGGCGAATTACAGCGCCGGGTCTATGATTTAGCAGAAAATGGTGTGCCACTCACGGCTGATGTCTTAACAGAGCAGAAACTCGCTGTTATCAAGAACTTCTGGGGAGATAGTATTACAATTGATGATCGGGTCGGATTAACATGGATGAGACAGCAGCATTACTATATGGGGCTCTATCCATATACGTATTCCGCTGGACTCACTGTATCAACAGCTGTTGCTCAGATGATTAAAGATGAAGGGCGCCCTGCTGTAAATCGCTGGTTGGATGTATTAAAGGCTGGCGGCACGAAGAAGCCGCTTGATTTGATTAAACTCGCGGGAGTTGATATGTCCAATCCTGACGCGATTAAAGTGGCGATCGATTATGTCGGTTCATTGGTTGATGAATTAGTTGCAAGCTATGAAGATGAATAAATAGAAAAATCGCCTGAGATCTTATTGTTGATTCCAGGCGATTTTTAGTGGCTGTAATTTTTTTCTACGGAATTTTCTCCGTTCGCAACCTCCGTAACTTCCTGTTCAATCCCTTTATCATAGAAAAGAGCACGCAGACGATCTAGCGTTTCTTGTGACGTAATAATGCAGGAATGGCTAATGAATTTTGTCTTAATTTTCAATTCGTATTGATCATTCACTTCTTTATCGTGTCCATAAAATTTACGATATGCCTCACCGCCTTCAAGATAGAAAGGATATTTAATTTTATTATAGTTCAATTTTCAGAAAAATACAACGGATAAAAAAACACCGAGCCGAATCTGACCGATGTTTTTTATCATCAATTATTTTTCAAAAATCGCAAAGCTTCGAGTGCGGCCTTTTTTCCATTTGCTACACAATCAGGAATACCAGCGCCGTCGTAAGAGCTACCGATGATTTGGATACCGGGTAGCTCGGTCGAAAGTTCATCACGAATACGTTGAATGAGTTCACGGTGACCGATTTGATATTGCGGACGCGCATCCTTCCAGCGTGTAACGACTGTAAACTCAGGATCCGCATTTATCGTCATTACTTTCTTCAATTCATCCAACACTAGTTCCGTTAACGCCTCATCGCTTAACTTCATGAATGCTTGTCTTTCTGGACGTCCGACATAAACACGGAGCAATACTTTATTTTCCGGTGTTGTGGAAGGCCATTTCTTATTCGTCCACGTACAAGCTGTAATTTCAATATCGCCTTCACGAGCGACTTGAAACCCGGTCCCGTCAAGATCATTTTCAATCGCATCCGCATTAAACGCCATCACTACATTTGCCGTTGAGACAGCAGGAATCTGCTTCAGATCCTGTAAAAAATGATGTTCGTTGAAGAGCTTTGGAACCGCCGAATGCTCTGTTGCAAGGATAACAGCATCAGCAGCAAGCTTCTCGCCTGATTCTAAGTGAATTTCATAGCCGGAGTCTGTCTTTACAATCTGTTCAGCCGCCACTCCTGTGCTTACGGTATCTTCAGCTAATTTATCATGCAACTGGTGAATTAATGTTTCCAATCCGTCTTTAAAGGAGAAAAATATTCCGGATGAACGTTTTTCCTTCATGACAGGTCGATTAGACATATGTTGCTGTAATCCCTTCATGACACTTCCGTACTTCTGTTCCAGTTCGTAAAATAGCGGATAGATTGCCATCAAGCTCATCGCATCAATATCCCCGGAGTGAATCCCAGCAAGCATCGGGGCAATTAAACGGTTCACCGCTTCATCACCAAATCTTCTTCGCATAAATAAACCGAGGGACTGATCCTCCGCTGGCCCGCCCTTTGGAATCTCTTGCTCTTCCAGCGCTCGCTTCTTTCCTGCTTCGGTAAAGATTCCCGTATCCATAATTGCTTGCTCTTCTTTCGGAACTCCCATAAACGTACCAGCTGGCATTTGGTGAAGCTTTCCATCAACGAGAATGAAAGACGAGCCTGTCTCGTTAAAAATCATTTCATCTTCTAATCCAAGATCCCTTGTCAATCGGACGATGGCTGGTTTTCTAGAGAGCAAGGAGTCAGGACCTTGTTCGATTGTAAACCCATCGCGCTTCATCGTCTTTATCTTTCCGCCAAGCCGCTCACTTGCTTCAATCAAGTTGAGGTTGATCGGTTCGTGCTTACGCTTACTTTCTTGCTGTAAGTAAAAGGCGGCGGATAAACCTGTTATACCGCCGCCGATAATTACAATATTACGCATGCGCGTCACGCTTTTCTGTTTTCAACACCACATCTGCCAATGTTTCGATGAATAACGGTGCAACGTTCGGCATTTCCGGACGATAGTAGTTCGCACCTACTTCATCACAAACGACTTTACATTCGTAGTCATTGTCATATAAAACTTCCAAATGATCGGCAACAAATCCAACTGGAGCATAAATAAAGGAACGGTAGCCATTTTCATTGTATAAATCACGGGTTAAATCTTGGACGTCCGGCCCGAGCCATGGATCAGGAGTGTTCCCTTCACTCTGCCAGCCTACTTCATAATTTTTAATTCCGGTAGCTTCAGAAATAAGCTTCGCGGTTTCTGCCAGCTGTTCCGGATATGGGTCACCAGATTGGATGATTTTCTCTGGCAAGCTATGAGCTGAAACGATCAGCACCGTTTTTTCTTGTTCCTCTTTCGGCAGCTCATCATAAATAGCTTTAATACCGTCTGCCCAGAACTTGATATAACCTGGTTCGTTATACCAATCGACAACAGAAGCAAGCGTTATGCCATGTTTATCTGCCTCTTCTTTTGCCCGCTCGTTATATGATTTAATGCTGAATGTAGAATAATGTGGGGCCAAGACGATGGAAACAGCTTCCTTAATTCCATCTTCTGCCATTTGATCTATAGCTTCTTCAATAAATGGTGTAATATGTTTCAGTCCGATATATACTTTATATTCCACTTCATCTTGTACTTCATTTAACTTGGCACATAGGCCATTCGCTTGATCTTCTGTAATTTTCGCAAGCGGGGATACGCCGCCAATTGCTTCATAGCGCTCCTTCAAATCCTGAAGTGCTTCCGGCTCTGGTTTTCTGCCGTGTCTGATATGTGTGTAATAAGGTTCAATATCTTCTTCTTTTGTCGGGGTCCCATATGCCATTACTAATAAGCCTTTTATTTTTTTTGCCATTTTTAAAACACCTCATCTTTAATATTCATTGCGTCATTTATTTTTAAGAACGCTTGCTGTATTCATGAACTAACTTTGTCAGTTTTTTCAATGTTTCCGGCTTAATTTCCGGCGTTACACCATGTCCGAGATTAAAGACATGCTTGCCTTGCTCTAGGCCTTCATCTAAGATTTTCTTCGTGCGTTTCTCAATATTTTCCCATTCGGTTAAAAGCATGACGGGATCAAGATTACCTTGCAACACTTTCGTTACACCCATATTCCTTGCTTCCGTAATCGATGTTCTCCAGTCCAGGCCGATTACGTCTACCGGAAGATCGTTCCATTCAAGCAAGAGATGACGAGCACCTACTCCGAAAATAATAAGTGGAACGTCGAGCTTCCGTAATTCACTGCAGATTCTCGTCATTATCGGTTTAATGAACACACGGTAATCCGGGGCATTCAATGATCCTACCCAAGAATCAAAAAGCTGGATTGCTCGAGCCCCTGCTTCCACTTGGGCTTCAACGTATGTAATAATCATGTCTGCCAATTTGTCCATCAACAGGAACCATGTTTCCGGTTCGCGGTACATGAGTTTTTTGGTTTCGTGATAATTTTTCGATGGTCCACCTTCAATCATGTAGCTTGCCAATGTGAAGGGTGCACCACTAAAGCCAATTAGCGGAACGTTTAGCTGTTCCTCTGTCAAAATGCGAATCGTATCAAGAATATAAGGAATATCCGCACTTGGATTGATCGTTCCTAGTGCCTCCACATCTTGAAATGTGCGAATCGGATTATCGATGACCGGACCAATACCTGCTTTGATTTCTACATCAACCCCCAATGCTGGGAGTGGTGTCATAATATCTTTATAAAGAATTGCTGCATCCACATTATAATTTTCTACTGGCAGTCTCGTGACATAAGCACTCAACTCAGGCTGGTGTGTGATTTCAAATAGAGAATATTTTTTCTTGATTTCCCGATATTCTGGCTGAGATCTCCCTGCCTGCCGCATAAACCAGGCAGGTGTGTAACTTGTTTCTTTTCCGCGATATGCTTGTAAAATTGTGTCATTCATCTTTTTCGTCATTTATTTCATCCTTTTATCATTATCACTTTCGCCATCTTAAACTATAACGATTATTAATAAGCATGTATAGTATAAAACATGAATGTCATTAATTTGTCTAAAATCTTAGTTCAAAATAACTGTTTCTGATTTCCTGCTTTCAAGCTTTGTGAACGGGTCATAAGTGACTACATAATATTTTTTATGCTTAAACAATGCATGGTCAATCACATACTCACTCTCACCCTGTACTTCCCCAACCCGTCTATCAATTCCATCTCTTTCTTCATAAACCCGATAGACAGCTCGGTCATCATGCAATGGATCCCAACTGATTTTTCCCCTCACGAGAGAAAGTCCACCCCATTCGTACGCTGCTTGAACATTCGTTACCGGAGCAATTTGTACTGGTTCAGCAAGTGCTTCCACTGTATCCGGCTTTTCAAACGTTTCAGCTAAAGGATGTAGTTTGTCGATTTCTGTCAATATATCTTGAATAAGCCTGGTCGGGTAAACACTTCCACCTGTTAAATAATGATCTGCATCTGATTTATCATAACCAGTCCAAGCTGCCAGCACAAATTCTGGAGTAAATCCGACAAACCAAGCATCCTTCACTTCATTTTCTACTTGGGGATGTTGGGTTGTTCCGGTCTTCCCGGCAAGCGCCTTCGAATACGTTCCAGCTTCCTCTGGTAGTGCATCCACTGCCTTCATAAGCATTTCTGTCATATTCCAGGCAACTTGCGGCGTAAATACTTCTCTTTCTTCTAAAGTATTTTCATAAATAAGCGATTCGTTATGATCATAAATTCCTTCAATTGTATAAGCCTTCATGAATTTTCCATCCTGGGCAAATGTCCGGTATGCTTCGATAAGATTAAGTGGTGTAACTCCTTCATGAAGCCCGCCAAGTGCAATTGCTAAGTCCTGATCCTCAATCAGCATGTCCATTTTTTCTAAATAGCTTTTCGCATAAGGAATACCGATTTGATTAAGTAACCAGACGGCTGGAACGTTCTTTGATGCGACGAGGCTGTCATATATACTGACTGCCTTTTGATACATATCATCGACATTGGCAACAGAATAATCTCCATTCACAGCCTGTTCATCTGGAAGAAGCGAATACGGTGTAAAGGTATCTTCTTGCATTAGCGCTGGCCCGTAGACGGCTAGTGGCTTGAACGTTGAACCCGGTTGCCGATTAACCGTAACCCGGTTCAAGTCACCGAAAGTATAATCTCTACCACCGATTGCAGCAATTATTTTACCTGAAGTTTGTTCCATCATGACAAAGGCTCCTTCTGCGTCAGAAGTATTTCCAGGGAAATAATCATCCTTCTCGAACATTTCGTAAGCCTTCTGTTGGATTGTTTCATCTAAACCAACAACAATCCGATACCCTCCCCTTCTTAGTTCATCAACCGGAAGCTGACTCTTTTCCTGGGCTTCCTTAATGACCAAGTCGACATAACTATCAACCCATGGCGTGCTAGCTGATTCTTCGAGTTGTAAACCAAGTGTTTTTCCTTGTTCCATTTGTTTCGTTTCTGCGGAGATCATACCGGCATTTTTCATTGTGCCAAGTACAACATTTCTTCGTTCGAGCGCTTTTTCCGGGTGGTCAATCGGTGAATACCCATTTGGAGCCTTCGCTAATCCAGCAAGCAATGCGCCTTCTCCGATCGATAGTTCGCTCGCATGTTTTGAAAAGTAATAGTTTGCAGCCTTCTCAATCCCGTATACACCATGACCGAAGTAAATTTCATTCAGATAGAGCTCTAGAATTTCTTCTTTTGACAGATTCCTTTCCAAGTAAATCGCAGCAGACGCTTCTTTTGCTTTACGAGTCCATGTTTTATCATTATATAAAAAGAGATTTTTTACGAGCTGCTGTGTAATCGTGCTCGCACCCTCTACCTTGCTCATGGCAATAATATCCCGGTACACTGCACGCATGATTGATTTTATGTCAATGCCGGAGTGTTCATAAAACCTTCTGTCTTCAATCGCTATATAGGCCTCTTGCACATGTTCAGGTATATCATCAAGCAAAATATAATCCCTGTTTTCTTGGTAAAGTTCTGCAATCACCTCACCATCAATCGTTTCAATTGTTGTCGTCTCTGCAAGGATAAGAGCATTATCATCGACAATTTGACTGCCGAAATAGATAATGATAGCATAACCAGCCAAAACTAAACTTATAATGGAAATGAAGCTAATGACAATCCATTTCAGTTTCAGGTTCAACTTCATTTGATTCGGTTTATCCATTATTCCACCTCTATCTCTGCATTATACGACAATATTCTACATGCATAAAGTGAAACTTCATTCAGTCGGGCTCCTCCCCCCCCCACTGAATATTCCTTGAACAGAATCAGAGATTTACGGACTGCCTATTCCCCAACCTTACCTATTGGGATTCCCTCCTGTTTAGAGGTGGTAGTATTACAGGTCGTTCATGCAATCTTTCTTATTGCGTACAGAAACGGGTTTTAGGGTAGAATAAAGATATAGACTAGATATGGAAAGGGGAATTGTTTTGAATGCTTATATGACAAACGGGACAATTGACTTTTTGTTGAAAATCGAAAAAAAACATGAAGAACTAGAGCTGAAACTCATGAAAAATAATGCGGGTGGACTTCTCTACTATGAGCATCCTAGAGAAGAGATTTTTCAAGCGGGCCGGAAATATGAAATTCTGGAAAAAGCGGGGGAAATTCGCGAGACTGGTTATGTCGTGATGAATAATGTACCGGTCGATGAAGAGAGCAATGCATTATTTGAAGATCGGTTCAAAAGACGCAAACAGGCCGTGGAAGCGATGCCAGGTTTTCAAGCATTCCGCGTATTGCGTCCTTATCAAGGGAGCACATATGTCATACTTACCCAATGGGCTTCGAAAAAAGACTTTGAAGACTGGAAATCATCCGATACATTCCAAGAGGCCCATCAATTTGACACCGGGAAATCAGCTTCTTACTTTTTTAAAAATGCTTATATCGCGACGTATGATATGTATGCGGAAGAAGAATAACCTGCACTACTTTGCAACCTAAATAAAGACTGCTTTCATGCAGCGAAAGTGTTTTGCACGTTCATTTAGTTCGGAGCTTGAATCGCCGTTCAGTTGCCCGGTGAACGGATGCGCATCCTTAGGCACTGCTAGAGCTCCTCGGGCTGAGCACTAAGGGGGCTCCAGGCTCGTGCTATTCCCGCAGGAGTCACCGTCCATCGGGCAACTGAACTGGTTGAGATGATTATTATTAATACCATTTATTGCAGGGCCATGTCACGAAAAAATTATATCTTTGGAATAATAAATAGCGTTCCAAATTAGGTTTTTCCTGGAGTAGGCCAGACACCTCGAGACTCCTGCGGGAGGCCAGCTAAGAACGGTCACGTCCTGTGACCAATGCCGGCATTAGAACTTCCTGTTCGGAGGTAAGCCTGGTGAGACCCCGCAGCAGGCTTGCCTGCGAGGAGGCTCACCAGCCGCTCAGCAGGTGCGAGAGGTGTCTGGACTGCGGACCTCCAGTAGAAAATTTCGGAGTTTGACACACTTACGCTGAATGAAAGTGATAGGCTGTTCCATATAAAAAAGGTTACCAACATTAAGCTCGTAACCTTTTTGTTTATTCCGTAGCATGAACATATTCATTAAAGAATTGTTCATATTGCTCTTCCGGATATTGACCTTCGAGACGTGCAACTTCTTCACCGTTCTCATAGTACACAAGTGTTGGTGTAGAACGGATGGCAAATGGCGCTGCTTCATTACCAAATTCAAGCAAATTCAATTTCTTCATATCGACATCCATCTCCTCCGTCAACGGAACAAGATAAGGCGTTGTCTGCTGACAATATACACAAGTTGGACTGTAGAAATAGACCGTTGTCGGCTCCCCGCTTTCCACCTGTTCCATCAAATCATCCGGCAAAATTTGATTGCCGTATAATGGATCATCCAATTGGTCAATCGTTGCTTGATCAAGGTCATTCGTTCCATATGGATTCTCCCCTTCAAGCGCTTTGTTATTTTTATAATTGAGCGCAAAGAAGAGCGCTATAAATAATACTACAATCACCGAAACAATAATCGTAATTTTCTTACCCATTCGAATTAATTCCTCCTCATTTCTTTAACCAAAAGCAGATGTAATACAAAGATCACAATGAAAGCTACACCAGCCATGAATGGAATCGTAATAAAACCTAAATAATTTACGTAAATTGCATTACATGGTACAGCACCACTACATGATCCACCAACTTCATGAAGAGCTGGAACTTTTTGCAGTAAATAATGATATGTGGAGACAAACATCCCGATCCCGCTTAATATCAATCCTGCCAATGTCATTTTTACATCTTTCTTCCAGAGTGCCAGTCCATAAATGATGACTAACGGGTACATTAAAATCCGCTGATACCAGCATAGCTCACAAGGAATATATCCCATCACTTCCGAGTAGAATAGACTCCCAGTAGTAGCTACAAAAGCTTGTACCCAAATGATCAGCAAAAGGTTCTCTGCTTTTTTCGACAATGTTTGCATAATTTGGGTCCTCTCTGTTTCTTTTCCTTTTTCATTATACGAATGAAAAAATGAAAATACAATTTCTAAGTCTTGAAGTTTATGACTATTTCGTAAAGTTAATGCAACGGATCCACATAGAAATAGATGGCAAAGTCTACGTTCTGCCGCCTTTTTATCTGTGAACTGACCTAATTGCTTATCTCTCCGTTTTTAGAAGAAGAAATTTTTTTCATCAACTTTTCGTATAGGAAAATCAAACCGATAAGCAGCAAGTATCCAAAAAAGAAACCGGCTAATACATCAGTTAAATAATGAACATTAATAATGTATCTGCTGATTCCAATGAGAAATATCAGAACCGCAAAACCGATTTGCACCATTGAAATTAACCTTTTTGATTTTAATTTTCGAGTAATGAAATAGGCAAGTAACCCGTAGCAAACAAGAGATATCATCGAATGTCCGGACGGGAAACTATACCCTTCCGCATTCAGGCTTACGGAAATACTCGGTCGCTCTCTCGTAATCAAGAGCTTGATTCCATGGTTTATCTTGTGGCTTAGATAAATCCCGCCACCGAAGAAGACCGCTGGCAGCCAGTGCTTGAACCAAATAAATAAAAAAATCGTAACAACAGCGACAAATGGATACAAAAAGAAGCTGGAGCCGAGGTGTGTTATGAACTGAAACGGCTCCAAAAGAAAGGATTGTCCAAGCAAATCTGCAAATCTTCTTGTAGCTTGGTCAACATAAGGCATATTCCCTTCTAGAAGTTGTAACACCCAAATGCCTGTAATAATTATTAAAACAATAAAGATAAGCAGCAAAATATTCTTTCTAGCTCTCATCAGCAATCCCCAATCTAAGTTAACTTTCTTCTGACATAGCCGTTAACGAATACGTAGGTGAAAACTATTCCTGCAACAATTGCGAAGAGAAAACCCGTGTATTCCTGCATCAGTATAAAAATACAAGCGAAAAGAATCGTTTGGAAGATCGTAAGCTGAAAAATTAATTTCACAAGTGAGTGCTGCCTGTCCGTTTTTTCAACCGGATAAATATCAAGCCACATAATCGTCCTGTGATGCTGATAGAGGGTCATCATCTGGAAGCTGCTCATATAAAGAAACAGTATAACGAATAACAGCTTCACCCAAATATTTGGGATAAGGTAAATGAACAATCCGCCAATAATAATTAACCGGACGTACATTCCAACATAATCCCCGCTTCGCACAAATGTAATCCGATACAAATAATCAAAGGTATGCCGTTTTTCAAAAGGAATGTTTTTTGTGACGAGCGATACGAGCCATTGCCGCTTCCTTACACTTGATTTAATATGCGGAACATCACTGAACATGTTCGCAATCCGGTAAAACGCCTGCATACGGTTCTGATCCTTTTCCAGCAATAAGTCCCAAACTAATCCCGCTTGTCTTGCCGCTAAGAAATAATTGTAAAGGAAAAGTGCTGCAAAAAGAATGGTCACGATACAGGCACCAAGCATTTCACCTGCAATCAGAAAATAAAAGACAAGAATATTCATCACGGTGCGCACCAATAATTCCAAGCGGCGGTGATTGCTGTCCCTAGTCCGGTACATCCACCAGTTCGCAAGGAGGTTAGCCACTTTAAAAATAAGCAGAACAACGATGGTAAGTAAGTAAGCATTCCCTTCCCTTCCTGGATAACTTGCCGTATACAACGGACCTAATGCCGCTGCAACAAGCAGGATTAAATAGAGTTGAATGACGAAGCTATAAATGATTGAATTTCGGAAATACGGCTTCATCTTCTCTTCTGCGGGAAGCAAGAAAACAAGGTCCGGATCCTGCAGTAAGGTTCGGACCGGACTGTAACTTACAACAAGCCCAAATGCTATACCGATGATAGCAGCAGTCGGGAAATTCTCCGGGAGCTGAGCAAGCCACGCTTGATAATAATAAGCAACCGCAGCAATGAAGAAGAATAATGCAAAGGCAATATGCCCGTTAAAAATATAACGCGTATAACGCCCTAATTCTTTCATATGAGAAGCTAGCCGTTTTTTATAAAAGGCATGAGAATCAAACATCGCTATCCTCTTCCTTCGTTAAACGTAAATATAAATCATCTAATGTTGCTCCGGGCATTCCGAAACTTTGACGCAAGTCCTCCAACGTGCCATATGCCCTGATTTCGCCTTCATGGATAATGATGAAACGATCGCAATATCTTTCGGCCGTAGCAAGAATATGTGTCGACATCAACACGCCGGAACCTTTTTCTTTCATATCTTCCATTAACTGTAAATAGGAGGAGATCCCAAGCGGGTCTAGACCGACAAACGGCTCATCCACAATATATAGGGGTGGCTCAATTAAAAAAGCACACATGATCATTACTTTTTGCCGCATCCCTTTTGAAAAATGAACGGGGAACCAGTTTAGTTTTTTTTCCATGCGGAACTCCTTCAGCAACGGATCCAATCTTTTTTCAAATACATCTTCCGGTATATCGTAAGTCATCGCTGTAAGTCGCAAATGCTCATATAACGTTAATTCATCATAAAGAATCGGCATCTCTGGGATGTATGCCATTTGGCCACGGTAAGTTGTCGAATTTTCCTGAAACGTCTTTCCATTTACAACAATCTTTCCTTTTTTCGGTTGCATAAGACCGATTATATGTTTAATAGCTGTACTTTTTCCCGCTCCATTGAGTCCGATTAATCCAACGATTTCATTTGGATACACGTCAAAGGAAATCCCGTGTAAAACGTTTTTATGAGTATATCCGCCATGTACATTTTCAATATGTAATAAAGAATCCACGTGAGTCAACCTCCTTCATACTTTCAATTAATTTTATCATCTTTACAATCGCTTGCCAAAATATACCGCGCCCCTCCTCCATTTATCTCACACTTTCATACAGCGTAAGTGTGCCTGACCCTGAAACTTTCTACTGGAGGGTCTGCAGTCCAGACACCTCCCGCACCTGCTGAGCGGCCGGCAAGCCTCCTCGCGCTAACGCGCTGCGGGGTCTCGCCAGGCCTACCTCCGAACAGGAAGTTCTAATGCCGGTGTTGGTCACAGGACGTGACCGTTTTCAGCCGGCCTCCCGCAGGAGTCTCGAGGTGTCTGGACTGCTACCAGGAAAGGTCATATTGAGATCACAGTTTATTATTTCAAAGATATAATTTTATCACGGCATGGCACTGGAATAATGCTATTAATATTAATAATTCCCACCAGTTCAGTTTCCCGGTGGACGGTGACTCCTGCGGGAACAGCACGAGCCTGGAGACCCCTTAGTGCTCAGCCCGAGAAGCTCTAGCAGTGCCTAAGGATGCTCATCCGTCCACCGGGCAACTGAACGGTGATTAGAGAGCATTTCAAGAGAATGAGCAAATTACTTACGCTGTATGAGAGCAATCTCTGCTTGTGGCTGTGAAAAAAGATGAGGTTTTTTCGTTTGGATGAATAAGAATCAGGAAACGGAACAAAATAAAAACCGAAGACAGCAAGATACAGAAAGTAATTTGAATGTATCACAAGTGAGGTGTTAAAAATGCCTGGTTCTGTGTTACGCACAAATAACGATGACTTGCAGAAACGCTTTTTAAATCCTTACTCTTTCCTTAAAAATTAATCCTGTTAATTTTTAAGAAATGATTTGTGTGAACGAGCTATTTTCACTCCAGTTTCGTTTACCTTCCCCACTAGTAAGCTGCTGCATGTTGTATCTCGCTGTCTTCTTAAAGCAGGCTGGTTCTCCCCCTTGGACCAGTCCTGTTTATTTTTTTGACATAAAAGCTGCTTTTAATTTTTGAATTTTCACGCCTTAGCAGGTACAATGGATGTACGAATACATAGAAGGAGTGAAGGTTTTATGAGTCATGCGGATTGTATTTTCTGTAAAATTATTGAAGGTGAGATCCCTTCTGCAAAGGTATATGAGGATGAGCATGTCTATGCGTTTTTAGATATTAGCCAAGTAACGAAGGGACATACATTGGTTATTCCCAAGACACACACGAAAAACATTTATGAAACCACACCAGAGGTAGCAAGAGAGTTATTTGAGCGCATTCCTAAAATTGCTAATGCGATTAAAGAAGCATATAAGCCAAAAGGAATGAACGTGCTAAATAACAACGAAGCTGCTGCAGAACAATCGGTATTCCATTTACATCTCCATCTCATTCCCCGTTATGGTGAAGGCGATGGATATGATCTAGGATGGACGGTTCATGATGATCAATATACAAGCGAGGACTTACAACAAATCGCGGGCGAAATAAGCGGGAACATAAAGTGAAACTATTCAGTGAGAGCTCTCTTTCCCCACTGAGTGTTAGTTGAAAGAATCGGGGTGAAAACCGCTCGTTATCTCCACCTAAACTTTTCCGACATGACCTGGAGGTTTGAAGTGGGAGTTTTACGGACGGCTACACCGGGATAAAATAATAACGGAATTGTATAAAAACTTCCTCTGTCCATTTCCGCGTAATTCTGGTATAATAGGGGTAATGTTTCGCAACTGACAACGAGTGTACAGTTGGAAACTTTAGATGAGAAGAGAATAGGAGAGATTTAGAATGAAAGTTAAAATTTTAGTTATATTGTCGTTGCTTGTAGGTATCGGAGCGGTATTACACGCAATTATTCCACCGCTGTTTTTCGGAGTGAAGCCGGATATGCTGCTGTCCATGATGTTTCTCGGGATTTTCTTATTCCCGAAACCGAAATACGTCCTTGTGCTTTCTTTAGCAACAGGGATCATGTCAGCACTAACAACCGGAGCACCTGGCGGTCAAATTGCGAACGTCATCGATAAACCAATCACTGCATTTATCGTTCTTGCGATTTTCCTTGCATTAAAGGGTCGGTTAAACGAGAACATTACAGCACCTGCACTTGCAGGAATTGGAACATTGATCAGTGGTTCAATTTTCGTTACAGTCATTTCTTTAATCGCAGGTATTCCAGAAGGCGGATTAATTTCCCTCTTCCTGTTTGTTGTTCTTCCTGCAATGGCAGTGAATACCGTAATTATGGTAGTTGTTTATCCGATTGTGCAAGGTATCTTCAGACGGACCAATCCTGTATCTGTATCATAAGCAGACATCCTCTAATTTCGATTAGAGGATTTTTTTATAGAAAGAATTAGCACCTGGTATTAAATCTGTTATAATGGAAGTAGAAAACTTATTTCCATGTTTCGTTTATCTGGGAATAGTGAAAAATAGCAGTATAAGCAGAAGGGAGCAGATCTGTTATGTCAAGTAAATCAATAGTTCTTGGAATCCTTGTTGGTGGCGCAATTGGCGCCTCAGCAGCATTACTCAGTACTCCTGAATCAGGTCGTGATGTCAGGAACCGCCTGAAAGATCAGTTCATTGATATGTTGAATCTGATCAATAATTTAAAAAGTCAACTTCGTGAAACTTCTAAAGAAGGAGTTGTAATTGTAAAAGAATTAACAGATGAAATGAAAAAATCGGTGGAAGAGTGGAAAGAAACCGTCGAACCTCACCAAGAGGGAATTTACCATTATCTCGAACAAATCGAAGCAAGCTTAAAAGACCTTGAAGATAAAGTGAAAAGTATTTAATAAAGCGAAACTTCATTCAGGGAGGGGAGCCTTACCTCCCTCACTGAATGTTAGTTGAACAGAATCAAGGGTTTACGGACTGTTTATCCCCCTCCCTTACATGTTGGGCTTCCCTCATGTAAAGGTGAGGGTGTTACAGACCGTTCATGCATGATAAAAACAGGTCGCGCGAGCTATAAACGGCGTCCTGTTTTTTTATGATTCTTTTAAGATTTTTATGTATTCATCCATTAGTTCCGGAAAATATCTTTCTCGGCGGAGGGCGTGAATCGTCGTTGTTGGGTCCAGTTTTTCATTTAATAACCCGGCAAATTCCATGAGGAGCGAACTGAAATCTAATAAACCTTCTTCTTTCTGTTCCTCATACACAGCCTGCTGGAGCTTCAGAAGGGAAAATAATTCATCATACTCTTCTTCGCTTATATTATGTTCAATCACCAATTTTATAAAAGGATATTCATTCATATCAATAATTCGTGAAAGTAATTGAATTTGAAAAGAAGTTATCGTCCCGCTGTCATCCTTCATTTCCACTCCACCTCCTGACGCTACACACCTATCTTAAATTAGCTGAGTATGTAAATCATATCATACAATTTCTCTGGATAGAAGAATGAATACATTCATTCTTTACTTACGACTTCGCTTGAGACTGTTCAGCTATTCGATTATTTGGTACAGTAGAGGATATAGATTTTGGAAAGATACAGGGGGGCTTTGATTGTTTATTTTTTATCTCTTTTTTGCTTTTATCGTTTTGTTAATTTTCAATACAATGACGTATAACTTCTGCCGAAAGATGGAATTGAACGAATTGAAATCAAAGCGGGTATATAAAGTAATCAACATGATTATGGTCACCATGCTCGTATGTTCTTATCTTCGGATTCTAAATGTGGCAGTTTAAAGGTATTTATGAGGTATTCGCTGTTTTACTATTTCTTTCATCATAATATATGATATATTTAAACATGTGATTAATTGAATGAATTTCATAATTACCAAAGTCGGCTTTCCCATCACCATATGTAGTTGGGAACGAACCAACTCAACTACATATGGTGATGGTGATGCATTAAATACGTATTATGAAATTCATTAAATTGCAAAGACATAATGATTAGGAGTGTTCAATATGAAGAAATTTGCCATAGTTGCACTAGTGACTGCTGGAGTCCTTACTTTATCAGCCTGCAGTGGGGATGATTCGGAAGCAGTAGTGGAAACAAGTGCAGGGGACATAACGAAAGAAGATTTTTATGAGGAATTGAAAGATCGATACGGGGAAGAAGTATTAAGAGAATTAGTTACCGTTAAGGTCTTAGAGGATAAATACGAAGTTTCAGATGAGATGATTGAAGAAGAAATTGAAACCGCCAAAGAGCAATTTGGCGAGAACTTTGATATGGTTCTGCAGCAGAGCGGCTTCCAGAGTGAAGAAGATTATGCTGACGTCCTTTATCTGAGTCTCCTGCAAGAACAAGCCTTAGCAGAGGATATTGAAGTTACGGATGAAGAAATTGAACAGCACTATGACCGCTCAAAAATTGAAATTGATGCCCAGCATATCCTTGTAGCAGACGAAGAAACAGCGAATGAAGTGAAAGAAAAGCTTGACGATGGTGAGGACTTTGGGGAGTTGGCCGCGGAGTACTCAACGGATGGATCCGCTCAAGATGAAGGTAATCTTGGCTATTTCTCTGCTGGCAGCATGGTTCCTGAATTTGAAGACGCTGTTTTTAACATGGAAGTTGACGAAATTAGTGAGCCTGTTCAATCAGAATATGGATTCCATATTATTAAAGTAAATGATATTCGTGACGTGGAAGATGTTGAAGAACTCGAGGATGTTAAAGAAGATATTCGTCGAGAACTGCAGATTGCGAAAATGGACATGTCCCAAGCAGCTACGAAAATCGACAGTCTGCTTCAAGAAGCAGATGTTAACGTGAAAATTAGTGAATTTGAAGATATGTTTGAGCCTGTAGAGCCCGAAGAACCTGAAGAGTCTGAAGGCGCAGAGGGGTAAAACAAAGAAAAAGCTACTTCCATTTTGGAAAGTAGCTTTTTCTTCATTCCTGTTCCCGAAGTGCTTTTCTCTCTTTTTCCTCTCTCATACGCTCCATGTATATCTCGCCTTCTCTTTCGATAAATTCCTGATCGGTTTTCCTATCTGCTTGCATCGTGCGAAAAGCCATATATCCACTGAAGAATATCAATAAGATGACAATAAATACCCATAAAGGAACGCCGCCAATTATCATCTTTCCCCCTCCTTGTCCAAATGTCTCTATCTAACAATATGAATAACAGAGGGGAAACATTCCTCTTAAAACAAGAAAAGGGATTACTATTTCACTGTTTCGGTATTCTCATATCTACTATCCAAGTAGTCTACGATATGAATCAGATAGCCCTCTATTGTCTGCGGTTTGACACTTGCTCCCCATTCCGGCAAACCATGGTGACAGAGAATGCAATGGGACAGGAGGTGGATGTCTTCTATTGTAAAAGGCGTTCCTGTTTGTTCCACCATTTTCGTAAGGATGAGTGTACCATATGGAATATGACCAACCATCAAACCGAGTTCATCCATTGTAATTCCTGTCTGTTTTCTACTTTGTAAACTGCTTTTGTCAGCTGTAGGATAAAGGAAGCTGAATGCATCATATTTTTTACCGGCGAAATCATATTCCAGCATTTTCCCGATATCATGTAAAAGAATACTAGTAAGCAGTGCATTATAATTTGGAACTTCTTCTTTATGTTCCATCATCCCAGCTAGCATTTGATAGAGATGATCAATTGCATCTTGCCAAACCGGTCGCACCCATTTATCCGTAGCCTCATAGTTTGCCCATAGCTCTTGTTTATAAGCTTTTTCCACGATTTGAATTAATTTCATCACTGCCTGAAACGAATTTTCTTCCTGTTTCAGAATATAACGTGCAAAGCGCATGAGACCAACCGTATGCTTCAACAGGCCACCTAGATAATTATGGTGAAACCCTTTTGCAGCAGGACTAATGGAAAATTCCTGCCAGAACTGATCGATGACAGCTAAGGAAAATTCGCGATACGGACTAGACAGCTCATCGATATAGGAGAAAATCTCAATCGTGTAATCTTCTATACTTTGTTTCGTATAAGGCAAATAGGAAAATGGGTCAATTTCACCCTCACAAGGCTCAAGCCGTTTAACCGTAAGTGATTTAAAACCGCGGAACTCATCAACGACCGCGTCCACATCAAATATAGAATGCGCTTCGAGCAGCGGTAGATTTTTCTCAACAGCACCTTGATTATCCCACATCTTTGCATTGATATTCCCTGCATTATTGCTGAATGTCATTTTTAAAAATTGGTTGTTTGTCTTCGTCGTCTGTACTTTCACTTCATTTAAAAGGAGCCGTAAAGAAACGCTGTTCCCTTTTTCTTCCTGGTCGATTTCAAATGTCGCCCCCTCATCAGGTAAAGCAGGAGCCGGATATTGCTCAAGTATCTGCTCTTTCCTTTCCGGCGTCATTTGTACTTCAACCGGAATCACCCCGTAGAAATAGTCTTGTTGCTCATTCATCTTCGTCCCTCCACAAACATAAGTTTAGACGTACATAATTGGAAGTTTCTCTTTTTCACAAGCCATACGCACGTCGGATTTACAAGTAAACATGATGACCTGTTGCCCCTGCGCAATTTCGTTTAGGACATCAAGTATTCTTTTGACACGCAATTCGTCAAAATGAACGAATGCATCATCTAAAATAAAAGGCAGCTGATGTTTCTCTGTCATTATCTTACTAACAGCAAAACGCAAGGCAACATATAGCTGGTTCATTGTTCCTTGAGAGAGTTCATTTACATTAAAACGTATTCCCTCCGCTGACATAACTTGAAAGGTCTCTTTCCCTCTTGGTGCAAAAACGTTCGTATAGCGTCCATCTGTGATGGTATGTAAAATAGCAGCTGTTTCTTCCACTACTCTCGCTAGATACTTTTCCTGATAACGTTGCTTCGTCTCCGTTAAAATTTCTTTCTGCATATTGATAATCGACCATTCTTTCGCAAGCTGACGTAATTTTTCCTTCTCCATTTCAAATTGATGCAACTTGGAAGAATAAGCATCCGAGCCTTCAAGTCGCTTTAAATCCAGATTTATTTCGGTAAGCTTTTGTTGAGTATGGTCGATTTCGGCATCCACTGTTGAAACTTGGAGTTCTAACTCTTGTTCACGCTCTTCCAAACTAAATGGATCGAGCTCTTCTTCGACGATTCTCTCCCAAGAACGTGAAGGGAAGATTGTGTCCAACTTGTGCTCATTCGCTTCCAGAGCTGCTTCAAGCTCCTTTTTTTCCGTAAGATAATTTGCTCGGTCGTAAAATTCTTCTTCGGTTGCTGCTTGACCCTTTTGTAAAAGTTTCGTTATTTTCTGTTGATGCAAGGCGATTCGCTTGAGCATATCCTGTTTCTGTTCCTGGACATGCTCGATTAATTCACCAATTTGCCTGAGTCGATGTTCTAGTTCTGTTTCTTTTTCTATTGTTTGCTCAATGAATAGAAACCCATCAGCTAGTGATTGAATCGAAGTTTTACCGAAGTTATGAAGAAATTTAACCGTTTCTTGTTCCATTTGCTCCTCATCCATACGTTTTTCCTTCACTTCTTTTATCAAGCGCTCCCTTTCTTCGTGTTGACGGAGTAATTCTTTGATCCGATTAAAATAATCCGGCCAATAACTGCTATTAATCGGTTCAAGAAATGGATATAACACAAGTTGTTCCCCCGTTTGGTCATGGAGGCGTCTCTTTTTTTCTAAATAAATACGCTCTTTTTCTTCCCATTTCAGGATACTAATTTGTTGTTGTTGAATATCTGCTTGTAAAGCTTTCCATTCCCGCCGTTTTTCATCTTCTGCTTCAAGCTGTTTTTCCAAGCGGTACATTTCCTCGTCTGACAATTTTTCTCTCTGCTTAAGTACTGGTGGGGATTGAATAAGTTTTTCCATCGCTTTGATATGTTGTTTATGAAATAGATATTGTCCCGCCGCAAACAGAATTAGAAGCAGAGCAACACCATAAAGATAGGACATGTCCATGCTAAACGCAAGAAATGTCGAAAGAATAGAAAAGATGATTCCAATGAGGAAAAATTGTTTCACCCGTTTGCTTTTTTGCCTCTTCTCTTTCGTATAAAATTGTTGCTGTTTCATATTTGCTTCATACAAACGTTCCAGTTGTTCCTGTTCTTTACCTTCTTCTAGTCTTCGCCGCAGCTCGGCTACTTCTCTTTCCGGTAAAAACTTGGACTTTATCTCACGCAATTTAGCTTGCAAATAGTTTTCTTCTTCCAATAATCCATTTTTCTCCGTTTCAAGACTGACGCTTTCCTGTTCCAGCTTTTCCTTATCTTCTTTGATCTGTTTCCATGTTTCTTCAATATAGAAGGGCAAGGTTAACTCTTGAAGTTCGGTATCAGCAAGCTTTAATTGTAAGTCGGTAAGCCCGTTCGTAATTTCTTTCGTGATTTCTGCTTCTTTCTCTTGCAAGTTTTCTTTTGTATTTTTAAGTTCAGTGTACACGCTTTTATTCCGCTGTTTTTCCCTTAATAATTCAAGCGTTGATTCCGGCAAGCGCTTTTCTTCTAGTTGGGAAGCATTATAACGGTAATTTTCTTCATTACTTTCCAGTACAGCAAGCTCACTTTCAAGTGGTCGCATTGCATCGTGCAATTTTTCAAGTCGCTCGATACCATTTGCAGGAAATTCGAAGGTTGCTTCATATTGCGCTTGTTTCCTTTTTAATTGCTGATATTCTTTAAGAACAGGTAACGCCGTACGTTTCTTTGTGACCGATCGCATTTCATTTGTCAGATTAACTTGCCGCTGCTTAAGTTTATCTAACGTTTCCTCTAATTCATGAGATTCGAGAACTTTTCTACGATAGGTAGATTCTTCCTTTTGAACAGCAGCTAGGTTCTCCCCTAGCTGCTGGACAACTTGCAGTTGCTTGTTGATTTCCGGATTTTTCCCGTATGGCTTAAACAACTCACCGAGACGACTATCCAATTGCTTTTCAATCTGATAAATATTACTGGAGCCGGTCAGTCCGATACTAAGTAATACGTCACCAAGATTTTCTTCCTGCATTTGCTTAATTGCGTTCAAGTCAAGTGCCGAAAAGGAAAATATCGCTTCATAGGTGGACAGGTTCATCCCTTTCAACCGTTCTGTTAACCAAGCCTCGTCATAAGTCTCGCCTGAGGCAGCGTGGCACACTGCTTTCCCATTATGCAAATCACCAAAGCGTTCAATCGTAAAGACACCGACTTCTGGAACTTCCATTACCAAATGACCACCTAGCTTGCTGCTCGTCTTCGGTTGATAAAATTTCCGCTCTTTCGGCTGCATTCCAAATAGCATGAAGAGAATAAATTGATGAAGTGTTGATTTGCCCGACTCATTTTCACCGTAAATAAAGAGTGGACTTGCATTAAAATCAAATTCCTTATCGACCCACTTTCCAAAACCGAATAGCTTAGCACGAATGAATCTCATCGCCTTCCTCCTCCCAGTAATTGATCAAACAGCCTTGCCTCGGCTTCTTGTTTCCAACCAGATACTTCTTCTTGAGAAGGTAGATCCAAATACTTTCGAGCTTGGCGGTGCTGATAAAGTTGTTCTACGTAATCTATTCCGGAATTTTCCGCAAAACTTCGCTTGAGCTCATCGATAAAATGTTCTCCAAAGCTCGTCTCACTCGGTTCAAGTCTTTCTTTTATATCCAATTGTACATGGAATATATAACGCCAAAGCTGTTCTTGCGAGATGGATTCATTTATTATATCCAGTACATCTTCTAATTGTCCGTTCGCTTGCCAGTTTCTGAGCGATGTATCGTTCGCTTGAAGCGTAAGGTCTAGAAGTTGTGGCCTCGTTACCTTGAGACTTTTTAAGCTGTCCATGATAATCGCTTCAAGCTGATAAGCTGCAACACATTCCGATACATCAATCTTCAAGGGATAAAATTCTATTCTATTTAATGGGATAAAATCAAGCGTCGTTTCCATCTCCGTTAAACGGACGAGGTAACATCCCTTCTCTCCTGTTTCTTTCCGATGCCTTCCTTGGATATTTCCTGGATAGACAATATATGGATTTTTTTGCAATACAGCGCGCTTATGAATATGACCAAGCGCCCAATACTTGAAATCCTTCTCCGTTAGTTCGGAAAGCCGAAAAGGTGCATAAGTATCATGTTCTTCATTTCCCTTAATGCTTCCGTGCAGCATTGCGATATGGAATGGTACTTTGGTGTCTTCTATGATATATTCACTTGTCTTATTTTCAATAACTGCGCGATTTTCATAACTGAAGCCATAAATTTTAGCCAATAGCTCTCCGTTTTTATAAAAATCTAGGTCACGCACCTGTTCATCCGGAAAAATATGTACATTATCCGGATAGGTCACTTGGTGGATGTTTCCTTTTAAAAAGTCATGGTTGCCATAACTTAAAAATACAGCAATTCCTTGATCTTTCAGTTGTTCAAAAGCTTTTTTCAACCGGATTTGCGCTTTCAGACTTTGCTTTTCATTATCAAAAAGGTCACCGGTAATGAGAACAAAATCTATCTCTTTGTCAATCGCAGCCCGAACAAGCTCCTCGAGCGCTTGGAAGGTGCTCCACTTTATTTCTTCAAATAAATCGGCTGGCATATCCATTAAACCTTTAAATGGACTATCAAGATGCAAATCAGCCGCATGGATAAACGTCACTTCACGATCCATTACTCCGCCTCCGTCCCTCATCATACATCCATTTTAACAGAGCCGGAATAAGAATGCACGTTCTGTTAGTGGGACATGGACACAGGCTCTGACCCCATGTCCCAGTTTGGAATTATTTTTCTTTTTTTGATAGGCGGATTGCTTTTGTGAAATCTTTGAGAGAGCCTGTTCTTCCGTACATAAGTACGCCGCCTTTGTATACTCTTGCTCCAATCAAGCCAAGGATGATAATTGAAACAATTAAAATCGCAATCGATAATCCGATTTCCCAGAGTGGCAAGTTAAGCATCCCAATTCGTAAAATCATGACCATTGGCGTAAAGAATGGAATAAAAGAAGAAATGGTTACAATCCTTGATTCTGGTGCACCTAACCCGTACATAGCAACGAGAAAAGCAATAACAATCAAAATAATCATCGGCATGAGCAATTGCCCTACATCTTCTGAGCGGCTTACAAGTGAACCGAGCATCGCCGCCAAAGTTGCATATAAAGTGTAACCAAGCAGAAAGAAAATAATGGCATAGATAACTAAGTCAACCGGAATATCAACTAAACCAACCGTATCAAGGAAACTTCCGACTAATTCTTCCTTCCTGCTGCTAATGAGTGCGTAGCCAACACCGACCAGTAACAGGATCTGCGTTAAGCCGACTAACGCTACTCCGAATATTTTGGCAAACATATGGGTTACTGGTGACGCACTTGAAATTAAAATCTCCATCACCCGTGACGATTTCTCATTCGCAACATCTTGAGCAATCATTTGTCCGTATAATATAACTACCATATACATGAAGAAAAGCATGACATAGATAATTCCCTGCGCCTGGAACATTTCTTCCAATGTTTTCGCATCCTCATCAAGGGCAACCGTTTCAAAGTTCACCGGCGCATAAATCTCCTGCACCGCCTGTTCATCAAATCCAGCTTGCTCAATCGACATCGCAACTTTCATATATTGAAGCTGCTCCTCGAGATCCGCTTGAGTCGAGGAATCCGTAATATTATTCGCAAAGTACGTCGCTTCCGGTAAAGCATCAGCATCCATATCCATAACAACGAGAGCAGCGTATTTCTCTTCTTGAACTGCTGTTTTTCCAGCTTCCTCCAAATCTGTGAATGGAATCAGCTCCAATGAATCATTCGCAGACTCTACGCTTTGTTTATATGGTCCAAATAAAAGGTCCGAGTTATCAATGATTGCAATTTTATCCCTCTCTTCATCCTCACCGGAAAAGAACCCAGCAATCGTCTGGAAGTTAGCTGCAGCGGCAACAGTTAATAATAGGAGAGCTGTCGTAATAAGAAAGGTTTTTGATTTCACTTTTTCCAGATACGTATGGCTAAAAATAATCCAAAACTTATTCATAAGATGCACCTACCTTTTCAATAAAGATGTCATTTAAAGAAGGTTCTTCCAACTCGAATTTACGAATGAATCCTTTGCCCTGCAATTCCCGAAATATATCTTGGGATACATCTTCATTTAAAATCTGTAAGTCACATCCATCATTTACTCGACGATATTTCACAACTCCTGGAAATTCCGCTAAAAATTCAAGTGAGAAATCGGCATTAATCCGTAAATTTTTCTTACCAAATGACCGTTTAATCTCACGCAACGCCCCTTGCACGACCGGCCTCCCTTTTTGTAAAATACAAAGATATTGACATAGCTCTTCTACATGGGACATCTGATGCGACGAAAATACAATTGTTGTTCCCTGATCTTTTAAATCAAGTACAGCCTCTTTCAGCATCTCTACGTTAATGGGGTCCAGCCCGGAAAACGGTTCATCTAAAACAAGCAATTCCGGTTGGTGGATAACCGCTGAAATGAATTGAATCTTCTGTTGGTTTCCTTTCGAAAGTTCTTCAATTTTCTTATTCATATATTCGGGTACTTTAAAACGATCGAGCCATTTTTCAAGTTCTGGCAATATTTCTTTTTTCTCCATACCACGAAGTTTTGCTAAGTATGTAATTTGATTTTTCACGGTTAACTTTGGATAAAGTCCGCGTTCTTCTGGTAAATAACCAATCAAATTGCTTGTATTATAATCAATCGTTTCCCCGTTCCACGTTATTTCTCCTTCCGTTTTATCCAATAATCCGAGTAACATCCGGAACGTCGTTGTTTTGCCGGCACCATTTCCACCGAGAAATCCAAACACTTCTTCTTTCGGTATTGTTAAATTTAATTGGTTGACTGCAGTAAATTCACCAAATCGTTTCGTAACATGATCGATAATTAAAGTCATTCTCTTATCCCCTTTCTCTGCTATACTACGGCTTTCTTTAGGTAATGGTTTCGGTTATTTTATGAACGTAATTATTTTCGCATAATTTCGAGTAATGAATTATAATGAAAGCAAGAAACAGAGAGGAGCATAACATATGAGAGAATACTTTCTGACCGTGTTCAACCCAGACGGGGAAAAATTACTCGATGAATCATTTATAGCTGAGAATGACGAACGGGCAAAGAGAATCGGTGAAGAAAAACTTGCGGAACATGGTTATTCCGAACATACTCACCGCTGCGTCAGCCCGGAAGCAAAACTCATTCTTTTCCATCGTTAAAGAAAACCAATGCGCATGCACCCGGTTCACGACGTACAAAGCAGCATCCCAAGATCAATGCTAGTATAATTTTCCACATCAAAAAAACTCACAGATATCAGTCTGTGAGTTTTCCTCCATACAAATTTTTAATGCTCGTCTTGGTTAAATCCATAAACTTCTTCTAATGGTTTGGTAATAATCGAGCTGATATCGCCGATAATAACATTTAAACGCTGTTCTTCTTCCATTAATTTAGCAATTGTTGGGTTATCTTGAACAAGCTCTACTACATTACGGGCTTTTTCCACTTCTTCTTCGGTAATATCCAAGCCTTGCATTTGCTTCTCTTGTAAGTTCAACTGGGTATCCCGGAAACTTTCAAACATTTGCTTGGATTCTGGATCATTCATTACAGCTTCATATGCTGATTTTAAACTTTGAAATTCAGTACTTTCTCGTATTGCTTTTTCTAAGCTATAGGCATAATCATAAATATTAGACATCATCTTGCCTCCCATATAGTAAGTTAAGCCCTACTATATCAAATGAAAAAGGGAATGTATACTATGAACTGAATGAATTTCATAATTACCAAATTCGGCTTTTCCATCACCATATGTAGTTGGGAACGAATCAACCCAACTACATATGGTGATGGTGAAGCATTAAATACGTATTATGAAATTCATTAAACTAATTAAATTTTTATTATGCAATCTAAATTTTTTCACCTAAAAAATCAAGGCAATTTAACCTTACCAAGCCCTCATAGTCAACGGTTTTCAAAGGATGACTTCGTTATTTCAGTGTGCGATGTTGGATATGTAAAGTATTATAAAATAGATGTGGGCAGGCAATCGCTCCCTGCCCACTATTTACTTACTTTTGTTATTGTCCGCCACTATTAAGCTGTTGCTGTGCAGTACGAACAAGACGTTTTGTAATTTCTCCACCAACGGAACCGTTAGCACGAGAAGTTGTGTCTGCTCCTAGATTAACACCAAACTCTTGAGCAATTTCATATTTCATTTGATCAAGTGCTTGTTGTACACCAGGAACTACTAATTGGTTTGAGTTGTTGTTAGCCATCGGACTTTCACCTCCTTCTGTAATCCTATTGTCAGCTAAAACAACTAATCTTATGACAAAAATTCACTGGTAAAATGTAGCTATGATTCCAGTTCGCTGTAAACCAAAAAAACGACCCTGCTTCATCCCGTGAAGCAGGGTCGTTTGATAAGCATAAGGTTATTTCGGATAAGTCATTTCTTCCGGAACAACATATTTATCGAATTCTTCTTCCGTCAATAATCCTAATTTAACTGCTGTTTCTTTCAATGTTGCATTCTCTTCAAAAGCAGTCTTTGCTATTTTCGCTGCGTTTTCATAGCCAATGTGCGGGTTTAATGCCGTAACGAGCATCAACGACTCATTTAAATGCTTATTAATCACTTCATGATTTGGCTCAATGCCAATAGCACAACGATCATTGAATGATACAATACTGTCCGAGAGCAACCCCGCCGATTGTAAGAAGTTATAAGCGATTACCGGTTTATAAACATTAAGTTCAAAGTTTCCTTGGCTTGCAGCAAAACCTACCGCTGCATCATTCCCCATTACTTGAGCAGCGACCATTGTTACTGCTTCACTTTGGGTCGGATTCACTTTACCTGGCATAATTGAGCTTCCCGGTTCATTTGATGGAATCGTAATTTCACCAAGACCCGAACGCGGACCGCTTGCGAGCCAGCGCACATCATTTGCAATTTTCATCATATCCGCTGCAAGCGCTTTTAAAGCACCATGAGCAAATACGGTTTCATCATAGCTTGTTAAAGAATGGAATTTATTTTTAGCAGTTACGAAATCTTTCCCTGTGTAGTCGCTTATTTGTTTTGCAACCCGTTCGGCAAATTCCGGATGCGCATTCAGTCCAGTACCTACTGCTGTTCCACCTAGTGCCAATTCTTTTAATTCTGGGATACTGTTCTTAATCATACTTTCTACTTTTTCAAGCATTCGATGCCAACCACTAATTTCCTGCCCGAGTGTCAGTGGTGTTGCATCCTGTAAATGCGTTCGCCCAATTTTTACAATATCAGTAAATGCATCTGCTTTTTCTTTTAATGTCTTCTTCAGTACATCGACAGCCGGTAATACATGATCCTCAAGCTTTAAAACAAAGGCGATATGCATCGCTGTTGGGTATGTATCATTGGAGCTTTGGGATTTGTTAACGTCATCATTTGGGTGAAGTCGTAATTCGCTTCCCTCTTCTTCTAGCCATTTATTACCGACATAACTAAGCACCTCATTTACGTTCATATTCGATTGGGTACCGCTTCCAGTTTGCCAAACGACTAATGGAAAGTGTTCATCAACCCGGCCTGCAAGCACTTCATCTGCAGCATGCTCAATCGCATCCGCTTTCTTTGCATCGAGCAGTCCGAGCGCACTATTTACTTTAGCTGCACTCTTTTTCAATACAGCAAAAGCTTGAATAATTTCTTTTGGCATCTTTTCTGTACCAATTGGAAAGTTCTGTTTACTTCTTTGTGTTTGCGCTCCCCAGAATTTATCTGCCGGAACTTTAATTTCCCCTATTGTATCTTTCTCCAAACGATAATCCAATTCGAGTTCCTCCCTGTATTATGATGATACCACCTATATTGTATCAAATTTCTTCAGGAAACTACACTTCTTTACTAATCGTTCACGCTTTCATCCTATATGACACAAAATTGTACTACCACAAGCGTAAAAAAACGAGATTTTCCTATATAATATACAAAGAGAATGAATTTCATAATTACCAAAGTCGGCTATTCCATCACCATATGTAGTTGGGAACGAACCAACTCAACTACATATGGTGATGGTGAAGCATTAAATACGTATTATGAAATTCATTAAAAGAAAATGATTATTTTTAAAAAGGAGGAAATCACGATGCCAAATATATGGACGCATATTCTCTTTTGTGAAGAGGTTGTGGATACAGTTGGAAATGTACACCCATTCTCACAGCAGATTGAGAATTATATGAGGTTAGGCGCTCAAGGACCAGATCCTTTTTTCTATTATAACTTTTGGCCGTGGGTGAAGAATGAACCGGTTCATCAAGTCGGCGCATCCTTGCATACGAGTCAGTGTGGAATATTCCTCCTCGATATGATTGAAGCCGCGAAAAATAATAGCAATGAGGTAAAAGCTTTTGTTATCGGCTTTGTCACCCATCATGTACTTGACCGCAATACGCACCCTTATATCCATTACCGGGCAGGTTACGAAGGTAATGACCACCAACGTCTAGAAATTCAAATTGATACATTGATGATGGATAAATACCATAATTTAAAAACATGGAAAAATCCTGTCTATAAAGAAATTGACATTGGAAGAAATTTTGATGCACGGATTACGAGGCTGTTGGCAACACTCATCAATGAACATTACCCAAATTTAAGTAGGACTGACGATACCTATATTCAAAAAGCATACCGAGACATGCTGCTTGCTCTAAAAATTCTGTCAGACCCATCTGGCATTAAAAATAAAATACTTGGAAATTTAATCTCCGCATATTCCCACCAACCAATTCATGATGATGTCGATTATTTAAATTTAAACCATACGACATGGTTCCACCCTGCAACGAATGAACCATCTAATAAAAGTTTTATTGAACTGTATAATGAAAGCCGTGTGGAGGGTATCGATATTATAACGGAAGTATTAAACTACTGGGAAAAGGGTGCTTCCTATTCCATGGAAAAACTAAAAGGTTTAATTGGAAATATTTCATATGATACGGGGAAACCCCTTGAACTCGGGTTGGAAAATAAATATAGCGAACCAATTGTGTAGAACCAAAACAGACTGGGACCCTTGAGTCCCAGTCTGTTTGATTTGTATAACTTTGGAAGAATCACATATCACTTTCATACAGCGTAAGTGTGCCTTACCCTGAAACTTTCTACTGGAGGTCCGCAGTCCAGACACCTCTCGCACCTGCTGAGCGGCCGGCAAGCCTCTTCGCGCTAACGCGCTGTGGGGTCTCGCCAGGCCTATCCTCCCGCAGGAGTCTCGAGGTGTCTGGACTGCTCCTAGGAAAGGCCCTATTGAGATCACGGTTTATTATTCCAAAGATATAATTTTATCGTAAAATGGCACTGGAATAAATGCTATTAATAATAATCATCTCTACCAGTTCAGTTGCCCGGTGGACGGTGACTCCTGCGGGAACAGCACGAGCCTGGAGACCCCGCAGGGCGGGTAGCCCGAGAAGCTCCGGCAGTGCCCAAGGATGCGTATCCGGCCACCGGGCAACTGAACGGTGATTAGAGAGTATTTCAAGAGAATGCGCAAATTACTTACGCTGTATGAAAGTGCAAGTTTTGATTAGGGTATGTCATTTAGGTTTTACTTCAACTTTGCCTTCCAGTCCTGTTTGCTGCTGGGCCTCTTGAATGCCTTTATCGACATCGACAAATCGCAATAATATAATCCCTGCGATAAAGAAGAATATGAGCGAGAGAATGCCATAGCGGCTATTGCCTGTAATTTGCCCGATAAAAGCAAACAAGAACGGTCCGAAAATAGCAGCGAATTTGGAGGAGATCCCGTAAAAACCAAAGAATTCTGCATGTTTATTTTGCGGGATCATCCGGCCAAAGATGGATCTACTAAGGGACTGTGCACCGCCTTGCACCATTCCAACAGCGATTGCTAACGCATAGAAGTGAAATGCTGAAGTCATAAAGTAGCCAAGGACAGTAATCACCATGTACGTAACGAGCGTAATATATAAAGCACGCTTAGCCGTAATCTTTGAGGCGAGCCAACCGAAGAAAAAAGTAAAGGGAATACCGACAAATTGCGTAATTAATAAAGCGACAATCAAATCGTTCCCTGCAATGCCAATTTCAGCGCCATAAATTGTCGCCATTCGCATAATCGTAGAAATTCCATCATTATATAACCAAAAGGCAAGCAAAAAAATTAAGACTTGCTTATACTGTTTAATTTGCTTGAACGTATCCCCTACCCGGGAAAATCCAATGGCAATATACGATTTATCTTTTTCTACGATAACCTTTTTCTCTTCTTTAATATTCTTGAATAATGGAATAGAAAATAATAACCACCAAATACCGACCGAAGCGAAAGATAACTGGGTTGCAATCACCGTATCTTTTAAACCAAACCAATGCGGATTCAATATCATTAAAATATTTATCGTAAGGAGAACGCCCCCTCCGATATATCCATAAGCAAAGCCCCCAGAAGATACCCGATCCATTTCCTCTTTCTCTGCGACTTCAGGAAGGAATCCATCATAGAATATGTTACCACCGGAAAATCCAATTGAACCGACAATAAATAAGATAGATGCAAGTATATAATCGCCTTCTCCTACGAATGCTAGTAGGATACTAGCGATAATCCCCATAAAAGCAAAAAATTGCAGAAATTTCTTTTTCGCTGCAGAAAAATCACTAATCGCCCCTAATATCGGTGCGAGAACAGCTACAAATAGAACAGAAATAGACTGGGAATAGCCCCAATAGCTTGTTGCAAGTCCTTCTTCAAGCCCGCTTGCAGCTACATTAGAATAATAGACAGGAAGCACTGCTGCCATAATGGTTGTTGCAAATGCAGAGTTACCAAAATCGTACATCATCCAGCTTCTTTGTAATTTCTTTTTATTTTCCACCTAATAGCCCCCCTTTAGCCACAAGCATAGCAAAGATTTTACGAATCAGGCTTCATTCAGCAAAAAATTTACAACCATTTAACGTAAAGTCAATGATTGTAAACTTTTTGCTTGCAGCTAGCTTCAGAGCGCAGGGACTGCCAAACTTCACGCTCCTTTTAGTTTGTAGGTCCTCAAACGCTTACGGTATTACTCCCAAATATATTGTTTATATTCTTCACTTAAGTTTTTAAATGTTTTTATATCGTCCGTTTCGAGTGCCTTGTTTATTGCGTCTTCCAATTTGGCACGATTGTAATTAAAGCATATTGCATCCAAATTTAATCTGGCTTGCAAACGGATCTCATAAGGAATTTCTTTTTTAGCTTGGACTGGCTTTCCACTGTATCTGAAAAATTGCAGATATACTTTTTCTTTTTTCATTGGAATTGCCCCCTTTACCCTTTCTTTTATTATCCTAAATTTTCCGAATAAAAGCAACAGATTTGTTTTGTTTACTAAGTGAAACTTCCTTCCCACCAACCAATAGTGATAGCTTGATGCGTTTCTTTTTCTCTAGACCCACACGAATCCCGTTTGGTAAACTATTGAAACGAGACAAATTGGAGGACAACTTCATGAATCATGCAGATAACTTAAAACTTGCCGAAAAAGGTGCTTGGATAAGCATCATCACATATCTTACGCTCGCCATTATTAAATTATGGATTGCCAACTTCGGTAACTCGCTTGCCTTACGAGCAGACGGATTAAATAATACGACAGACGTCATTGCTTCGGTTGCGGTCCTTGTTGGTTTACGTATTTCCCAAAAACCGCCTGATGATAACCACCGTTATGGACATTATCGTGCAGAGACGGTCGCTTCTCTCTTTGCAGCATTTATTATGATGTTTATTGGGATTCAAGTAATTTATGACACTGCAAGGAAATTTATAACCTTTGAAATGGAAGAGCCAAGCATGCTAACTGCTTGGACGGCATTAGGTTCAGCGGCTGTCATGCTCATCGTTTTCTTTTATAACTTGCGTTTATCAAGACGATTGCACAGTCAGGCATTATTTGCTGTCGCCCAGGATAATCGGTCAGATGCCCTTGTTAGTATCGGAGCGTTTATTGGGATTATCGGCGCACAGTTCGGTATCTACTGGTTAGATCCGCTCACTGGAACACTTGTAGGACTAATCATTTGTAAAACGGCTTTTGACATATTTAAAGATGCAACACTAACATTAACAGATGCATTTGATGAAGAAGAATTAGAAATGATTAAAAAGACGATTACAAATGTCTCGGAAGTAGAGAGAGTTGTGGACGTAAAAGGAAGAATTCATGGCAGTCAAGCACTGCTTGAATTGACAATTCTTGTAGATGCTCATCTAACCGTTGAACATAGCCATAAAATTACGGAAAGAATTGAGAAGTATTTAGCAAGAAAGCACGGTGTCACCCATGCTCACATCCATCTGGAACCATTTTATGAAAAAAAAGGCGTAAAGAATCAATAGACGCAAAGTTTGCAGAAGAGAACACTATTAATGAAAAAGAGACTGCCTCATTTCCATTAAGGCCAGTCTCTTTTCATATGCTTCATTATGCTTTATCTTGATCCGTTAAAATAAGCGGACCATCTTTTGTAATGACGATTTGATGTTCGTATTGGGCAGAACGACTTTTGTCAACAGTGCGAGCCGTCCAATTATTGGAATCCATTTTACTTTCCCAAGCACCTTCGTTAATCATTGGTTCAATTGTAATGACCATTCCTTCTTTCAGACGTAAACCTTTATTCGGTAATCCGAAATGAGGAACGTTCGGGTCTTCATGGATTGTCGGCCCGATACCGTGTCCTGTAAAGTCGCGGACAACGGAGAAACCTTCACCTTCTGCATACGTCTGGATAGCATGTCCGATATCACCGATCCGATTTCCAACTTGAGCTTGTTCAATTCCTTTGTAGAGGGATTTCTTCGTTACATCCATTAAACGAAGTCCCGCTTCATCCACGTTCCCGACTGCATATGTCCAAGCCGAATCTGCAAGCCCACCGTTTAAGTTGACAACCATATCAATCGTTACGATGTCGCCATCCTGTAATTGCTCTTCCCGCGGGAAGCCATGGCAGATTTCATCATTAAGGGACGCACAAGTTGCATATGGATAACCATTATATCCCTTTTGCTCTGGAGTTGCTCCATGTCTTCTCATAAACTCCTCCGCAAAAGCATCTATCTCCATTGTAGTAATTCCCGGTTTAATCATTTTCGCTATTTCCTTGTGACATTGTACAAGCAAATCTGCTGCCGCTTGCATCTGGTCGATTTCACGAGCACTTTTTCTAGTTATCATTTTTAGCCTACCTTTCCAATTTACCTATCTTCATGAACTGTTGCTTTATTTTAAAGTTCGAATGAACAAAGTTAATTTCCATTCTCCAGTCTACCATAATTTTAATGATCTTTCAGTTAAGACGCAACCTTTGGGCAATAACCTGCTAATTCCATACAAAAGCCGCATTCATCCGAGTAACAGATAAGATGCGGCTTGTTTTATTTCATTTACGAAATTTCGTTTGATTGCTCTTTAGCAGCAATAATATCCTCCACCACCGTAGCTAGGTCCACTGTATGCTGTTCCAATGATGATTAGCAGGATAAATAGTACGACAAGCAGTGCGAACCCTCCTGAAGCGAATTTTCCACCTATTTCTGGTCTTCCTTGTTTGCTCATAGCATTCCCTCCCTATATTCTAGACTACAATAATGTATGCATGCCTATAAAATATGGGAGGGCGGATGACTAAAACTTTTTCAGACTCTTGCTTCAGATATAGTCACTAATATAATAAATCTTTCCGTTTTTCACATCTTCATCTGTAATAATGTCAATAAGGACACCGGCGACAAGATCGGTCTGCCTTAATGAATTGTTCACTTTATAATCTTTAAACTTATCTATTTCGACGAACTGATCTTTTGTTGATGAACGGATTTCTGTTTGCATATCTGTATCCATGACTCCTGGACTGAATGCAATGATTCGATTATCCGTCTTTAGTTCTTCTTGCTCGAGGGCGACGGTTTTCGTATACATATTCAGACTTGCCTTTGTGGAACAGTAAGCACTCCAACCGTAAATTGGACTCTCTGCGGCTCCGGAACTTACATTAGCAATAACGAGTGGAATTTGATGTTCCTCATGCTTTTTCAAAAATTGATTGGTAAGTACCATTGGAGCAATCGAGTTGATTGTTACATGAGAAACGAGTGCTTCAGTCTTTATATGCTGCGACTGATCAATCGGATGAACAACTCCAGCATTATTCAATAGAAAAATCGTTTCAATTTCTTTTTCGGCATTTTTCTCTTTGATTTCTTCGTGGATGATTTCCACTGCTTCTTCCAGCTGTGGAATATCGGCTAAATCACAAGCCACATGCCGATAAAACTGATTATTTTCCTTAGCAGCCGTCGTTAAATGTTTATTTTCCGTTCGGGAGATACCAATAACATCCATTCCCGATTCCAATAAAAACTTTGCAAGCGATGCCCCGAGTCCTCTTGAGACCCCTGTTATTACAGCAAGTTTCGCCAAACTTCATTCCCCCTTATCAAGACAAATCATTCGTTATCTTTCACTTTCTCCCAATAATAAACAAGGGTTTCCATCCCTTTATCAAAACTGTCGAGCGGGAAGCTTTCATTCGGTGAATGCAGACGATCCTCCGGTGTTCCAAACCCAAGTAGAACAATCGGCATATCATAGATCGCATCTATCCATTCTACAACTGGAATCGAGCCGCCCATACGGACGTACACGGTTTCTTTCCCGAACGCTGCCGTGTAACTTTCAGCAGCTTTTTGAATAAGCGGGTGATCTGGTGCAACTTTATATGCTTTCGATGAGAGTTTCTCTTTCTTCACTTCTACCGTTACCCCACTTGGAGCATGTTTATACACGTGGTCCTCTAGTAATTTTTGAATCTTCTCAGGATCTTGCCCTGGAACAAGACGGCACGTAATTTTAGCGGTAGCAGACGAAGGTATGATTGTCTTTGTTCCCTCACCTTGATAACCACCATACATTCCATTCACTTCAAATGTCGGACGCCCCATTGTATGCTCCTCAGGTGTATACCCTTTTTCAGAAACCGTTTCAGGGATTCCTGTTGATACTACAAAGTCTTCACCAGGCGCTTTTTTAATTAGTTCCCGCTCTTCTTGCGTCATTGGTTCGACATCATCATAAAAACCATTTACTGTAATTACTTCATTTTCATCCTTCATTGATGCTAGTATATGACTAAGTGCCATGATTGGGTTCCGCACCGCTCCTCCGTACATCCCGGAATGCAAATCATGATCTGGCCCTGTTACTGTGATTTCAATCCCTGTGAACCCTTTTAAACCATAAAGAATTGTTGGTTGATTTTTTGCAACCATTCCGGAATCTGAGATAACGGCAAAATCAGCTTGAAATTTTTCCTTTTGTTCTTGAAGGACTTCATAAAGATTCTCACTGCCGATCTCCTCTTCTCCTTCAATACAGACTTTAATGTTTACCGGTATTGCCGCTTTCGTTTTTAAATAAGCTTCAAAAACCGCAAGATGCATGAATACTTGTCCTTTATCATCGCTTGACCCACGGGCATAAAGACGGCCGTCACGAATTTCCGGTTTAAATGGATCGCTTTCCCACTGTTCAAGCGGATCTGCCGGCTGGACATCATAGTGTCCATAAAATAAAACAGTCGGCGCATCTGGTCCTGCTCCGTTATATTCGGCATAGACTAAGGGATGTCCAGGAGTTTGCTGTTTTGTAATCTTTTCAAAGGATAACTCTTCTAAGTAATCAGTAAGGAAATCTGCTGCTTTTTCCACATCTTGTTTGTATGTAGAGTCTGTGCTTACACTTGGGATTGATAAAAATTCATTCAGCTTCTTGAGTAAAGCTTCCCTATTTTCTTTTAAATATTGAATGACTTTTTCACTCATTTCATGTTCCTCCTTTTAAGACTGGAGAGAGGGATTTCTCTCCTCCCCTGTCCTACCTTAAAATACTTCGTGCCATTCGTTTCGTTTTTCCAGCATTTTTTCAGCGATATCTTTTGCGCCTTCTAGACTGTGGCTTGCTGCCCAGCCGCATTGGACTTCATTGCATGCTGGTACTTCGTCGGCTGCTAAGACATCTTTCAATGTTTTCTCCATAACATCCATTACTATTTCTTCTGTTGTGTCATTAATGATGGATAAATAAAAACCGGTTTGACATCCCATCGGGCTTAAGTCAAGCACGTTCGGCTCATGGTTTCGGATATTTTCCGCCATAAGATGTTCCAGGGAATGAAGGCCCGGCATCTCCATATGTTCTTTATTCGGTTGTTTAAACCGGATATCGTATTTATATACTTTGTCGCCTTTTTGGCCTTCCGTTACACCTGCTAGTCGAATATATGGTGCCTTTACCTTCGTATGGTCAAGATTAAAACTTTCCACATTCATTTCCTTTGTCATTCTTATCTCTCCCTACATAATCTTTTATTTTAAATGATACACTAAAAACGCAGTATCTAAAAGCAATTCACCTAACCTTAGAATTACTTTCATACAGCGTAAGTGTGGCTGACCCTGAAACTTCTACTGGAGGTCCGCAGTCCAGACACCTCTCGCACCTGCTGAGCGGCCGGAAAGCCTCCTCGCGCTAACGCGCTGCGGGGTCTCGCCAGGTTTACCTCCGAACAGGAAGTTCTAATGCCGGCGTTGGTCACTGGACGTGACCAACGCCGGCCTCCCGCAGGAGTCTCGAGGTGTCTGGACTGCTACCAGGAAAGGCCATATTGGGATCACTGTTTAATGTACTAGAAAGGTATAATCCTTATCGTAACGGGATAATTTGTATTTAAAATAATCATCTATACCAGTTCAGTTGCCCGGTGGACGGTGACTCCTGCGGGAACAGCACGACCCTGGAGGAGCTCTAGCAGTGCCTAAGGATGTGCTATCCGTCCACCGGGCAACTGAACGGCGATTAGAAATCTAGCCAAGAGAATGCGCAAAATTCTTACGCTATATGAAAGCAAAAGAAGCATGCTGATTGAGTGGTCAGCATGCTTCTTGTTTGGTTTATCGTTCCGTATTTTCAGGGAAAAGTCTGTCAACCATCGTACCGATTTGATCGAAGAATCCACCGATTGGACGACCTCTGTCCATATCATCAGCGTAGTTCGTGGCTAAATCAAGAAAATCGGGATTTGTTGAGACATAAACATTCTCAATATCTCCGTCAACAGAACGAACGATATCTCCAATCTTATCCTTTACCTCATCTGATAATTCATCATTATCACCATAGCGGTTATTCTGATTGCGATTTTCTGTGCGATTATCATGCTCGATGTCTAAATTCGCTGCGACATATGCATTGCGTTGCATGGTCAGGACGTATACATTATCAATTTCATCAATGGCATTGGTAATTTTATCTGCAGCTTCTTCAGCGACTTCATAACGAGAATCACCATCGCGATCGCCATTCATTTGATTATCATCACCGTTATCCCAGTTACCATCTCTCACTCTGTCCTGATTCCTGTCTGCATCACGTTCCATCATATAATCCCTGTCATTATTAGTAATTCCATCACCGGTATTCCGATTCGTTGTTGGATCAATATTCGGATTATCCGTACCCCGATCTGCATTGTCCGTGCCTTGGCATGCCATTAGAGCTAGCACAAGCACAGCAAATATACTCAATAATTTCCACTTCATTCGTAAATAACCTCCTTCACTATTTGTCCTTAGTATGTTACGTACGAATGAGTTTATGCTGATTTTCGGTAATCCTTTTTTTGGAACAGAGACCATATTTGTAGGTGGGAGGTAAAAATGGAACTGGGAACAATACAACTAACTGCTGAGAGTTAGGAGGAGAAAGATGATTCCTGATTATGATAAAGCATTGTATTATACACTATGGGGACAATGGGATGAGTTATTAGTTTTGATGGTTCGTACAGATGATGACTTCTTATCAAAAAAAATTGAACAGTTTTTAAATGCCTTCCATTACTCTTTAGATGAGAAGAAAATTATGCGTTCACACGATCAATTGCTTTATTATCTCGATCACGCAATGCGAAATAATGAAGAAGCTACAATTTATTTGGAGATATGAAAAATACTTTAGTCCAAATACTTATCCTAAAGTGTTTGGACTTTTTTAATATTTTTCGTTCTTATTTAATTTTTCTATTTGTAAGGATTCTTCAGGGACTGCATCTGTATAATAAAATGAATGAATTTTATCCATTTTATCTTCGTCAATATCAATCGTATCAAGCAGCTCTTTTTGATTGGACTGTATAAGTGTTGCGAATTCTTCATTCATTGATATTTCATTTTTTACCGCAAGCTCCCTTACTTCACCTGGTAAACGGAAGGCAATGAATTGCCAGTCTGTATCTATTGTTTGAAAATATTCCTTGATATTATTTGTAATTCCCATTTTTTCATCCGTTGTATAGCTGACTCCAATAAGAATCTCTTTTCTTTCCAATTGATCACAGCTAAGGAGTATTTCCGTTAACACTTCTTGTAGATCCCTTTCTTCCGATTTATTCAATTGCGACACGATATGTTCTGCATCCTGATTTAGAGGGGTAATGTCAATAATCTCCATATTCTTAGCTACTTTCAATTCGATACTCGGATTAATATCGATATTCACGTAAGCATAAGTTTCCTCTTCTTCTGTAAAATATAGCATGGTGAATATGCCTAGTGTGAATATAAGGCATAAAGAAATAAACCTCATCCGCCAAATCTTTATTTTACGGGAACGTGTTTTTGGTATGTACTTGTCAAAATAAACTTCCTCGCCAATGGAAGCTTTATCGTTAAAGGGAACAGCTTTTTCAAAGGAGCCATCAGCAGTAAGGACAATGACAAAATTCCGATGCTTCTCCATGATGATTCCTTTCCTCACTGCTACCCCTCCTTTACGTACTCCTTTAGATATAAGAAGTTTTCATCAAAGACGATAAACATCGCTAAGATATATTTCCTGTTTCGTTCTAATGTTTTCTTACTTACAGATACGCGACTTTCCAATTTTTTAATCGGAAGTTTTTTCTTTGTTTTTACATAATCTCTTAGTTCTTCATCTTCTATGAGCATACGAGCAATTTGTACAGATGTTTCTCTCGTATTTCGATGTTTCGGTGCAATTTCAGTCAATTCAAGAAGAGATAAGTTGTATTCCTTCAGTCTCTGATGATATTCCAGTGTCTCTTCCCGACGAATAATCGCCAGTTGCTCATCCTGATATTGTTCGATAACAGCAGAGATTTCAGCTGGATTCTCCATCGTTTCTTCATCATACGTTTGATCAAAGGAGATGACATGCTGGCGTCTTGCATTATACCGGATGTAGTCGATTACCTTGCGTGAAACAATTAATTTAGCAAAGGAAAGGAAAGACGACCCTTTTGTTGGTGAATATAAGAATATCGCTTCATTAAAAGCGGATAAACCAATACTGAATTCATCATCCCGAGATGGGTCTATGTAACGTTTGCATACTTGTGATACAACTTTTACCATGAACGGCTGATACGACTTCAGAAGATAATCATGCATTTCTTTATCTCCTTGTTGTACTTGAATCACGATGTCTTCCAGGGGTACCTGGCCAGTCTCGTTAGATAATTCCATCGCCAGCACCTCCTGGTATTATAAATTTCGTTTCTTTGATTGTTTTTTCGGGTGTAGTATGTATTTGTTTTAATTTTATTTCTTTTTTATATAAAAATATATTTATCATGTATCTCCCACCAGTTTATTTTCTCTTTTTTTCAACAAACTTTATGACTTATGTATTACTTATCTTACCGTTTTTCTATCTCAAGCGGTTTACAGCCCGATTAAAAATGTGTTACTTCTTCAAATGCGGAGGCGCCCGTTTCGCGACATACGGATTGGACTGAGCCGGAGGAGATATAGGAAACACAGCGACCAAAGGGAGCTGATGTTGACTTATCGTACGGAGGTGAAGGAAATCCGCTAGTCGCTGGGCGCTGGAGCAAGACGTCTCCTTTGAAATAATAGAAGCACAGGCCTTTTTTAAGCCTGTGCTTCTTTTTCATTGGAGTGCTTTTAATATATCTTCATTACTTGGGTAGTTCGTCTTGTTAGCAAATTGTTCGACCGTTTCATCAAGATAGACATCGCCTTCAAACCAATCCACAGAAGTGATGCGTTCAATCGGATAAGGATAATAATCATTCGTCATGACATTATTGCTCGTAAGGACAATATATTTCACTTTCCAATCATCATCATAAATAAAATCAACGACTTTACCAAGTTTGCCATTTTTCCCATGGGCACGGGAATTCATGATTTCTTCATGGCTGCGCAAATTATTATCCCGGTGATGTCTTCTTAATTCCCCTTCGTCCGCATCGTAAAGCGGATCTTCCATTCTCTCATACCATTCTTCTTCATTACTTCCCACTCTGCCAAGCGGTCGTTTTTCACCACTTAAGATCACATCATCTGACCAGTAACGCGTCCAGCCGAAGTATTTAAAAAGCTGATTTTCCTTATCTCTCGTTAAATCCGTTCCTTCTGGTACTGGCGGACTGTTTTTAATCGTACTTTTATCATACTCCACTTCCATTGATTCATTCTCCGGATTCACACCGATAAAAATACTTGGCGGGAGCAACACTTTCCGTTCAGGCAACCATTTCCTCGTATCTACAATGGCGTAGCGTATTTTCCAATCGTTATCATCGATATATATATCTTTAATTTTACCCATTTCCCCATCCGTTGCATCAATGTTATACGTCTGTAACACAGATGTAAAATGATACATAATCTTCGCCTCCATCACGGTTTATCTTCTACTTGTTTCTTACCCGTTGATGAAGTGATTAAACTAATTCACATAGTCATAATAATAATCGATTGGTATGAATAAACCGACCCTTCCATGGATATCATGATTCAGCGTTGCGAAAATAACACCAATTACTTCTCCTTCTTCCGTAATAATCGGACTGCCGCTATTCCCCCGATAAACCGGGGCCTGAATCATTAAAACAGGCTGATCCCAACTGGATAACTGTGTATAGCCGATAATGGTTCCTTCATTAGCTATCCCATTAAAACGAAGGGGATTGCCGATGAAGTTAATCTTTTCATTTTCTGAAAAAGTTGTTGTTTCTGCGAGCGTGAGATGCGGGAGATCTTCTCCGTTCGTTTCCACTATGGCTAAATCAACGTCTGGATAACTTGCAATAACCTCCCCATGAAGAAGGCCGTGCTCTGGGAAAGCTACCGTAACGAATGTCTCCCCTTCAATAACGTGATGATTCGTAATAATTGTCCCATTATCATTAATGGAAAAACCAGTCCCTTTCCCATCTGTCGTTTCAATTACAACAACAGCTTCTTTATATGCTTGAATATCTTCCTGCTGAGATAATTTCATCGATGTGCGCAAGAAATCAATCGCTGGGATAGAGAATGTTTGCGGAAGTAATGCAATGACATTAAACAGCATCGCTACCGCTATCACCCAGAAGACCCATTTTGGAAAAATACTTTTCGCTGGGGCTTCTCTTCGTTCCTTCGCACGCTGCAGTGCCTTTTGTCGTTCTTCTTCCACCAGCTCCAATAATTCTTCCTCAGCAATTTCTTCATATAAATCAGTATCAATAATATCTATCTCTCTCTCTTCTTGATCCTTCTTTTCCATTATGCACCCCGCCTATGACACAATCGCTCGTGTTCTGCCTTGCTGCATCTGATACATTTGATAGTAAAGTCCTTGCTCTTTAATTAGTTTATCATGGTTCCCCCGCTCTTTCACAGTGCCATGGTCAAGGACGAAAATCATATCTGCCTCTTGGATCGTTGATAACCGGTGGGCGATGATAAGTGTCGTCCGGTCTTCTTGCAGAACGTTTAATGCGTGCTGGATAATACTTTCTGTTTCTGTATCCATATTTGCAGTTGCTTCATCCAATATTAATATCGCGGGATTAAATACGAGCGCACGGGCAAAGGAGATGAGCTGCCGTTCACCTAATGAAAAAGTCCCCCCTCCCTCTGTTACGATTTCGTCATATTTGCCAGGTAGCCTTTCTATAAAGTTTGCGGCCCCAACGGCTTCTAATGCTTGCTTTGCCTGCTCATTTGAAATACGCGGGTCATTCATCGTGACATTTGTTAAAATTGTACCAGTGAATAAGAAAGGATCTTGGAGTACGATTCCCATATGACTCCTCACTTGCTGACGGGACCAATCTGTTACAGGGTACCCATCAATTGATATAGTACCTTGGTTCGTATCATAAAAACGGAAGAGCAAGTTCATAATCGTACTTTTTCCTGAACCGGTATGGCCAACAAAGGCTGCTGTCTCGCCAGGCCTCACTTCAAAAGAAATATCTCTTAATACATTATCAACTCCGTTATAGGAAAAGGTTACATGATTAAACCTCACATGCCCCCTGTATCTTTGAATTCCTTTTGTCTCAAGGGCTTCTCCTTCGTAATCCATTAGTTCAAATACCCTTTGGCCAGCTACCCTTGCCTGTTCGATCAATGGGAGCTGATTTACAATATCTGTCATCGGTTCAAAAAGCCTCGTAATATAATCAACGAATGCATATAACATTCCAATGGATATTACACTTGTTATATCAAGAGAACCGGAACCAAAATACCAGATAAATCCAACAAAGGTGAGATTACGAAAAACCGTCACTAAATTATATGATGTGAGGGCACTTAAGCGGACTAATTTCTTCTGGTACGTATAATGTCTTTCATTTAATTGTTCGAATTCTTCATGGGTCTGTTTCTCCTGATTAAATGCTTGAATAATCGTCATTCCCTGGATTGCTTCATTAATCTTTCCATTCATATCGCTGATTGTCTTGCGAATAACTTTATTATATTTCGTTCCGAAGTATTGATATCCTTTCATCCAGAGATAAATGAGCGGAAGAATAAGGAGACACATCAACGCTAATTTTGCATCCAAAATGAATAAAGCAACAAAAATCCCCGTCATATAAACGAAACTGGAAACGATAATCGACAAGACCCTCTCATATAAATCTCGGATTGCCTCTGTATCATTCGTTATCCGTGCAACAATAGTTCCAGCTGGCCGGTCGACAAAATAATGGATCGGGATTCGTTGGATATGACTAAATAAATCCATCCGCATTTTTTTAATAATTTGATTGGATGCCTGTTGCAGTAAAAAAGTTTCAAAAAACTTAAACACCCCCGCAATGAGCAGCAGCACCATGTAAAGAACGAGTAAGAAAATGATTGGACGCTGTTCCGGATAAAAGAAAGCGTATGATTCACTTAAGTCCAGTCTTGTTGCATCATATTGCATGGTTTCCTCACCTAGCTGAATATTGATCATGTCATCCGAAACATTTCTTGTTCCCTGTAAGGGGACTTCGTCTTCGATAAGAAAATAAGAGATCCCGATTTGCATTAACGTAAGCGGATCACCAACGAGATCATCGGCTGGAGCCAAACGATCCACCCGTTTATAAAACTTGTCATCATGCTCGATCGTATAACGGTCATTATCCTCTGTTACTGCCTGCCAATATCCTTCCACTCCTAGAATATGGTCATCGATTACTGTTTTTGCAATCAGTGGTCCTGCAAGTTCTAGACCAACCGCAATTACAAGAAAGACTAGACCAAGCAAGATACCTTTCTTATAATGCAGTGCATAACCGAAAAGCCGTCTTTCTGTTGTAGACTTTTTCACTATTCACCCACCTCCGTTTCTTCCAGCTGTTGCTGTTCATACTGCTGCTTATACCAGCCATTACTTTTTAGCAGTTCTTCATGTGTTCCTTCTTCCACAATTTTTCCTCGTTCAAGAACGATAATATGGTCAGCATGTGTAACAGCTGATAAGCGGTGCGCAGCAATGAATGTCGTTTTACTTTTTCTCTCGTTACGTAAATGTTTGATTATCATTGCTTCCGTCTTTCCGTCAACTGCTGACAAGGAATCATCAAGTATGAGTATTTCCGGATCTTTAACGAAGGCTCTAGCGAGGGCAACCCGTTGTTTTTGACCACCAGACAAGGTTACACCGCTCTCACCAACTTCCGTATCGAGTCCATTTGGAAGCTGTTTCAGGTCATCTAAGAAGCAGGCAAGATCTAAAGCCCGATAAATCGGTTCATCGGTAGCTTCTGAATGACCAAATTGAATATTTTCCCGGATTGTTTTGGAAAACATCATTTGATCCTGTGGAACATAACCAATCCAACTGCGCAGTTCTGCTAAATTTAATTCCCCAATTGGAATTCCAGATATTACAATTTCCCCTTGCATCCCGGGATACTGCCGAAGCATTAGTTTGAAGAGACTAGTTTTGCCTGCTCCAGTTTTCCCAACGACACCAATTGTCGCTCCTTTCGGTACATGTAAGTCAATATCATACAGTTGATGATAGTTCGTACCTGGATAGGAAAAACAAACTTGTTTAAAGTTAATGCTGGAGACGCTATTGATTTTCTGAGCTGTTTCCGGATTTGTAACGTCTGCCTTATAATCCAATGTAGCATTTACACGGTCAAGAGATGCATTACCTCGCTGTAAAATATTTATCAGCTCCCCGACTGCAAACATCGGCCAAATAAGCATTCCCAGATAAACGTTAAATGTTACTAAATCTCCTAGTGTCAATTGGTTTTCAAAGACAAGAAATGCACCATACCCTAAACCAATCGTGTAAGATAGCCCAACAAGAATTTTCATCGTCGGCTCGAATAAAGCGTCGATTTTTGTCACTTCCATATTCTTGAGATAGACATCTTCTGTCATCTTATCGAACCGTTGCAGCTCTTGAACTTCTTGGACAAATGCCCGGATGACACGTACCCCGCGGATCGATTCAAGTACGTCATTATTCATCTCCCCAAATGCGTCTTGGGCTTTCATAAATCTCGCGTGAATCGCAGCACCATATTTATTCATGACAATTGCCATTACCGGTAATGGCAACAATGCTGCCAACGTCAGTTTCCAGCTGATTGTAAACCCCATCATAGCAATAATCATTAACATAAAAATACTAGAATCAACTAAAGTCAACACACCAAATCCGGCCGTTTGACTGATTGCTTTTAGATCATTTGTCGACCGCGCCATCAAGTCACCCGTCCGATATTTTCCAAAAAAGGTTGGAGTCATTTTCAAAAAATGCGTCATTAATTTCGTCCGCATCCATTTTTCAAGAATCACTGCCCCACCAAATAATGTATAATCCCATAAAAAAGAAATCGTGTAATGGGCAACTAACAAAATGATAAGGAGAAGGATAATGGACTGAAGCAACTCCATTGTTAATGTATTATAGTGAATCTGATCAATCGTAAATCCAATTAGCTTCGGCGGTACTAAACCGATTGCGCTTGCCGTACATAAAGCAATAACGGCAAAACTATAACGCTTCCAATAATATTTAAAGAACCAATCCAATTTCTTAAAAACTGCAAACATCCTTCCACCTTCTTCACTTCTAATAAAACTGCAGCTCACTTTCATTCAGCGTAAGTGTCCGAAACTCATTTCTGGAGGTCCGCAGTCCAGACACCTCTCGCACCTGCTGAGCGGCTGAATGAAAGCGAACATAATAAAAAACACACGGGTGGTTGATGATTCGTGTGTATCGGGTTAATGGAATAGAAAGTAATATTTATGATTCCGTAATAAGTATAGTATCTTGATTTTTAATAGTCAATCTATTTTTAATTTGCTATAATAACGCTTTACTGCAACAAAGTTTTTGACACAAAAAAAGAATATCTCAAGACTCCCTGAGTTATTCTAATAACATTTTCATATAAGTGAATCGACAATCGTTTATTGTCTTTTTATTACACGTTGCTGTCGTTCCTTTCCATAATTAATCATTCGTTCTACTTTCACAAAACTCACTTCTGTAGCTACAGCTATATCTTTTATAGAGACATAAGGGTTCTTCTTGATGAAATTCCAAACTTGTTCGCTTTCCTTAAGACATGTCTGGCACAACATAAAAGGACTATTATCCATCGATTCTTGACATAATCGGCAATTTCGAACAATTTTTCTCATCATCTTCTCACCCCTTATTTAATTTTCCCCTTCATCATACGCCAACAATTTCAATAACACAAGTCCGTTTTGGAATTTTGCTAAAAATACTACTTGCGTATGACGAACTCACCATACTAATTACCCATGAAATTTATCATTTCAGTGATAAATTTGTCGAATTTCAAGTTTATTTAAAATGGGCAACTGAAAAGTAGATGACTATTCCAGTTACCCATTTTTCTATTTTTTCTCCACTTCTTTAATAATCTCAATCACACGTTCACGGGTTGCTCCTGGTTCAAATTGTTTCATTTTATCTTGAATTACTGGTGCTGTTTTCACAAGTTGAAGTAATTCTTCTGTTAGTTTGTCTGCTGTTACTTCTGCTTCTTGAAGTACACGAGCAAACCCTTTTTCCTTAAATGACCTTGCATTGACAATTTGGTCTCCTCTGCTTGCTTCAAGTGATAATGGAACGAGCAACATTGGGATACGCAATGCTAAAAATTCAAATATTGCATTCGACCCAGCACGGGAAAGAACAAAATCAGTTGCAGCAAAGATATCTTTCAATTCTCCATGGACATATTCAAATTGTGCATAGCCTAGGGAGTTAAGAGAAGTATCAACTTTCCCCTGACCACAAATGTGAATAATTTCAAATTGCTGCAACAGTTTCTGTATATTGGTTCGCACTGCTTCATTTATCATTTCCGAACCACCACTTCCACCCATGATGAGCAGAACGGGTTTTTCTCCTTTCAACCCGGTGAATTTCAGTCCTTTATCTCTTTCTCCAGTGAAGAGTTCTTCCCTAATGACCGCACCTACATATTCTCGTTTTTGTTCTGGAAGAAATTCAAGTGTTTCTTCAAAGGTAGCAAGCACTTTCTTCGCAAACGGAATCGATAATTTATTGGCAAGTCCGGGCGTATAATCCGACTCGTGAATGACAGCAGGAACGCCTCGCAGTTTAGCTGCAATCACGACTGGAACAGAAACGAAACCACCTTTGGAGAAAATGACGGAAGGTTTTCTATTACCGATAATACGATAAGCCTGCATAGTCCCTTTCAATACTTTAAAAGGATCTTTAAAATTATCAATTGACATATAACGTCTTAACTTTCCAGTTGAAATCGGGTGGTACGTGACACCGTCCAATGGTTCAATTAAATCTCGTTCGATTCCTTCATAGGAACCGATATAATCAATCTCCCAACCAGCTTGCTGATAAACTGGAATCAGGGCTAAGTTCACAATTACATGACCGGCAGTTCCTCCACCGGTGAAAAGAATGCGTTTATCATTCTTCATCTAACGCTCTCCCTCTCTTCATAAAATGCCATTTCCTTCAATTAGTTTATCTGAAATGAGATAAAAAAGGAAGAGGAATGAAAAAAAGCGAATCTTTCGGGAGTAGTCCCTGAAAGATTCGCTTTAACATTTCAATTAATCTATTAACCTTCAAGCAAGAGATCGTATGGATCTTCAAGCATTTGTTTAATACGTACGAGGAATTGCACCGCTTCTTTACCATCTACGATACGATGATCATAAGAAAGTGCCAAGTACATCATCGGGCGAACTTCAATCGTATCATCCGGCATCACAACCGCACGTTTTACAATGTTATGCATACCGAGAATCCCTACTTGTGGTGCGTTCAGAATCGGGGTGGATAACATTGACCCGAAAATACCGCCATTTGTAATCGAGAATGTTCCTCCTTGCAGGTCGGATAAAGCTAGTTTATTCTCTCTTGCTTTTGTACCAAGATTCATAATTTCTCGCTCTACTCCTGCAAAATCCAGACGATCTGCGTCACGCACAACTGGAACGACGAGCCCTTCTTCCGTCGATACTGCGATTCCAATATCGTAGAATTTCTTAAGAACTAATTCGTTGCCTTGAATTTCCGCATTCAGTAATGGGAATTCTTTAAGCGCACCGACAACAGCTTTCGTGAAGAAGGACATGAACCCAAGTTTTACTCCGTTTTTCTCAAGGAATTTATCCTTACGCTCTGCACGCAATTTCATAATTGCTGACATGTCGATCTCATTAAACGTTGTAAGCATCGCCGCTTCTTGCTGGACATTTACAAGGTTCTTTGCAATTGTTTGACGACGGCGCGTCATTTTAACGCGTTCAACAGGCTTGCTAAATTCTGTTTTTTCTTGTTTTGGTGCCGCGTCTGCTTGTTTCTTCGCTTTATCAGCTGCTTCAATCTGTTGTTGTGCTGCCCGCTCAACATCTTCTGGACGTACACGTCCCAATGGATCAACAGGTGCGATTGTGCTTAAATCAATATTTAATTCACGCGCACGTTTTCTCGCTGCCGGCGAAGCAATTACACCATTTGCATTTGTTTCTTCTGTTTGCTCTGTTTCCGATGCTTTCGTTTCTTCTTTAGTGGCAGGGGCCTCTTCTTTGGCAGAAGTTTCTTCCTGCTTCTGTTCTGATGAACTCGTTGCTCCAGCTTCCCCATTCTCATCAAGTTTTGCAACAATATCTCCTACTGTTACATCTTCGCCTTCCGGTGTAAGTATTTCTGTAATTACTCCAGCAAATTCCGAGTTAACTTCAATGTTTACTTTATCCGTTTCAAGTTCAATGAGCGGGTCGCCCTTTTCTACTTTGTCCCCCTCTTTAACTAGCCATTCTGCGATTGTACCATCTGTGATTGATTCAGCTAATTCTGGTATCTTGATATCTTGCACCAGTAACTCCTCCTTAGTTTTGTGTTAATGCCTGTTTAATAATTTTGCTTTGTGCTGCTTTATGGAAGCTTGGTACTCCTCCTGCTGGTGCAGCTCTTCTAGGTCGGCTAATTACACGTAATGTTTGATCATCTTTCAATAGATCTCGTAAATAATCATCGACGAAATCCCATGCCCCCATGTTTCTTGGTTCCTCTTGTACCCATACAATTTCTTTCACGTTTGGTAATTTATCCAATTCAGCTTTCAAATCTTTCTGCGGGAATGGATAAAGCTGTTCGACTCGCAAGATTTGCAGCCAGTTATAATTCTCTTTTGACTCGGACATTTCTTCTTCAATATCAACCATTACTTTACCACTACCGATTAGAAGACGTGTTGCCTTTTCGCGATTCGGTTCAAAGTTTGGCTGCTGGCGTAATGGCATAAACTTCCCATTCGAAAACTCTTTCGCTTCTGCTCCCATTCTAGGATTCCGAATCATACTGCTCTTCGGTGTCATCATTACTAATGGTCTAGCCTCCACACGGCCTCTTAGTGCAGCTTGTCTCCGTAAAATATGGAAAAGCTGTGCTGATGAAGTGACGTTTGCAATAATCCAGTTATTCTCTGCTGCAGATTGTAAGAATCGTTCCAATCGCGCACTAGAGTGTTCTGGTCCTTGACCTTCATAACCGTGTGGCAGGAGCAATACCATATTGGATTTTTCTCCCCATTTTGCCCGTGCGGAAGAAATAAATTGGTCAAAGATCACTTGTCCAACGTTCGCAAAGTCTCCGAACTGCGCTTCCCAGATTACGAGTGTATCTGGTGAATAAACACTATAACCGTATTCGAACGCAAGAACTGCAGCTTCTGATAAAGGACTATTCCGTACATCAAACGAAGCCTTCGCATCTTTCAAACCATGCAGCGGACTATATTTTTCATTCGTATTAACATCATGTAAAACGATATGACGGTGTGCAAATGTACCACGTTCCGTATCTTGACCCGTAATACGAATCGGAATACCATCACGCACGATCGAAGCATATGCTAATGCTTCTCCTGCGCCCCAATCAAGTACATTACCATCCTCAAGCATTTTTGCACGGCGACTCAAAACACGCTCTGTTTTTCTAAAGCCTGTAAAACCTTCTGGACGTTCTAGCAATTCTTCGTTTATTTCTTTTAATACGACCTCATCCACCTTTGTATTATGGTTATCCAATCCATTTAACAAGTATTCTGGCATTGTTGGTGGTTCCGGTGTACCGATTTCGGTTTCACTCATTTTGCTGTAGATTCCATATAATTTATTGTAGATCTCTTCTTGTAAATTCTCATATTCACCCTTACGAATCGTTCCTCTTTCCTCTAAGCGCCCGGCAAAGATTTTTGCGACTGGTGGGTGATTATCAATTTCTTTATATAGTTTCGGTTGCGTTGTACGCGGTTCATCCATTTCATTATGACCGTGACGGCGATAACCGACGAGATCAATCACAAAGTCTTTCTTAAACTTCTGACGGTACTCCCAGGCAATTTTAATCGCAGAAATACAAGATATCGGATCATCCGCATTCACCCGGATAACCGGCACTTCAAATCCTTTCGCCAAGTCACTTGCATAACGCGTCGAGCGCCCATCTTCTCGGTCTGTTGTATAACCGACAAGGTTGTTCGCAATAAGATGCAGGCTTCCTCCCGTGTTATAACCAGGAAGATTGGATAAGTTGAGCGTCTCTGCAACAACGCCTTCTCCGATGAAAGCTGCATCCCCGTGAATCAAAACTGCAACCGCTTTATTCGGATCTCGTTTCGGGTATCCTCTGTCTGAACGATCATCTTGAGCCGCACGAGCGAATCCTTCGACTACCGGGTTAACAAATTCCAAGTGGGAAGGATTATGTGCTAATGTAATTTTCGTTTTTACTTCTTTATCACTCGGATATGCTTTCGTTGCTCCGTAGTGATACTTCACATCATCCGTCCAACCATAACTGATGGACTTGGAGCCCTCTGAAGGCATTAATTCTTTATCAGATGAATAGTTGAATTCCGAGAATATTTTATCATATGGTTTACCGAGAACTTTCGCAAGAACAGCGAGCCTGCCACGGTGGGCCATTCCCATCATGATATTTTCAATACTTTCCTGTGTTGCGTGATTGACAACTTCATCAATCATCGGCACCATTACTTCTAATCCTTCAATGGAGAAACGTTTTTGTCCTACAAATGTTCTAGAGAGGAAGTTTTCAAATCCTTCCACATCAACGAGACGTTTCAATAATCGTTTTCTTTCCTCATCTGTCGGTTCAACTCTTGCATTCCCTGATTCTATTAAATTAATAAACCATTCTCTTTCCTCATGGTTGTTAACATGTTCATACTCAAAGGTAATGGTTCCTGTATAATATTTCTTTAAACGTTCCACTACTTCCAAACCATTATCCACACCGGCTGGTGCTTTATCCCATAACCATTTAGCTGGGATTTCTTTTAAGTCTTCATCGGTTAAATCATACGTGCTTGCATCTAAATATTTGTCATCTCCACCTTTATAGCCACCAACAGGATAAATATCAGCTTCAGTATGCCCGTAACGACGAATAGCCTCAACATATTTCAAAGCTGAGGTAATTTTTTTCATATCAACGTCATTTACTGCCTCGGTTCCTGCTTGTGTTGCAGTACGAGTATCCCCGTTGTACAGCCATGAAGGTGCTCCATATGTATTAAAAATTTCTTGTAGTGAAGCTTCCACAGCCTCACTGTCTTCTTTATACAATTCGTATTGCTCTTCGATATACCCCCTGTTTGGTCCGTAAATCTGTCGCCAAAATTGTTGTGCAGATTCCCCATTTTGTATCACTTTTGATACCCCCATTGATGTAATATTGCCCGTCCTTGTAAACGGTTAATATTTTTGTAAGGACGGAAGATTCATCCCATCTATAAATATACATGAAAATAATGTGACTTACAACGATTCACCCTTGAAAAAACAGAAGAGAATCGATGATAGCCCTTACATTTCTGACCGTGCTTAAAAAACGGAGGAGTTCTGACAATTTAGGTTGGGAGTTCACAATTCAAGTTGAATCCGTTATAATAATTTTATATACTGCTTATAGTTTCAGGGTCATACAATTGAAGGAGGACGTTTCAATGAAATTAGCATTAATCTTAGGAGTTATCATTACATTCCTCGTTTCCTGTTTCACATCTGGTTACGAAGCGAAACCAGGCGTACCTAGAAATAATCAGTAACTTAAAAGCAGAAGTGCCCGATCAGCGACGTACGGAGGTCAAGAAATCCGCTAGTCGTTGGGCACTGGAGCTGGACAAACAAAAACCGTCATCTTTCATTTAGATGGCGGTTTTCTCCTATTAGACAATTGCTTAGACTAATCCTTGGAATTGTTGCTGCCTTAGTGCTTCGTAAATAATGATTGCCGCTGTGTTGGACAAATTAAGGGAACGCACTTTATCATTCATGTGAATCCGTAGACAGCGATCTTCTTTGCCTGCGATCAATTCTTTCGGTATGCCTGTCGATTCCCTGCCGAATACAAAGAAAATTTCCTTTGATGTATTGCTGAAGTCATAGTCCGTATAATGCTTCGTACCAAAGTTCTCGATATAATAAAACTCACCCTCCGGATATGCCTCGTATAGCTCTTCAAATGATTGATGCTCAGCAACATCCAAATGCTGCCAGTAGTCGAGCCCAGCCCGGCGCAGCATTTTATCATCTGTCGAAAATCCGAGCGGATGCACAAGATGCAGTTTCGTATCGGTTGCAAGACACGTTCTACCTATATTTCCTGTATTGGCAGGGATCTCTGGTTGGTATAATACGACATGTAAACTCACTTTTCTATCTCCTTAATTTCTTAAAGTTAATCAACTTTTTTATTATAGCACGCTACTCCCCAATCCGGAAAAATTTATACTGGATATTCGGTGTCCAAGCTGCGGAGTCCTCATAGGTCCAGTAGCGATTCCGGCTGTTATTTGTATGAGCATTTACAAGCGGCATCCCATTTGCATCTTTATTTACCACAATCGTATTATGATCCCAGCGCCCGTCTCCCTCAAAGTCATAACAGATCACATCCCCTGGCAGCAATTCTTCTGGGCTTGCCACTTCCTTGCCCTTAAGTCCCGATGTCGAGCCGCTTAAATACCAACGCAGCGAATGGGCAACTGCCCAGCTGAAGCTCCAATTATCGCCTGTATACCACCATCCGCGCTCCCGCACCGGGGCACCGCGCATAGGTGCTCCCCCGGCAAGCATGCACTGGGAAACATAGTTCGTGCAATCAACTTCAAACTCTCGGAAATCAGGATTATAGCTATTCCACCAACGTTCGGCATAGCGCACTGCTTCTCTTCTATCATAGACAAAATCCTGTCTCGTCCCGCCTGAATCTTCCAATATTAAATTCGGATTATCTTTTGCCCGCTGCCGCCTTGGGACTTCCTCATGCTTTATTATTTTTCCATTTTTCAATTCCACCCGGTAAAATAGCTGCTGTTCTTCCAAATGATAATGCTCCGCTTGCTTAATTAAAAAACTTAGATGGAGCAAATATTCCTGTGAGGTTTTATCATCGAACCGAAATACCCGAAACCGTTCACCTCTCCCACTAACTTTAACGATACTCGCCTTTTCCCTTTCCCATAAAGCAAGTTTCCGCCTCCACCATTCCGGCTGTTCTGATTCATTCGTAAAGACTGCAAGCCAATATCCCTTTAGAGAATCCATAAAAATCGCCCCCATAAAAGTATATGGGGGCGTGCTTGTACCTATTTCTTTCACTGGCTATACGCGCAATTCAAATTCGAGACCTTTTTCCATTTCATAAAGCACTTGTTCATCTTCTTCCGTCTGCATTGCTTCCTTGATCGCCTCATGCGCTTCAGGTGTTGCAATTTTACCAAGAGACCATGCTGCTGTCCCACGGATTACTGGTCGAGGGTCTTCCTTCATCACGCTTGTTATTTCTTCGACAGCTGTTTTATCTTTATAATGAGCAAGGGCAAGCAGTGCATTGCGCTGGAGCGGTTTTTTGCCGCGCCACGCGCCAGATAGATGACCAAACGTTTCCCGGAATTTTCGATTAGAGATTCGTAGCATTGGTTTTAACTTTGGCTTCGCAATCTCCGGGTCTGGTTCAAATTCGGGATGAATATGGAAATCAACTCCTTTATTCCATGGACAGACTTGCTGACATGTATCACAACCGTAAATCCGGTTTCCGATTTTATTTCGGAACGGTTCTGGTAAAAAGTCCTTCGTTTGCGTGAGGAAAGCAATACAACGCTGGGCATTCAGCTGTCCTCCCTCAATAAGCGCTCCTGTCGGACAAGCATCCATACAAATTGTACAATCTCCGCAGCTATCTGTAACGGGAGCGTCCGGGATGAATGGCAGGTTTGTAATTACTTCACCGAGATAAACGAAGGAACCAAATTCTTTCGTAATAATCGATGTGTTCTTTCCACTGAAACCGATGCCCGCACGTTCTGCAACTGCCCGGTCAGAAAGCTCTCCAGTATCGACCATCACCTTCGTTTCTGCTTCCGGGACTTTCTCCTGAATAAACTCGACAAGCTTTTCCAAGCGGTCACGAAGAACAACATGGTAATCCACACCCCAAGATGCTCGTGCAAAGATTCCCCGTCTCTCTTCCCTAGTTCCGCGGATTTGATTTTTAATTCGGCTCGGATAAGCAAGTGCGATGGAGATGATCGACTGGGCTTCCGGAAGCAGGCGTGTGGGTTCCGTCCGTTCTTCTAGCGTACCTTTTTCAAATCCGGATTGGTAATTCAGTTCTTGCTGCCGGCGTAACCTTTCGCGGAGTTCGCCGAACACATCGGCAGAAGCAAATCCAATCTTATCAATCCCGATATCCTTGCTGTACTCGATAATCTCCTGCTTCAGCTCATCAATCCTCATCACGAACACCTCCTTTATCTTAAAATAGTTCTCTTCATTTTATCATTGAAATAATGCTCATTTCAACACTTGGATAATCAATACAAATCGTATAAGAAACGCCCTACTGGAAGTCCGCAGTCGCGAGGTATCGGGACCGCTTCCCGGAAATACTCTATTCAGAATTTCTAGTCTTGCTTTTTTGTTAAGCAAGAATGAACTATATAAATAGTGAACTATATCTTAGCGAAAGTGTATTGGGATATATTGCATTATAAAAAAACGCAGCGCCTCGAAACCATTAAATTTACGAGACACTGCGTTGATCACATTATGTATGGAGCGGGTGAAGGGAATTGAACCCTCGACATCAGCTTGGAAGGCTGAGGTTTTACCACTAAACTACACCCGCAGACAAGATTCGTTTTTTAACGACAATTAATATTATAGCAACGATGTAAAAATAAATCAAGGGAAATTTTATTCTCCGTTAACCTTTTTATTCAACTTGCATAAATTAACTATAGAATCACGTTTCAAACAATCCCGTTTTATTTAGCTGAAACCATTTACATTGAAAGGTAAAACCGATAGACTAGGATTAAATTTGTAACACAGAAGGGTGAGTTTTCTGATGGCTGTCTATCCAATCGTTTTTGCACAAGGGTCTTTTATGCATAAAGATAAATTGAATTATCCCTTTGAAGAAAGGGGTTTGCAATTTGGAGATGGAGTATATGAAGTAATTCGGATTTATCAAGGGAAGTATTATCTTCTAGATGAACATATTGACCGGTTATACCGTTCCCTATCCGAAATAAAATTGAGTTTTCCTTACGACAGGAAAGATTTTATGGAAACACTTGAAGAACTGCTGGAAAAAAATGAAATGAAAATAGATGGAAAAGTATATTTACAGGTCACTCGCGGATCAGCCCCGAGAGATCATGTTTTCCCAGATAATATTACACCGAATGTCTATGCTTATCTTGAACCCGCAAGAAGAAATGTGGAATTGATGAAGCATGGTGTACCCGTTATTACAATACCAGATATCCGCTGGAGTTATTGCCATATTAAAAGCTTGAATTTATTGCCAAATTTAATGGCAAAACAGGAAGCAAAAGAACAAGGCTGTTTTGAAGCGATTCTTCATAAAGACGGCACTGTTACCGAATGCAGTGCCTCCAACGTCTATTTTGTAAAAAATGGAAAGATTTATACCCACCCAGCAACGAATGGCATCCTTCATGGCTGCGTCCGTTTGGCAGTAGAGCGCTTCGCTGATGAGTTGGGAATTTCTTTTATTGAAGAAGCTTACCATGTTGGAGACATTAAAGATGCTGATGAAGTTTTCTTATCAAGCAGTACGAATGAAATCACACCGATTATAGAAGTGGATGGTCACAAAATCCATGATGGTTCTCCCGGAACAATTACGAAACAGCTTCAACAAGCATATGCCGTTGATGCTGATATTGAGCCAGTGAACCGGCCGATGCAGGAGCAATAAAATGAAACTTCAATCAGTAGGGATTTTTCTTCATCCCCTCCTGCTTGTCATTTGAACGAATCAGGGATTTACGTTCTGTTTATCCCTCACCTCACATGTTGGGTTTTCTTCATATTTAAGGATGATGGTATTACAGAACGTTAATGCTTAATATATGTAAAAAGAGGATAGATGCCTTTGCATCCTATCCTCTTTTCGTCGTGTTTTTTAATTACTATGTTCACTTTCCATCATAACTTCTGCAAATTGCTTGAGAAATTCATCAATCTCTTCTGTCGTTGTTGTAAGCGGCGGTAATATCCGTAAAACATACTCACCTGCGGACAATGCGAGTACGTTTTTCTCTCTAAGCGCATTAATGTATGTTCCCGCTGCTTTTTCCATTTCCAAGCCAATAAGTAACCCTTTTCCTTTAACGACTTTAATTTCCGGATATATTTCTTTCAATTCATTTAACTTACTGAAGAAATACGCACTTACTTCCTGCACATGCTCCGGTATGTTCTCAGCAAGCATCGTCTTAACCGTCGCATAACCTGCCGTTGCTGCAAGTGGATTTCCACCAAAGGTACTGCCATGGGTTCCTGGTGTAAACGACGCAGCAACTTTATCCTTTGCAAGCACTGCTCCGATTGGAAAACCGGAACCAAGCCCTTTCGCAAGCGTCATGACATCCGGTTCAATTCCAAATTGCTCATAAGCGAAGAGTGTGCCCGTTCTTCCCATTCCCGTCTGAATTTCATCCAGCATGAGAAGAATACCGTTTTCTTTACAGATCTGAGCAAGTTCGCTCACCCAAGTCTGATCAACAGGATTCACGCCACCTTCCCCTTGGACAAGTTCAAGGAGAACGGCAGTTGTTCTACCATTATCGATTTTCTCAAGTGCTTCCGCATCATTATAGGTCAAGTATCGGAAACCTGGTGCAATCGGTGTGAAGCCCTCATGAATTTTATCCTGACCGGTCGCTGCAAGTGTCGTCCCTGTTCTTCCGTGGAAGGATTGTTTAAAGGTTACGATTTCCGTCCGTTCCTCCTTCCCCTGATCTTTAGCATATTTCTTTGCTAATTTAATCGCCGCTTCATTCGCTTCTGCGCCACTGTTTGAGAAAAATGCGGCATCAAAAATACTGTTCTCCGTTAAGGTTGTTGCGAGCTTTTCTTGAATCGGTATGTGGTATAGATTCGATACATGCCATAATGTATTCAGTTGTTCCTGTAACGCTGCTTGCACTTGATCTGGAACATGACCGAGGTTACACGTTGCAATACCGGAAGTATAGTCCAAATACTTCTCACCCAAATCGCTCCAGACATAACTTCCCTTCCCTTTTACAACCGTTAATGGAAAGCGCCCATACGTATTCATGACTGCAAACTTTGTCGCTTTACTTAATGTGTTAGACATGCTGGACCTCCCCGATGACAATTTTCGTTCCGACACGCTTCCCGGCTATATAGGACTGTAAATCTTCAGGTGTGAGTCCGTTTAAAATAACCGATTCTTTCACACCGCCGCTAAGTGCCTTTAAAGCGGAATATACTTTCGGAATCATGCCGCCATATATAATTCCTGATGAAATTTTTGCTTCAATTTCCTTTTTCGTCAATTTTGGCAAGAGTACTTTTTCTCCTTCGATTTCTTCTAATACACCTGGGATATCACTGATTAGGGCGAGCTTTGCCCGTAAACTTTCTGCTACTGCCGCTGCTGCCGTATCCCCATTAATATTATAATGTTGCCCCGATTCATGGATGCCGATTGGAGAAACAACAGGGATTCCACCATTTTCAATAATAAGTTTGAGCCAATCGGCATTTACTTCTTTCACTTCCCCGACATAGCCGAGTTTTCCTGAAGAATCCTGTGGTGTCACTTTTAATAGTGCAGCGTCCACTCCACTTAGCCCAATGCCCGTGCCACCGCTTTGTTGGAGTTTTGTGACGATTTGTTTATTCACACTGCCATTTAAAATATTTTCTACCACTTCGAGCACTTCTTTCGTCGTCACCCGTAAGCCATTGACGAATTCACTTTTCACATTCATTTTTGTCAGTGCCTGATTAATTTCCGGTCCCCCGCCATGCACGATAACCGGATGGATTTTCCCGCTTTTCTTTAATTGAATAACTGTATCAAAAAAAGCGGTTGGGAGTTTTTCCAAAATACTGCCGCCAACTTTTAAAACAATAATCTCCACTTTCTCACCTCACGTACGATAGGATGCATTGATTTTCACATAATCATAGGTCAAGTCACAACCCCATGCAGTTGCTTCTCCCGTTCCATTTTGTAAATCCACATGAATGGTTACCGTTTCTTGCTGCAAATATTCGGTGCCCGCTTCTTCATCAAAGTCAATTGGTAAACCATTATCTACGACTTGTAAATCGCCAAGTGCAATGGAAACCTTATCGACTGCAATCGGCTGTTCACTATAACCTACCGCACAAACAATCCGGCCCCAGTTCGGATCTGAACCGTAAACAGCAGCTTTTACTAAATTGGAAGAAATAATTGCTTTAGCAACTTCTCCTGCCGCTTTGTCTGTTCCGGCACCTTTGACTTGCACCTCGATCAGCTTCGTTGCTCCTTCCCCGTCTTTTGCTATTTGCTTCGCCAGATCTTGACTCACATACTGCAATCCGTTAAGAAACACATCCCAGTCCGGGTGGGATTCATGTAATGTCTGATTTTCCTGTAATCCATTTGCGAGGACAAGGACCATATCATTCGTACTGCAGTCCCCGTCAACGGTAATCATATTAAAGGATTTATCTGTCACCTGGCGTAAACCTGCCTCAAGACTTGACTGCTCTACGGCAGCATCTGTCGTAATAAAGGAAAGCATCGTTGCCATATTTGGGGCAATCATTCCAGAGCCTTTTGCCGCACCTGAAATTGTGACCGGCTTCCCGTCAATTTCAACTTCGACTGCTGCATATTTCGTTACCGTATCTGTCGTTAAAATTGCGGACTCAAATCGTTCCGCTCCTTGGTTCTCCGCTTCCTCCATCCAATGGATCCCTTTGTATAGCTTTTCCATAGGAAGTTGTACACCGATTATTCCTGTCGAAGCAACAGCGACATGATCTACCTCGACTCCTTTTTTCTCGGCAACTAACTTTTGAGTTTCTAATGCGTTCTTCTCTCCTTGTGGTCCTGTGACCGCATTCGCATTCGCTGAGTTTACAACAAGGGTCTGGATTTTCCCTGTTTTATCCAAGCTGTTCTTCGTCACTTGCAGCGGTGCAGCCTTGAAGGCATTTAATGTGTAAACGCCCGCAGCGGTTGCCGGTACTTCGGAATGAATCCAGCCGAAATCAAGCTTTGTCTTACGGAGGCCAGTATGGACGCCTCCTGCCTGAAAACCTTTAGGTGTAGTTACCTTGCCTTTTTCCAATATTTTTAGTTGTTTTTCCTTTACTAATGTCATTTATAACCCTCCTATGGATACATTGGAACGGCTGCGAGTCCAAGGTCTTCTTCCCAACCATTCATGAGATTCGTATTTTGAATCGCCTGGCCGGCTGCACCTTTCACAAGATTATCAATCGCCGCAGCAATGATTAATTGATTACTTCTTTTGTCCACCCATATTCCGATATCACAGAAGTTACTTCCCTGCACCGCTTTTGTTGCCGGGAACTGTCCCTCTTCTAAGATACGGATGAATTTAGCTTCTTTATAATAGTTTTCATAGAGTTCGATTACTTCTTGCGTCGTTATATCTTGATTTAGATTTGCATAGATCGTACAAATCAATCCCCGTGTCATTGGGATGAGATGGGTTGTAAGAATCGTTGTTACCTGCTCATCGATTGTTTTGGACAAATATTGTTCGACTTCAGGTATATGCTGATGTCTGCCAATTTTATATGGTAATACATTATCATTCGTTTCTGGAAAGTGCGTCGTACCGGTTGGTGTCCGTCCTGCTCCGGATACACCCGTTTTCCCATCAATTACAATTCCTTTTGGGCTAATGATCCCTTTTTCAAGTGCTGGAATTGTTCCGAGTAATGCAGATGTCGGAAAACAGCCCGGATTCGAAATGATTTTCGCTGATTGAACTTCTTCTTTATAAATTTCTGTTAAGCCGTAAACAGCTTGCTCGATTGTATCCTGGGGTGCTGCTTCCTTCCCGTACCATTCCTCGTAAGCATCACGGGAGTCTAATCGCAAATCTCCGGATAAATCGACAATTTGCACATCGAGCTCTTGTAATTCCGGTACGATTGTTTTCGCCACGCCCGCTGGGGTCGCGATAAAGACAACATCTACTTCAGCTTCTAAACTCGTAGTATCCAAATCTACCATTTTAATCTCGGGAAGATTTTTCAAATGCGGGTAAATTGATGAAAGGACTTCACCACTTTGGGAATGGCTAATTACCTTTGTCACTTCTAGTTTGGGGTGGTTATGCAGTAACCTGATTAATTCAATCGCCCCGTATCCCGTTCCACCTATGATTGCCGCTTTCTTCAATTTGAACAACTCGCTTTCTAAAAATTAATTATTCATTATTATACATAGTTGTGTATAAATATGCAACGGTAATTATAAAAATAAATAAATATTTTATAATAGGAATGAATTTCATAATTACCAAAGTCGGCTTTTCCATCACCATATGTAGTTGGGAACGAACCAACTCAACTACATATGGTGATGGGAAAGCATTAAATACGTATTATGAAATTCATGAATAGGACTACCGATTTCATAAAGCGTAAGTGTGCCAAACTCGCGGAAACTTTCTACTGGAGGTCCGCAGTCCAGACACCTCTCGCACCTGCTGGGCGGCTGGTGAGCCTCCTCAGGTTGAGCATTAAGGGGTCTCACCAAGCCTATCCTCCCGCAGGAGTCTCGAGGTGTCTGGCCTGCTCCTAGGAAAAACCTAATTTGGAACGCTATTTATTATTCCAAAGATATAATTTTATCGTCACATGGCACTAGAATAAATGATATTAATAATAATTATACCTACCAGTTCAGTTGCCCGGTGGAAGGTAACTCCTGCGGGAACAGCACGAGCCTGGAGACCCCTTAGTGCTCAGCCCGAGGAGCTCTAGCAGTGCCTAAGGATGCGCATCCGTCCACCGGGCAACTGAACGGCGATTAGAGAGCAAACCATGAGAACGTGCAAAACACTTACGCTGTATGAAGGTAGTAATCAGCACTATAAAAAACTGGAACATAGCTATTCTAATTAGGATAGAATAGTTATATTCCAGTCTTATAGGTAAACTTATCTATTAATAAAGATGTTTATCAAAAAAGCCGTTCATGGCGCCCAGGTATCCCTCGCGATCGAGGACGATGGATTCGCCGTGGTTCGCTCCGGGTACGATCAGCATCTCCGTATCTGTTTTTGTATGTTCAGCAAGTGCTTTTGTCATTTCGGTTGGAACGAAGGTGTCGCTTCCACCGTGAATGTAAAGTATTGGCACTTGCGCCTTTTCAACCTGCTCTAGAGCAGATGCTTCTTTCAATGAATAACCTGCTTGTAAATCCGTTACCATCCCCATTGTCGGAAGGATCGGGAAGCTCGGTAGATTAAACATACGATCCAGCTGATAATCAAATAAATCGTAGACACTTGAATACGGACTGTCCGCTACGGCAAGCTTCACATTATCTGGCAGATCTTCTCCAAGCGTCATTAAAACCGTTGCCGCCCCCATTGATACACCGTGAAGTATAATTTCAGTATCTTCACCGAGCTCAGCAATGATTCGGTCAACCCAAGCGACATAATCAAGCCTGTCATGCCAACCGAAACCATAATAATCCCCTTCACTTAAGCCATGCCCTCGGCTGTCTGCGGTAAACATATTAAACCCAAGTTCTTCATAATAATATTGACCAAACAAAGCCATGTCCCGAGCACGCCCAAGATAACCATGAGCGAAGACAACCGTCTTATTAGTCGGTTCTTCCGCTTCTAAAAAATAACCTTGAAGTGTAAGATTATCAAAGGATTCCATTTGCCAATATTCAAAATCCTGGGTATCGGCCCAAGAGCGCCAATCCCCTTTCGTAAATACATCCATCGCCTCAGCTGAAACTTCCAGATCTGCGTTTCCACTCAAGAATTCCTTTGTTCCCCGTTCAATCGCCAATTTATAAAAGAACACCCCAGCTCCAACATCCAATATCACTAGAATGACAAGTAAAATTCCGACAATTTTCAACCAACGCTTCTTTCTCTTCAAACTCTTGCTCCTCTCACTTTCTATTAGTCTATTATATAAGAAAAAGAAGGTATCCGCCACACCTCCATGGCAAAAACCTTCCATTTATCGTTGATTGTTTTGAAAGTGTTCAAAAACATATCTAAATATGTCTTTTTTCCATTAAATGAATGCCAACTCCCATGAATATAACTCCCATTAAAATGAGTATGCTGACCGGCATAAGAATCTCTTCAAATGGAAGATTATATAACACAAGATTGTTTAGTGCTTCCATCCCATATGTGAGTGGATTAATTTTTGACAGAGCAAGTAATATGTCTGATTGAACAACTTCAAGTGGCCAGAATGCGCCGCCAATCATTGCCATACTAACGGATATAATTGGCAAAACTGCATTGAACTGCTGAATGTTTTTCACAAGTGCTGTGACGAATATACCAAGCGAGACGATTGTAAATGTGTAAGCGAGCATGATGAGCAAGATTCCTGCGAGCTCCCCGTAAAAATCAACCCCAACAAAATAATGAAACACGGAAAAAATAATGATAATTTGCAGATATCCCTCAAAGAAGCTGTACACTAAATTGGCGAGATAGATTTCCCACTTTTTCAATGGGGACAAAATCATCCGATCCCAAATACCTTCTTTTTTCTCAGTAAGAATCGGCAGCACATTATAGCCAATCGTATAAATGACAAAAAATAAAGTAAAACCAAATATCGCATGCAGTCCCTGGTCAAATTGATAGGAGTCTGCATTTCGGAAATTATCATTCGTAATCTCGAATAAAGGTTGATCCATCGCTTCATGATAAGCAGTTAAAAATGCTTTCTCTTCAGCCGCTGTCTCACCTTGGAATAATTCCAGAACTTGACTTTCCCGAATTTTTTCCGTATAGATATCAGCAATCGTCTGTTCTATCAACTGGACATTCGGTGTTTCCACTCGGATGAACATTTCATAACCGGCTTCCTCCATGATAATTCCTGCTTCAGCTTCACCGAGACGGACAATTTCTTTCATATCCGCTTCTTCCTGCCATTTGAAATGGTAAACTTCATTTCCCTCAAGTGCCTTGCCAATGCTGCCCGTCCGCACTTCTTCTGCACCAGCGACAGGGACTGTAATTTTCTCTCCATTTCCGCCTGTATATCCAATAATTAATGTAAAACCAATCGACATGACGGTAAATAATAGGAAAACCCATGGATTACGAATAAACGTAGTAAATTTTGCTAGGAGAATCCCCCTCATGATGCAGCCCCCCTTTTCGGATAGCTGATGACTCCAATGATAATCGCTCCAATAGCAAAGCATGCAATAAATATAAGATGGTCTGCATTGTCAGTGATCGATTCTCCGCGGAGAATGCTAAGATAAGCAGACATCGCCGCTCCGTTCGGTGTGTAATCGCCCAGTTTTCCCAAGAAAGATCCGGTACCGGACGGAAAGAAACTACCACCAAGAAAGGCAAAAATCGTGACGACAACACCGGAGAAAAAGCTAATAATCTGTTCTGAATTACTCCGAAAACTGATTGCCGTTAAGAGTACAGCCAATCCGCCAACTGCGAGTGTAAAGAAAAATGTGATGACAAGAAAAGCTGTCAAATCGGGCCAAGTAACATCAAATGCGAAATAAGCGAAAATGAATACAAGTATCGCTTGAATCCATGCAAAAATCAAAGCAGTAAGCAAAATCCCAATAAAATAAACCCATCTAGAGAAATCAGCAATAATCATCCGGTTAAAAATATGTGATTGTCTCTCTCGAAACGCATATTGTGCAATCGTTGTTGCCATAAATAATACATTCATGACAATCATTCCAATCGTATAATATGCTTTCGCCGACAAGGGTTCATGGGGACTGACAGAAGAAACTTCTTGCGTGATTTCGGCTCCCTTTTGTTGTAATTGTTGTGGGTCGATTCCGTTATTGCCAAGAAATGTTCCAAGCGTAAATTCTTCTTGGTACATCGCTACAATTTGTTCAACGATATTACCGGCAATTTCCGAACCTGCTTTGTAATGAATGATTGCTTCCGGATTCATTTTCTCATCCAGCAAAATGTTCTCTAATAAATCAGCTGAAAAGTTTTCTGGAAACTCGAGAATCGCCGCATAGGAATCATCTGCCTTTATCGCATCCATTTCCCGAGCGTGAGCTTCTTCCACGATGATCATATCATTCAGTTCCTCACTCCGAAGCACTTCTTTAAACATTTCGACCGGAGCGAGAGAATCTGTTACCGCGGCAAACGCTGCGATGATTTCATCTGGTAAGTCACCATTTTCTAGTTCCGTTAAAAAATTTTCTACTTGAATTTCTTCATCTTCATGCTCGATAATTGCAAGTTTAAACGTAAGATCAATCTCTCCGCCATCGATGAGATTTCCTAAAGCATTTCCTAGAATTGTAATTAGGATAATCGGCAAACCAATCAATAATACGATTTCTACTGGATTACGCAGGAACTGGAGATATTGTTTTTTTATCATTTGGAAAATCATGTCCCTACCTCCTAGTCCCTTAAGGCTCTGCCCGTTAAATGCAGAAATACATCTTCGAGCGTCACCTGTTTTACATCAACAGCCCGTAACTGGACGCTTGTTTCTTCGGCAAGATGGGCTAATTTCGAGAATATGGCTACATCCTTCGAAACAACGAGCACAATCTCATTGCCCTCCACTTTCATTTGATGAATTTGCGGTTTTTCCTGTAGTTTCGTGATAAATGATTCATTCCAATAATCTGCTTTTAGGTAAATCGTATTTTCCGAAGCAAGAATTTGCTTAATCTCATCTTTCGTCCCAGAAGCAATCAGATTACCCTTATCCATAATGTAAATCCGATCACATAAATATTCGACTTCCTCCATATAGTGACTCGTGTAAAGTACTGTCATCTGTCGTTCCTTGTTTAATCTTTTCACCGTTTGCAAAATATAGTTCCGGGATTGCGGATCAATACCGACAGTCGGTTCGTCCATGATGAGAATCTCTGGATCATGCAGCATCGCAACCCCGATGTTTAGACGTCTTTTCATCCCTCCGGAAAAAGTTTTGACTACATCTTTTCGCCGGTCAGCAAGACCGATTTGTTCAAGAACTTCACTAATTTTATTCTTCAATTTTTCCCCTTTTAACCGGTAAATCCTTCCAAAGAACTTCATATTTTCTTCTGCTGACAAATCTTCATAGAGCGCAATTTCCTGTGGAACAATTCCGATGATTTGCCGTAAGCTTTTCGGGTTTTTAATCATGCTTTTATTCCTAAATTTAACATCCCCGCTCGTCGGTTCAAGCAGCGAGGAAAGAATAGAGATTGCGGTTGATTTTCCAGCTCCATTTGGACCTAGCAACCCGACAATTTCTCCCTTTTCGATATACATATTCATGTTTTTAACAGCTTTCGTCTGTTTATACTTCTTCGTTATATCAATCAGTTCAAGCATAGATGCACCTCCTGTTATCAGTGTAAGATGAATAGAGTAGAATTGAAACTACCCGGAGTCACTTTATCACCATGACCTCCGTCACTTTTTTTAATTTATAACTCAACTTTCGCAGTCTGAAATAGTGGATCGCTTTCATTCAGCGTAAGTGTGCCTAACCCGGAAACTTTCTACTGGAGAACCGCAGTCCAGACACCTCCCGCACCTGCTGAGCGGCCGGCAAGCCTCCTCGCGCTATCGCGCTGCGGGGTCTCGCCAGGCCTATCCTCCCGCAGGAGTCTCGAGGTGTCTGGACTGCTACCATGAAAAACCTAATTTGGAACGCTATTTAGTATTTCAAAGATATAATTTTATCGTGACATGGCACTGGAATAAATGCTATTAATAATAATCATCCCTACCAGTTCAGTTACCCGGGGGACGGTGACTCCTGCGGGAACAGCACGAGCCTGGAGACCCCTTAGTGCTCAGCCCGAGGGAGCTCTAGCAGTGCCTAAGGATGCGCATCCGTCCACCGGGCAACTGAACGGTGATTAGAACTCTAGTCTAGAGAATGAGCAAATCACTTACGCTGAATGAAAGCGACGGGCACTTGATAAGAATGGTTTGCTTTCCTATTTTAGGTGTGAAAGTTGAATTATCATAATGGAAAAACAAAAAACATCACTTTCTACCATCGAAAGTGATGTTTTACCGTTAGTTTTCTTCACTATATTTTGGTGCCACGAACAAGGCAATACCAAACAGAACGAGCTGACTGATTAAGAGCATGATTCCGCCTTGCATCTGCTCTTCCGTTGGGTTGAATGGTAGAAGAGCCGCAGCAAACTCTGGCGGCACTTCCCTTATATTGGGCATACAGACAGCAAGGGATTGCATGAACAGCTCAACATCTGTATAAACAAGATAGAGGCTCTCTTTGTTTAGAAGCAATATCAGACTATACGGCACAAAGAAAAGAACCGTGAGGATCGTAAAGGTGCGTTTTTTCTTCGCGTTTAAAAATTTGGATGATATGATCGGCATCCATAAGAGAATTCCTGCAATCAGCAACGCAAGCATAAAAAAATAATTAATATATAAATCCAACCGCGCGAAATTAAATACACTTGCAATATGATAGCTATAAAAAAGAATGAAGAAGATTAGGAATCCAACAACTGGTTTCGTTAAAAATTCGAAAACTTTATCCAGTATTTTAATTCTCCGTGCTCGTTCAAATATCTCCGTTTTAAACCCGATAATAATTAAGGGCGGTGCAACAAGCAATAATAATACGAGCTGTAAAATATGATAGCTGAACTTAATCCTTGCAATTACGTTAATCGGGCTGCCGAGTGCTGCAAATACAGCTAGCATACCAAGTACGAATGTGACCTGCTTCCAAATCGGATACTTTTTATCCTGAGGCAGAAGTAAAAAATAAATAATAAAAATAAAGCCGATATAAATAAGTATTCCGCCATTCCAAAGGGTGGAGTAATGAAATTCATCCAGTATAATCTCCAGCATAGATTCACCTTCCCTTGTGAATTTATGCATTTAGTATAGCGTACTTTTCTAAAACCTTACGCATGAACTTCTAACAAACTCATGACAACTCGTTATGAAATATCATGCTTCACCGCATAGATAGCAAGCTGTGTACGATCACGTAAACCTATCTTTTGCAGAATCGTCGTAATATAATTTTTCACTGTACCGACGGATAAATAAAGTTCAGCTGCTATTTCCTTATTTGTCTTACCTTCGCCAACAAGCTTTGTAATGAGCAGTTCCCTTTCTGTAAGTTCGACTTCAATCTCTGGCTTTTCTGTCCGTTCAAGCAACCTGGGCAATACTTTTGCCGCTACTTCATCATGCAGGGTCAATCCGCCTTTCATCGCACTGTAAACAGCTTCAATCAATTTCTCCGGAGCTGCCGTTTTTAATAGAAATGCACTTGCACCTTCTTTTAGTGCCTCGTAAGCATACGCTTCATCATTAAACGTCGTGAGCATAAGAATCTTTATGTCGGGGAATTCATTGCGGATGATTCGGGTTGCCTCAATCCCATTCATCACCGGCATCCGGATATCCATCATAACAAGATCGATTGCATTCTTGCGGACAATATCAATCGCTTCTTTTCCATTGGTTGCCTCTTCGGTAACGTTTATTCGCTCGTCCTGCTCTAAAATCATCTTTAACCCCTGCCGGACAATTCTTTGGTCCTCCACTAATAATACCCGCCACTTCATTTGCTCTCTCCTTTCGCTAGCTTACCAGATACGATAAAATGGTCATCCGTTTGATACACCTTAAGGCTCCCATTTATCTCTTCCACCCGTTCTTGCATATTTTTCAGGCCAAACCCAATCGTAAAACGTTTTCTCTCTTGGATCGGATTGGAGATTTCAAATAATATATCACCGGTTGCAGTTCTGCTCAACGCGATATGAGCATTTTTCTTATCACTATGGCGCATAATGTTTGTCAGGGCCTCCTGAATAACTCGGTAGAGCACGACACTCATTTCATTTGTAATCGGAATGGATAACACACCTTGATTCAGCGTGAATTGAACAAGTAAATGACTTTCTGCCTCCAGCTTGCGAATCAAGTGGATAACCGTCGCGATCCCTTCGCTTTCCTCCGTTTGTAATGCTTTCACTGCTAAACGGGTATCTTCCAGACTTTCTTTCGCCATCTGTTTCAATTCATCATATGTAGGATCTTTTTGCTGAATCGATAACATTTCAAGACTCATGATCAATGCAGTCAAGCGGTGCCCGACCGAGTCATGAAGATCCCTTGCAATCCTCGTTCTTTCCTCTAACCTCGCATTATTCTCTGCTGTAAGATGGAGACGTTTCATTGTCCGGTACTCACCGAGCAATTCCTCATAAATTTCCCGTTGCTCTCCCCTTTCCACATTCATCTGGTTGACAGTAAAGCTTAGAATACCAATGAAGATATAAAGCACGATTCGCTCCATCGTCAAGTCATCTGGCAAAACTAGTAAGAATAGAAGCATACTTGCTTGAATAAAGAGGATGATCAGGTTCTTTTTTTCCAGACGAAAAGCTGCATCCAACACAATGTATAAGAGCAACAATGCAGTTACTATCCCTTCCTCGGTGAAAAAGTATCCATGAACCGTAAGAATAATGAACTGAGCAGTATATTTCCAGATAAGAAAACGAGGAATCGTTAGCAAAAAATAAATCCCGAGCGTAACAGCAAAGGCAAAAATTGAAACTGCCTGAAATGTACTGTTAAAGCTGATTTCATACAGCCATAATAAGCTAAAGCTCATGATTCGAATCCAAAATATCTTCATCGTCTCACACCATTTAAGGAAATATGTTTATTTTTCAATCGTAATCGTCCAATTCACCCCAGAACGAATATGGTAGGCATCTGCAAAGGAACCCTGATTAATCGCTACTCCTAGATTATCAATAGAATTCACAAATAACAATGGTTCACCAAGGCGTCTGTCTGCGAATGACCGATCAAAGGTAATTAAATTTTTATATACTTTCGTTCTGTTATGTTCAATCGTCACTTCAACTGCATCACCGTAATCGATGCCTGCTTGTTTAAAAAATTCACGGTTAATATTTGTCCATAGATTCCCAAACCTGCTATCGAGTATGTCAATATTTCCGTGAATGACACCGTCTAAGTATGTCACTTGGGGAATTTCGAGCTGCACCACATCATTAAGTGAAAGTTCCGGGCCGACTTCTTCAAAACGAATGACACCGGCCGCGAGTCTTGCTCCGGTAAAGGCATATACATCACGACCATGGAATGTATAGGATTCACCAGAACGAGGCAGACGATTGACGTTTTCATCAATAACCCGAGCCGCAACTATACCTGTACTTTTTGCAAGGTGAGTTAGAGTTCCATTATTCGGTGTCACGATATAATGCCCGTCGGCCGTTTTTGCAACAATGCTTAGGCGTTCCGTTCCTACCCCGGGGTCGACAACGGAAATGAACACGGTCTCTTCTGGCCAGTATGCAACCGTCTGGTATAAACGATACGATGCTTCCCAAATATTATATTGCGGGATTTCATGCGTCAGGTTGGATATTCTGAGCGTTGGATCAACAGAAAAAGCAACCCCGTTCATTGCGCTCACTGCCCCGTCATGCAATCCGAAGTCTGTTTGTAATACGATATGTCTTTTCAAAAGAATCGCCCCTTTATCATCTTTTATTTCAGATATAAAAAAACCCATGTCAATATCACAATTGATAAGGACGTGGGTTTATGTTCGTGGTACCACCTTATTTCGCTAGATGTTCACACAGCTAGCCTCATGAAGTACAATGTATATACTTTAGTTTTGGTAACGAGTTGCCAACTCGGCACAGCCTACTAGATTACGTTCAGCCTGCAGCTCGGAGGCCATTGTTCGTGACATCAATTTTGCTTCTTTTCACCAGCCGAAGCTCTCTATTCAAAAATTGACTATCCTACTTTTCCCTCTTCTTCGCTATTGTTTGCTTTTTCGAATTACTGTTATTATATGCAAAAGACAGAAACAATGCAAGAAAATGAAAGACATGACGAATTTACGAATAAAGTGTCATGTCCCTTCCTCTTTTTTCCGTTTTAATTTTTGAATCTGTTCCTGTATTTTTTTATATTTCAATTTAACATCTGGTGATTGGACAAGGTAGATAACTAGACGAACGGTTAGAAATAAGAGCCAGCTAATAAGATGAATATGAGTAACAAGCGTAGCCCAAGCCCACATATTTCCAGCCCCTACCTGTTCCATCAAATACGTATATGCACCGGTTTCCGTTTCCCGCTGCGCAACCACAAGCAGCGCAAGAAGAGGTGCAAGCAATGCAAATATAAGGGATAATACCGCTGGTATGCGGTACTGGTTTCGTACCCAAAAGACGATTCCTGTACTGAGTGCAAGCACAATAAAAATGATGTAAAAAGTTAAAAAACCACCCATAATCCCACTCCCAACATCTGTAAAACGCTCTCTATTTCTATAATTCGATTATAGGTGGTGAAATCTGTTCTGTCCATGGTTAGGAATGAGCATTTTTTACAATGAAAAGGCTGACCTCCATAAGGAAATCAGCCTTTTATAATATGTAGGTACAGCCACAATTGCCGTATTTCTGAAATAAAAAGTTTTAAACCACCACTTTATTCAAGTGGGTGTTTGCAGAAGCCTTCCTGTCTTCCGTTCGGTGACGGCACGACATTCCAACCTCGATATAAAACTCCCTATTCAACATTTAGAGGTTAAAACTTAATTCCATACGAACATTGCAGCTTGTAATCATATTCTATACCTTCTATTGAATAAATGCAATGGTAAAAGCTTACTTTTCCTAATTTAGATGTCTAAATCCAATAATATCAAGGTTTCTGATAACTCCCATGGCTAAAACCATGGGGTTCTTTGGGTTAGTGGAGACTCGCCACCAACAGCACACTTCTTAGGGCGACCTTATCAATCTTTCGGTTCGAGGTTGCCATCCCTACCCTGTTGCGCTTTTCCAAAGAAGTTCGTGGGGCTAGAACGTCTCGTTCGGTGCTACTCCGACTGGCCAATGAAGACCGTTCGTACACTTGCGACACCCACTCAATTATTAGAGTCGGCAACGTTGTCATTCCGACTAGTCTGTTTTAAGCGATATACCAACGCATTTGCTTGTTGCCGTGTTGCTTTAATCTTGCGACTTCTTGATGATGAAGAGCGACGAAGTTATGCCATCCACGGTTACACAAATCGATGTCTATGGCATCTAAAGTATCGACGGTGTTCCCAATGAGGAAAGCACTATACAGATCACGTTGGATACGTTCACCTAGAATATTCTCATTCCAACGTTCGCTTAGATCTTTATTGTGATAGGTGCCGGTTCCATGATGGAACTGGCTTGCTTTGACTTCGACCGTATTAATTTTCTTGATTTCTCTTCCTTGATAATTTAGTTTTCGGTCAATTACCCCCATCAACATAGCAGGCGCTCGATTGGCTATGACCCTACCGTAGCGCTTTTTCTTGTTGATTCTTCCATTCTTCTTGTTCCGTGTGGTTTTCTTGGCTCGTTTTTGAAGCCCTTGCATGCTGATCGTTTCTACACGAATATCTGAACCTAATGAGAGAACATGGTTAGCGAGGGTTTCATGCGACTGTTTTCGTTTCACCGCAAACTTTCAATGCAGATCTTTGCGGCTCGTCTTTAGTCGAAGATAGCGTTTCGAGAAGTGCCAGGCTAGCTTCACGCCACGCTTGAGGGTGCCGTCTTTGTTGTAGTTGTTTGGATTGGTTGCTCGTTTGCTTCTGTCCATTGCTCGTTCAATCTTGCGAAGCTTCTTGTTATCTGCCACACATTCGGGCGCTAATTCATGCAGCTCCACGTTTTTCTCACTAGAAATAGCGAGCGTACTTGTCCCGACATCCAGTCCGACACGTTTTGTTTCGTCACCAGAAACGATACGGTTTTTCTTCCATGACTTATCTGGCGGAAAACCTTCTTGTACAAGTTGAGCAAAATAGCGAACCTCCCCGCGAATTTCCCTAGTGATTACACGTACATATTTGGTTCGATTATTTAATGCAACCTGTGCATAATAGTCGTTGCGCTTGATTATAAGCGGTACCCTAATGGAACCTTTCTTTGGCTGAGAAACAGGATTTACCTTGGAAACTCGTGTCTGTTTCCCCCAGATGATAGAACCATCTTCGTAGCGCAACCCAGTTATATTTGATTTGTTTCCAATGGAGAAATCATCCGACCAGCGTTTAAAGTTTACCTTTTTCGCCTGGCGGTATTGGACTTTTGGGATTGCTTGGAAAGCTCTCGTCGCAAGTTTTTGTGCTTCAAACGAGCCGATGTTCTTGGCAAATTTCGCTTGCATGGGTGCGACAAAGGCATGAAGTTGATATTCTGAATATCCGTAGCTTTGTTCCATCGCATGGATTTCATCGGTCAGTCGTTTATATTCACGCATGATTTCTTTTTCTTCCGCTGTCCGTTCATTTGTCTTCTTCGCTTTAGCGGAGTGGTACTTGGCTGATGGCTTGTTTTGTTTTTACGGTCATTCGATAGGTCTTATCCGCAAGAACGGCGCGCAAACGTTTTTGAGCTTCCCCAAGGCAAGCATTATAGATATTTTTCCCGATACGCATTTTCTTGTCTAAAACCTTTCGATCATAAACAGTTGTTTTCATTTCTAGTTCTAGCACATAGCTTGGAGTCGCGTCTCTTCTTGCCATTGGGTATACTCCTTTCTAACATTTTTTTCTACTTTCGGTTGTCTTGGCTCTACGAAAATCGTTCATGTTCATAATCACACCATACCGAACATGCATTCGCGATATTTGTATGCTAATTCGACAATAAAAAGAACGAGAAACTAAAAAGTTCGGCTTACGACACCCCACAAGGGAGTGCCCCACTCCGAACTCACTATCATCCTCCCCTTAAAGGAGTGAGCCTTCTCGTTCGTAAGTTCTGTAATGATTCCGATCAAAAGCAGTCAAAAATCGCTCTGAATTCCGATACATGCCCATTCTCCTAGACTTTTAATACTTGAATTATGACAGACCAAAAATGGGACAGCAACTTTACTGTCCCATTTAAGCCATATAAATAACGAAGGCGATAATCGAGAGAACCGTAGCAATGACATATATCCAAGACATGATTGGCACATTACTGGTCCAGGAAGATTTTTCATATTCCAAGGATCGCTGCATTTCGTCTTCTATCGTCTGACCACTTTCTTTATATGCTTTTTGCTTTTTTTCTTCTTCTTTCAAAACACGGTACGTAAGAATGGTTGCAATAACACAGACGATTGTAATTAATCCAATTGTAAAAGCATTAAATTCAAACATCGCTTCTCCCTCCTTAATCAAGGTCCATTATGACCTGGTCTCCCCCATTCAATGAATAGCTTGCTTTTAATTCCGCATTTAACGAATAAGAAACAGCACAATATTTATTTAGCGATAATTCGATTGCCCGGTACAATTTATCCTCTGGAATTTCGCCAATTACGGTGTAATGCAAATAAATATCCCTATAACGGCGCGGATGACTTTGTGCTCTGTCCCCTTTGGCTTCGACATGGAAGTCTGTTGGGACAAGCCTCATTTTTTCCAAAATCGCAATAATATCAATTCCAGTGCAACCAATCACCGTTCCAAGTAGCATTTCCATAGGAGCAGGTCCACGACCTTCCCCGCCAAACTCTGGTAATCCATCTGTAATCAGTTGATGCCCAGAAGGGGTTACCCCAGTAAAAGCCCGTTTCCCTTCCCATTTCATCTTTAATTCCACAAGAAGTCCTCCTCTTTTCAGTTGAAAATCCATCAGATCATTGAATTTCATAAGGAATTTCCTGCTTCTATTACATCATAAATGAATGGAAAATACTACACCTTCCCTCTGTTCCTTTTTTTAGTATCATATTTTTATTAAAGACCCAAGTTTAATCCATATAGATTAGCTTTATCTACTATAATTACTATTTCCATATTTGTGACCATCCATTTCAAAATATCCTGCCCCATCCAAATTGCATATAATCTCTCATCTTTTTCTCAGTCAATCACGCTATGAAGAGCTTCAGCAACTCATCATAAGCTAAGATAACCGTACTCCGGTTCACCCCCAACTGTTCAGACAATTTCCGTTCTGAAGGTAACTTGCTACCAGGCGGAAATTCACCGTATGAAACTTTGTTTTCTAGTTTCTCTACTATTTGTAAATATAATGGCTATTTACTTTTGCGATCAAGTTTCCACATAATTGTTGCCTTCTTTCTCTGTGAAAAAATCTTTATTAACAATTATTTAATCATTTGGCTTGTTATTAGCACTCCACTTCTTTGTCAGAGGAATGACTTTTTCTATACTTAATATTGGTAGACAATACTCACCAAGCGTATAATGAATTGATAAGAGGTGATTCGTGATGTGTTTAATCCATTTTCATTTAGGAAAACATCCTAATTATAAATTAATTGTCGCGGCAAACCGGGATGAATTTTACGGAAGACCAACAGAAAGAGCCCATTATTGGCCAGACGCCCCATTTCTTCTTGCAGGAAGGGATATGCTTCAGCAGGGTACATGGCTAGGAATTACGAAAGAGGGCCGATTCGCTGCATTAACGAACATTCGGGACCTGACTCTTGAGTCAGAAGATAAGAAATCGCGCGGACACATTGTCCGTGACTTTTTATCCTCTACGGACTCTCCTATTTACTTTCTTGAAAGGATTCGTAACGAACGAACTGCTTATGCCGGATTTAATATTCTTGTCGGTGATGCGTTTGGACTTTTTCATTATAATAACGTAGATGATATCATTATGGAAGTTCCAGCTGGAACACATAGTTTGAGTAACGCAACATTAAACACGCCATGGCCGAAAGTTGTTCAAGGAAAGGATAAATTAGAAACTTATCTTGACCATAACAATCGAGTAAACACGGATAACTTGTTCCACATTCTTGAAAATACAGAAGAAGCTCCTGATTCAAAATTGCCAAATACGGGAATAGAATTTGAACTTGAGCGGAAATTATCTGCCTCTTTTATTAAAACACCGGATTATGGTACCCGCTCGGCAACTGTTGTAGTGATTGACAAAAATCATAATGTCGTCTTCAAAGAAAGAACTTATACAAATGGAGAACTAACATCGGAAGAGAAATTCACCTTTAGATTGCCGATTTCAGCGAAATAAACTTATGATAATAATTACTGTTGCTTTTGTACACAATAAAGGTGAAGGCGTGCGGTTAGGGACGCACAAACTGTGCCTCCCAGGATGGAAGGTAGTTCGATGTCGCCCCATACGTGAGCGAACTTAATCGAACTTCCACTCTCTCTTTGAAATAAAGGAAACACAGCGACCAGCAGAAGCTGATGTTGACTTTCACCGCAAGGATATAAGGACGACTAAGCCTCACAAAGACCGATCGGCAAGTCTTCTTTATCGAGTGAAGGAGTATGAAGTTTGATCGGTCCTGCACGCTGGAACTGGACACTGGACACAATAAAGTAACGGGTTTTTTGAAAAATTGTCATAAGTAGATCGGTCTTTCATGTCGTTTATAAGCTACAATAGAAAGACGAAAATAGTTTTTACTATTGCTTTAGTAAAAACTGTTTTTCCTTATGTTCAACATTACACGAACCGACAGAGAAATGGAGGAAAAACATATGTTTCATGATCCTGTTTTCGCAAGTAGGATGCTCACTCTACTCACACTATCGTTTCATATTATTTATGCGACTATAGGTGTAGGGGTACCACTGTTTATTATGATTGCACAGTGGTTGGGAATTAAAAAGAATGATGATCACTACATTTTAATGGCTAGACGCTGGGCAAGAGGTTATATTATCACGGTTGCTGTAGGAGTAGTCACCGGAACCATTATCAGTCTCCAACTTGCCCTGTTATGGCCGAACTTTATGGAATTAGCTGGTAACATCATTGCTTTACCCTTATTTATGGAAGTTTTCGCATTTTTCTTCGAGGCTATTTTCCTTGGTATTTATTTATATACCGGAAACCGATTTAAAAATAAGAAGACTCATTTTTTCCTATTGATACCAGTTGTAATCGGTGCTGGGATGTCAGCTTTTTTCATTACAACAGTGAACGGCTTTATGAATGCGCCGCAAGGATTTGATATTGTAAATGGAACACTTGTTAACGCAAACCCGGTTCTTGCCATGTTTAACCTAGCATCACCTACAAAGATTGCTCATGTGCTTGCTGCATCTTATATGACGGCAGCCTTTCTATTAGCAACCATTGCAGCATTTAAACTGCTGAAAGGCTCAAAACATACGTATCACAAAAAAGCATTGCATATGACGATGAAAATTGGATTAATTTTCGCCGTTACCGTAGCAATAATTGGTGACTTCTCTGGTAAATATCTGGCAGAATACCAACCTGAAAAGCTTGCGGCCGCTGAATGGCACTTTGAAACGGAAGAAGGTGCGCCGCTCCTTCTATACGGAATACTGGATGAAAATCAAGAACCGAAATATGCAATTAAACTTCCATATGTGTTAAGTATTCTCGCTTTCGGAAATCCTTCATCTGAGGTAATTGGTCTGAACGAATTTCCAGCAGAGGAACAACCACCACTTGAAGTGCATTATTACTTCGACATTATGATTACGATCGGTATGGTGATGATTGCGCTATCCTTCATTTATTGGCTTGGAACACGAATGAAATATACATTTATTGAATCCAACTGGTTCCGCTGGCTCATCGTTTTAGGCGGTCCGCTATCCATGTTAGCTATTGAATCTGGTTGGTGGCTCGCAGAATTCGGTCGTCAACCGTGGATCATGCGTGGAATCATGACAGTCAGCGAGGCTGCTACCACAAGTGATTATGTTGGTTTAATGTTTGTCCTTTTTGCTATTCTTTACCTCATCTTAGGAATTGGAACGGTTGTTATTCTGCGTAAAATGTTCGCAAATAATCCGATAGAAAAAGAATTAGCGAAAGTTCAATCTACACAAGGTGGTGAGCAGTCATGAGTTTAGAAATATTAGGGATTTCCGTACTGTGGACCTTCTTATTCGGATATGTCATCCTCGCTTCGATTGACTTTGGTGCTGGATTTTTCAACGCGTATAGTATTTTGACTGGTAAAGAGAAAATCCTTTCAAAGGTTATTCAGCGTTACCTATCACCCGTATGGTCCGTAACAAACGTGTTCTTTGTATTTTTCTATATTGGGATTGTTGGATTTTTCCCAAAAACGGCAACTTACTTTGGAACAGTTTTGCTTATTCCAGGGAGCATTGCTTTAGTCTTAATGGCAATCAGAGGTTCTTACTATGCCTTTGAGTCTTACCGAGCGGGTCATAAAGGGTATGCCACGATGTACGGTATTGCGGGGCTTCTCATTCCTCCGGCTCTATCGGTTGTGCTTGCGATTGCTCAAGGTGGATTTGTCTCCATTGAAGATGGAACGCCAAAGCTTGACTATTTCGGGTTATTCACAAGTCCATTATCATGGTCCATCGTCGTCCTTGCCATTGTTGCTGTATTATACATTTCCGCAGTATTCCTGACGTGGTATGCAGATAAAGCGCAAGATGCTGACGCAAGAGACTTAATGCGGAAATACGCCTTAATTTGGGCTATCCCGCTGATCGTAGCTGCTTCAGGAATTATTATTGAACTCCGCTACCATAATTATATGTTATTCGAAAACTTGATGAATCTATGGTGGATGTTTGCTGTTTCCTTTGTGTTATGGGCTTTGACAACGTGGATTATTTGGAAGAGGAGAAACTATACAGCTGCATTGTGGCTGTTGGTCGGACAATTTGCCTTTGCATTCTTTGCATATGGTATTGCCCATTATCCATACTTGCTCTATCCACACTTGACAATTCATGAAGGTTTTACGAACCAAGCGATGGCTATTTCACTTGTTGTTGTATTCGTGCTCGGGCTCGCCTTATTGATCCCGTCCATCTATCTATTATTAAAACTGTTCCTGTTTGATGAAGAATATATCCAAGGTAAGAAGGAGTGAACGAAATGTTTAATGATTTTTTAATGTTTGTTGCTCCGGGATTAGCGATTATCATAGCCATCATACTTGCTTTTGTCGTAGCTGAAAAAGATGATGCATTTAGAGACGATAAAAAATAAAAAACGTGATTGCTCCTCGGGGCAATCACGTTTTTTATTATCATTCAAATATTAAAATGCTATCGATGACCAAATAAAATAGCTTTAGCCAGAGGCTTAGTCGCACTTATACCCTTGTGCTGAAAGTCAACATCAACTCACTCTCGTCGCCTGAGTTTCCTTTATCTCCCTTCCGGTAAAAAGGAGATTCGATTAAGTTCGCCCCTTCCTGGGGAAACATCGAACTACCTCCCGTCCTGGGAGGTACAGTTTGTACGTTGCTGCGACTACTGGATGTGCTAGTACAGGCGTTGCGAAACGAATCGCGAACCTAGCCTGTAAGGGCGCTTACGCCTTTGATCTTACCCATGAAAAACACTCTGTTCGATTTGTTTTAGTTCGTAAAAATACCCTTTTTGTTTCATTAATTGTTCGTAGCTGCCGACTTCAACGATTTGTCCTTCTTCCATGACGATGATCTGATCCATTTTTTCCAACCCGTTCAATCGGTGGCTGACAAGGATAAGAGTGTCATCTTTAGCTAACTCGAATAGTTCCCGGTAGATGCGAGTACTTGTGACGGAATCCATTGATGACGTAGGTTCGTCGAGTAACCAGAGATATGAGTTTTTAAGCATAGCACGGGCAATCGCCAGTCGCTGCTTTTCACCACCTGAAAGATTTGCACCTTTTTCAAGGACTTCATCATCCAGATTGAAATGACTTAATTCCACTTTTGCTAGTATTTCAACAAAACAACCATCTGTTGCGTGATCAGTCGCGATTTTTAAATTATCTCTAATTGTTCCATAGAAGAAATGGTTTTCTTGCAGAACAACATTTGCATACTTCCAAATACTTTCCTCATTCAGCTTTCTTATTTCTTCGCCGTTTATAAGAATATCCCCCTGAACCGAAGTGCCAAAGTTTAATACTAAACGAAGCAGGGTTGATTTTCCAGATCCGCTCGGTCCAACAATTGCTGTCCTGGAACCTGCCGGAAAATGTAAATCAATTTGAGTCAGAGTCTTTCTTTCTTCTTCTGAATACGTAAATGACACACTCTGAAACTTGATTTCAGGTGAAGAATCCAAGCGCAAATCTTCCTTTTCCTGCACTTCAGTCGGCTCATTTCCCACAACTGCTGATAGTCTTGATGCAGCTCTTCTGCTATCTTCCAAATGACTTGGGAAAATCGCCATCGATGTCGTATCTTCAAATACAGTAAGAGAAATCATTAACAACATCGCCAGGAAAATTCCATTCAATGTTCCTTCCGTAATCAAGTAGGCACCTATTCCCAGTACAGCGACTGAAACTGCGAGCGATACGAACGTATTTAATGATTCGCTATAAAGGTGATGGATTCTCGCTTTTTCCTGTTCACGTACATAGCTTTCAGCCATTTGGTTGAGCGTTTCTTCCTTTTCATCCATCCGCTGATAAATCTTTAAATCACGGAAACCGTAGAAGAGTTCTGTCACTTCTGTTGATAATTTCCCACGCTTTTCTCGTAAACCTTCATCTACCCGGCGTTGTCTTACTGCGAAAAATGCTGGCACAAGTACTGTTGTCAGTAGAAAACCTACAAAAATAACGATGGCATGCGCAATTGAAAAATATGCCGTGAAAGATATCGTACATAAGAATACGAGAAATAACACAATTGGCGGATAGAAAACCCGCAAGAAGAAGTTCTGCAGCGTCTCAACATCTCCTACAATTCGCGCGAGCAAGTCCCCGCTCCGGAACTTTTGAAAGATCTGCGGAGCGAGCGGCTCTAACCTTTCATAAAATGACACCCGTAAGTTACTGAGCATCGTAAACGTCCCTCGGTGGGAATAATAACGTTCCCCGTAACGACCGATTGCAGAGATAATTCCAAATAGCTTTACCGTACCAACAAGCACCATTAATGTATAGATTGGCGGGGCTAAAGCTGCTTGCGAAATCAAATATCCACTCGCCGAAAATAAACCAACAGCGGTAATCCCTCCAATAAACCCACAAATAATGGAAAGGATAATGTCTTTCTTTTCTTTAAAAAGTAAGCGAATCACGGTTGTTAAATCCTTCATCTCTGCTCACCTCCTTGCTCAGCTGAAACCATGGAACGGTAATCTGAATTTGTTTTTAACAAAGCTTCATGAGTACCTACTGTCACTACCCTTCCCGAATCAAGTAAGATAATTTTATCCGCATGCTTAATCGTGTGCAGTCGATGAGCTACTGTAATAATTGTTGCATGCTTTGCCAACTCTTTGATTGACTGCTGCAATATCCGCTCGGTTCGTAGGTCGAGCCCAACAGTCGGTTCATCAAAAAGAATGATGGAAGGCTGTTTTAAGAAAGCACGTGCTAGAGCGACCCGCTGTTTCTCTCCGCCAGAAAGTCCGCGTCCAGCTTCACCTATAGGAGTGTCATACCCTTTTTCAAGAGAAGCTATCAGTTCGGCAATTCCCGCTTTTTCTCCTGCAGCTTCTATTTCTTCTCTAGTCGCTCCCGTTCTGCCGCCAATCGCAATATTCTCTGCAACCGTTCCTGAGAATAAATAGGGGTGCTGAGAAATATAACTTAGTTCATTAAACCAGGAGGATTCATCATACTCAGAGCGAACTCTTCCATTCACGAGAATTTCTCCACCTGTATTCGCAACGAGACCAGCAATTACATGTAATAAGGTTGATTTCCCTGAACCGGTTTTGCCAATTATCGCGACCTGTTCATAAGGGGAAATGTCTACCGAAATATGATCTAGCCTAAACCCTTCTTCTTCATAATAGAAGCTGGCATCATGCAGTGCTATGGCAGGTGGCTTTCTTGCTTCAAGCGGATAACTTCCCCATTCTACTGGAAGATCTGGCAAGTCGAGTTCTTTCTGCAATTTATTAAACGCACCACTGCTCCCCCGGCCTGTATGGAATGCATTTCCAAGTTCTTTTAGTTTATTATAAAATTCCGGTGCAAGGATCAGCATTAGAAAACCGGTGAAAAAGGTAATGTTTTGAAAGATAATCAAGCGGATTGCAACTTCCAGCGCAATCAGTCCCATACTGAGCATGGAAATAAATTCAAGTGCGAACGAGTTTGCGAAAGCTGTTTTTAGAACGACCATTGTCGCATCTCGGAAGTTTAAACTGCTTTCTTCTATTTCCGCTTTTTGTTTTTTTGAGCGGCCATACAATTTAAGTGTCGTCAATCCTTGCAATGTGTCAAGAAACTTCCCTGAAAATGCTGCCATTTTATCGAGTTGTTCTTCCGACTTATCTTTCGTACTAAATCCAATGATTACCATAAAGATTGGGATAAATGGTGCCGTGATCACAATGATAATTCCAGTAGTGAAATGCTCGGTGAAAATAGTAATAAGCAACATAATTGGGATGATGAGGGACTGGATAACCTGCGGAATGTAACTGCTGTAGTAGTCATCTATCTCATCTACCGTATCCATTATGACACTTACTTTTTCACCGGATCTTCCATACATTGCGGTTTGCATATTCGTTTTGGAATATTTACGAAGCAGCTGACTTCTCAGTCCACTTTTCACCAATGCAGCGAGACGTACTCCGATTTTTCCATTGCCATAGTTAAATAATGTCCGCCCGAGTAATGCTGCGAGCAATAATGCAAGATATGGTAAAAGGTCAGCAAAAGCTGTTCCTTGTAGAAATGCTTCATTCACGATATACACAAGCAAATAGGCTTGTGCGATAATACTGGATCCGCTGAGCAGTGAAAATATAACCATCAGTATTAGCTTGCCTTTATGTTCTTGTGCAAGTTCTTTCCAACTATGCATATCCTATTCCTCCTTTTACTAAGAAGTGAAGTCTTTCACATAAGTATAACCGATTCATCACTTCCCAGTAAAACACAAGGGCTTTCGTTAACAAAGCTGTCGAAATTACAAAAACAACAACGTCATTTCTCCCCCCATATCAATCGGCCACTTTTAAAGTAAGTACATAGAAATCTATTTAATCAAAAGTTTTCAAACCCGATTGAATGCTCGTTTTCATATAGCGTAAGTGATTTGACCCGTTCACTCATTCAGAGCTCCAATCGCCGTTCAGTTGCCCGGGGGACGGATGCGCATCCTTAGGCACGGCCTCAGCCTCCTCGGAAGAAGGACACTTCCTGCGGGGTCTTCGGACACGTGCTTTTCCCGCAGGAGTCACCGTCCCCCGGGCAACTGAACTGGTTAGATGATTCTCTAAATAGAAATTGCTTCTAGACAATGGGGATTAAACTCCTGGAATATTAAACAGTGGTCTATATTCGGTCTTTCCTGGTAGCAGTCCAGACACTTCGAGATTCCTGCGGGAGGCCGGCTAAAAACGGTCACGTCCTGTGATCAACACCGGCATTAGAACTTCCTGTTCGGAGGTAAGCCTGGCGAGACCCCGTAGCGCGAGGAGGCTTGCCGGCCGCTCAACAGGTGCGGGAGGTGTCTGGACTGCGGACCTCCAGTGGAGAGTTTCGGAGGTTAACACTTACGCTGTATGAAAGGTATGGTCTGTTTCGAGCTGTGAAAGTTAAGTTAATATTTAATTAAAGTTTCCCAAACTTTCTTTTAGTTTAAGCACCTCTTCTTTTGTCAGGGTAACGCCTTTGCCCATTTTTTCATGTTCTGGTGCCCAGTCCCTTAAATCGTATTTTGGATCCCTTCCATTCCAGCTGACGAGATTGAGTTCTTTCGTCCAGCCTTTTGGTGATTCGGAAAGGACTGCGATTGTTTCGATGATTTCATATTGAATAGCCATCATTATTCCTCCTGCCTATTTAATAACTAAAACTTGGCTCGCTGCTCGTTGCACAATCGTGCCGCTCACACTCCCGAGGAAGAGTTTCTTTAAATTACTAAGTCCCCGGTGCCCGACAATAACCATATCAATTGCATGTTCCTCCACATAATCACAAATCGCAACACCAGGATTTCGTTGGGAAAAGTCGGTAATGATTTCAATGTGTACTGTGTATCCGGAAGCTTCTAATGCCTTTTTGATTTTCTCGAGCTTCGGGTAAATCATTTCCGCATCATTCATCGATAAGTTACCGCTCGCAGCCGTATTATTAGTCGTAATCCCTGGCGTCACTACCGTTACAATATAGAGCTGGGAATTTTCAACTAATTTTGCTTGAATTTTTGCTTCATCAATTGCTTTTCCGCTTAATGCTGACGTATCATAAGCAACAAGAATTTTGCGGACCATAGACTTTCCTCCCCTTCTATTTCTTTATTTTAACAGATAATTGCATATTTCTACAATAATCGCATGAACAGGAACCTTAGAAATGCAATTCATTTTCTTATTTGCACTGCTTCTAGTATGCTTCATTTAGATTGAATAATTGCAGATGAAAGGGGGTAAATAATGAAACAAGTTAGTAGTAATGTCATTCAGTTCCGCGGGAGCCATTATGACTTTGGTCGATTTCAAGGCAGTGAATTAGTTAACTCCCCAATCCTTACCGCTCGAAGAAGGCAATTGAAAAAACGAGCAAAACACCATTATATTGTTGATGAAGAAAAAATTAGACCCATTATCCAACACTTTAATCCCGGCATCTGGGAAGAATTGCTCGGTCTTGCTGATGCTCTTGAAATAAGCACGAAAGAAGCACTCCGCGAATTTGGAGGTTATTATTTCGAATACGGAAAGAGCGGTTGCTCGATTCTAACGGGAAACCAGTTCATGATTCGAAACTATGACAATGACCCCATCACTTATGAGGGTCGTTATGTACTTTATGCACCAACTGATGGCGGATATGCAACGATCGGCCCCTCCATGCAGATTACTGGACGGACGGATGGCCTGAATGAAAAAGGGCTTGCCATCGGTTACAACTTTATTAATAGACTTCGCTCAGATGATGGATTTATTTGTAACATGATTGCGAGACTCGTTCTTGAAGTTTGCGCAACCGTCGATGAAGCAATTGAAATGCTAAAGGAAATTCCCCATCGCCACTCCTTCAGCTACTCCCTCGTTGACGCAACTGGAAAAACACTTGTTGTTGAAGCCTCTTCAAGCGAAGTTGTCACGAGAATTGGAACAGTCTGTACGAATCACTTCGAGAAATTAACAAAAGAGAATCGATACCGGATGGATGATTCCTTACGCCGTTACGAGGCAATGGCTACTCAACAAGCGGAAATTGGTAACGTGTACGATGCATTCCGTATATTAAATGATACAGACAAGGGAGTTTTCTCAAAAAATTATGGAGCCTGGGCGGGAACCATTCATACAGCAGCATATTTACCGGAGCATATGCAAGCTTGGATTGCCTTTGGCAGTGACCGCTTGCCACTTATTTTTGATTTTAAAAAGTGGCTTGCCGGAACCAGTGTAAATGCTAAGCAAATCAAGGGGGAGCTTGAATCGACAAATGGATTTATCAACGAATAATTGATCTCTTTTCCTCCATTCCTTCATTTATAGTTCCTTTTTTATTAATATATGGTATATTTTAAAAAAGGAATTTTAGTGTGGAGGAGAATGGTAGATGAGTTTACAAGATTTACTAGATTTTAATCAAAAGTTTGTAGAAGATAAAAGCTATGAAGCGTATCGGACTGACGTATACCCGAATAAAAAAATGGTCATCTTCACGTGTATGGAATCAAGATTATTAGAACTCTTACACCGAGCACTTAATCTTGAAAACGGAGATGCGAAAATTGTTAAAAACGCCGGAGCTATTATCCGTAAACCTTTCGATAGTATTGTAAAAAGCATTTTAGTTGCAGTTTATAATTTGAAAGCTGATGAAGTAATCGTCATCGGTCACCACGATTGCGGTATGTCAAATGTCGATGTTGACGCGTTGAAGCAAAGAATGCTTGATCGCGGCATTAGCGAAGAACGCCTTAATACATTAGAATATAGTGGTATCGATTTGGATGAAGAGTTTCACGGATTTACGGAAGTGGAAAACTCGGTCACGCAAAGTACGGAAATCATCCGCAATCACCCATTACTACCCGAAGGAATTAAAGTACACGGCCTCGTGATTGACCCCCATACAGGAAAAGTTGATGTTGTAACTAGAGACGGAGAATAACAAAAGCGCAGAACGGATGTGACTAGTTTTATTTTATAGTTATGCCATGCAATAATTAAAAAGACTGAGACGATTTTTAAATTTCGTCTCAGCCTTTTCTTATACTTTGCGATCTTTAATATAAAAGGACATAATGAACCCGATTAAAGATATGATTCCCGCGAAAACAAACGATATATTCACTCCATGAATCATTCCTTCAATGCCCTCTTCTGGTATCGTAAAGGTCGTCATAATCGTTATCGGAAGGGCCGTTCCGATCGAACCTGATACTTGGCGAAGCGTATTGTTAACCGCTGTTCCATGAGAAATCAAATCCATCGGAAGAACGTTTAATCCCGCTGTCGTCACCGGCATCATGACCATGGATATACTGACCATTCGTAAAGCATGGGTTACGGCAATATACGTAAATGACGTTTCCGGTGTCAGGACGGCAAACATAAACGTTGAAACCGTTAAGATAAGCATCCCTGAAACCGCCAGCCATCTTGCACCAAATCTGTCAAACATCCGGCCTGTGATTGGGTTTAACAATCCTTGAATGATCGCACCTGCGAGGAGGGCAAGCCCAGATTCAAATGCGGAAAAGCCAAGCATTGTCTGCATATATAATGGTAAGACAATTGCTGCACCAATTACCGCAATGAACGTAATCATCCCGATTATCGTTGTAATGGTAAACATTTTATATTTCATAACTCGGAACTCCAAGATTGGTTCATCGAGTTTAAACTGACGGGTAATAAACCAAACTAGCGTGATAATACCTACGCCAAACCCGAGTAGAACTTCTGCACTTCCCCATCCAGCACTTCCGGCCATACTGAAAGCATAAAGAATTCCTCCAAAACCGAATGTCGAAAGTATGATTGAAAGAACATCCAATCTTGGTTTTGTCTGCTTCGTTACATTCTTTAACACAAAATAAGCGAGAATGATGTCAATAATCGCAATCGGCAGAATCATCCAGAACAACCAACGCCAGGAGGCTACCTCGACAATATAACCCGAAAGAGTTGGTCCAATCGCCGGTGCAAATGCGATGACGAGACCGAACATCCCCATTGCAGTTCCCCGTTTTTCAATTGGAAAAATAAGCATGAGAATCGTCTGCATAAGCGGCATCATAATACCTGCACCCGCTGCTTGGAAAATCCTTCCCAACAAAAGTAATTCAAAACTTCCTGAAATTGCAGCTGTAAATGTTCCTAAAGAAAATAGGCTCATTGCTGTTAAAAATAGGGTACGGGTCGTAAATCGCCCAATAAGAAAAGCAGTGATTGGTATCATGATTCCATTAACAAGCATGAAAACCGATTGCAACCACTGCACGGTATTTTCCGTTAATTCGAGATCGATCATTATTTTAGGTAGTGCAGTTCCGAGTAAAGTCTGGTTCAATATTGCAACAAACGCACCAGAAATAAGAACAATAACCAATGGTACCCGATTAAAGTTTTGTATATCTTGACCTTTTGATAAATTATCTCCCATATATTTATTCCTTCTTTCCTCATTCTCTTGACAAGTATACGTAACTTTATATTTTATCACTGGTTTTGCCGGGAAACAATTTTAATGACCATTACAATCCTTATCTTCGTTACCATTTATTCCTTTTATTCAGCGTAAGTGTCCGAAACTTTCTACTGGAGGACCGCAGTCCAGACACCTCTCGCACCTGCTGAGCGGCTGGTGAGCTTCCGCAGGCAAGCTTACCTCCGAACAGGTAGTTCTAATGCCGGCGTTGGTCACAGGACGTGACCGTTCTTAGCCGGCCTCCCGCAGGAGTCTCGAGGTGTCTGGACTGCTACCAGGAAAAACCTAATTTAGAACGCTACTTATTATTCCAAAGATATAATTTTATCGTGACATGGCACTGGAATATATTAATAATAATTATCCCAACCAGTTCAGTTGCCCGGTGGACGGTGACTCCTCCGGGAACAGCACGAGTCTGGAGACCCCTTAGTGCTCAGCCCGAGGAGCTCTAGCAGTGCCTAAGGATGCGCATCCGTCCACCGGGCAACTGAACGGCGATTAGAAAGCAAACCATGAGAACGTGCAAAACACTTACGCTGAATGAATGGAATTTTTGGCTTTTGTAAAATATTACAAGAGGATACTCAACCGTTTCGGATAGTGAAATTCGGGCAATAAGTTTAGGGGGCTTCATTTTTGGATAAGTTAATATATATCACAATGAAAAGGAGACTGACATCAATGAAAAAACTTTTTTCATTACTTACCATTCTACTATTATCCACCATTCTTGCAGCCTGTGGAGATAATGATGAAGTAACAAACCCACCGCAAGATGACACAACGACAGAAAATCCTGATAATGGTGCAGCAGATGATAACACGAATGAAGACAATCAAACAGATAATAACAACGAAGCAAATGGAGATAGTGATAACGCCGATTTTACAAGTGATTACATCTTTACGAGTTTCGATTTAGAAGTTGATATTGAAAACAATGATGATGCAGTTGATGTCGATTATGACGTGGACGATGATGATAATGAAATCGAAGCATCTTATGTGAACAAACCGGACAATATCAATTTACGAGGCAATGAAGCAATGGATGAGCTTGATAGCATCTTCACTTCCTTCGAATTCGATGAAAACACTCCAGACGAAGAAGTGATCAACGAAGTGCTTCAAGCATTCAACATTCCAGAAGATGCTGCTAAAGTGGATTTGGAAATCGAATTCGGTGATAATGTAGAAAAAGAATACAGAAGATAAACTAATACTTCATTCAGACGAGGTTTCCATGCCTCCCCCACCTTCTCATTTTAGGTTTCCCTCATGTTTAGAGGTAGGGGTATTACAGACCGTTAATGCGTGAAATAATAACAATCGCACCGCTTTTTTTTGAGCTGGTGAGATTGTTATTATTTCACGAAACCATTTTCCGTAATCAAATATTCTACCGGAACATCAAAAGACTCTTTTGGTACTTCTGCAACTAATTGTCCGGAATAAAGCAGAGAGACTGTTCGATTTGGATAATCTGTGAGAAATCGGTCATAATAGCCACCGCCAAACCCAACTCGATATCCCCGTTCGTCAAAGACAAGGCCGGGTACTACAAGGAGATCAATTTCCTGCTTATCCACTTTCACTGTTTCGGAAGGATTTGGTTCACGAAGATTGAAATAACTTGCTTCCAGTTGTTCAAAGTGATCAAGCTTATAAAAATCAAGCCTTCTTACGTCCGGGACACACTTCGGAACGACGACCGTTTTTCTTTCTTTCCATCCTTCTTTAATTAAAGCTTCTGTATCCCATTCAAAACCGGCAGATACCGTAATACCGACTGTGGTTGCCTGTTTCCAGAGTTCAGAATTAATGAGATTTTGAATAATTTCCTTCTCAATTTCCGCTTTCTTCTCCATGTCTAGATTTGTTAAGTTATCTTTTGCGAGATTTCTTAGATTTACTTTATCCAATACCGTCCCTCCTTCTCTTTTTTAAAACAAGCCGACAATTTTTCCTTCAGGAGTGACATCAATATTTACGGAGGCCGGATTCTTCGGCAAACCTGGCATTGTCATTACCCTTCCCGTCAAGACAACGAGAAATCCTGCCCCTGCGGATACTTTCACTTGTTGGATTGTAATATGGAAATCCTGGGGTGCTCCGAGTAATGCCGAATCATCTGATAAAGAGTACTGGGTTTTTGCCATACAAATCGGCAGCTTATCATATCCCAACTTAACAAGCCTCGTGATTTCACGTTCGGCTTCTGCTGACAGTTCAATCCCAACTCCGCCGTATACTTTTTGCACAAGTTTTTCAATTTTTGTCGTGATCGAGTCTTCCAGACTATACGGATGGCGCAATGTACTCTCTGTTTCACAAAGCTTTACAACTTCACGTGCGAGGTCTTCTGCACCTTTTCCACCCTGTGCCCAGACGTCAGAAAGAACGACTTGCACACCAATCTCTTCACATTTCCGCTTTATAATGTTGAGTTCTTCATCTGTATCTGTCGGAAATTTGTTAATTGCAACGACGGAAGGAATGCCAAATACGTTTTGCATGTTTTCAATATGCTTAAGTAAATTTGGTAAACCTACTTCAACCGCTTGGACATTTTCTTCATTCAGATCGATTGCAGCTATTCCACCATGCAGCTTTAAAGCTCGAACAGTTGCAACAATTACCGCAGCATCTGGTGCGATATTCGCCATCCTGCTTTTAATATCGATGAATTTCTCTGCTCCTAGATCTGCTCCAAACCCAGCCTCTGTTACCGTATAATCCGCATATTTTAAAGCAAGCTTTGTCGCCATGATACTATTACAGCCATGTGCAATATTTGCAAACGGACCACCATGGATGAGTGCTGGTGTTTTCTCCAGTGTTTGTACGAGGTTCGGTTTTAAAGCATCCTTTAATAAGGCCGCCATTGCTCCGTGGGCATGAAGCTCGCCTGCTGTCACAGGCTCATCATCATAAGTGTAGCCAATAATAATATTTCTCAGCTTCTCCTTCAATTCCTTAAGATCATTAGAAAGGCAAAGGATAGCCATAATTTCAGAAGCGACCGTAATATCGAAGCCATCTTCTCGAGGTACACCGTTTTTTTCTCCGTCAAGCCCATTTACGATATGACGGAGCTGCCTGTCATTCATGTCGACAACCCGTTTCCACGTAATTTTTCTTGTATCGATATTTAGTTCATTTCCTTGATGGATGTGGTTATCGATCAAAGCAGCCAGAAGATTGTTAGCGGCTCCGATTGCATGAAAGTCACCAGTGAAATGAAGGTTAATATCTTGCATTGGAACGACTTGAGCGTATCCACCGCCTGCTGCTCCTCCTTTTATGCCGAACACTGGACCAAGCGAAGGCTCACGTAAGGCAATCATCGCTTTTTTCCCGATTCGCTTTAGCCCGTCACCGAGTCCAACTACCGTAGTCGTTTTCCCTTCCCCAGCTGCTGTGGGATTGATTGCAGAAACTAGGATGAGTTTACCATTAGATTCATTGCGCATTTTCTCAAGGGCAGTGAAATTTACTTTCGCTTTGTAATTTCCGTATAGTTCAATGTCACTCGCGTCAATCCCCGCTTGTTCTGCAATCTTTGTTACCGGCTCCATTTCAACAGATTCTGCAATTTCAATATCTGTTTTATAGGTCATTTGCTTCTTCCTCCTTTATAATCATCCTTGCCTAACTAGTTCCATTGCCAGCTCATTGCTTTCATACAGCGTGAGTGTGCCTAACCCTGAAACTTTCTACTGGAGGTCCGCAGTCCAGACACCTCTCGCACCTGCTAAGCGGGCGGCAAGCCTCCTCGCGCTATCGCGCTGCGGGGTCTCGCCAGGCTTACCTCCGAACAGGAAGTTCTAATGCCGGCATTGGTCACAGGACGTGACCGTTCTTAGCCGGCCTTCCGCAGGAGTCTCGAGGTGTCTGGACTGCTACCAGGAAAGGCCGAATTTGAATCACTGTTTAATATTCTGGAAAAGTATACTCCTTATCGTGGTCGAATAATTTCTATTTAAAATAACCATCTTACCAGTTCAGTTGCCCGGTGGACGGTGACTCCTGCGGGAACAGCACAAGCCTGGAGACCCCGCAGGGCGGTAGCCCGAGGAGCTCTAGCAGTGCCTAAGGATGCGCATCCGTCTACGGGACAACTGAACGGCGATTAGAAACTCCAGTCTAGAGAATGCGCAAAACACTTACGCTGTATGAAAGCAATGGGCGGTGCTTTTAATTTTGGATATTTAAAATCATTCGGATGGTATGTATTGTGTGTCCTTCGAGTTCGTCGTCGAATTCGGAAATTTTATGGAAACCTTTTTGCTTATAGAATTGGATTGCTCTGTTGTTCTGGCGTTCCACATGAAGGGAAATCTTCGTTGCGGATAAATGGTTCATTCCGATTTGCAAAAGGGCGCTTCCGATTCCTCTTCCTTGATATTCTGGATGGAGATAGATCGCATGCAAGTGGATACTATTGTCGGAATACACTTGTGAATAATTAGCAAAGCCAATGAGTTCTTGATTGCTTAACGCAACATAAAAGTTCGAACTGCGGCGCTGTTTTTTTAATGTTTTTATACTGTAAGCTTGACTCAGGAAACTATCCTGAACCCCTGATGGAATGATTCCTGCATAAGTTGAATTCCAACTCCTTTTCGCAACTTCTTGGATCGCTGGAATATCTTTTCTTTTCATTTTACGGATGGTTAGGTACATATTTTTCACCTTATCATTTATTTCATGTTTCATGTTCATTTCCGTTTCGCTTTCCGTTCCTGCTGTTCTTCAAGGATCGCTTGTCCAACAGATGAAGCCTCGATTCCTTTTTTTACTGCCGCAGCAATAACGAAGTATAAAATAAGGAAAGGTACAATGAATAAAAATAAATTTATTAATGATGCAACAATTTCCACAACCTTACCCCCTCAATCTTTATTATACTTATTTATCTAGCTCGGTTCCATCTATTTTTATTCTTGATTCTTTTGTAATTTGACCCATAATTCCGGGTCAGTCATTTGAATTTCTTCCACAATCTCATCAAGATCCATCGGAGTGATGAAATAGATTGGATAATCCTCACTCATTTTCTTTGCAGCATCAAAAAAATAGCGGACGCTTCCCGGAAATTCTTCATCCATCAGCAAGAGACTAACATCACTTTTCTCCGCAAACCATTGGTTTCGCGCCTGAAATTGATAAGGACCTTTATAGTCACCGACATATAACGGCTTGTAAAAGTCTGCCGTCATAATGATTTCCTGATATTTCTCCTGAAGCATCTCGGGCCAACGCTTGTCCTGATTTTCAAATGCAGGGAAAACCGCCAGATTAACATCATACTCCTCTTCTTTTAAATCAAGTACGACTTCAGCTGTCCAGAGTTCCACTCCCATCTGTCCAGAGACAATCACCCATTCCACTCCTTCTTCCATAAATCCGATAACCCTTTTCTTTATCGCTTCTTTAATAATATGAACTTTCGGATCGTTTTCTTTAAAAATTCCCATTTCAAGGGATTTATAGCCACTTACATGTAATACTTTCATTTTTTCACCTCTTATGGTGCATTGATTAAAAATAGGCTGGAACCATTACGTTCCAGCCTAACCTCTTTACTATCTTAACACCATTTACCTGGCTTTTTCCAATGATTCCCGTGATGCATACCGCAGCCCGGTTGAGTTGCGCCCATTACTTGGCCTGGTCCGGCTCCAGGGCCCATACCCATTCCACCTGGCCCCATACCGCCCGGACCACCTGGCGGGCTATATGCGCCGGCTACTTGCCCTCCTGGTCCTGATGGTGTTTCAAAGGCTCCCCCGAATTCATTCACACTGTTCCAAGTGTTTTGTACGGAAGTAGAATGTGGATAAAAATGTTTATTTTTCTGTAAATGATGATTCATAACTGTCGTATGAGATGGGTGCACATGATTTACCGTACTTTCAGAGAATTGGTTAACACAGTTATGCTTAGTCGGATAGATAATTGTTTTACATGCCTGACAACCACAATGGCGTCCATGTTGATGCCGCATAAAATAATCCCCTTTCTGTTATAGATTCACTACTAACCTATGTCAACACCTAAGGGGATGTATAAGCAAGTACCCAGTAAAGGAAAAATATATGGGATTTACGCTTGGTACCCGCTTTAGTCAAACGCTAATAATTCATTATTTATCTCTTCACCTTCACAATACCGCTCTCAAGCTCAAGGATAGGATCTGTCCCCTCGAAATAGCGGACCATCATATACATAGGTATGATATTCACCTGATTCACCGAGTGGACAGACATCAAATGTTACAATGTCTTCGATGAAATGTTTATCTATTTCTCTTCCAAGCCAAACGCTTGGGAGCTTGTTCTCATCCAGTTTTACAATTTTACTTTTATACCCAGCGTCGACAAAATCAATGAGCAACTTAAGCGCTTCTTCCTGCTCGGTCCAGAGCGGATAATAAGCTTTTAAGTCAACCGATTCAGCAAGCTTTTCTCCCCATTCCCGGTGTCCTTCCAAATAAATATCCCCATATCCTATTCCTTCAATTTGATAATCTTTTTTTATTTCTTCCAGTTTACGTTTGTAATCCGCTGTGTAATTTTCGAAATCGGTAACGACCCATTCAATCGGTATGTTTAAGCGCACTGCTTGATCTTCCAGCCGGTCTAGCTTTTCTCCGTGGGCAACTGTTTCCCCGCTTTTGCTCCAAACAGTCGTAATAAGGCAAACGACCGTGTTCCCTTGTTCTAGCAAACGGTGTAGCGCAAACATTGAATCTTTCCCGCCACTAAACGATAATGCTATATTTGTCATCAGCTCTTTCTCCTTCCATTATATTACCTTGTATAAAAGCCAGGCATTCCGGCATCACCTGGCTTTTTGTTAATTTTGTCCATTTTTTTCTTTTAATAAATCGCGGATTTCGGTAAGTAGTTGTTCCTGTCGATCAACTTCTTCTTCCTCTTTTTCTGCTTCCTCTCTCCGTTTAAATTTATTCAATACACGGATAGCCATGAAAATTGAAAATGCAATAATCAAGAAGTCAACAAATGATTGAATAAAACTTCCATACATAATTTCTGCATCCCCAAGCGTTATTTTCAAGCCGGTGAAATCAATGCCACCTGCTAACATACCAATAATTGGTGTAATAATATGATCAACAAAAGAAGTGACGATGGCGTTGAACGCTGCTCCAATCACAACTGCTACTGCCAGATCAATGACATTCCCCTGAAAAGCAAATTCTTTAAACTCTTTCCACACGCAAATCCTCTCCATTCCTTTTTAGCTATTTTTTATTTTTTCAACATAAATGATTGAGAAATGCACTTATTTCAGTACTTTTATGATTATATGATATTATAGATGGTAGAATCAAATAGGAGCTGAAGTGAAATTGTGGAAAGACAATCGATTCAAGGGTTTAACTGCCAATGATGTTAAGCAGGATGTGGTTGCTGGTATTACAGTTGGTATCGTTGCAATCCCCCTTGGTATGGCATTTGCAATTGCGTCAGGAGTGAAACCGGAATATGGCCTATATACGACAGTCATTGCGGGAATTCTTGTAGCATTGTTCGGGGGTTCGAGATACCAGATTGCCGGTCCAACAGGAGCCTTCATCCCTATCCTGCTTGCGATTGTTTTAGAATTCGGTTATGAGGATCTGTTGATTGCAGGATTTATGGCAGGAATCATCCTCATGGTCATGGGGTTTTTTAAGTTAGGGAATCTGATAAAATTCATTCCCCGCTCGGTCACAATCGGGTTTACAGCTGGTATTGCCGTCATCATCTTTTCAGGACAAATTGAAAACTTCCTCGGTCTAGAGGGCATGGAAAAGAAGGAATATTTCCATGAAACGATGCTGCAGATTTTTGAAAAACTGCCGACAATAAATTGGTACAGTATTTTAATTGCAGTTCTAGGAGTTCTCATTCTTGTATTTATACCACGATTTTTCCCGCGCGTCCCCGTACTATTAGTAGCACTGATTATTCCCGCACTACTTGCTTATGTATTTTTTCCAGGTAAAGTGGCAACGATTGGCACAGCCTTTGGAGGCATTTCGCAAAGTTTGCCCAGCCTGCAAATCCCGGAAATTACATGGAATAAGATTATCACTTTGCTGCAACCAGCATTTGTCATCGCAATGCTTGGCGGGATTGAATCCTTACTGTCTGCTGTTGTTGCTGATGGAATGACAGGGAAACGGCATAATTCCAACCGTGAGCTGGTTGGGCAAGGGCTTGCCAACGTCGTAACACCGCTTTTTGGAGGTATACCGGCAACCGGTGCGATAGCCCGTACGGCTACGAATATTAATAGTGGAGCCATCAGTCCATTATCTGGCGTATTCCAAGGTGTATTTGTATTAGTTACGATTCTTGTTTTTGCACCATTTGCTTCACATATTCCGCTTGCAAGTATGGCACCGATTCTGATGCGAGTGGCACTTAACATGAGTGAATATAAATCATTTTCCCATATTATACGCTTGAAATCGAGCGACTCTTTAGTCTTAGTCGTTACGTTCCTGCTGACGGTATTCGTTAATTTGACTGTTGCAGTACAATTCGGATTACTGCTCGCTATGGTTTCATTTGTGAAACGAATGAGTGAAGTACTTGGTGTCGAAAAAGTTATTCCAAGCCATTTAAAAGACGAGCAAGTTTTAGAAAATGAGAAATTGGCAGCAAAATGTCCGCAGCTTGCCTTTTTCACGATTGAAGGGCCATTATTCTTTGGTGCAGCTGATAAATTTGAATCCATGATTACCCGTTCGATTAACCAAAAGCCAGAAGTACTCATTTTGAAAATGAAGCATGTTTCTTATATGGATGCAACCGGCGGAAATAACTTAACCTCCCTTATCCGCGACTTCAAGAAAACTGGCGGAACTACTCTGTTTGCAGAGGTGAACCCAGATGTGCTTGAAGCTATAAAGATAAGTGGATTATATGAAGAAATTGGTCGAGAGCATATCTTTAATGACGCGAGCAAGGCGGTCGACTACGCATTAGAAATCATCAGCGTCCCAAATTGCTCACGCTGCGGCAAAAAAGCAGCAAACGCCTGCCAAGTCTTCCAAGAAAGTAAAAAACTCCAATCTTCCTGAGCGGGACACTGGGGTCAGAGCTTTTGTCCCACTTCCCCGTCTTAAATATTTTTTAAAAAAGTTTGCAATCAGCAAACGATGATGCTATACTTGAAGTAATTATTTGCGTTCGGTGATAATAAGGATAGAAATAACACTGGTTGTTATCGTCTTGAATTGGCAACTTGAACAAAAATAGTAATAAACGTGCAACACGCACATGGAGGTATTTTAATGAACACAGGTTCAGTAAAATGGTTTAACGCAGACAAAGGTTTCGGTTTCATTGAAGTTGAAGGTGGAGACGATGTATTCGTACATTTCTCAGCTATTCAAGGCGAAGGTTTCAAAACTTTAGAAGAAGGTCAATCTGTTTCTTTCGATATTGAAGAAGGAAACCGCGGACCACAAGCAGCAAACGTTGTTAAATTATAAGACGTATTAAAAAAAGCCTCTCCCGAATTTCGGGGAAGGCTTTTTTTATTGTTTTAAACTGGGACAAGATCTCTGTGAACTGCGCCCTGTCAAGTGGACAGTAAAAAAATAAAAATCTATGCCGCAGCCTGGTACCGATATTCTAACGGTGTTAGGCTGTTTAATTTCGTTTGGTATCGTTCTTCATTATAAAATTCCATATAAGCGTCAATATCGTCCACTAATTCTTCATAGTTCTTGTAATGCGTTAGGTCATAACATTCGCATTTAAAATGGCCAAAGAAGCTTTCTATCGGTGCATTATCAATGCATTTACCAATCCGGGACATACTACGGGTCATGTTAGCTTCAGTCGTAATCTGACGGTATTCCTTCGATGTGTACTGTGAACCACGATCACTATGGATTAACGGAGATGCATCTGGATTGGATTCTATCGCTTTCTTAAGCGTATTCATTACTAAAGGATTGTCGTTAAACCTTCCGACTTCATAGGCGACAATGGATCCATCATAGAGATCTTTAATCGCACTTAAATAAGCTTTCCTGTTCAGACCAAATTTTAGATGCGTGATATCTGTTACCCACTTCTCATTTGGTTTGTCCGCAGTAAACTCCCGATTAAGAACATTCTCTTCGATATGAACAAAGCTAGTCTTGGTGGAATAGCCATTTGAACGGCGAATAAAGGATTTCAAACCTAATTCAATCATTAAACGTCGAATGCGTTTGGGGCTGTACTTTTTCTTATAGTGG
>NZ_JAKGBW010000029.1 GCF_021556485.1 Oceanobacillus alkalisoli | reverse complement strand
TCACCGCCAAAAACTCCAAAAAAATAAATAACGATGATAAATTTCTATCAAAAATGAATCCAAGCCGCATTTTAATGACTTGGATTCTTTTTTTATTATTTTTGGCTAGTTATGTCCCAGCCTCTTCTATCATTCTAATAAATTTAGCATTCTTAAATCCCCTGCTTTTCAAACCAACTTTTCACAAGGTAAGCAGCCCCAATCATCCCTGCATCATTGTCCAATTGTGCAAGCTTCACTTCGCAACAATCACTTACTCTAGGGAGGGCATACTTTTTAAAGGCAGCTGTTATTTTGGCAAGCAGTGGCTCCCCTGCTTTAGAGACGCCACCGCCAATTATAATGTGACTGGGGTTGATTGTAACTGCCAGATTTGCCATTGCCATACCTAATGCTTCTGCCATCCGATTAATAATCCTTTGACTCGCTTCATCCCCAGCCATTGCACAATCAAAAACATCTTTCGCTTCCAGCATACCACGTTGGTTATAACAGGCAGCCAATACACCATGAGGGGCTTTATTTATATGATCCATGGCCATATGCACAATTCCCGTTGCTGAAGCTATTGCTTCCAAACATCCCACTCTTCCGCAATTACAGCGGTATTCGTTTGGTGCAACCAGAATGTGGCCAATTTCACCGGCAGTGCCATTCGTTCCGTTCAAAATCTCTCCATTCGCGATAATTCCACCACCAACCCCGGTGCCAAGCGTAATGAAAATAAGGTTTTCAGCAGAGTTGCCGCTCCCTTTCCAGTTCTCAGCTAATGCCGCTAAATTAGCATCATTTTCTATAAATACAGGTAAATTGCATAATCGGTGCAGTTCTTCTGTCAAATTGAAATTTTTCCAACCAATATTTACAGCCTCTTCCACGATTCCGGTTTCTGGGTTTATAAAACCAGGAGCGCCCACACCAATTCCTATTATTTCATTTTCTATTTTATGTTTTGCTATCATTTCCGTTATCGATGTCCATATGTCATTTATAACTGCCTGACCCGCATTATCTTTATTCGTTGGAATTTCCCATTTAACTAAAATTTCCCCATCATGATTGATTAGGCCGATTTTTACAGTTGTGCCTCCAATATCTATACCTATCATCAACTCGTTCATCCAGATGCACTCCCTTTCATATGAAATGGAACAGGCTGCTCCAGTTTATATTAATTAATGATCAATCAACACCTCATTTTATCTGATACACTCGGGCTTCATAAGGACGAAGTGTCATCGTATCCAGTGTTTCATGAATCTGTTCCACCTCATAGTTGCTTAATCGCAATTTCGCCTGCTTCCCTGTTAAATCTTCAGGGAATTGGGCATCTGCGGTACCATCTGATAAGTTTGTCAAAACAATATACTTCTGATGCCCCAGCGTTCGCACGTAGGCATATACTTGCTCATGCCCTTCTAGAATAAGTTCATAGCTTCCATAGATGAGTGTTTCATTTCCACGACGCAACCCAATCAACTTTTTATAGTAATGATAAATCGATTCAGGATTTTTCAACTCTTCTTCTACATTTATTTCCTTCACATTCGGGTTTACTTTCATCCATGGTGTTCCCGTTGTAAATCCGCCGTTTTCCCCACTATTCCATTGCATCGGTGTTCGGGAGTTGTCCCGGCCATTCTTCCAGATGATTTTCATTACCTCTTCATGGCTCTTGCCTGCTTCCCGTTCCTCATAATAAAGATTTTTTATTGCCACATCATTATAATCATCAATGGAATCAAATGCGACGTTCGTCATCCCAATTTCTTGTCCTTGATAAATAAACGGTGTCCCTTGCATTAAAAAATACATGGTTGCAAAGCTTTTTGCCGATTTTTCCCGCAAGTCCGTATCATTTCCCCACGTAGAAACAGAGCGGGGTTGATCATGGTTTTCTAAGAACAGGGCATTCCAGCCGACACCATCCAGACCTTTTTGCCATTTGCTGAGCGTTTTTTTAAGCCCTTGCATATCGAGCCCGCCTGTTGCACTCTTGCCCCATAGATCCAAGTGTTCAAATTGGAAGATCATATTGAAAAAGCCATCCTCCTCGCCAACCCATGCATCTGCTTGTTCAATTTTGACCCCGTTTGCTTCTCCGACAGTCATAATATCGTATTTATCAAACGTTTCTTTTCTCAATTCCTCGAGGAAAACTTCAATTCCAGGTCGGTTCATATGCCCCTCATACGATGGAACATATTTTTGGTTGTCAGGATTCGGCATATCCGGAAAACCGGGAACTTTTTTAATATGAGAAATTGCATCGACTCGGAAACCATCGATCCCCTTATCGAGCCACCAATTCACCATTTTATATAAATCATGGCGAACTTCCGGGTTTTCCCAGTTCAAATCCGGTTGTTTACTGGCGAAAACATGCATGTAATATTCTCCAGTCTTCTCATCATATTCCCAGACTGATCCCCCAAAGATAGATTCCCAATTATTTGGGGCTTCACCGTTTATTCCTGGATGCCAAATATAATAATCACGGTAGGCATTGTCCTTGGATGAACGGGATTCAATGAACCATTCATGCTCATCCGATGTATGATTGATGACAAGATCCATAATCAATTTCATCCCCCGGGAATGTACCTCCCGCAGCAATTCATCAAAATCTTCCATCGTTCCGAATTCAGTTGAAATCCCTTGGTAATCACTAATATCGTATCCATTATCAATATTCGGAGATGGATAGATCGGCGAGATCCAAATGACATCAATCCCTAAATCTTGTAAATAATCCAATTTTGAAATGATTCCTTGTATATCCCCGACGCCATCTCCATTTGAATCCATAAAACTTCGCGGGTAAATTTGATAGGCTACCGCTTCTTTCCACCACTGGCTAGTCATACTGTTCCTCCTTGAGCGCCTGAGACTAACTTTATCGATTGTTGATAAATCCGAACAACTTATAGAAAGCGTCAACTGCCGCTCCGGGAATATACGGAGCTAGTTAGCAGAGTTGTTCGGAATTAATCCTTGTTAGAATAGTTAGGTCCCAGCAACAATACTTTCCCTTTAAGATTTTATTTTTCAAAGTTTTTTAGTTCATGATTTCAATGTTCATTTTTCTCTAAACGACTGGTTACGCCATGAATATTATGCCCACCACATATCAGCAGGAGCTTCTTCCATATTGACCGCCTTCAAATTTCGTACTGCTGCGCGAAAGCCTTCATCAATGGACATAATCGGGTCTTCGTGTTCGATGCTAATAACATAATCGTAGCCGTACGTCCTTAACGCGCTAACAATATTAGACCATTCCTGCATGCTATGGCCGTATCCGACTGAACGGAAACTCCATGCCCGCGTTTGGACAGCTGCATAAGGCTGCATGTCTGTCAGACCATACATATTGACATTATCTTGATCGATATAGGTGTCTTTCGCATGGAAATGATGAATCGCATTTTCCTTACCTAATATTTTAATCGCCGCAACCGGATCAATACCTTGCCACCATAAATGACTTGGATCCAGATTGGCTCCAATTGCGTCGTTCGTTGCATCTCTAAGCTTCAGTAATGTATAAGGAGTATGCACGAGAAAACCTGCATGAAGTTCCAATCCGACTTTCACCCCATGATCTTTCGCGAATTGAGCTTGCTCTTTCCAATAAGGAATCAATTTTTTCTCCCATTGCCAATTTAGAATATCCGTGTATTCAGTTGGCCATGGTGTTACAGGCCAGTTAGGGTACTTCGAATCTTCATGTGAGCCGGGAGTACCAGAAAACGTGTTAACGACTGGTACATCTAGCATTTGAGCAAGTTTCACCGTTTTCACGAATGCATCATGGGATTTTTCTGCATGTTCTTTATTTGGGGAAACTGGATTATCATGACAGCTGAACGCACTGATTGTTAAGCCTCTTGAATGGACTTTATCAATAAATTCCTTCCGTTTATCCCCACTCGCGAGTAATTCATCCACATTACAATGAGCAGTTCCCGGATTTCCGCCTGTACCGATTTCAACTGCATCCAGGCCAGCATCTTTTACATGATCCAACATTTGTTCAAAAGGTTTTTCAGAAAATAATACGGTGAATACGCCTAATTTCATGGATATTGCCTCCAGTTAAATTAATTTTATACTTGATTGAATTTCACTGCTTTTATATATGGCTTCGATTATTTTGGTAACAGTTCTAGCCTGTTCGGGTTTATTCACTAATTCCGCTTCCCCGAGACAACTTTCAATAAAATTTTTAGCTTGAAGCAATCCTGCTTTTTCTTGGTCTTCCTCCACTTTTGCTTGCGTCGTCAGGAATGCTCCATGTTTCGGTTGATAGAATTCAAATGGAAATACACTTAGCCCACCAGTTGAACCGGATATGCTTACATTTGTCGTATCTTCCTTTATATTTGCTGCCCAGGAACATTCAAATAGCATAGAGGCTCCATTTTCAAATCGAATATAGGAGGATACATGGTCATCCACCTCAAACGATTCATGATCAAAGGTACCCCACTCATTAAGCTGATTTGGTGTTTTGCTTAATATGTTATAGGTCGTCCCTGCGACTTCTACGGCGGTTGGCTCATCTAAAAGCCAGAGTGCTGTATCCAAAAAATGACAGCCCCAATCAATCAGACTTCCACCGCCCTGTAATTCCTTATTCGTAAACACACCCCAGCCTGGAACTTTCCGGCGTCTTAACGCCTGGACCCTCGTTACAAGCGGATCACCGATTTCTTTCATCGTTTGTTTTGCCAGCTGAACAGATTCCAGGAAACGATAATGATATGCAATGCTCAAACATTTATCCGCTTTCTTAGCTGCTTCAATCATTAAATCGCACTCTCCCGTGGTAATGGCCATCGGTTTTTCACATAAGACATGCACTCCTGCTTCTAATGCTGCGATAGAAATTTCTGCATGAAATTTATTCGGTGTGCAAATTGTAACTGCATCAACGACTTCGAATAGTTCTTCATAATCAGTAAACACGTTAGGGATAGTAAACTTTTCCGCTACTTCTTTTGCTTTTGTAATTTTAAGGTCTTGTATAGCGGTAATTTCTACTTTGTCTGATAATGCTTGATAGGCTGGGATGTGACGATCTTGCGCTATCCCACCAGCTCCAATGATTCCCATTTTCAATTTCTGCATCATTTCACTTCTCCAAACTAATAATCCGTTTCGTTTCCACCGATTCTAAAGCACCTAGAATCACTTCCAATGATTTCTTGCCTTCCTCCCCATCAATTAATGGATTGGTATCTTGAAGGATAGATTCGACGAAATGATCGATTGTATGTGACGTTGTTTGCCCGCCATCTTCATTCGATTGAATACCATCCAACTCATACTTCACTACCTCTCCATTATTGTATTGCACAATGAGAGAGTATTCCGGGTCATCTTCAAGCCGTAACGTTGCCTTCTCCCCATAAATAATCGTTGAATTATCTTCTTTTGCTGTATATGCCCAGCTTGCTGCGAGGGTCCCAACAATCCCGCCTTTTGTTTTTAAAATCAACGTTGCGTTATCATCGACATCGGTATTTACTTTGGCATTCGTTTCAACAAAAGCTCCAACCTCTGCAAATTCCTCACCTAATAAATAACGGAGTAAATCTGCTTTATGTACGCCTAGATCACCCATCGCTCCGATAAAAGCCTGATCTTTTTTGAAGAACCAACTGTCCGCTCCTTCTGCACTCCAGCCTTCCGGTCCACCATGGCCAAAACTCGTTCGGAAACTATAAATCTCTCCAACTTCACCTTGTTCAATTAACTTTCTTGCCTTTTGATGAGAAGAAACGAAGCGCTGATTATGACCGATCATCAGTTTTTTATTATTTTTCTTGGCCGCTTCAATCATCTGTTCCGCTTCTTCATAAGAGGTTGCCATCGGTTTTTCACATAGCACGTGAACACCTGTGTTTAAAGCAGCTATAGTTACTGGCGCATGTAAATAGTTAGGAAGGCAGACACTCACTGCATCGATAGCTTCTGATCCAAGCAATGCTTCATAACTTGTATAGGCTTTCGCATGATATTTTTCAGCAGTTTCTTTTACTCTTGCTTCATTAATGTCACAAACAGCGACAATCTCCACATGGGGGTTATTACTATATTCGATTAAGTGGCGGTGTTGTGCAATACTTCCACAGCCGATGACGGCAACACGGATTGTTGACATCCTACGATTCCTCCTTTGTTTATCTTTTTGCTAGATTCTCTAGGGTTTCTGTACTTCCATACGCACGGAGCACGACATGTTCCGTACTCACTCACCCTTATATTCACTTACTGATTCACGATAAATGACCTTATGCGGAATGATAATTCGCTTTGCTGGTTCAGCTTTGTTTACCGTCTTTTCTATTAACGCTTTAGCTGATTGTGCGCCTAATTCATAGATTTGTATATCAATTGTCGTTAAGGCAGGACGAGTGATTTCTGATAAATATACATTATTAAAACTCGCTAACGAAATATCCCTTGGAACTTGAAGTCCCGAATCTTCCAACATGCTTAAAACACCTAAGCTGATTAAATCATCACTGATGACCATCGCTGTTGGGGGATGTGGCAACGTTAATAAACTCTCTACCGCTTCCCTTCCACCTGATTTCAGAAATTCGGTATGAATATGATATTCCTCTTTGTTTTCTAATCCTGCCTCGGCCAGTGCTGCCTTATAACCTTCCTCACGATCTACTGTTACGAATAAATCACGTGCTCCACCAATAAATGCAATTCTTTGGTGACCTTGTTCAATAAGATGCTCTGTAATTTCCTTACCTGCTGAAAAATTATCATTATCGACATGCGTCGTTTCACTGATACCCTCATAAGGTTTTCCAACAACGACAAACGGAAATTCCCTTTCTCTAAGGAACTGTGTCACAGGATCATTCATCCGGGAATAAAGTAAGATCATTCCGTCGACATAACTTCCATAGACCATGCGTTTGACTTCTGCAAGTATTTCTTCCTCTGTTTGTCCGCTGGATAGCATCATCGTATATTGCTTTTTATGTGTGACTGAACCAATTCCCCGCAATATTTCCGGGAAGAATGGATTTTGCAATGCTTTATCAGCAGATGATGGCAAGATAACACCGATTGCTTTTGTCGATTTGACAACTAAGTTGCGCGCATGGATATTCGGATGATAACCCAATTTTTTCATTGCTTTCCGTACTTTCTTCTTGGTATCTGGGCTTATCCTTGGATTATCGGCAATTACTCTAGAGACCGTTGAAGGTGATACACCTGTTGCCTTTGCTATGTCTTTTATTGTGACCATTTTCCATTTCACTCCGCATCTATACTCGACTAACTTCCCTTACTGATTCTGTGTTTTCTGTTGTTGTTTCCTTGCAACGTACTCCTCACTGAAATGAGTCTGATAAAATACGGCGAGCAGAACGAAGATTAGAGCTGTTGACTGTGTCATGATAATGACAATAATATCAAATCCTAACAACCCCACGATCATTGCGATTAAGGTTGCCAACCCTAGTGTATTTACAATGAGGTTGACAGATTCTTTATAGGTCCGTATTGATGAGGTTTGGCCTCTTTTCGTTAAATAGATGAAGAATGAGGCACCGATTACAAAAAAGAGCAAGCTCGCAAAGGTAATATTAAATACTGCAAACAGCAAGCCACCAACAACAATTGCTTTATTCTGAGTAAACCATTGGTTTGAAATGGCTGCTTTCAGTTCTTTTTCATCGGTTACGCCGGACAAATCGAAATCCGCGGTATATTTAATCGTTGCAATTGGCTCTCCCGCTTCTTTGATTGTTATGCCTTCCACTTGGAAGAGAACTGCATTCTCCTTCTCCAGCGCTTCTTCCGCTTCCTCTTCAGATAAGTTCCCACCAATCACGCCAGTTGCTTTCTCATGATAGAAGGTAGGAGCATGCTCCATTTCTCCCTCGGAGAACGTTGCACTTTCCAATGAATTCACGGTTGTATCATCAATTAATTCAAACGCAAATGGATACGTATCATCAATTTGGAACGTATCCATTTTCGCAAAATTAAGCGACACCGGAATCAAAATCAAACCATTTAAAAAGAGAAACACGATGATGATTTGAAACCAGTTTAATTGATGTCTCCCCGTAAACATGTTAGTTGGCCTGAATATGCTTGTAAAGTAATTTAATGGGAAAATATCTGTTTTCATCTCTACTCACTTCATTTCTATTATTTAAATCAATTATCCCTTTGTTCCGCCTGCAGTTAAACCGGAAACGAAATTCTTTTGCAACATAAAGAATAAAATACTGATCGGTATTGCAATCAAGATTGCCCCTGCAGCAAAGAGCGCTACTTTCTGTTCTTGCGGATTACTGATGAATGTATGTAATCCAATCGCCACCGTATAATTCTCCGGTGAACGGAGTAGGAACCTTGCTAACATATATTCACCAAATGGTGTCATAAATGCCCATAATGCTTGAACGGCAATCATCGGTTTTGCCATTGGCAGCACGATTTGCGCGAATATCCGGAAATGACCGGCACCATCCAGTTTCGCCGATTCATCTAAATCATACGGTATCGTATCAAAATAGCCCTTCATCAGCCATGTATTCATCGGAATACCTCCACCGATGTAAAGGAATATTAAGAACCAACTTTGATCGAGTGCACCTAACAAGAGTGCCATCACATAGAAGGCGACTAAGGTAGCAGTGGTTGGTATCATTTGCACGAGTAAGAAAAACATCAAGCTTTTTTTACGTCCGATAAATCGATAACGGCTAAATGTATAACCAGCCAAAGTAATGAGTGTCACTTGGACAAACATCGTGACGAAGGCGATGACTAACGTATTAATATACCATTCGCCATATAGTGTTTCTGTAAATAATCTGCTGAAGTTATCCAATGTCCATGTTGCATCGAAATTCAAATCAAAGGCAGAGATATTTCCGGCTTTGAATGCTGAACTTGCTGTGATCAACAAAGGGTACAAGATGATAACAGATAACAGTAATAAAAATGCATACGTGAAAAATTTTGTAAAGAATCGGGAAGATTTTTGGGATCGCAATAGATTACTCATCGTTAATCCTCCATTTCAAATGCTTTTGTCTTTTTAAATACAACTAACGCAATCGCAATGACAAATATCGAAATAAATAATGTTACTGCTGCTGCGATTGAATATTGTGGTGAGGTTCCAGTTGTAAGCTTAAATATCCATGAAATCAAGATATCCGTCGAACCCGCCCCAGCCCCGATACTTCCTGGTCCTCCTTCGTTAAAGAGGTAAATCATATTGAAGTTGTTAAGATTAAAAGTATACTGTGTAATAAACACTGGTGCCGCAATCATTAATATCGTTGGAAGTGTAATATGACGAAAGCGGCCAATTGGACCAGCTCCATCAATTTTTGCTGATTCATATTGCTCTTCTGGAATAGATTGCAAGATTCCGGATACCAACACATAAATATAAGGGAACCCTAACCAACCCTGAACGAGTATAATGGCAATCTTCGTAAAGAACGGGTCCGTCTTCCATGGCAATGATCCCAAATCGATGAACGGAATCAGTGAATTGATAAATGGAATAACCTGTGTATTAATGGCTCCCAAGCTGTCATTAAACATGTTGGAGAAGCTCATAATCGTAATGAATGCAGGTACCGCCCACGGAAGTAAGAATATGATTCCAAATAAGCGTTTAAACTTAATGAACTTTTGATTTAATACAACAGCCGTGAATATACCGATCGCTATTTGCAATGTAGTCGCACTGAGTGTCCAAATGATTGTCCAACCGAGTACAGCGATAAATGTATCACGATAGGAGCTGAGGAAGAACATATTGATAAAGTTATCAAACCCAACCCAATCAATTAAACTAGCTGGTGGTATATGATAGAAATCATAGTTCGTAAATGAGATAAAGATCGTAACTAAAACAGGGAAGATAATTGCAAAAATCATGACTAAGTATGCTGGTATCGTAAACAAGTAAGGGAACCCATTATGATACACATTCTTCAAAGTATCTTTCGCCGTTTTATTGATTTTCTTTTCCTGAACGATTCGTATTGCCACTTTCTTCGCATCATAAATATTAATTGCATAAAACAAGAGGAATATAACCGTCAACAGAAATTGCAAGGAGCCTTCGATAAGCAAGAATAAAGAGTGATCCTCGCCTGGTGTTAACCCTAATGTAACCATACCAGTAAATGCCTCAAAGCCAAACACAATCATTTCATAAATAAACAAAGCAAATATAGCTAGAAAGACAACACCTTTAAATGTTTGTTTATTATAAAACTGACCTATTCCTGGAATGACCGAGAGCCATGTCGCTGTTCTTATTCTCTTCTTCCCGTCCTCTGTATGTTCCACAACCATGTCACTCCCTTTTCCAAATGCCCGGCAGAGCCCAATCAGGCCCCTGCCGCTACATTATTTTCCTTATTGATATTTTTGTTCGATATTTTCTTGAATGACTTTTACTGCATCATCTGCAGATTCTTCCGGTGTTTTATTTCCAGATGCTGCATCGAACATTAATGTTTCAGCACCTGTCCAGACTTCCGCCATTTCAGGAATATTCGGCATTGGAATAGAAGTGTTATATTGTTCAATTACCGCAGACGTTAACTCGTTATCCCCTTGACTGACTTCTTCTTTCGTGAAATTGTTAGCTGGGATTTCTGCTCGCATATCATATAATGTTTGTTGATTAGCTTCATTTGTCACATAAGTCAACCATTCTTCTGCCAGTTCTTGATCTTCTGCATATTTACTAATGATCCAGGCTTTCCCACCGGCAAATGGCTGGTAAGCTTCACCATTTGGTAGAGTAGGAATAGCTGATACGCCGTAATTAACGCCTGCTTCATTATAGTTGGCAGCTTGCCAAGGTCCACCGATAATAGCTGCAGCGTTTCCATCCGTGAACTGTGCATCAATGAAATCTCCTGCTGATGTGGCATCCATCATCCCTTGTGGCCATACATCCTGGAACCATTCTGTCGCATACGCAATCCCTTCGATTGCTCCAGAGTCATTTAAGCCAATATCTGTCGGATCTGTACCGTCTTGTCCAAACACATAGCCACCATGTCCCGCAAGTAATCCATACGTGCTATAGAAATCCAACCAATTTGCCAAGAATGCCGTACTCTTACCGCTCTGAGAAGCAAATGCAAAACGCTCATCATCTGTTAGAGCTTCCAACTCCTCAAAAGTTTCCGGTGCCGCATCTAGTAAATCTTTATTATAATAAAAGACTAATGCTTCAATAACGAATGGTGCGCCGTAAATCTTTTCTTCAAATGTCACTTGCATTTGGTCTGTTTCATCATATCTTTCATCCTCAGGAAACGTATATTCCGCTAAATGCCCTTGTTGGCCTAAGTTTCCAACACGGTCATAAGGAGCAATCATAACGTCCGGTGCAAGTCCAGCCGGACCATCTAATGGCAGCGCCTCCAATGTGTCGAACATGTCTTTTTCGGAAATACTAATCGTGACACCATGTTCTTCTTCAAACGCAGGAGCTATTTCTTCTATAAAACTGACATAGCCTTCTTCTACGCCAACTTCTAATGTAGCGGATCCTGTACTATCCCCTCCATCTGTTGAATCGGATGAATCAGATGTATCTTCTTCTCCACCACTACAAGCTGCTAGAAATAGAACTGCAACCATAAACATGCTTAAAGTGAATTTTTTCCAATTCATTGTATTCATTCTTACATCTCCTCTTTCTCATTTTTAATGTTGATAACCTAAACCATTTGCCCCCTAGCAACTACTAAAACGCTTTCTTTAATGCCAAAAAAAGAATGATTTTTGTTTTAAGTATGATATCTCCTTTCCATATCGTAGGTTTTACAAAACTTGCGAAATCGTTTGCACAACCTCTATTATTTATAATATACTAAACTCAAAGTTTGCGCAAACGATTTCACCAAACTTTTTATATTATTCTATTATAAATTCATGAATAAGTAAGAAACTTGCTTCCGTCTTCTATTAAAGGGATTAAAAAATTGCTATACCCTAATTGGTATAGCAAATTTTTTTCCTATCTCGATCTCCGTTTTCTTTGCACGACAAATACAATTAATCCTGCCAGCAGTAAAACGAGACCAGCAAGTATCCAGCTATAAGTAGCTGTCGCTGTTTTGGGTAATTTTCTACCTTCAGTTTTACCTTTTGTTAATTGATTATCGTTTCCGTTTTTAAGCTTCCCTTTACCTCGGTCATCTTTACCTTTGTCTTTACCCGCTCCTGGATTTTCATCCTCTCCAGGCACTTTATCATCTTGCGGTTTTTCAGGTTCCTCCGGACCTGATGGGGATTCACCATCTCCTGGATCATTTGGATCCTCCGGTTCTGATGGAGGAGTCTCATCTCCTGGATCACTCGGGTCCTCCGGTTCTGATGGAGGAGTCTCATCTCCTGGATCACTCGGGTCCTCCGGTTCTGATGGAGGAGTCTCATCTCCTGGAT
>NZ_JAKGBW010000102.1 GCF_021556485.1 Oceanobacillus alkalisoli | reverse complement strand
GGTTTCCTATAGGTCCCCTTCAGGTACTGGAAGGACGCTATAAAGTCCCACCAGAGCCTTCTCTTCTCCAGGCTGAAGAGCCCCAGCTCTCTCAGCCTGTCCCCGTAGGGGAGGTGCTCCAGCCCTCTGATCATCTTTGTGGCCCTCCTCTGGACCCTCTCCAACAGCTCCATGTCCTTCTTGTTCTCGGACCCCCAACACTGGACACAGTACTTCAGATGGGGTCCCACAAGAGCAGAGCAGAAGGGCAGAATCACCTCCCTCGACCTGCTGGTCACGCTTC
>NZ_JAKGBW010000028.1 GCF_021556485.1 Oceanobacillus alkalisoli | reverse complement strand
TTATAATGAAGAACGATACCAAACGAAATTAAACAGCCTAACACCGTTAGAATATCGGTACCAGGCTGCGGCATAGATTTTTATTTTTTTACTGTCCACTTGACAGGGCGCAGTTCACTGACCCCATTGTCCCACCCCCCTCAATAAATCAGTTTCGTCATGGTGGCGTAGATGGAAACTTTCTCCTCTCCTGTGTTTGTGAAGCCGAGTTTGTCCTTCGCCTGGCAATAGATGACATCCCCTTGCTCCACAGGAAATTCTTTATCTTCCAAAATGAAAACACCACTCCCATCTAACACATGCAGATACAATTCACGGACCGGATGATTATGCAGCTTCATATGCTGTCCAGGCAAAAAATTCAATAAAAAGACGACACTCCGTTTATTACGGATAATATTGATTTTCGTAAACCGTTCCTCACTAAACTGCTGAGCAGCATGAATCGTATATTTTTCCATGTTGCCCCTCCTTGTATATATGTCGTATTCGCTTCTCTTCAACTATACCCCAAACCGCAAAAAAACTATTCGGTTAAACGCACGAAAAAAGCATGCCGCCCGATTATTTCCCGGACGACATGCTTCATCTATCATTTATGCTTATTGATTTCCATTTTTAATCGCTTCTGCAATGCTAACCGTACGTTTTACGGAATGTCGGTTCTATCCCGAGTGTTTTCTGACGTTTTAAAGTGGACTTTTTGTATTGTTTCTTATGTGCAATCTTGTTGAAAGCAATTATCGCCTTGTTGAAGTGCTGTTTTGCTTCGCTGGAGGCGTATGCGTCTACAAGATAGAAGTAAGCCACATGATCTTCATTTAAACATTGTTTTTTAAATTGGGAAACAGTCAGCATCCCCATCCTCTTTAAAGAAGGTAAGGCATCACCTGGTTGATAGTCACTTTTATCCAAACAATCATAGAGGTGGGAAACATGGAGGTTGTACATCTTTCTCTTTGCACCGAAAAACTGTCGGAAATACGTTTCTGCTTCTTGAGAAATGGGGGTCGCACGATACACATAGCCACGGTTCACGAATTCCAGCATGGATTCCACCACCCGTCATTTTTGTTTTTGATTTAGGATATAGCTATGAACCTGCTCTTGTAGTATTTTCACTAACTGTTGCGATAAAATAGCTGGGATTCCACAAATGACCTCCCCTAAAGAGAGCGTTTGATACCAGGATGGGGTTTGAATAAATCCTAGCTGAGTGCCCGTGAATAACATTTGCTATAGTTATCACCCCATCTCTACTATACTACGAAATATATCACAAGTATAAAGACTGGTGTTAAATCATCAACGTTGTTTTTAAAAATATCATGTGTGCCTTTATCCAAGAATGAGTATGTCGGACAATTGAGTTAGCAGAGGCTAACCCTTGGCCGAAGTCGATTTATCTCCTGACTGAAGTCACAAAGGTTCTCAACTAGAACCTAAATTGGCTGGATCACATGATAATAATCCAGTTCAGCTAGTGCCTTTTGTGCTTCATCCATTTCTTTCCCTCTTTCCAGTGCAATTTCCATAACACATCATTTTTAATTAATAGTAATTTGATTAACTGAATATTACTCGTTCCACTACTTACCTGTCAAACATTACGGTCTTTTGACCTATTTCTTTACGTTATTATTTTCCCAATTCAAATGGTTTTCTCTTTCCATACGAATCATTTTCAACTACAGTTAAGAATAATAACAAAGAAACAAAAAAACAGGCATCTCAAACTAGAGAAATACCTGTTTTTTCCTATGTGTATTCTTAATACCTGTCTTCATCCCAGAGATCCATTTCTTCTTCAGGAGTAACTTCTTGATCCATTTGCTGAATCATCCACTGGTACCCATACGGATCAACGAAAATTGCATTAGCTATCCCATAATCCGGAAGTTCAGTCACTGGCTGTATTTCTATACAACCTGCTTCCAGTGCTTTCTTATACGTTCCTTTTATATCTTCAACTAATACATTAAACCAGATTGTTCTCGGGTAATCCGGTGTTGGAGCTTTCAAATCAAATGTCGGATTCTCATCCAGCATATGGAAGTGGACATCATAGAGACTGAAGACAACCTCATTCTCCCCTTTTGGAAAATCAGATACTTCAATCGGTTCCACTTCAAATATCCTTTCATATAACTCCAATGCTTTTAAACTATCTGTCACGACCATATCAATTTCTACGCCGCCTATCATAAAACATTCACTCCTTCTCTATCTGTTCTTGCCAATTAAGATTGCCAAATCAATCGTTATTCCAAAGTGTTCCCGGTTTCGCACTTCATTAATCGATTCCTGCTCAGCATTCCAGGAAAGGGGTGACATCTTGATTAAATCACGAAGTTCTTCTTGGTGTAACTCCTTCGTATATGTCAGTTCCTCAATCTGCACATCCGAATAGTGCTGTTTAAAAAGGGAAATCGTCTCTTCATTCGTAAAGAAACGCTTTTGTTCTTCTAAAATCGTATCGCGCAGCTCGATTAAATAGTTCGCACCAGGCACCACTTTGATCATTAGTCCATTCTCTATTAATACCCGTTTAAACTCCTGGTAATTCGCTGGAGACAAAATATTTATAATGGTATGAAGCGATTGATCTTTAACCGGTATGTTTGCCAAATCACCGACCAGCCACATCGCCTTCTCAGATTTACTTGCAGCGAGCCGAATTCCTTCCTTGGAAATATCGATTCCAATTCCGGTTACAGTCTTCATTTGATCTAAAATTTTCGCTAAATGAGATCCCTCTCCAGCTCCTGCATCTAAAAGAAGGGAGCGTGGATTATTTGCTGCTTCCACCTTGATTACTTCTAGCAACCGTGTATGTAGGGGATCGTATAATTTATGCTTCATGATGATATTCTCTCTTGCAGCAAATAATTCTTTATCATAATTAACTTTCATGGAACGGGTCGAGATATTAATATACCCTTGTTTGGCAAAATCAAACGTATGCCGTTTAGGACAAACAACGCTTTTAAGTTCTACAACCTCAACTGTGTCGCCACAGACTGGACAGATAAATACCTCAGCATAATCCTGTACTAATGACGCAGCATTTTCTTTACGGGACAATCATAAACCTCCTAAGAGAAGCAATCCACCCCGCAGGTTTACTGCGGGAGTGTCATGCCAATTATAAGGATATTGACTTTCTGCTGTCAATTAGCCAAGCAGCATTTTTAATGGTTCCGGTCCACATACTTTCCGAATTCAGGTATCGCAACTTTTTCAAAATCTCTTACTAACTGCTCCAAGCCTTCCTTCAATTCCGCTCCGCCAACAGGGACTCCGTGCCCCGTAACAGCGACAGATGGATGTAATGCCGCAACTTTTTTCACTGATTCCCATGCCGCCATCCAGTCCGTCGTTAAATACCTTGGCGGACCATTAATCTCCAGTTCCTGCGTCAATACCTTATAAAGGGATTCTTGCTTTACCGTAACGAATGTATCTCCTGCAATTAGAGCTCGGTCCTTTTCCCGAAATAGTGCCACCTGCCCTGGTGCATGACCTGGCGTATGAACCCATTTCCACTCCGGCATATCTGGCACCGTTCCGTCAGGAGGCAACGCTTCAACAAACCTCCCTAAATCAACTGGGTCAGTCGGAAACATCGGAGACATCTTCGCTACAAGCCCACCCTCCACTGTTCCATCCGGGTCTGGATAGCTTTCTTTCCCTGTTAAAAATGGCAGCTCTTTTTCATGAGCATACACGTTCACTCCCCATTTCTTTACTAAATCGACAGCAGCCCCTGTATGATCGAAATGTCCATGGGTCAAAATAATCGCTTTCGGCTTACTATTTTCCCCAAAACGCTCCTCAATAACCCTAACCAGACGCTCTGATGATTCCGGCATTCCGGTGTCAACTAATACAAAATTATCTGCACTGTCACCAACTAAGCAAATATTCACAATCTGATTCGTATAACTATATAAATCAGGCAGAACCTCGACACCTACTCCGCTTGCAATGGTATAAAGCGGAAGGAATTTATTTTCCATCGCATCATGCATACCTTGTCCACGATATTCACTCATCAAACCACCACTCTCTTTCGTATTCCGGCTTCATTCGTCAGTAGCCGAGTCTGTTTATTATTTGTGGCAGGGGTAAAATTATGTGAAGGATTCATTATATGATGAAAAAAAGAGACAGAAGCATTTACGCCCCCATCTCTTAGGATTTATTTTTCATTTTCCTCCTGCCAAACCTGTTCCAGCACTTGCTTGAACTGAGCAACAGGTTGGGCTCCGGACACGCCATATTTATTATTGAACACATAAAATGGAACACCTTGAACACCAACTTGACCAGCTTCTTGGATATCTTGATTCACTTTTTCCGTATAATCCTGATTGTGGATGCTCTCGCGTGCTGCTTTTGCGTCAAGACCCACTTCTGCAGCTAAGCGGCCAATCGTTTCTTCATCACTAAGCAATTCCGCTTCGGCAAAATGCGCTTTATAGAAACGTTTGAAAAATCCATTTCCTTTTCCCTGTTCCTTAGCATATTGGAAAGCATGGTGAGCCGGAATCGTGCTTGAGAACTTCGCAGTATCATAATCAATAACGATACCAGCATTATTTGCCATATTTACAACGTTCTCAAACATTCCTTTGGCCTGCTCAACAGATGTCCCCTTCAATTCTGCAAAGGTCTCATGATAATTCTTATCAGGATTGTGAGCTGCATCTGGCGAGAGAAGGAAACTCTTATACTCGATCTCAACTTCATCTCTGTGCTCAAATTCTTCCAATGCTTTTTCTAAATGTGCCTCACCGATATAGCAGAATGGACACATAAAATCAGACCAAATCGTGATCTTCATTTTTTCTTCTCCTCTTTCTTCACCGGACCACATATCCCGGTTTCCATATCACAGACAAATGCATCCGATGAATCGAAATTGAATCCTTCCAATTCTTCGAGCGGCTTTAGTTCGATTGGCTTTATTTTTGGCGCTTCCGTTACTATTTTATCCAATGCGTTCTCCTCCCTTTATTTAACAGCAGTCATTTAATAATCGTTCAAGCATGAGTGTTAATGTTCTAGTTATAGTATAGATTATGTTTAGCAGCGAAATACAGTAATGCGCTCAAAAAAAACCTTGCCAAAAAGCGAAATGCTCTTTGGCAAGGTTTTACGAATCAACTTATTTCAACTTAAATTCTGCTTTTTCCCCTTTGGAAATGTCTTCTCCGTCTTCATTACGCATCGGGCCAAGTTCCATTTCAAAAGATTTATCTTTCCAAATTGCTTCATATTGTTCCTGATCAAGCAGGAATACTTGCAGTAATTCACCACTGTCTCCAGATGGGATAGTATCACTGTTCGTATATGGCAATAACATTCCTTCGTTTAACGTCCATTGTTTCCCATCATTTACGTGTAACGTGGAAGAAATCGAGTTCTTCGCAAGGTCTTCATCATATCCATTTTCGATATCAAATTTAACTGTTAAAAGAACAACCTCATCTTCCTGGAAACGCGGAGCTTCTTCAGCATTCGGCACGAAATTCGTGAATTGGTATCCTACAAGCGTAATCCCCACATCACCAAGCTCCTGACTTTCCCCGATATCTTGTTCTTCTTCCAGCATTTCCTTGTCACCCATATTGTCAGCAGTTACTTTATCTTCGTAAAATCCTTGACTAGCTTTATCCGCTTCCTTCTCCGCATTTTCTGCATCTAGTGGAAGAGTGAAGCGACCTTCCGAACCAATCGTTGATGCAAAATCATCTGGATCGGTTTGCGGTGTTGAAATGGCTATATCGACACTACCTAAGTCAAGAATTTCCGCTAAGCGGTCCTCACCAATCGCATATGAATAATATCCAACAATTTCTTCCCCTGCCTCTAGTAAATAATCATTCGATGGGGATAAAATGTTCGGCAATTGATTCTCTTCTGGCAAGAGGTAACGGTGATTCGTTAGAAACTTCTCCGAATTGACATAAGACAAATCGTACGTGGTCATATAATGTAAATCTTCATCTGTCGTATTTTCAATTGTATATTGAGCAATTAGCACTGCTCCATTATTCTGGTCGTCAAAAGGAATACTGTAATCACGATGGAAATCGAGTAATTCTACTAGTGAATAACCATCTAGAGATACCGTAACACCTTCCATTTCATGAGTTTGCGCTTCATTATTTTCATATAATACAGCTGCTGTTCCTTCTGTTTCATCTTCCATATATGTAATGAGATCAGCGAAATCACCATCATTTCCACTTGCAGACGTTTCTTCCGCGTCTACTTCTTCCTCTGCTTCCTCTGCTTCCTCTTCAGGCTCTTCTACTTTCTCCTCTTCTGTAGTTGCCTCCTCTTCTTCAGCAGCATCTACAGTTTCTTCCGGCTCTCCCTCATCTTCATTTCCGCAGGCAGCAATAATTATCGCTGTTAGAAACATAACAACAAGTAATAGCAATCGTTTTTTCATAAAACCCCTCCATTGTATTGATACAAAAGCTATCTTACTACAACGGAAAGAATTGTCTATTCATTTTTATCAAAATCGTCACGAAGAACTAGAAGTTTCCAGCACTTCCGCTTCCGCCATACCAAAGAACTCATGACTTCTGACTCAAAGGAAAAAAGCTTGCACAAAGGTAACTTTTTGTGCAAGCTTCCGTTTATCATTATCTATATTCTAATATCCATACTGCCAGTCAACATTATCTTTTAACCAGACAATCTTTGTAATCGGCCCGAATTCCACTTTTTTCTTATCGATTTCACAGTGGATATGCTCCTTAGGCTTCTGACGCTTCATCTCCTCATATACCTCATGACCAATGTTCTCCAACACCGTTACGATTCGGTTGTCATTAATTAGTAATGCTGTACCTTTCATTCATTTGCACCTTCCTGGAAGATTTATTTGTTTTCACACCTTCAGTATACATGAGTTCACTATCCAGAAAGCTCTATTGTGACTCATTTCACAAATAATTCACTTTTTTTTGTATGAAAAGTTGTAACATATGCGGGACACGGGGTCAGAGCATTTGTCCGATTTTGGCTTCGTGATATATAAAGCAAAACTTCAATCAGTGGTGTCTTATTTCTGGTATAAATACTTGGGATTGCACCGAAAAGACACAACAAAAAATATTCTCTCTGGTGTGAAGGATAATGCATTAGGTGCTTCGATTGCGATTACCGGTTTTTTAACGATGACAATGATTATGGAAAACAGTGGGCAGACAAATGTGCTTGCTCTTGGCATCGCGGAAGTTTCACCGCCTGCCGTTTATGCGGGGCTTGCCAATGTCATCGAGATTATTGGGGCATTTATGACTTCTTCCAACACGTCATCGAATGTTCTATTCTCACCGCTGCACGGGTCGGTTGTTGACTCGATGGAAGAATTGTCCTTACCACTTGTCATTGCCGGCCAATCGACGGGTGGTGCAATAGGGAACGTAATTGCACCAGCAAATATCATCCTTGGAACGAGCACGACAAACGCCCAAGGAAAAGAAGCAGAAGTTTACAAACAAACCCTAGTATTCACGTTAATTGCGGGAATACTTGTTTCTGGATTATCAATCGTCCTCCACTTCATTGGAGGTTAGTGCGGAGCGGGGGTTCGTCCCCTGCCCATTTTTATTCGTTTCTAGCTCGAGCAGCTCAATCGGTTCCTCATTCCCATTGTCAAAATTAAAATGAATGGACTTCACCAGGCTCTAATGATTGTATTTTAACCGTACATATTCCTTTTAATCACTGTGTCAACAGCTCATCTCACTCATCTTTAACACGTTTCCTCCGCTTAAGCCATTGAACGATTTCATGAATAATAAATAGAACGATACCGATTTCCAGCGCATGGTCCGCTATATTAAGAATCCCGCCAGAACGAACAATGAAATCTGTCACCTGTCCATGCAATAACCGGTCCACCCCGTTGCCGATTGCTCCTCCTACAAGGAAACCTAGACTAATATCAATTAGCGGCCCTCTCCACTCTGGACTTCTCCTCAAGTAAAAAATAAAAATAACAAATAATACCGATATAATCCCAAAGACTCTTGCAAACCCCGGGAAAAATCCACCTGCCATTCCGCTATTCTCGATGTAAGTGAACTCAATTCCCGACCAGGTCACTCTTTCATTCATCGCCAAGTTCAGGCGGACAAAAATTTTCGTTGCCTGATCAATTAAAATGACGATAATAGTAATCAGATAAAATAACATAAGAACCTACTTTCTCGGGCGATTCAATCAAAAAATTCCATATGCGGTTTGTCTTCCCGGTAATACGCTAACCGATCCGCAAGCGTCCCCGTATGAAATTCAAATTTATGTCCATCCGGATCTGTAAAATAGATGGACTGCTTGTCTTTCTTATCTCGAGAACGACCTTTTAAAATATTCACATTCAAATGCACCAGCTTACCATACATTTTCCCGAAATCTGCTTCAGCTATTGAAAATGCCACATGTGATTGGTGGATTTCATTACGCAGGATATCTTTTTCCTCATTCAGCGCCAGCCATATTCCGTTTAAATCAAAATAGGCAGTTGAACGGCCTTTCACGAGTAATTTCGCGCCGAATACATTCTCGTAGAAGGTGATTGATTTCTCCAAGTTGGATACGGAGAAAAGTAAATGATTAATCCCTTTAATAGACATTGTACACGCTCCTTCTTGAACCTTCTATTATTATATGAAAAACTTGATGGGTTTTGACTTTAGACAGAGGTCTGCTCCTGCATCAGGGCACTCTTTTAATTACTAGTATTATAACGGAAAAGAGCATCTAGTAAAATTGGTTCGCAGCGTTTCTTGCAAAAAATAGAAGGGAAATTGGGACAAGTGCTCTGACCGAGGCTGCTGAAAAAGTACACTAATTTCAAGCGAATGGAAACCGATTCCCAAATTTCATGTAAAATAACCTATGAAAGTGGGGAATAAATACCTGTTTTCACTCGATTTTGGTTATCAAAGTGGGAAAAATAATTTCCAAAATATGTTTTTCAGCAGCCTCGCTCTGACCCCTTGTCCCGATTCACTAAATCGGTTTTCTTTGAAAGTAAATATAGCCGCCTAGGAAAAATAGGATAAAGCTTCCTCCGACTACGGTTAGCACTTGGTCCCAGGGAACGAAGAATACATCTTCTGCGTTTCCTCCGATGTACATCATGGAAAAGGGTTGTGCCCAAGGGTAGAAAGGGCCGAACCGTTCCGAGTTCACTGCTAATATCGTTGGTAAAGTGAAAATGACATTTACAGCAAATGGTGCAGCAAAGCTTTTAAATATAATGGACATCCATAATTGCAGGGCAACAAGCGGGAACGTAGCAAGCCAGCCGCCAAGAATACTCTTCCAAATAATCTCCAATGGAAACGGGTCTGTAAATCCGTTTATTATTCCAACGATATAAATAGCGCCAAGATAAAGTAATTGGATTAGAAAAACAAGCAGTAACAAGAGCACATATTTAGAAATAAACACATTTCCCCGTCTTACCGGTAATGCTAATAATTGTTTCCATCCACCTGCCTGGTGTTCATATCTGCAAATGCTGCTTGCTAAAACACCTGTAATCAATGGTAAGAACAATAGAGCATAGGTTAAATTCATCGATAAAACAGCTAAGGACCATTGATTAAATCCACCTTCCATAGAATCATAATTAAACATGGCACCGATGATAACCGCAATGAGTGGACCTGCAACTATAATCGGCAACATTTTTGACTTTCGTAATTTGTACCATTCAGACCGTAGAACAGCCCCCATCTACAACACATCCCTTCTTGTAAAATCGAGCATGCCCACGACATACAATAAACATCCAACACCAAGCCCTAACAGTACATTTATCAACGGTTCATCCCATTGATTCATGAGAGATGGCCATTTCCAAATCATCCAATCCGGAATTATATGAGCGGAATAAGCAAAAATCACACCAAATATCCCAGTTGTAATCGGTATGCCCTGATTCTTACTGACCGTTGCAATCCATAATTGTAATGCAAGAACAGGCAACGCAGCAAAATACGGATAGAAGCTATACTTCACGAGTTCCAACCACGGAATTGCCTCATCAAAGGAAAGAAAGACACCAAATCCAAGTGTAAAGAGCATTAATAAAATGGATGAGATGAACAACAGACAGGCTAGCATCGTAAACTTTGATAAATAAACTGTCATCTTGGAAACCGGTAGAGCAATAAGCTGTTTCCATGCGTTGGTCTCATTTTCTATACTTGCCATAAAAGAGGTAAATATCGCAATACCTAACACAAGGGCAAGCGGTGTAAATGCAGTAATATTTTGTAAGTAATACAACCAATCATTCTCACTTTGCTGCAGCAAATATTCCTTTCTTACACCATAATTCACCATTTGCAGCGCAACGACCCCGATAGGCCCGAGAAACGTTAAAAACCAAAATCCCTTCCGCTTTATTTTCAAAAAGTCAGTTTGCATCATGCTGATCATACTGCTGAATCCTCCCTCGTCATTGAAAGGAAAATATCCTCCAGCGATCTTTTTTCTTCTTCTACGCGGTAGATGGATAGATTCGCTTGCACGAGCAGTCGAACCGTCTCTGCAACCATTTCATTTGAACTTTCCTGCAACGTGATGAAATCATTTTCATGCTCCACCTTCATCCCTTTTGCCAGCAACAGACGCCATGCTTGTTCGGCATGATTAACTTGTATTGATATGGTATGACCTGCTAATGTTCGCATTGCTTCAATAGAATCTTGGAAAATCATTTTTCCTTTCGTTACAATCCCTACCGTTGTTGCCATTTGATCGATTTCAGACAATAAGTGACTGGAAACGAGCACAGTTATTCCAAATTCTTCCGGAAGCCGTTTAATTAATTCGCGTATTTCAATAATGCCTGATGGATCCAATCCATTCATTGGCTCATCTAAAATAAGCAATTGTGGTTGATTTAATAAGGACATCGCAATCCCAAGACGTTGTTTCATCCCAAGAGAGAATCCTTTCACCTTTTTGTCAGCTACTTCTGTTAACCGAACAGTCTCTACCACTTCATAAATTCTTTTCTTCGGAACTCCTATTATTTTTCGCAGAGCTTCCAAATTTTCATAGGCAGTTAAATGTGGATAATAGGATGGATTCTCAACTAAGGAACCAACTCTCGCCAATATATTTTTTCGATGTTGTTTTATATCCTGTCCGAATATATGAATGCTTCCTGAGGCAGGCTTCATTAAGCCTAAGAGCATCCGGATCGTTGTTGTCTTTCCCGCTCCGTTCGGTCCTAAAAACCCATAAATATCGCCCTTCTTGATATTCATATTTAATCCTTCTACTGCTACTTCTTTCCCAAAATGCTTTGATAAGTTTGATGTTTTTACAATGTATTCCATTCTCTCACCTCCATTCCTATCTTAAAGAACGAGGTTTAAAATCAAGGTTGGAACTTGTTTAAATTTTGTTTAAAAAAGTGTATGTGGACAGAAGTCTGTCAGCACATACACTTTTTAAAGGTTTATTTCTTATGATAGTTGATTATTTTAACGGTTGTTCCTTTATTACTAGAACGAATCTCCCAATCTAAATTTAATCCCTTCACCATCATATCCACAATAGATAGTCCGATTCCTGCACCACTATACTCCGACTGTTTATCAATCCCACTCCCTTTATCGATAAACAGAAATGCATCATAGGTCTCGGTCGCTTTTGTTTTCACCTCTACATACTTTCCTTCATTTGCATGCCTCAAAATATTTTGCAGCAAGTTATCCATAATCCGGCTTATCCAAACGGGGTCAACCATCCAATAACTGCTGTTTAGCGACTGCATATCAATGTTAATTTCGAAACCTTCCCTTTCAAAGACGGAATACCAGGTAGCTAAATGTTCACGAACATAGCGTACCATGTCAATCTTTTCTCGCTTCAATTGATACTTACTCGCTGTAAGCAGGGTATACGACATCAAATTCTCAATTAACCGATCCATATCATTAATCGAGACATCTAATTGTTGACTAGCTTTATTCAACTCTTCGTTGCCGTCCATTTTTGAGATGGAATAGGATTGTGCTCGCAACTTAGTTAGTGGCGTTCTTAAATCATGGGACAGGTTCGCAATTAATTCTTTTCGCAGTCGCTCTTCTTCCTGTTCCCGTTGTTTGCTTTTTCTTAGTTCAGCAACCATTTGATTAAACGTTTGTTCAAGTTGCCCAATTTCATCTTTTTTCTTAACTGGGATTGCAAGGGGAAGACCGTCAACATCTCTAATTTCCATTGCTTCTTGAAGATGTAACAGACGCTTTCTAATCCGATGGAAAAATAGAAAAGATACGATAATAAACAATAAAACAATCAATAAAAGCCCAATTATCAAAATTTCCCCATAATGATCATAAACAGACTGCATTGGCAGTTGCAGGGCATCACGAGGTATTTCAAAAACAATAAATCCATCCGCCTCATCCATTAATGCAATGACCGTAAAAGGGTCACCATCATACCTGCTTTTAATAAAAGAAGCAGCTTCTCTTGCAGTCCACTCTGTTGGAATATCATGATTATCACCAATTTGCTCTCGTAATATCCCGGCTCCATCTACCCAAAACATGGTAGCCTCAGGAAAATCTTCTTTCCATTCAGCAAAGTGCTGCTGTATCCCCTCTTCTGAAACCTGTTCTAGATGGCTCGCCTCCTCATGCCAGCTTTCTTCTATAGTTTCCGTGTCTATTCCCTTTTTCAGATAACGGTTTTCAACATTTTCGGCGAATCCGTATACAAATAGTGCAATCGTTATGGTGGCAATTTGCACTAAGAAAATCGCGATTACGATAAGGAGCATGTATTTTGCCAGGAGAGACCTGAAGAAATTCCTCATTGCTTCACCCGATATCCAATACCGCGGATCGTTTCAATGACTGTGGGCGCTGATGGATTTTCTTCAATTTTTTCACGCAAATAGCGAATGTGTACCATCAATGTTTTATCACCTTCGATATAGCTTTCTCCCCAAACACCTTCATACAATTGCTCTTTTGTTAAAATCTGATTTAAATGGCGGATAAAGTACTGGAATAGATGATATTGTTTACCTGTTAATAATATTTCTTCCTCCTTATTTTTGTTGATAATCCGCATGTCTTTCGGATAAATCTGTAGATGCTTAATTTCCAATACTTCGTCCTTCCACTGGAACCTTCGCAGCAATACTTCAATTCGAGCAGCAAGCTCATCAGGATGGAAGGGTTTTGTTACATAATCATCTGCAAAACGAAGTCCTTCCAATCTATCTTCTACTGCAGTTCGGGCGGAAAGCATAATGATTGGTGTATCTGGTGCACTTTTTTTCAAACGCTTGCCAAGGGAAAAACCATCTAATCCTGGCAGCATCACATCTAAAATCGCTAAATCTACCGAAGCCAAATAGCTCTCCATATTTTCTCCCGATGGCAACCATGTTATTTTATAACCTCTTTCGGTTAAATCTGTTGTGACCCAATGACCAATTTCTTTATCATCTTCAATATATAATATGTGAATCATATGCTCCTCCATTTTCCGTTTCTCGGGCTTTTCACGATTTTCATCCGTTCTATTCATTAATCTTAGCATAGTTAAAATCTATTGAATATCTGACATTTGCTCGTCATTAAAAAATACTCAACTTTTTTACATAGTTAAAACCTATCATTATGATAGAGGATTTCTAATTGTTTTAGCCTTTTTAATGGCATATGGTATATATAAGATAAAAAGGAGGTATTCAGATGCAGAAAGCAATATTTTATCATGCGGGTTGTCCTGTATGCGTCGATGCAGAAAAAATGGTATTAGATTATCTGGATGATTCAAAAGTAGATTTAGAAATTGTTCATTTCGCGGAAGACCCTTCTAGAATCAATGAAGCGGAAGAAGCTGGAGTAAAGTCAGTTCCAGCATTAGTGCTGAATGGACAGACCTATCATATTAATTACGGTGCAAGCATGGAAGATGTTAAAAAAGGCTAAGAAACCAAAACACGCCCGAACCAACCTCCCTGGGTCGACGGTTCGGGCGTTTTTGTACAGCGGGACAGGGGGGCAGAGCGAGGCTGCTGAAAAACATATTTTGGAAATTATTTTTCCCACTTTGATAACCAAAATCGAGTGAAAACAGGTATTTATTCCCCACTTTTATAGGTTATTTTACATGAAATTTGGGAATCGGTTTCCATTCGCTTGAAATTAGTGTACTTTTTCAGCAGCCTCGGGCAGAGCACTTGTCCCACTGTATTTTCGTAATTAGTATAGAAATGTAATTAATAAAACAGCTCGAACACCTTAGTATCCGAACTGCTCTTTTCATGGATGGATGTTAATAGCCTGATCCTCTGCCCCATCTGCTAATGCTTTCGTCACTTCTCCGATAAAAGTTCTGGTTGCTGTACACATGAATTTATCTTTTCGATAGATAATGCCAATTTCCCTTTGTGGGGTTGGATTTAGTATTTTCACAGTTTTTATATCTTGATTATTTAAATTTTCCAAGTACGGCAGTGGTAAAATGGGTGCGCCCATTCCTTTTTCCGTCAGTTGGATAATTGATTCCAACGTTGTCAGCTCAAGTGCCGGATTAATCGTGATCCCGACCATTCGAGCGTAGCCCTCCATTAATTGCCGAAGTTGATAATTTTCCGGCATAAGTATTAATGGGATATTGGTAATTTGATCAAAGTTTATTGCCGGCTTCATCGCAAGTGGATGACCCTTGGGAACAGCAAGTGCCAGTTCCTCTGTATATAATGAAATTTCCTCCAACTCATCATTTCCGTTCGGCAGGAACGTAAGACCAAGATCCAGTTCATTTTCCAGTATGCTTCTTTCAATCTCTTCTGTCCGCAGTCCTTGGACAGACAGTTCGATATTCGGATAAAGACCTTTGAAGCGAACTAGTGCAGGAGGAAGTAGGTAATTCATACAAGTAAGCAAGGATCCGATGGTAAGCCTTCCTCTTTCCAACCCATTCAGTTCTCCAATTGCTGCTTGTGCTTGTTCCAATTCATAGAAAACCTGCTTACTATGTTTATACAAAATTTTTCCCGCTTCCGTTAGAGCTGTCTTTTTCCCTATTCGATCAAAGAGCGGTATGCCTACCTCACTTTCCAATACTTTGATTTGCTGGCTTAATGTCGGCTGAGCAATATTCAACTTCTCAGCAGCTCTCGTAAAATGTAATTCTTCACATACCGTCATGAAATATTCTAGCTGTCTTAATTCCATTAAGTCCCTCCTCCATCTTTCTCATCATCTAAACATCTATTTACCGAACAACCTCAATAACTTTCCATTATCCCCATTAAATCATAACCCGCCCCACCTGTATAGAAATCGGGACAAGTGCTCTGCCCCACTGGAACATGGGGTCAGAGCACTTGTCCCGATTCAGCACTTTAATCATAGGTTTTCATAAACTATTACGGGCTAATTTTATAATAGGGAGTGGCTTCAATGAGTAGAATCAACTTTCAATCATTTACCGGCTACGTCACGAGTATAGAAGACTTTCCAATGTATCCGCCTAATGATAATTTCGGTTGTTACAAGTTTATATCTGTTCAGAATGATGCCGGTGCTGTTGTTAACTTTGTTGCAGGACCAGATACGTTCTTCTTGTACCAAGAAAAAATCCAAGTCGGAGATCAAATCACTGGTTATTACGACGGAGATGCTCCGGCAATTCTAATTTATCCACCCCAATACCGGGCATTAGTTATCGTGAAAGAAAATCCGTATAGCCATGTAAAGGTGAGTTATTTCAATGATCAATTAATTAGCAGTGATGGCACTTTACAGCTAAATATCGGCCGTGATACACAGATTCAATTAACAAACGGGCAAGACTTCAAACAAAGTCCAGCTGGCAGAAATTTAATTGTTGTTTATGGTGCGACGACAAAGAGTATCCCAGCCCAAACAACCCCTTATGAAATAATCATTTTTTGCCGGTGAACTGGGACAGGGGGTCAGAGCGAGGCCACTGAAAAACTCCTGTTTTTTAATGGGAGGTAAGTCAAACTAAAATAAGAGAGCTTTTTATGTGTTTTTTCATAAAAAGCTCTCTTATTTACCTAATATCTTCCCTATTTTTGGCCTATT
>NZ_JAKGBW010000101.1 GCF_021556485.1 Oceanobacillus alkalisoli | reverse complement strand
GGATTTGCGAAGACAAAACGCGTGATTTTCGCTTAAATGGTGGATTTGCGAAGAGAAAACGCATGATTTTCGCTTAAATGGGGGATTTTCGAAGAGAAAATGCGTGATTTTTGCTTAAATGGGGGATTTGCGAAGAGAAAACGCGTGATTTTCGCTTAAATGGGGGATTCTCGAAGAGAAAACGCGTGATTTTCGGGTTAAATGGGGATTCTCGAAGAGAAAACGCGTGATTTTCGCTTAAATGGGGGATTCTTGAAGAGAAAACACGTGATTTTCGCTTAAA
>NZ_JAKGBW010000100.1 GCF_021556485.1 Oceanobacillus alkalisoli | reverse complement strand
ACCTGTAGAATGATGCTACATTTGAGTCAAAGCTAATGGCTTTGCTTTACTCCTATGAGAATTCAGACTCAGTAGTATTGTCTTTTTTTTTTGCATCTGAAATGAAATAGTAAACCATGCTTTTTCAGCTTTGTAAGTAAGCTGCAACAAGAGGTTGAATTCTGAATTTTTAATTTAAATCTCTTAACAGATAGATATAGGCAAAAACAATTACAGATGGAATGACATTCAGAACAGTCTGCCACTTTTTCTAGCTGATCAAGAGCTGGAATTAGTTGGGCTG
>NZ_JAKGBW010000027.1 GCF_021556485.1 Oceanobacillus alkalisoli | reverse complement strand
TATGGAATTTTATAATGAAGAACGATACCAAACGAAATTAAACAGCCTAACACCGTTAGAATATCGGTACCAGGCTGCGGCATAGATTTTTATTTTTTTACTGTCCACTTGACAGGGCGCAGTTCAAACTGCAGTTATGTCTCATTTTCTTTTGCTTTTTCATTCACTTGTTTTTCCAACAATTCGACTAATATCTAATGAACTTCATAATACGTATTTAATGCATCACCATCACCATATGTAGTTGAGTTGGTTCGTTCCCAACTGCATATGGTGATGGGAAAGCCGACTTTGGTAATTATGAAATTCATTCATTTCACTAGGTTCGTCACCGGTATAGCCGATGTTAGTCACCGCGTTTTCGGTTCGTGCAATAATAGATATATAGTTATTCTCTTCTTCCAGCCATGCTTCTTCATAACCTGTTAAAATGATTGCTTCATAATCTTCCAAGCTTTTTTCATCTTTTAAAGCACTCACTAATTTTTTGGCAATGGATTCCGTCAATGCTTCATAACGGTAAGAACTGATGCTTGCTGTATAAGAAACCGCATCATTTTCTTTCGTTGATACGGTTTTTCATGATCAAACATCTCATTGCGTTTAAGCTTCCTGATCAGCAATGATATATGAATCATTCCTCGAATCATGTACACAGCTAGGAAGAGATAAATAACAACAAGGATTAGATTGGATAGGAAATAGTCCTCTAGTAAATCCAAGCTGGTTGGATTGATAAATCGGTACCCTTGCGAGAATACGATTAACATTGTAATAAAAATAATCGTGAAACCACGGCTTAAAGTATTTCGTTTTAAACGCTTAATCGAGCCGGCATGTATCATTGAATCGGTGTGGATTTCAACCGTTTCTCCCGCTCTTTGTTCGCGCAAGATATGAATAAATCTTCTTGACGTTACATGCTCCCAGCCCGCTGCCTCGTACAATTCAATTTGCTCATCTTCCAATTGTTTGTTTTTCGAAGCAACTTCTAGCCGATACCGGATTTCGGCTGGCTCACCTTTCACGAACTCTGCAAATCCAAATGTGAAACGGATGAGATACCAGCCATTTCTCGCCATATCCTGTAACCATGATTCCTGTTCCTCAAGCTCCCATTCATCAAAAATGGTGATGATTAAACCGATGACAATAGGTATTTCTCCAGAAATTAAAATTGTGAATGAAAAAGCTGAAACCATATGGTACGATAAAACGTATATAGAGTAAGGTACAAGAAAGGAGGGATTATGTGGAACTATTCGGAACATCTATAGAAAATGTTTATTTAATCATCCTGATCCTTTCTAGTATTTTAACGATACTTTATTTATTTTTCGGAGATTTCTTGGAAGCTTTTGGGGAGATTATACCATTTTTTAATCCGGCATTGATTCTTGCTTTCATTACATTCTTCTCTGCTTCGGCATACATTGCGGAGATTGTTTCATCACTATCACCGGTTATCATTATCATCATTTCTGCTGTGATTGCATTTATACTCACTTCCGTACTGAACCTCTTCGTATTCATTCCGATGAAATCAGCAGAAGAATCATTAAGTTATACAGAGGAATCACTGAAAGGAAGAGTTGGTAAATTAATCCTTTCTATCCCGTTTGATGGTTATGGGGAAATTGTCATCGAAAGTAAAAGTGGCACCATTTCCAAGCCTGCAGCAAGTTATGATAAGGAGGAAATCGAAGCTGGCAACCGTGTACTTGTCATCGAAGTGAAAAATGGTGTTCTTTATGTCATTCCATATGAAACAGAGTTCGATTTATCATCTGTTTAATCTACTCATTTAGAAGAGTATGTTAATAAATATAAATGAAGGAGGAAACTACATGTTTGAATCAGTCAGCATGGCCGTCTGGGTTGTTGTCGCGATTGTCGTCTTTCTTGTTATTGCATTTATCGCGATTTTCACGACGAGATATCGTACAGCTGGACCGGACGAAGCATTAATTGTAACAGGTAGCTATCTAGGAGGTAAAAATGTACATACGGATGAAGCAGGAAATAAAATCAAAATCATCCGTGGCGGCGGTACTTTTGTTCTGCCCGTCTTTCAACAGGCAAGTCCTTTAAGTCTCTTATCTAGCAAACTGGAAGTCTCTACTCCTGAAGTCTATACGGAACAGGGTGTTCCCGTAATGGCGGACGGAACTGCAATTATTAAAATCGGCGGATCGATCAATGAGATCGCAACAGCTGCCGAGCAATTTTTAGGAAAGAGCCGGCAAGACCGCGAGTTTGAAGCAAAAGAAGTATTAGAGGGGCATCTCCGCTCCATCCTCGGTTCCATGACCGTTGAAGAAATTTATAAGAACCGGGATAAGTTCTCCCAGGAAGTGCAACGGGTTGCTTCTCAGGACCTTGCTAAAATGGGGCTTCTTATCGTATCCTTCACCATTAAAGAAGTAAAGGATGAGAATGGTTATCTCGAATCCCTTGGGAAACCACGTATTGCCCAAGTAAAACGAGATGCAGATATTGCAACAGCTGACGCGGAGAAAGAAACACGAATCAAGCGGGCTGAAGCTGCAAAAGATGCTCAAAAAGCCGAACTGGAACGTGCAACTGAAATCGCTGAAGCAGAAAAAGAAAATCAATTAAAAACAGCCGAATACCGCCGCGAACAAGATATCGCGAAAGCGCGGGCTGACCAGGCTTATGACTTTGAAACTGCGAGATCAAAACAGCAAGTCACCGAACAAGAAATGCAGATTCAAATCATTGAGCGTCAAAAACAAATTGAACTCGAAGAAAAAGAGATTCAGCGCCGGGAGAAACAATACGATTCGGAAGTTAAGAAGAAAGCAGATGCGGATCGTTATGCTGTAGAGCAATCCGCTGTTGCTGAGAAAGCGAAACAAATGGCTGCAGCAGATGCGAATAAATACCGCATTGAAGCACAAGCTCAGGCCGAGGCCGAACAAGTGCGAATCGATGGTCTTGCTAAAGCTGATTCCTTAAGAGCGCAAGGAGAATCTGAAGCAGAAATCATTCGTCTTAAAGGTATTGCCGAAGCGGAAGCCAAGGAAAAAATTGCCGAAGCGTTCGAACAGTACGGGCAAGCAGCGATTCTCGATATGGTTATCAAGATGCTTCCTGACTATGCGAAAGAAGTTGCAGGACCTCTTGGCAACATCGATAAGATTACCGTTGTGGATACTGGCGGCGGAAAAGGAAACGGCGGCGCCAATAAAGTATCAGGCTATGCAACGAATCTGATGGCAAGTCTGCAGGAAACATTAAAAGAAACTTCTGGTATTGATGTCAAAGAATTACTGGAAGGTATTGCAGGTAAACAAACGCAAGCCGTTAGCAACTCTATTAATCATGTTCCAGAAGTAAGAGCGAATAAGGAACAAACAGAGGTAAAGGCTGAACCATCTAAAACAACTGATTCTGAGTAAATAAATAACCACGCTCTGGTTCACAAACAACTGTAAACCAGACCGTGGTTATTCTCTATCAATAAATAATGTAAGTACTTTTGCCTCTTCATGCTGATTCACCGGCATAAATAAATGTGGCTTGTGCCCCTGAAAGTATGCACTATCTCCCTGTTCCATAAAATGCTTTTCCCCGTTATAAAAGAGAATGATGGAGCCTTCCAAAATAAAAATAAACTCATCCTGCGAGTGGGTGTACCCTTCCGTACGTTTGTTGAATTCCTTTGGTGTAACATGGACAATTGTCGGTTCAATCCCACTGTAATGAGCCCGGTTCGCAAGCAATTCATAAGAATACCCCATGGACTCGTCCCCTACCTTGGATGGACGGTCATTATTTCGTTGTAACACGAGTTCTTCTTCTTTCTCTTCATCTAAAACCCAGGAAAGCGGAACTTCCAATGTTTCGCTGATTTTCGAGAGTGTCGCGACCGCGGCAGCAGTTTGACCGTTTTCTATTTTGGACAGCATGCTTTTTGATATTTGGCATTGATCAGCAATTTGCTGTTGCGTTAGCTTTTTTCGTAAGCGGATTTGCTTAATTTTTTTACCAATACTTTGCAGATCTATCGGTGTTCATTCCTTTCCCAAATATTCTATTACGTTTTTATAATAGATTAGCAAGACCTGCAAGTCAAGATAAAGTGAAACCTCATTCCATGGGGGATTACAATACGTTAATGCGTGATAAGTAGAATAGAATGGGCCATGGTAACCATTTTGGTACCATGGCCCATTCATTATGCGTTGGATATATAAGCTAACGAACGGCTTGGGAGTTGTTTGCCAAGAATGTTTTGGATATAGAGACCTGCTTGCTGCATTTTCTTTTCACTGATTCCTGTTTCAATTCCGATGCCGTGCAGCAAGTATAATACATCATTCGTATCCACATTTCCGGTGGCACCCTTCGCATAAGGACAACCCCCAAGCCCTCCCACGGTACTATCAAATCGATTGATTCCATAATGGAGTGAAGTCATAATATTGGCGATTGCCATCCCTCTCGTATCATGGAAATGAAGAATAAGTTTCTCTTTCGGGAAGTGTTGCAGTAATACTTCGAGCAGCTTTTCAACATCGGTAGGAACTGCTGTCCCAATCGTATCACCTAACGATAAATCATCGACACCTGCTTCAACAAGCCGGTCACATACTTCAAGCACTTGCTCTGGTGTAATCTTTCCTTGATAGGGACAATCAAATACAGTTGAAATGTATCCTGTCACAAGTTTCCCTGCATCTTTCGCTTCCTTGATTACTTCTTCTAAAATTGGGTACGTATTTCCAATTGATTTATTAATATTTTTCTGATTATGCATTTCACTTGCCGACATAAAGACAGACGCCCGGTCAATACCTGCTTCCAGCGCAAACTCGAGTCCCTTCATGTTCGGAACAAGCGCTGAGTAAGTGACAGCTGGATTACGGTTAATTCTCTCCCCCACTTCTCTCGCATCTTTAAGGGCAGGGATCATTTTTGGATTTACGAACGAGGAGTATTCAATCTCTTTTACCCCTGTATTCGATAGCATATTAATCCAAGCAATTTTATGTTCTGTCGGAATCCATTCCTTTTCATTTTGTAAACCATCACGAGGGCCGACCTCTTTCATAATTACTTCTTTCGGTAATTTTTCCATATTATCCCTCCGTTCATCAATCGCCGGAATCGCTTACAAATCATTGTCAAAAAGATTTAACATTCAATTACAGTTTACTTGTGTTCAACATTGTTGAGTAAAGTATATAATAAATACTCAATCATTGCAATTAATTTATTCCAAAAAAAACAAAACGGACCCTTGGAAGAGCCCGTTTTGCAATCGTTTCGTTTATTTTTTTAGAGTCCTTCATCTGTATCTGTACCAGGATCCATGCCATCACCAGGCGCTTCTTCACCAGGTACATCCGGTGCCATTGGTTCTTCCACCGGTTCTTCACCATCTGCACAAGCTACAAGGAATCCCGATAAGAGAAAAATCGATGCAAATATTTTAAGGTGCTTCTTCATCATTCTTCATTCCTTTCTTTAGCTTTCTACTCTATGTATATCCAAATAAAGCCTTTACAAATCTTAAGAACACGTTACAAACACATAACAATAATTAGATAATTCCCACTCTTCATCATTTACCTTTAGAAAAGAAAAATGAAACCAAATCCACCTTTATACAGTAATATATAGTAAGCTAACTTTCAGAGCCCAAACAATAGATCACCTTCATTCAGCATAAGTATCCGAAACTCACTTCTTTAGGTCCGCAGTCCAGACACCTCTCGCACCTGCTGAGCGGCCTCCCGCAGGAGTCTCGAGGTGTTTGGACTGCTACCAGGAAAAGCCTAATTTCAAGCGCTATTTATTATTCCAAAGATATGATTTTATCGTGACAAGACACTGGAATAAATTCTATTAATAATAATCATCCCAACCAGTTCAGTTGCCCGGTGGACGGTGACTCCTGCGGGAATAGCACAAGCCTGGAGACCCCGCAGGGCGTTAGCCCGAGGAGCTCCGGTAGTGCCTAAGGATGCGCATCCGTCTACCGGGCAACTGAACGAGGGTCAGTGCTCCCTAATAACTGAATGCTCATAATGATTACGCTGCATGAAAGAATTAATTTTTTAGATGCGAAAGGTGAGATATTGAGTTAAACTGAAATTAACCTTTATAATGAAGGAGGAAGCAGAATGGGAATCATTTCAAGATTTACTACTCTTATGAAAGCGAATATAAACAGCATAATCGATCGTTCCAGAGATCCTCAAAAAGTTATTCAAAAAACATTACGTGATGTGAATCTCGACCTTCGCACCGTGCAATCCGAAGTGAATGCCTTAGAAGCAGATGTGAGACGGGCTAAGCGAGCAGTGGATGAATGTGAACTGGAAATCAGAAAGCTTGAACGCTATCGGGAACGTGCAGCTGATCGAAATGAAGCCCAGGCTATCGGCTTTTTAAATGATCAGGAACACCTGGAAAATAAAAAGTTAGAGCTAATTGGCAAGTATAACCGGGTTCTAATTGAAGCAAGGCAGATGAGATTACTAGAAGAAAAATTAACGCTGGATATCAGGCAACTGGAAGCAAGGAGTCAAACTGTTAAAGAAAAAACAGCACTACTTAATCAAAAACAAAAATTAAATAGTGGAGATTCCTCCATTGCTACCGGTTTTATGAGTTATGAGGAAGAACTCAATTTTAAACTGGATGAAGCTGAAGCACTAGAACAGTTAAGAAACAAATCAGCATCCATCGATTCCATCGATGAAGAAATCGCAAAGTTAACGACGAACAAAAGTCAGACATCAAACGAATAGCGAGGGATTGTAAATGGTTATACAATATAAATGTCCAAACTGTGGGAGTGATATGACGTTTGATGCCGAATCCGGTTCATTATCTTGTGACAACTGTGGCAGACAGGATAATATAGAGAACTTTTCAGAAGACTTTATTGAAACGGTTTTTGAAGAAAATGAAGCGAAAGAATATCATTGTGAAAATTGTGGGGCTGTCATTGTAACAGATGGTGATACTGCCGCAACGAATTGCAGTTTCTGCGGGGCAGCAGTCGTTTTAGCAGACAGGGTTGCCGGAATTCTTGCCCCTTCCCTTGTGCTCCCTTTTACGATAACAAAGCAGCAAGCGGAACAAGCATTCAGGAAATGGTGTAAAAGAGGATTGCTCACACCGAAAGACTTCAAAATGGCGGACCGGATAAAAGAAATAACGGGCATGTATGTCCCCTTCTGGCTTTACGATTTAAAAAATGAAGCGAAAATCCATGCAATTGGAACGAGGGTAAGGAATTACACGAGAGGGGATTATATTTATACAGAAACGAAATACTATGATGTGTACCGGGATCTGCGCATTGATTTTAGCCGAGTGCCGGTCGATGCGTCGGAAAAAATGGATGATTCCTTAATGGATAAGCTCGAACCCTATCAATATAATGATCTAAAAGACTTCAAAACTCCTTATCTTGCAGGTTACATTGCAGAGAAGTACAATTATGATGCAGATGATTTACTGCCTCGCGTAAAGGATAAGATGAGTAAACCGCTTGATGATTATATTCGGTCAACAATCAGTGGATACCATTCCGTAAATTACAAAGATAAAAAGATACGCACCTCAAAATCAAAAAGCTTGTATACGTTCCTTCCCGTCTGGATGGTATACTATGATTACGAGCAAGCAGAACATATTTTTGCGATGAATGGGCAAACCGGGAAAGTTGTCGGAAAGCCACCACTTAGTAAAGCTAAAATTGCTGGCTGGTTTGCAAGCATTGCAGGCGGATCGTTTATTCTAATGAAAATCATCTCCTTTATTGTTACAGGAGGTATCAATTTCTAATGAATCGCTTATTAAAACGTGCAATCATTTTTATCGGATTCTTTTTCTTATTAACGCCTACCGTCTTTGCTGATGTCAAGCGAATTTATGATGAAGCTGATTTGCTTGGTGCAGAACAAATCCAGCATCTGGAGGAGCAAGCTGCCTCGTACTTTAGTGAATGGTCGACTGACTTTATTATTGTTACAACCAATGATACCGAGGGTAAATCATTAATGAGCTATACACAGGACGTTTCCGATGATTTAGCAGAAGAATTAAACCGTGCTGAAGATAATATGGTCATCCTAACGATCTATATAGAATCAAGTGAAGATAGAGAAGCTTATATCGCAGCTTTCGGGAAAGGGAAAGAATATGTAGATAATGCAAGAGTGCAACTCATTCTTGACCACATTATCCCTCCCTTGTCGGATGACGATTATTTCGGAGCTTTTGAGCTATTCTTTGAGAAATCCGCTGAATACTTGAATATTCGTCCCGGCGTAAATCCGGAGTCGCTTTTGTTAAATACGTATGTTCAACTTGCTGTTGCTATTGGTCTAGGTGGGATAATCGTATTTTTTATGGCTTATTCGTCTGGTGGCAGAAGTACCGTAACAAGCGGGACATATTTAAATCGGAATAATTCTCAAATTGTTAGGAAGCATGACCGTTACCTCCGTAAAACGGTCACTAGGAAGAGAAAGCCGTCAAACAATAATCGAGGCGGTGGAAGTGGCTTTAGTGGTGGCGGGGGCGGTGTGACCCGTGCAGGCCGCTCGCATAGTGGCGGTGGCAGGAAGTTTTAAATAAACAATAACACGTAACGATAACGAGAAAGGACGGATTCCATGTCTTTTTTTAGAAATCAATTAGCAGATGTGGTGGAATGGCAAGAATTTAGAGATGATATGATTTTTTGGAAATGGCCGAACCGGGAGATTAAACGAGGCAGTCGCCTGATGATTCAACCTGGTCAAGATGCAATCTTCTTTAGTAACGGAAAGATTGAAGGGATTTTTGAAGACGATGGTGAGTATAATATTGAATCAGAAATCATTCCTTTCTTATCGACATTAAAAGGTTTTAAATTCGGCTTTAATACTGGACTCCGTGTTGAAGTTCTCTTTGTTAACACGAAGCAGTTCACCGTAAAATGGGGAACGAAAAATGCAATTAACATTCCTTCACCCTCCCCAGCTTTACCAGGGGGTATTCCCATCCGAGCGAACGGGACATTTAATTTTAAAGTAAATGATTATGTCCGTTTGATTGAAAATGTAGCTGGTGTGAAGAAACGGTATCTCGTGGAAGACGTGAAGATTCGGATTACTACCGTGCTTGATCAACTCTTAATGAAATGGATTGCTCGTGAAGGGAAGGATATGTTCAACCTGCAAGCAAATTCATTTGAAATCTCGCAGGGTATCCAAGAAGACCTTGATATGGAAGTCTATGATTTAGGACTTTCCATAACCGGATTTAATGTAAATAGCTTCAACTATCCAAAAGAGATTCAGGATATGATTACGAAAGCTGCTTCCCAAGGCATGGTCGGTGACGTCGCGAAATATCAACAAATTGAAATGACGGACGGTATCGCATCAGGTAAAGTAAAAAGTGGTGGGACCGCATCCGACATGGCTGGGATGATGATGGGCATGAACGTTGCAAATGAAATGATGAAAAATATGAAACAAATGAATCAACCCGAGCAAAATCAACAACAACAGCCACAGCAGCAACAAAGTCAACGAGCAGCACAGAACGAGTCTTCCAGCAATTCAAGTAAACCTAACTTCTGTCCGAATTGCGGTCAGAAAACAGATGGAGCAAACTTCTGTTCGAACTGTGGTGAAAAATTGTAAAGTAAAACTTAAAAAAGGTCGGCACATTAGATGCCGACCTTTTTATTTACTGAATCGTTACTTTCACCGTGCGTACGCCCCAGCTTATTGCTTGTTTTTTCGTTGGAACAAACACATCTATTTTATTTCCCCGAATTGCACTTCCTGTATCTCCGGCAATCGCATGACCATATCCCTCTACATGAACGATACTTCCGAGGGGAATGACGCTTGGGTCTACTGCGATAACTTTTGCATTTGGATTTGCTTTTAAGTCGATTCCTGTACTTGTTGTACCAGAGCAACCGTTACAGTCTGCTGTATAAGCAGTAGCCGTTACGGTGAATGACTTTTTATCCGGTTGGCTTGGTTCTGATTTCGGTGTTGGTGTTGGCGTTGGTTTCGCTTCTGGTTTATCTGCAACAGGTTCTTCTTTTTTCACCTGAACCGGTTCGCTTTCTTTCTGTTCTTCTTTCTTCTCTACATTTTTCTTTTTAGCTGCTGCTACTCGGGCTTGCTCTTCCTGCTTCACTTTCTCAGCAGCTGCTGCTTTAATCTTTTCTTGGCGCTCACGTTCTGCTGCTTCTGCTGCAGCAATTTCTTGCTTCACTGTATCTTCCATTGTTTTTAAACGTGTATCTTCGCCTTCTAATTGTTCAACATAAGCGACTAGCTCCTTGCGTTTATCATTTAAAGAAGCTTTAGCCGTTTCTTGTTGCTCTTTTTCCTGCTTTATCAATGCCCGTTCTGCCTCTTGTTCTTCATACATTTGATCTAACTCATTCAGCTTCTCAAGCGTTGAATGCTGATGTGCTTCAACAAGCTTCATGTCAGCTTCGAGTTGCTCCATCAATGCTGCATCCGAATCCATTACTTGGTTGACTGCAGTTACACGGCTAAGGAAGTCTCCAAAGCTTTGAGAGCCGAAGATCACTTCAATATAATTAATTAATCCGCCTGATTTTTGGTAGGATGCTGCTCTTGATTTCAGCAAATCAAAGCGTTCTTCAATACTTGTGTTCAGACTGTCGATTTCTTCTTGGAGGGTGTAAATATCTTCTTTCGTTGTTTCAATTTCATATGTAGTTTCCTCCACTTTTGCCTCTTTCTCTTGGAGAAGGACATCTAACCGACTAACTTCCTCGTTCAATGCTTCCATATCGTCATAAAGTTCATTAATTTTCTGTTCCTGTGCTGATAAATCGTTATGTATTTTTTTTCTTTCTTGTTGGATTTCCTCCAGATTATCCTTATCTTCAGCAAGGACTTGTGTGTTGAAGGTCCCTTGGATAAATAGTAGAGAAGCTATCAGGGTGACGATTGTTATCTTTTTCCTCAACATTTTTCCCCCATTTCCATAGATTTCTAATTAGCAATCTATGGTTGAAGTATAACATCTAATCGTAACAAAAAGATTATACTAAGATTACAATTAGATTTCAGGGAAAAGTTAGATTGAAACAAAACGAAAGCTAAGGAAGAATAAATTCTCCTTAGCTTCACCCTATATTTCTATTAATTTTCTACTGTGTTTGCTTGAAAATTTGTTAGTGTTTGGTTGAGGTTTGCTTTTTCTTCATCTGATAACGGAATAAGCGGTAGACGGACACTTCCGACCGGCACATTGATTTCGTTTAACGCTTCTTTTACTGGTGTCGGGCTTGGAGCCTGGAATAGAGCTTTTACGACCGGTACGATACGACGGTGGATTCCAGCGGCTTCTGTAACATTACCGTCAAGGAAGTTATGAACCATTGTATGCATATCTTTTCCAATCACGTGAGCTGCAACAGATACAACGCCTGTTCCGCCGATGGAGAGGATTGGTAACGTCATACCGTCATCTCCACTATATATGCTGAAGTCATCTCCAGTTTCTTCAATGATCTTAGATACTGCATCAAGATCCCCGCTCGCTTCCTTTACAGAGACGATATTTTCAATTTGGGATAAGCGGATAATTGTTTCAGGAGCCATGTTGACAGAAGATCTTCCTGGAATATTGTAAAGCATAACTGGTAAAGATGTGCTTGCTGCAATTTGGCTGAAATGTTGGTATAGTCCTTCTTGAGAAGGTTTATTATAATAAGGTACGACAAGCATGATTCCATCAAGCCCAATCGATTCGACTTCTCTCGTCAATTCAATGGAAGCTCTTGTATTATTCGAGCCTGTTCCGGCAATAACTGGTACTCTGCCATTTACTTCTTTCACTACGTATTTAAATAGTTCTACCTTTTCTGTCGTCGTTAATGTCGGTGATTCACCGGTTGTCCCCGCTACAACTAAACCATCTGTACCTGTATCAAGTAAATGTTCGATTAACTTCGACGTTCTACCATAGTCTACTTCTCCGTGTTCATCAAAAGGTGTCACCATTGCTGTTAATAATCTTCCAAAATACATTTATTTCACATCCCTTTCTTTTTTACCATCCATAAAAATAAAAAAGCAATAACGGTTTGGGCCGCTATTGCTTGTCGAACGATGGATTGTTCTTTCGCTTGATAGCTCCCCATATAGTTGCCTATATGACAGATCTATACCTATTCGATACAGACCCAGCATCCGGAAATAATGAGCTTCCTTCTGCTTCGGCAATTCCCCCTTTCCATATGATTCACTGGGTCTCATTCACCCTCCACATATGTAATAATGGTCACTGCAACCTCTATCCTTACTTTATCGTTTATAAAATAAGAGATATTTAATTGTTTTCACTACTATAACAAAGATTATTGGAATTAACAAGTAAACAGCAGCTCTTTACTGCTATATTTATGTGATTCGCATCCTAACCGTGCATCTTTTACAGAATTCGTTCTCCAAATAACGATCCAATTAGGTCAACTGCCAATGTTCCTGTTTTATTCCGTTCATCAAGAATTGGATTAACCTCCACAAATTCAGCAGATGTAATTTTTCCAGTTTCTGCAAGCATCTCCATAGCAAGATGTGCCTCACGGAATGTTACCCCTCCTGGAACGGGGGTACCAACACCCGGCGCGTATAATGGATCTAATGAATCGAGGTCAAAAGAAAGATGCACCCCGTCCACTTCCTGCTCTTCGAAATATTGATTCGTATCCTCAATAATCCTAGACATGCCGACCCGATCAATCTCATGCATCGTATACACTTTAATTCCCTTTTCTTTAATAAATTCTTTTTCACCAGGGTCTAAGTCACGCGCACCGATGATGATAACATTTTCTAGTTTTACTTTTGGAGAATATCCGCCAATTTCAGTAAGTTTTTTTTCGCCATAGCCCAACGATGCAGCAAGTGGCATACCATGGATATTTCCGGATGGAGACGTCTCGGGAGTATTCAAATCCCCATGGGCGTCATACCAGATAAGACCAAGATTTTTATAAGATTTAGCTGCCGCTGCTAATGTACCGATAGCCATACTATGGTCACCGCCTAAAATAAGTGGAAAAGAATCTTTTTGAATGACTTGCTCAATTTGGGTCATCAACTGTTCGCTTGCTTTATAGACTGCTTCCAAGTTTCTGATGCCAGTTTCCGGATCTGTCTCTAGTTTTTCTCTGCCAATCTGGATATCTCCTAAATCTTGAACCGTGTATCCTCTGTTTTCTAGTCTTTCTATGATACCGGCATAACGAATCGCACTAGGACCCATATCGACACCGCGGCGTAATTGACCGAGATCGATCGGCATTCCGATAATTGATATATTTCTCATATGAAAATCCTCCAGTTACCATTTAAATATGTAAAAATGATTCTCGTATACTTCCATTTATCCCGGTGTAACCGTCCGTAAAACTCCCACCTCAAAACTTTAGAGTCTTCGAGATTGTTTAGGTGGAAAGAACGTGAGTTAACACCTAAGGTACGTTCAACTAAGTCGTAGGGAAGAAAACCCCCGACCGATTGCAGTTTCACTATATATTTGCATATTTTTAATCACTCTGTCAATTGATTATTCAAAAAAAACAACTGGAACATAACCAGTCACACATTCGTTATGTTCCAGCCTGTTGAAGTTCTTTTATTTACTTAATACCTTATGAATACGTTCGAGCGCCCAGTCCAGGTTTTTTTTAGTGATTATTAACGGCGGCGCGAAACGAATTGTATTCTCGTGGGTCTCCTTACAGAGAATCCCTTCTTCTTTCAAGGTCTCGCAGAATCCCCGAACTGGATGGTTAAACTCGACACCGATAAAGAGTCCTCGCGCCCGCACCTCTACTAAATTGGGATTATCTACTTTTCGTAATTCCTCGGCAAAATATTTACCGAGCTCAAGAGATTTCGTGACGAGATCCTCTTCCTCTATGACATCAATCGAAGCAATGGAAACCGCACAAGCAAGTGGATTACCACCAAATGTAGAACCGTGGGAACCTGGTGTAAATACATCCATGATTTCTTTATTGGCTGCAATCGCTGAAACTGGCATGACACCACCGCCAAGTGCTTTACCCATAACATAAATATCCGGTTCTACACCTTCCCACTCGCAAGCAAACATCTTCCCTGTCCGGGCTAAGCCGGTCTGTACTTCATCAGCTATAAACAATACATGATTCTCATCACAAATTTTACGGATTTCACGTAAATAACCTTCAGGTGGAATAATAATTCCTGCTTCCCCTTGAATTGGTTCAACGATAATTCCAGCGGTGTTCGGTGTAATTGCTTTACGAATAGCTTCCACGTCTCCAAAAGCAACTTTCACAATCCCTGGCACAAATGGTCCAAAGTTTTTCGTTGCTGTTGCATCATTGGATAAAGATATGGAATTGATCGAACGGCCATGGAAATTCCCTTTTGCAGCGATAATCTCTGCATGGTTATCCTTTACACCTTTTACTTCATAAGCCCAGCGTCGTGCAGCCTTGATTGCAGTTTCAACTGCCTCCACTCCAGTATTCATCGGTAACACTTTATCCTTGGCAGTTAATTTTGCAATTCGTTCTGTTAACCTGCCAAGAATATCGTTATGAAATGCTCGGGAAGTCAGTGTAACTCGATCTGCCTGATCCTTTAACGCCTGGATAATTTTCGGATGGCGATGCCCTTGGTTCAGAGCGGAATATGCACTCAGCATATCCATATACTCATTGCCTTCCGGGTCTTTCACCCATACCCCTTCCGCTTCAGAAATCACAATTGGGAGTGGATGGTAGTTATTTGCACCATACTGCTCTGTTTGTGAAATAATACGATCCGTTGTTTTTACCGTCATAACGAGCTGCCCCCTTATGTATTTTCATACTTCAGTTAAAATATCGATTTGTTTGATTATAACATAGAAAAAGAAGTCAGAACATCATAATTCTGACTTCATAAAGTGAAGCTTCATTCGGTGGGGAGTTACAGGTTCATGCGTGACCAACTTTATTCATTAGATAATTTTAATAAATCGAGCAGTCTGAAAAAGATGCTTATAATAATCGCGACGATTGTTGCAAGCCCCATGCCTGTGAGTGCAACTGAACCGATATCGATACTTGCTCCACTGATTCCAATTCCAAGCACAACACATGTTAAAATAAGGTTCAGTGAATTATTATAATCAATTTGTGCTTCAACGAGCATTCTTAATCCACTAACTGCGATGATTCCAAAGAGCAGTAAGGAAATACCGCCCATCACCGGGGTCGGAATGGATGATATTAATGCCGCAAGTTTTCCGCAGAATGATAGAATGATTGCAAGAGCTGCCGCACCACCGATTATCCAAGTGGAGTATACTCTCGTAATTGCAAGTACCCCAATGTTCTCACCATACGTTGTGTTTGGTGTGGAACCGAATAGACTCGAGATCATTGTGGAAATACCGTTACCGAACAGGGAGCGGTCCAGACCCGGATCTTTCACTAAATCCCTCTTCACGATATTTCCTGTCACAACTAAGTGACCAATATGCTCTGGGATTAAGACGAGTGCTGCAGGTAAGATTATTAAAATATCCGCCCAGTTAAATTCAATTTGGTAGTATGTCGGCATTTGAATCCAAGCTGCCTCTTTTACTGCCGTGTAATCAACAATGCCATACATCGTTGCAATGATATATCCAGTTACGATTCCGAGCAAGATTGGAATGATTTTTAAGAATCCGCGCATGGTTACCCAGTAAATGATCGTTGCACCGAGTGTCAGCAACGCTACCGTAATCGCAGTCGTATCTCTCGGTTCATCCGCTACAGCGATTAAACCGGCCATATCGGCCGCTACCGGCACAAGCTCAAGACCAATTACTGCAACAATCGCTCCCATTGCAGCAGGTGGAAATATAAAGTCAATCCAAGACGTGCCGGCAAACTTAACGATTAAACCGATAAGAACAAGAACGGCTCCAACAACGAAGAATCCGCCAAGCGCAGCCCCGTATCCGCCACCTTGCGTCAACACGACCGTAACTGGCGAGATGAACGCAAAGCTTGAACCTAAATAAGCAGGTATCTTTCCTTTTGTAATAAAGATATATAATAACGTTCCAAATCCATTCATTAAAAGAATCGTTGCTGGGTCAACCCCGAACAAAATTGGTACAAGCACGGTCGAACCAAACATAGCAAACAAATGTTGTAAGCTTAATGGCAGACTCTGCAATAAGGGTAATCGTTCATCGACACCTATTTCTCGTTGTTTCATTTTCCTTCTCCTCGCGTTTTTATTTTTATAGCGAAAGGTATTTTTTTCATGAATATTCATGAAAAAAACACCTTGCCTTTATGTTCAGCAAGGTGCAGATTTTTATAGCGCATGGTTATTCCACTCCACTATGCGTCGTTCTTTTCGAACAACTAAATTCCGCATCACCTTGCCAACCTCACAGGGTTGACTTAAAGGCAACTAATTATTTTCACTAGCAATAATTATGTCAAATAATGACCTATAAAGTCAAGCATTTTTTTAAAACCGGATGATACGTGTATAAAAATCTATACCCGGCTAAATACTAACTCTATATTATGGAGAAGCGAGGGGTTATTAAATTGGTACATATGAAAGCATTGGGTATCAAATGGGTTTACACAGCGATCATCCTAGCATCATTTCTCGCTGTGTTTGGGTCGGTCACACTTCGTCAATTAATTATCGTCTCACTCTTGTTGACAGGAGCTGCATATTTAGCAGACATCCTTATCCTTCCCGCAATTGGCATGCTCGCAGCAGCTATTGTAGACTTTGGCATTTCATTTCTCGTCGTTTGGCTATTTTCAGGCATGTATGTCGGTCAAACAACAGCTTTAGTCGTTATTTCGTTGATGGTTGCTTATTTCTTTGCAATTTGTGAGGCACTTTTTCATGTGTATATGAAGGAGCGTGTCTTACCGAGAAGGGAAGCGACTATTATCCCGTTCCCTGCAATGCGATATCAAATGGAAGCAAGTGAGGAAATTTACCCGGAGAAAGATAAAAAAGAATAAGCTTATTTACGCATCACAAATTCATTTCATAAAACCGCACACCCCATTGTATATAACAAAGGAGTGTGCGGTTTTACTTAATTTTAAAAAACGGCTTTACAGCGATAAATCGGATGTCCTTTTGCAGAAAACTTTTCTTCATACTCTGTCATCACATTCAATGGATCTTCTTCAGCGTGTAAATCAAGATTTACTTCTTTGAGCAACATATCGTATGCGGAAAAGCTGCAAAGCGAATACTCGAATAGTCCACGATTATCAGTTTTAAAGATGAGTTCCCCTTCTTGCTGTAAAATATGTTCGTACTGTTTTAAAAATGTAGTATACGTTAATCTCCGTTTTTCATGACGATTTTTCGGCCATGGATCAGAGAAATTCAAATAAATAGTTGAAATTTCATCTTCCGCAAAGTAATCAAGCAAATGATTAGCATCTGCATGGACGAGCAGTAAGTTGTCCATTTCTGCTTCCAATGCTTTCTCCCCCGCTGTCACAACAACACTTTTTGCAACTTCCATACCAATAAAATTAATATCGGGATGCTGTTTTGCCATTCCGACAAGAAATTGCCCTTTTCCTGTTCCTACTTCCAGATGAAGGGATTGTTTATTCGCAAACAAGCTTTGCCACCTGCCTTTTTGTTCAGCAGGGTTTTGTATAATTAAATCCTGATGCTCCATTAGAAAGTCATCAGCCCATGGTTTATAGCGTTGACGCATTTTCCTATCCATCCTTACTTATCGTAACTTCTCTAATGCAGATGACTTTTAGTTCATCATGCCTTCCATAAATTGATTCAATTCATGTAATGACTCCAGCCGCTCTCTTACTTTTTCCTGTTCTTTCCGCTCGCTATGCCAGCAAATATAATCAAGAGCATTCAACAATAGATACCAGTGCATTCTTTCATTCAAATATTCATGCTCGGTAATTCCATACCTCTTTAGCCAACCATTCCATTCATCTTTGGGAATATACCATTTCAAAAGGAAACCAAAATCCATCACCGGGTCAGCAATCATTGCATTATCCCAATCCACAAGAAAAATCTCACCGGAATCAGACATTAATAAGTTATTATGATTAAGATCACAATGACAGACGACAAGCTTTTGATTTCGGGTAATCGGTAAGAGCTTCACCAAATAATGTAAAGCTACAGCGACTTCTTCATATTGTTCAAGTAAACCGAGGCGCACTAAACGGCTCTCGATTTCTAGCAGTGATTGATCCGATGTGACTGGTTTCTTCCCTAAGCGCATGAGCATATGCAATAATTCAGGCGAATGATGGATTTTCTTTAATAATTCCATGATTTGCCCACTCTTCATATCTTCTCGGGTTAACTCTCTACCTTCAAGCCACTCTTGGGCTGTTATAACGTCACCATTTTCCATCCGCTTTGTCCAAATCAATTTTGGAACAATACCGACAGCCGATAACACCGCGAGAAATGGCGAGGTATTCCGTTTAACAAATAATTTGCGATTTTCTTTTGTGGCAATATAGGCATCCCCTGTCAGGCCACCAGCCGGAGTAAGTGTCCAGCCTTTTCCCACTGCTTTTTCAAGCCATTCCTTCATGATGTTTTCCCATCTTTCACTTGTAACATTTGAAATTCCATTTTAAAATTAATTGAAACAAATTACAACTATTAATGAATTTCATAATACGTATTTAATGCTTTGGTAATTATGAAATTCATTCCTATATGTATGATTTCGGAACAATTAACCGGATTCCATTCCGTCGCTTCCTAATTTCCTCCGTCTTACAAACTTGTGTCTCCCCATCCACCTGCGAATAGATCGGTTATTTCGATTCGATTGTTAAACTGCATTTCCACATCAGTTAGTGGGGCTAAAATCTTCTCCGGTCTTCCTTTGATATGTGCTCCTCGTGCGAAGTCATTACCTGACCCACCGGGAACAAACCCTACCGGAATATCGCAGGAACCAATACCGTTAATGACCTCATGGATTGTTCCGTCCCCACCGATAACCATAATAGCTCTTATCTCTTCATTTGCTGCAAGCTCTCTGACGATTGCTTCCGCATGGCTTTCATATTCACTATAATAATAAACGACTTGTAATGATTGATAGTCAAGCGTTTTTTGCAATTTCTCAAATTGCAATTTTCCTCTGCCGTTCCCCGCTTGCGGATTTATAATAAAGGACCACATTACACGTCTTCCGCCTCTTCTATTGCAATACTTCCACTATCATCTTCTTCCCATTCCGGTCGTTTCAGTGAGGTGGACTGGCAATAACTTAATAGTACTTCTGCGGCTTTAATTTGAATATTTTTCAGTGGTGATTGAAAGGACCTTTTTTCATTGAACCAGTCGATATAATTTGTACTGCCAATAATCCGTGTCTGATAAGGTTCACTTGCAAAATAAATCGGATTTGTTCTTGATAATACGACCTTTTTAATCGGCAGGGAAATATCTTTTGTCGCCAATATGCTTTTCACTAATTTTTCCGTCCGCTTTAAGGAAATGAGCGGATTTAATATCTTTCTGTTTTCCACCGGGCTTTCTACATGCCATGTCCGCTCTTCGCCCGCCATAAGAACCGCTTCTTCTTCCAACTCGACAAATTGGATCACTTCTATTTCCACAGGGGAAATTAATATTATGTCACCTTCAACCGGAGCTTGTCTTATTGAAAAAATGGGGTGGTACATGATGAAGTACGTATCTGGAAATCGTTGCAATAAGTATTTTAATAAGGAATCGGAATAATACTTTTTAGCAACAATTGATTTATGGGTTACGGTCGATGTCGCCCATTTCATTTGAAAGTTTAATAGATTATCTAGAAATTCCTGTTTTAATTCCTGTTCAGATTCAGGAAATTCTTCCGCTTCACTTGACTCTTCTTCCTGGATGGTTTCTGAGTAAACAGCTTTTCTTAAAAGTTTATTCTTTAACTTAGAAAAAATAGTAGCCGTCTCTTCCGAATATGACGCTTCTTCCGGTGGCATGTTCTCTTCGGGGTTGATCCAGCGGTCATATAACCGATCCCAGCTTTCTCGTTTCAGACGGATATATTGTGTCGGATAACGAAAAGTGTCCCATTCATACCTCGTAATATAATCTTGGATTTTAATTAACTGTGCCATTAAAAACCACCCTCTCTATCCATTCAAAACGGAAAAACAGCAAGCTTTTCATAACTTGGTACATGCCCTGGGTGTATCTTATATAATATAAAAGCTGTAACTTCAAAATGTTTCCTCGTCTGAAATTGTGATTGCAGCTCGCTAAGCCTTTCTTCTGGCAAATCAAATGCTGCTCCCCATTTTTTTCCAAGAGTGAGATGGGGGCGATACCGCCGTTTATCGAGCTCGAAGTCTAGTACTTCTGCCGCTTTTACAATCTGCTGCTGTAGCTGACTCAGTTCCTCTTTAAGGTGAACATCAACATAAAGAACACGCGGGCGGTTGTTTTTGCCGAATGTACCCAAGCCTTCCAGCGTGAGTGCGAAACTTCCCGAAAACGATAATGCTTTCAGGCTTTCTACAAGTAATTCTAACCGTTCAGCATACACCTCACCTAAAAAGGCAAGTGTAATATGCAAATCCTTCTCGTGGGTCCATCTTTTATAAGGTAAAATCGTTTTTAGTTCCTGTTGCCATTCCTTATAATACTTCTTTAATTCATCAGGGATTTCAATTCCAAGAAAATAATGGGTCACAATCTCACCTCGTATTATGCCATTTTCACTTGTTCACAATATGCAAGTTCCTCTTCGTTCAAGCGACGGTAATCACCCTTTTGAAGTACGGAATCGAGCGAAATTTCACCCATGCGCAATCGTTTTAAGTAGGTTACTTTTTTCCCAACAGCTTCAAACATCCGTTTTACCTGATGGAATTTCCCTTCTGTAATAGTTAATTCAATTTCGGAAATAGCACCACTTCGTAAAATCACAAGCTCAGCGGGTTTGGTAAGTTTATTCTCGCCAATATCTACCCCCGTCTTAAACTTTTGAATGTCTTCTTCTGTTACTCTCCCCTGAATAGTCGCAAAGTATGTTTTCTCCACGTTTTTCTTTGGTGAAAGCAGACGGTGGGCAAGATCACCATCGTTCGTGAGCAAGAGTAACCCCTCTGTATCTTTATCCAGCCTGCCAACTGGGAATGGCTGAAAATGCTGGAAATATGGATCAACCAGATCAACAACTGTACTCGTATGATGATCTCTAGTTGCCGAAAGAATCCCAGCCGGCTTATAAAGCATCAAATAGATATATTTCTCATAAACGATTTTTTCTCCGCTCACGATTACAACATCTGTTTCGGGCTCAACGTGCTTGCTCCCATTGTTTACTATCTCATCATTAACCGTAACAAGTTTTTTCTTCAACATGGCTTTAACTTCTTTCCGGGTACCAATCCCCATATTGGAAAGCATTTTATCTAACCGCATACTATCCCTCCATTATTTACGGAGCTTACGTAATAACTTATCGACAACCGGTATTTCATCACCGAATACGTGGTGAAGTAATGTGGAAGCGTAGGCAAGCCATAAATAAACTGCACCACCAACGGTTACACCTGCAAGCAGTACGATAATAGATCCAGTGCGAGATGTTTCATACGAAATGAAAATACCGAATACTGCTTTTACTGCAAAAATGAAAAGCGCCATAATCGTCCCGAAAATTAAAATAAGCATTGTCCGTTTCAGGACTTGACGGAACGGAAATTCAACCGATCGCTTAATCCGGAATAAATTTATACATACAGCAATAATAACAGCAAGCCCTGTGCCGAAAATAAGCCCCTTTGCACCGAACCACTGGATAAGCTGGATATTTAATAATATTTTAACAAGCAATCCAGCCATTAAACTCAGGACGGTAAAGTTTTGCTGATTGATTCCCTGCAATATCGATGCCGTTACAGTAAACAACGCAAAGAAAAGCCCAACTGGAGCATACCATGCAAGCAACGGTCCTGTTGTTGCAATCTCTTCCATCCCATATAAGGATGCATAAAACACATCAGCGAGACATGCAATTCCAATTACTGCTGGAATAACCAATACAAGGACGATTTGTAACGATTGGTTAATTTGTGTATGCAATTCCTTTATATTTCTCTGTGCAAATGTCCGAGTCAATGCCGGGAGAATAGCTAAGGAAAGACCTGTAGCGATAGTGCCTGGAATGATAACGATTTTATGGGCTAATGTATTAATTGCCCCGAGTGTCCAATACATTTCTTCATTGCCAGCTGCTACAAGTGCTCGGTCAAAGGTAAATAAATCAACGAGTTGATAAAGTGAAGTAGCAAGTCCAACAATAATAAAAGGCCCTGCATAACTGAACATTTCCTTAAAAATATCTTTTGTAGTTAACTCACTATCCACAACCTGACCTGTAAGCAGCTTATCAAGATGTGGCTTTCTTTTTTTCCAATACCATAACAGAATAAACCAGGAACCAACTGCTCCGACAAATGCACCGAATGTCGCAAAACCAACAGCTATTGCAACCGTGCCTTTTAAAATAACCATAACAATGAACACAGAGACAAGAACAAATATAATCCTAACAATTTGCTCCGTTACAGTTGAAATAGCTGACGGCCCCATGGATTCATGTCCTTGGAAAAAACCACGCATAATACTCATAGCAGGAATAATGATTAATGCAAAGCTTACTGCCCGAATGACGAGTACAACATCATTCACGGATGCCCCTTGCGAACCTTCACTTGTAATAATCCAATTGGCAAGGAGCTCGGCTCCAAAATAAAGAATAAGAAAAGATATAAATCCTGTGATAAACATAAGAACGGTACCACTCTTGAAGGTACGCCTTCCTGTCGCATAGTCACCTAGCGCATTATATTTTGATATTGTTTTCGACATCGCCAGTGGAATTCCAATGGTCGAGATACTCAACATAATATTATATGGTACATAAGCGATATTATATAATGTTGCTCCTTCCGGTCCAACTAACATATTAAATGGTATTAAATAAATTAATCCTAAAAATTTAGAAAGAAAAGTTGCTACCGTAAGCAACAATGATCCTCTAACAAGATTTGACATGTTTTCACCTGTATTTCTCTTAAATAGATACCTATGTTATTTTACCATAAACTCGCGTTAACTGATATTGAAACTGTTTTAATATCATATATTTACCTAGAAAGTTGCTCATATTCGGCTGAAAAGGGTAAGATAACTAACGAGAGGAGTGAAATGAATGACTTATGACGTTATAGTCATTGGTGGTGGACCATCCGGTTTAATGGCAGCAATCTCTGCAGCTGAACATGGCGCACACACCCTTTTACTTGAAAAAGGAAAAAAATTAGGTAAAAAACTTGCTATTTCTGGCGGAGGCCGTTGTAATGTTACAAATCGACTCCCCGAAGATGAAGTAATAAAACATATTCCAGGAAACGGAAAGTTTCTTTACAGCGCCTTTTCTGTCTTTAATAATTATGATATTATTGAATTCTTTGAGAACCTTGGAGTAGCCTTAAAGGAAGAAGACCATGGACGCATGTTTCCCGTTTCAAATTCAGCGGCTTCGGTAGTTAATACACTGATTGATCAATTGAATAAGCTTGAAGTCGACATCCGATTAAACGCCCCAGTTAAAGCGGTGGACTACGGAGATACCATGCATAAGGTCTACAGTGAGAATGGGGATATCTTTGAAACGAATGCAATCGTTATTGCTGTTGGAGGGAAAGCAGTTCCCCATACAGGAAGCAATGGGGAAGGATATCCTTGGGCAAAGAAAGCAGGACATACTATTACAACATTGTTCCCTACAGAAGTGCCTTTAACATCAAGCGAAACATTTATTAAAGAACGAACTCTTCAAGGCCTAGCCCTAAGGGATGTAGCAGTCTCCGTATTGAATAAAAAAGGAAAAATAATCATTACCCATCAAATGGACATGCTCTTCACCCATTTTGGCGTGTCCGGTCCAGCGATTTTACGTTGCTCCCAATTTGCAGTCAAGGAATTAATGAAGGAGAAAACTATTACATTACAGATCGATGCACTCCCTAATAAAAACCAAGAAGAGATCAGGTTGGAGATAGAAAATCTTATCCGTGATAATCCGAAACGTACCATTAAAAACAGTTTAAAAGGCATTGTTCCTGAACGGTATCTTCAGTTTTTATTTGATTCCTTATCCATTGATGATAACAAACAAGGTAATCAGATTTCTAATGAGAATATCCGAGCGCTTGCCCAAACGATTAAACAGTTTTCCTTTGAAGTCGATGGGTCTCTGCCAATGAAAAAAGCTTTTGTTACAGGAGGCGGAGTTTCCATTAAAGAAATTGTGCCAAATACAATGCAATCCAAATTAATGGAGGGATTATTCTTCTGTGGAGAAATACTTGACATCCACGGCTACACGGGAGGCTATAATATCACTTCTGCCCTTGTCACCGGCCGCCTTGCCGGTATGAATGCCGCCTGGAGTTAATTCGTACTCGAACAAACCTTAAGTGAGATCGATTTTTAATTTCCAGTAGCTGCCTCGCATGATTTCAATCAGGTGGCTAATACTATAACTGTCTAATAGCTTAGACAGAAAGGGATGGGTAAAAATGAAAAATGGAATCTGGCTGCCGTTAATCGCGTCAATCGGTGTAGGTGCTGCAACGTTCTATTCGATGAGCCGTGGGAATAATCAGGGCATCGGGCAAATGATGCAACAAATTATGCCAGGTAAGTCGTCTTCATCATGAACGAAATAGTCCCCATTTAAATCGTCCCAATTGGAAAGTTTATTGGACAAAAAACGTGATTCTTCAAAAAGAATCACGTTTTCATTTCGTTTTATATAACAAAACAGCGAATTACTTGTAATTCGCTGTTTAATTCGCCTGGCAACGTCCTACTCTCGCAGAGACAAGGTCTCAACTACCATCGGCGCTGGAAAGCTTAACTGCTGTGTTCGGTATGGGAACAGGTGTGACCTTTCCGCCCTCATTACCAGACATATACTATATTATAACAAGATTTAACTTTAATGCAAGAGTATATTCATACCCTGAAAACTAAATAAGAGTAATTCACGACATCAAGATATAGAAGTTAGTTAAGTCCTCGATCGATTAGTATTCGTCAGCTCCACATGTCACCATGCTTCTACCTCGAACCTATCAACCTCATCGTCTCTGAGGGATCTTACTCACTCGAAGTGATGGGAAGT
>NZ_JAKGBW010000098.1 GCF_021556485.1 Oceanobacillus alkalisoli | reverse complement strand
CCATGATTTAGCAAAGGCTTTCCTCAGGCAGCAGCAGCAGGCAGAGGACAGAGACAGGACCTCAGCACAGTGACGGCTCCTAGTTAACACCGGTCCTTCCCGGCACGGCCTCGGAGAGATGATATTTTGGCACAATTCTCCTCTCCCTCTTGAAGATGACTCCCTGCTCTGAGGCTGGCAGTGCTGGGCAGGCTCTGCCCACGTGGCCGGGAGCCACACTGCCAGCCACAGCCCCAGGGCTGCCCCACGCGAGATGGCATCCAAGCACATCACGCAGCCACCTC
>NZ_JAKGBW010000097.1 GCF_021556485.1 Oceanobacillus alkalisoli | reverse complement strand
TGCAAGGACACTCAACTTACCACTTCCCAAATCAAAATTCTTACCGAAACCGACATTTCCACCAAACTCCGGCAATGCATGTTTTCTGGAAACATCAAAACTGGTATTAAACAACGGATTCGTCTGAGCATAATCCTCAAAATCGGCCAACTCCATATCCCGCAAACGGCTATCCAGCGAAGGAGTCTTAAACAAAGTTCCTTCATGGTCCATCCGATACATTTCTTTTCCTAACGTATTGAACTTTCCACCGGTATTGAACGAAACACTGAAGAAATCCTCAC
>NZ_JAKGBW010000096.1 GCF_021556485.1 Oceanobacillus alkalisoli | reverse complement strand
CAGCACCCACACGTGGGCACATCTGGCCCTTCTCTGCTGGCGATGGCTGCAGTCAGGAGCTAAAAAGGTGCAGCCCAGGGTATGGAAACACTCAGAGGGGAATAAATGCTTCTTCCCTCTCTTTTTCCCCTATTGTTTGCTATCGCTGCAGCTCAAGGAGAGCCTTTCCAAGGGCCAACGCCCCTCCCAGCATCGCTGCCCAATCCCAGGGCTGTGTGGGGAGGGGGCATCCACAGACACCCCGTAGGTGGATGGGACCAAGAGTGGATCCTGGGGCAAAGGAA
>NZ_JAKGBW010000095.1 GCF_021556485.1 Oceanobacillus alkalisoli | reverse complement strand
AAACAGACTGTCTGCAAAGCACGTGCAGAGAGCTGCGAGGAACAAAGCCTGGCCACGAGCGTGCTAACTTGGAGAGCAACGCTGTGCAGACAGCTGAGTTTCCCAGGGCAGCACTGAGTGTTTTGGGCTTTGATGACGAGTGTATAATGAGCAAAGTTCACCAAAAGGACGGCGTTTTCTCAAAAAGTGACAGGCTGTTGGTCCAGAGCAGCATCTCTGCAGCTTAGGACCGCCAGGCCGCCATCCCGGCACTGTTCTGCTTACAGACAGCACTCCAGGTTCTC
>NZ_JAKGBW010000026.1 GCF_021556485.1 Oceanobacillus alkalisoli | reverse complement strand
CCTTCGACATACTCCGATTTAAGTATACCGAAAGGGATATGGAATTAGTAAACCGTTTAGTCTTAATTGGTGAAAACTGTTTACTCTTATTTGTGGAAAACTGTTGAGTCTAGTTTAGCAGTTACAACTACACGGACAAAAGTTAAGTCAATGATGGCGGACTAATAAATTCGCACCACATTAGGCATGTATAATGGTCTTTTTGATAGTGGCTCTCTTGTCCCCATTCACTGGCTCTATTATCCGCAAACGGTGGCTCAAAACTCCGCACTGCTGGCTCATTCTGTCCGCAATACTCACCTATTGTCTTTATTAAAAATGACGTACACTATGATATTCACCCTGCCAAGGTGATGAAACAATTAACTTACTGTCATCTCTAGTTACCGATAGAGTCTGCATATCCCAATAAATAAAGGGTCTGCAGACATTTTTAAGTTTAAGGTTATCTGTAATACTCATTAATGATTTCATGTTTCATGCCAAATTTATGCCACAAAAAAGCAATCACCCTCAGCTTATCCTGGCTAGTTGAGTGATTACTTTATCCTGACAAATCCCCGCCGCACTTGATGCGGGCAACTGTCTATATTCTAATATATAAACCTTTCTTATTCAATCGGAGACTTCAATAGCATCAAATGTGTGATCCATTTAGTTTAAATTCATGATACGGAAGCCTCATTATTATATAAGTTCTCCTGAGAAGTCATAAAAATATGCTGTATATTACCAACAACTATCAAGTTCTAACACAGCGTCTGTAATAGAATGATATTTCAAATCTATTAGGCGAGGTATCTTTTCTTGATAAAGCTCTTCGAAATCAGTGACCGGGATCGATATGGGTCTATAAACACTGATCTCACAAGGTTTTTTGTATGAAATGTGTAAAATTTGTGTAAAATAATTTTAAAAAGATACTTTAATGAATTTCATAATACGTATTTAATGCTTCACCATCACCATATGTAGTTGAGCTGGTTCGTTCCCAACTACATATGGTGATGGAAATGCCGACTTTGGTAATTATGAAATTCATTCACTTATGTCCGCAATGTTAATGAAGTTTTTATCTGCTTTATATAGTATACTTGAATAATAAATATAGTTAAGCAACTACCTTATCCAATACATTTAAAATTTCTTTAAGGTTGGACTTAACAAGAAAAGCCTTTGCTCCATTTTTTAAACACTCGTCTACATAAAAGTGGTGACCTAGAGATGAGCACATAATAACCTTAATTCCTGGATATAATCTTACTAAATGTTTTAGCGCTTGTATTCCGTCCATCTCATCCATAGTTACATCCATTATAACTATATCTGGTTTATATGAGTGAAATTTTAGTATTGCCTCTCGACCGTTTGAAGCTTCAGCTATGACATTATATTTTTTCGTATCGTTCAGTATATTTGCAATATACTTTCTCATAAAGGATGAATCATCAACTAAAAGTATGCTGTATATAGTAATCACCACTTTTTATTTACTAATTTTATTTTACTAGTTTTTTAGAAAAGAGTATTATTTTATTTAACGTTTTTCGCTTTTTAATATTAAAATCAATCCCTCTTCTCAACATTTCTTCTTTTAAGATTATTTTAAACTGCACGTCCACTTTGAGTTCAATGGCTTTTTTATACGGCTCAATTATTGTCTTATTAGATAAATAAGGATTTCATATTAAACTTCCTTTTGCTCAAGCATTTTTCTTCTTTTCTCAAGTTCTTTGTTTCTAATCAATTTGTTTAGGTCATTTTGCGCCCTAGTTTCTGCTTCAATGAATTTAACGCCATAAATAAGTTTATTACTATTAATGTGCTCCTCTTTTCGCATCAATAATCCTCTTATTTCAAATTCGTGATTATCAAATTCGAATTCCATTTTAATCTCAACAGCATCTTTAACAGGCAGATTATATATTGATTCTAAGTGTAATCCAGTAAAGCTAATGTCACTTATTATTCCTTCTCCCATACGGTTTTTAACTAAATCAATATCTTTGTCACCAATTTTTAGTATGTAAAATTTACATACTTCATTGCCTATTGGAAGACGTAGAAAATTTCTTCTCTCTTTATCTTTTAATTTTTCTTCTAAAGATACTATTTGTTCATTCAGTTCTTTAATATCCATTTCTTTTTGCTTTGAATATTTCCTATAAATTAATAACATTATTAAAAAAATTGAAAAAAATGATAATAATATTAAAAACATTATTAAGAATATACTATTCAATTTAAATCACCTGCTATATCATTAATTTGCTTAATTTATCTGGCTTTCCCATTAAAAACCCCTGTACATAATCAATATCTAATGAGTTTGCTGTAAATCAATGATATCTCGTGCACTTTCTGCAGGAATAGATACGTCTTATGTGTTAATGGATAGCTGGTTTACCCAGCAGCCACTAATTCAATCTATTGTGGAACAAGGTATGGATGTGATTCGCATGGTGAAAGCTACCAATCAACGTTATTTGATTGGTGAAAAACGTGTTAGTTTAAAAGAGCTTTATCTTCTAGCGACACCAACTTCAGGAAACAAAAGTATCTTGCGTTCCATTCATACAACGATGGCAAACGGAGTACCAGTAAAAGTTGTATTCGTTCGAAATCGTAATAAAAGAAGTGAATGGTTAGCTATCTTAAGTACAGACTGTACCTTAACAGAAACAGAAATTATTCGAATTTATGGAATGTGCTGGGACATTGAAGGCTTTTTCAAGGCGACAAAATCCCTATTGAAATTACAAAAGGAATTTCAAGGTAGATCCTATGATTTACTAATTAGCCACACGACTATTGTCTTTTCAAGATATATCCTTTTGTCTTGGCAAAATCGCTGTAGTACAGATGACCGCACACTTGGCGGAATGTTTTATGAACTTTGTGGCGAAGTAAATGAACTGGATTAGTCAGTTGCATTACAACAGCTAATCGAGCTTCTTGAAGATGCTTTGAATAAAACGAACAAGAAATTCAAAAAGTTATTCAAAAGTCAACTACAGTATTGGTTTGCGGGCTTACCTAGTTATATCAAGGTGTACCTGCCTAGTTTGAGCTGCGAAAATTGAGTCTCTAATACAAGGCAATTAGTCGTTATTTTTGAATTTTCAATTCTATCACATAATATATTTTTGAAGTTTGGCGAAACAAGAGTAGTTGGGTGGATGTTTAAAAACAAGTGAGTGTCTGAGGTAGTTTTATCTACGTAATCGTTAAAAGTCTGTATCGCCGTATTAATTGAGTATAAATCCAATTCAAATATCTTTTTTAAATTTATTGCTGTATTAAATAGTGATTCTGGATTTTTAGTACAGCTTGATCGTAATAAACCCTCATATCCTAAGATTTTAGAATCGTGAATATCGGTTATGAGTTGAAAAATGATGGTACAAACTATTATCCAACATATGTTGAAATTGATCCTTTTCATTAATATTCAATTATTCATACTCCCTACTATAAAACTTAATGTCACTTTTTATCGGAATTTGGAAAATGAATTCCAACATTAAATAATCATATCATATTGAATTTTTATTTTCAAATGTTTTTATAGGCGATTCGAACCATTAATACATCAAGTTAATAGATCTTTAATCATCCTTTAACAAATCGAATCAATGTTTGTTCCCTTAATTCCATTCCTTCCGTATACCAGTCTCGAATTGGGAGTGTTATTTCCGCTTCCTTCGAATTAAACTCCTCTCCAACCCAGCATGTATAAAATTCAAAAAACTCGCCCACGTCTAAATAGGAATCCATCATCTCGCATACTTGATGCAAACCAGTTTTGTTTTCTTCATAAAATTTTTCATCCTGATAAGGTGATAGTTCCATTCCCCAACTATTAAACGTTACTTCATATACATATGTCGTTGAAAACTGCGCTTCTTTTACTTCATCTAAACTTCCTTCATCAGAGAAACTCGGACCAACAAAAATTTTACCCTCCACAGGTTCTTCCTCATATCCCTTTTCTTCAATGGATACATTACTACCAATGTAACTTGTTAGACTCATCGTTTGTTCACCTCATAGCAAATCCTGATATTTTCGTTTACCATATAAAATCCGCATAATGATTACTTGTTTCAGCTGCTCATCTACAACATAAAAGATGATAGAAGAACCAACAATAATTCTTCTATATCCTTTCAATTGTAGATATTCATCCACAAGTCGACTACCTGAATTCGGAAATTCCTTCAATTGCCTGATATTATTTTCTATCCGTTCTAATAAATCTGTTACAATGGTCCGGTTAAAAGCTCGCGGTCAATACTCAGGCTCAATTATATTAACAGTTTTCCATGTTGCTCATCTTCTAGTGAGATGTACTAAATTAATATACCCGATTAAAAAAAATCTACACCAATCAGAACTAAACGAGCATTCCAATGGTCTCCTATGAAAATATCTTTATGCTTTCAATAAAGGATCGTACGTTCGTCATTTGTTTAAAAAATTATATATTCATGATAAAATAGAAATACAGCTGAAAGTTTTATGAGTAGGTGGTTGTCATATGTTCCTTTTCCTTTAATTAGGGAAAGGAGGTGATAATCATGGAGACATTCTTGGAGTTTTTAAAAGAAGTGTTGAAAGGGGATTGTGCGTGCAATTAGTGCATATCTTTTTCAAAAAAACTTTTTTAACAAAGAGAAAACCGCCCGTCGCCGTAGGAAGCAGGGTGGCTCTCAAACAAAGAAATAATTTTTGACAACCACCACCTGTACGGCTGAGGCTGCGGAGAGTAGTGTTGACGCACTTCTCTTTTTTACTATCTATATTCATTTTACCTTAAATCAAGCAAAAATCAATGTACTTATTGGCATTCCATTGTTAAATGATGCTATTTAACTCAACAAACAATTCATTTATTTAAATATATCTTAGGCTGACTAGTACATTTCTTGTTTCGGCTTTTTCGATAATGACTTTTCGGTATCAATTACCTCTATTATCTGAGATATAAAAGCTCTTTTATCTTTTCTTCTTTCCAAAAGGACATAGCCATTAAATTAAAAACAATAGTGACAGCAATTAATATAAGAAGCTTTATGGGCTCTTCCGCATAATAATCTGCCTCTTTTATGATAAAAAACATCCCCACACTAATAGCAATATTTGTATAAAACCATGCAAACAAATAGGTAATTAATAAAATAACTAATAGAAAAGCGATACCTGAATAATTAGACTTTCTATGTTCAAGAAAATCCTCCCATGTAAAAGTATGATTCACAGAAAGGACCAAAGCAATGACTAAAAGCACAGTGATCACTCGACCAATAATGAGTATTTTCCCAATAGGGACAGATGTTTTTCTACGTCCTTCTCTAACTCGTTTTTTTATTTTCTCAGGGTAGTACTTTTGTATGATTCGCGTTCTTGGAAAAATATTAGATTCTTTCACGTTTTTATGATATGAAGGTCTTATCCCAGCAGCATATTCCTCTTGGTATACGGCATAATAATGCCTTTCAAAATCTACTGCATAATAGGTTAGCGTAAAAGATATTGGGATGTATTTATGTCTTAAAACAATTACTCTTGAATCACGTGCGAGATTTCGATGGCTCCTATACATGTGGTTATCGAATTTGGTAAAGAGAATAGAAAAATCTTTTGATAGCTCTTTTATTCTATTTTCATATTCCTCTATGTTTAACCATAGGTCAAAGAAGTAATAAAAATATTGGTGAACTTTTATTTCAAAGTATTTATTTGTAAAAGCATAGATGATACTTATTGCAAACAATGTAAAAAGGTTAAGAAAAGAATGTTTTTCAAGAGTTTCAAGACCAATAGAATTAAGTTCAGGCATGTTTTTCGTAAACATCATGAAAAAAGTTGCTATAAAAAATTGCCAATAAATAACCTTTAAAAATGTTTTAATCCAGTTATTAAAAAGAAGACTTGTTACACTGACACTCCGATCTCTAACCATAAATTTCTTATGCATTAAATATGAATATGTGAAGAATATAGCTATTATTGCAAGAATGCCTACTGGTATTCCAATAAAACGAAAATAAAACGAAAAATAACCATGATAATACGCTTCAAGAAAAGGAACCGTAACAAGGTACCAAGCTAGGACCGTTACAGATAGTTTTAGAGTGATTAAATAAAGCAAATAAATAACACTCTTTTTCTTCTTATAACTGGTCATATATGTAGAGAAAGGCAGAAAATATTCTATGATCTTGCTATTAAAAATAAAAAATGACATAAATGACTTCATATAATCGCTCCTGAAAAATTTTACGTTGTAATGTATTATAATTTTATAGTTTAGTCAATTTCACAATCCCGAATTGACACCATTAAGATACAACATCTAGTTGTCTTGGACCGTTCACAACTAGATGTTGAGTTGATATGGCTCATAAATGTAATTATGAAATTGACTCGGTTGTTTATACTTTATTGTTCCTCTGCCAATTGGAATACCTAAGCCAATAAATGCAATTGATAAAAATAACGTTACAAAATCATCATTCCAGTTAAACTGTCCAACATTCTACTAATTAATAGATAAAAAAAACTTGAAATCCTTTGTTAATTTTTTTAAGATAATCTGTTCTATAATTTCTACAAGATTATCAAAAGTATTTTTATTGATAGTTTTTCCGAGCTTGATCAATATCTCTTTTTATTTCATCTACCAAACTCTGAGGTGATAATATTCTTACATGAAGGGAAAATTGCAATGCCCATTTTTTCATAGCTATTCTATTCACCATAACCCTAGCTGTTACTTCATCCTCTGTTTGATCGGAGAAAGTTATATTTTCTGTACCGAACCAATCGATAAATTTATTGATGAAATATTTGTTAAATCTTAAACGTACGGAAACAGATTCGCCTGTAAACATATAAATATGCTCTGTCATATGTTTTGGCAGATTTAGCCCCTGTTCGAGCCCTTTTACTTCTTCCATCGGTTTATGTTTTCCCTTAAGCTTTTCAATGTTTGTAATCCGATCCAATCGATAGTGAGAGATGTTATCATACCGATCATTGTTACAAATTAAATAATAGCGCCCATTTGCCGCCACCAATTGATAAGGATTAATCAGATATTTTCTCGGAACACCATCTTGATCTGTTTGCGACTCTAAAACTAATCGTGCCCCCTGATCAATTCTTTTTGCGTTAATCGATGATTTTCATCTGTATGTTGTTGCAAAATTTTTAATAAAACTAAAATAAGTATTTTTTCTTGATTGTACACGCACACTACAGCCTCATATGTCATTAGATATTTTCGTTGCATGAAAAGATTTAAAAAAACGCTTAGCAGGTTATTCCTCCCACGCGAACACTCTTTTCCGTTAGTTAGTCAGTGCCGCGCCCCGTCATAACTTCCTTAAGTAATGGCGCTTATATATAAAACGGGATAATTTATGGGTAATTATGACTTTCTGGGAATTTGCCCCCTACCTTTGAGGTCCGATACTTCATTGCAACCACCTCAAAGTTTATAATATCTTCCACTCTTCTCTTCCTCTTCAATAATGCTCATCAATTTTTCTTTGTATGCTGGTTTCAGAATATATTTAATGAAGTGTTCTAAGTCTACAACTTCTGCAGCTAACTCTCTCATCACCTTATTCGCGGCATCTCGATACTCACCAGATAATCCTGTATGTAACATGAATTCTCCCAAGTCGTTTTCATAGATATTAGAACTAAGTGTAATCTCCACTTTCTTTTTTCCATCCATTATGAACAATACTGGTTCAATACTCATATTTCCTGGATATATGATCACTTCAATATCTTCTACCTGTCCGAATTTACAGAAGTAGAAGTTTGACATCTCTATCATCTCCGTGTTATTTATTTCATTTCTTGCCTGATACCTCTTTTCTTACTGAACCAATTTTATAGAATCATATTAAACCTGATTTTTTAAGTAATCATATATCTCTTCAGCCGGCCACATACATTCTTCTATGGTAAACTCTGTATTAAAGGACCGAGTAAATTCCTTAGCTATAATATCTGCAATTTCTTTCTTTGACATGTCATGCTCGATTTTTTCTGCTATTCTGCTAGATTCTCCATCATATTCATCATATGGTGCGTCAACGCCTGGACATAAAACATATGGATCAAAGCCGTCAATCGCCATTTTCACCTTTGCTTCTAGGGATACCTTTTCAACAAAAGGGCCACCATAAGGCATACGTGATGATGACAGGAATTCTTTGTATTCTTCACGATCCATTTCATCGATCATCTCTCCTGCTTTACGCTCTGCTTCCTCAACATCTTCTACCTCTACTACGATTTTTTTCTCCAATCTCATCCTTACTAATACTTCAACTTTTTTCATAGTCATTCCTCCCGCTATGTAAATGTCAAGCTTTTTCTTCATATCCTAAAGATAAAGCTAGAGTATTCTATGATCTCCTTTTGAATAAAAGGAGATTTTCTTATTTATCTTAACTTCTCTACACATTTGATTATATAATAAGTAATGGGTCATATTTTGCGCATAAGAATCTTATTCCTATATTTTTAAGTTAATTTTCTTACATAACTTTTCAATCAATCCAATCATAATTATATCTTCCTAGTTTTCCATCATTCAGGGCATCATCCAATGTATTTTCAACATCTGCAGATTTTAGATGTGGTTGAAGGGGCCATAATAACTTAACATAATTATCATGTACATCTAATACTCTTACATCAGCTCTTAGTTCTTCATTTATAAATTTATATATCCCTTTCTTATCCATACTATTAAAGTATATTTCAACCTCATGTAGTTTTTCTGCGTAATAATCTTCCTCATCTGCTTTGACTTTACAACTTCTTGTACACTCATCTTTCCCTCGTTTTTCACTGATATCTCTTATTTCTTCTTTTTTCTCTGCTAATGCTAGTCCATTCTTAAATCTACTTACGTTAGAGAATCTGTAACTCAGTAGTTGGTTGATAAATTCTATTAATTTGTTGTCTATTATTTCATCCCGATCATTTATGTAAAAATCGACTAAATTGTTCTCTGCCAATGGATGATATGATTTTACAGCTGCTACATTAAATTCCGAAAATTCCGAAACTACTTTGTATATATTGGCTATTATCTCATTACCTTCATCATCTATGTATCCCCATAAACCATTCCGCAAAAATGGATGTAACTTTGAATTTGGTGAAATGATAACCTTGTCATAGTTCAATCCTGTGATAATTTCTCCCTGGGAATTTATCAATGCCTCTTTTTCATTCACTCTAAATTTAGTAATCTTACTATCTCCCTTAAATTCCGCTAATTCACATCCATGTTTCAAGATAAGTACCGGCATACTTGTTGCATCCATCAGACCATACCTTCCATCAAATTCCTGCGTTTTCGCAAGTCCAGACGCAGCAAATCCACTTGCATATTTGAATGTGTGGTCGACTGCTTTATTTCCATCTTCGTGTATGAATGTATACTCTCCATTTCTCGATACTGCTGCAAAGCCAAATCTAAAGGTAGATCCAGATTCATAGATTGGATGTATGACAAAGTTATCGTGCTTGTCAATATACCCTCCTAAGCCATTTTCACGTAGAACAAAAGCTAATCCATTCTCAGAAAATGGAAAGACTTTTTTATACTTTAAAGGGATGACCAATTTACCAGTCTCATCTATATAGCCATATTTACCATCCCTTCCCACTTGGCATAGACCATTACTTGGATAATATATTGTATCAACTTCTATTTCTGGTTCGATTACTATTTTTCCTGCTGTATTGATGATACATACTTTTCCATGTTTAGCTTTTAACATGTTGTCTTTATCCATAAGTTTACCCTCTCCTAGTCTATCGTAGATTCGTATGATCCTGGTCCCTCTATAGCATTCAGTACAATGAAACACCCTGAATTCACAGATTCATGAAGAATTCAGGGCTTTTTATATATCCTTCTATTTTATGTATGATTCTAGTAATACTAGCAAGGAGAAATGATCCCCTTCAATTTCAATTAACGTTCTTCAGTTGTGAAAGCTTCTTTCAGCTCTTCTGCTAATGCTGTAGATTTTGGTGTTCCTGAATAATGGCTTATATTTACGATCCTGAACTCCTTATCCAAGCCACTTCTTCTCAAGAAATCATTAACAATATTTTGCTTTGGATTTTTCCCCATGACTATTAACGTGTGCGTTTTACCACCTAATAGGTCTAGCTCATTCTTTAGGATTTCACCGAATAATTTACAGAAGTTGTTATAGAACTCTTCTCCTTGAGTTTTGTCGTAATTTAATTTATCTATTGCTTTATTCATTGCTTTTTTAATATCAGGTCCATAACTCGTTGGGAATCCTTTTATAAAGTCTGTCATATAAGTTCCACTCACTGCCTGATTATAGAACTCTTTATCGTCTTCATTTTGCATCAGAGCATTTTTATATTTTATTGGACTTGGAATCGGTTGACGTCTTTCACCTGACTTAATACTGCGTACTTGAAACATTTCAAAGTGCTCTAATGTTTCAGTACCTTCGGCCGCTTTTAAGTCGATGCCCTTTGCTCCAGCATTCACACCTAACAAGACAAACCCTGATCTTAATGTGGCGCCTTCAGCTTGTAGCTTATCCCAATCTTGTAACACCTCTATATTTGCTGCGGCCTCCTCATGAGCTTTCTTTTTCGTTTGGTCGATCCAATAGGCAAAGCTACTATAGTTAGCAAAGCTACCGCCTTCTTCTGGCTCTAAGGATAATACCTTTTGAAAGGGAATTGCCTTGATTTCACTTTTTGTTAAGTATTTTCTTGCAATCGTTGCGAAGTTTAATCCAGTTTCTTTTAATGCTTGATATTGTTCTTTTGTAATTATGTTGTTCATATTATGATCCCCTTTTATATATATTTTTACTTTCATACATCATTTATTCTTAATCGTCTTAACTACCTTACATTATTCACTATACATAAAGTTATGTGTCAAATAACTCCCATAAGAGATATTATTCATATTTTTTCAAGATATCTTTAAGTCCTTGCTTCAATTTTCCTCTTAAACTAAGAGGTTCTACAATTTCTACTAAATGACCATATTGTAATGCCCAGTAATAAGTTGCATTTTCATTTGCTCTCACACGTATCATTATTTCATTTTCGTCCTTTTCACTGATTGTATAATCCGTTCCATACCAATCGATGAAAATACCGATATGTTCTTTCTTCATTTTTATTTTTATTGGCACACTTTCACCGCTAAACATATAGATATGTTCATTCATATATTTAGCTAAATCAAAGTTTTGCCTTTCTCCAATAATGTTTCTTAGTGGATTGATAGGCTTTACTAATATTTCTACTTCTGATATTCTATCTATTCGCCTGCTCTCTAATCGATCTCCTCTCCCCGCATAACAGATGACATAATATCTAGAATTAGAGTTGACGATATAATACGGATGAATGATTTCTGTGCGAACATTTTCTAATTCTGCATGTTCATTAAATCGGCATACCGTAATTTTAATCTGTTTCCTCTTTTCAATTGCTTCGTCGATCTCGTCTAATACAGGATACAGATTCTCGTTACTTGTTCTACTAAGGCTTTGTACATAATGTATATTGCGATTCTTATTTTTTAAACTTACAGGGGATAGAGATTTTAATTTTTCTATGATGGCTTTTGCTTCTTCTGCTCGTATGTATGGGGCAAATAATATACTATCGATGAGGATTCTTAATTCATCATCCTTGAATTTATTCTTCTTGTAAATTCCTCGCTCTCCCTCAATATATCCACAATATCTCAGGGAAGCAATACGTTTACCAAGGGTTTTTCTCGTTACTTCTATATTATAATTTCTTTCTAATAGATTTAATATATCTTGTTGATAGATCTTTTTGTCCTCATTAGCATATTCAGACAATATTTCCAATATATATAGTACTAACAAATCTTTATCATACATATTCTGTAATACTCCCTTCTACTTATAGTTTTGTGGACGACTTAATGAATTTCATAATACGTATTCAATGCATCACCATCACCATATGTAGTTGAGTTGGTTCGTTCCCAACTACATATAGTGATGGGAAAGCCGACTTTGGTAATTATGAAATTCATTCGACTATATAATCATAAGACATTTAAGAAGATATATCTAGGTTTTATTACCTGGTCGATTAGTAGTGAATACTTTAAATCCAGTGGCAATATAGATAGACATACTACTAAAGTAGGATCCTTCCAGTGGGGTGTTGTTACTGTGAAGCTTCACAAGTTTATCTAATTTCAAAAACTTTTTTAATGAGGTCTTTATATTCTCTATATTCTTTTGTGCCTCTAACTTGATATAATGATTCTGCAATGGATTTGTAATACCAATGTTGTAATTCTCTCCCGGCATTAAATTTTTCCCAAAGTTTTTCATTTTCAATTTCATAGTCTTTGAATATAGATCTCATATTTGACAATTTATCAGCAAGTGTAGCAATTTCAATGTCTTTTGATTTATTTGTCTTTAAGCGGTTTAGTGTATTTTGTTTTCTATCCATCCATTTTTTAGACTTATCTTCACTCTGACTTCGAACTAAATTTGCAATGTTTTCATTAAATACTTCTTTAAGTGTTTCATAAGATACATAGGCATCCTCTATCGTGTCATGTAGTATTGAAGCGGACACTACATCACTATCAACTCTATCATTTTCGTTCGTCAAATTTGCTGCAATTGTTCCTGCCTCAAGACAGTGCAATATATATGGGATGTCTGTTCCCTTTCTCGTTTGATTCACGTGACAAGCTGTAGCAAACTGAATTGCTCGATTGATCATATACCCATCTCCTTTTTAATTTGAAGTCAGTTTATTGAAATCTGACTACATATTATAGACTACCACATTCTATGGGTAACTTTATACACATAATATTTTTTCTTTCTTGTTGTACAAGGAGAAATTGCTCATAAGTTACTTATAATTAATTAATCAATTCTATATTCTAATAGCAACATACAAGATAGCTCTATTTTAGTAGAATAAAAAACCTTCCCTCACTTGGTTTGTTAGACTATTTAATTGTTCCGTGCTGTTTGAGTTGACTCGACAATATACCCCTTGTCGTTTCTCACTTTAAATAGTTCTTGGTGGAATGAAATGGACTTTTCTATTTTCAGATATCTTCTTATCCTCCAGGAATCATATTGTAAATAATACATTTAGACTAATTATAATAGATGCACTTTCGCAATGTTAATTAGTCTAAATCTAACATGATTTCCTCCATCTATCTATCTTGTCAATTCCCCTACTGAAAATCTATTCTATCAAGTCAACCCATATTTTAGGCATTTAAACCCCAACAGCAAAAGGGGTTCCACCCGTTTACTTACTTAAATAACCGTTGGAGAAACCCTGTAAACTTTATTCTATCAATACTTCAACTCTTCTTATTCATCTTACTGTACAACCATAATAACCCCCTGCTTTTTTCCGCCCCTCCAACCCGCATTCCACCGTTTGAGTTATAATATAGTTTTGCTACGGAACCCCTATTTTCACACTTTCTCGGTTCAAAAATGACCGTTTTTCGGGCCTTTTTCGGCTGTTTTTCATGGTTTTTGGAGAGTTATAATATAGTTTTGGGAATGGATTGAAGAAAAACAATGGACATAAGAGATGAAGAACAAAGAGGAATTATTGGATAAGTATTGATTTGTTATTGAATTAGTATTGAATCGGATATTGGACAAAGCTAGTAATATCAATGGGTTAGGAACATAACTGTATTGAAAAGTTATTGGAAAAAGACATGAAAAAAACTCGGGCTCCTTATGAGGAAAACCCGAGTAATTATTGGATTTGATATTGAAAAAGCAAATGTTTATTCTTACAGAATTGGTGGTGAAGTTAGCAAGAGTTTATTATGACGAGCAAATGTATTTTTTAATTAGACACTTACCTAGACATCAATGCTACGCACTCCACATGCGGCGTATTCGGAAACATATCAACCGGCTGCACTTCAATTGTACGATACCCACCATCTTCTAATATTCGAAGATCTCGCGCTAATGTCGAAGGATTACAAGATACATACACAATCCGCTTCGGTTCCATTTCGATCATAGCTTCAAGAAACTCCGGTGCACAGCCTTTTCGTGGCGGATCCACAACAATCACATCTGGATCTAAACCTTCACGTTTCCATTCCGGCATAACCTTCTCTGCTTGTCCAACGACAAATTCTACGTTATCCATGTCGTTTAGTTTTGCGTTTGCTTTTGCATCCTGAATTGCTTCCGGAACAACTTCCACTCCATATACTTTCTTTGCCTTTTGTGCTAAGAATAATGAAATCGTACCGATACCACAATATGCATCAATCACGACATCATTCTCATCGATCTTGGCATATTCCAAAGCTTTATCATAAAGTACTTTAGTTTGTACAGGATTCACTTGATAAAATGATTTTGCTGAAATGGCAAACGTCAGGTCGCCAATTTTATCATGGATATATTCTTCTCCCCATAACACTTTCGTTTTCTTACCAAGAATAAGGTTCGTGCGTTGCTCGTTAATATTTTGCACGATGGATTTGATATTGGGAAATTTCTCCGTCAGTTCCTGAATCAACATTTCTTTACCCGGAAGTTTATTTGATTTGGTGACTAAAACAAGCATTATTTCTCTTGTTGCATAACCGGTCCGGAGCATGATATGGCGCAAGACTCCGCGATGGTTTTCCTCGTCATATGCTTCGATCCCAATCCGGTTTGCGATATTTTTCACTTCCGGAAGAATCTCATTAATTTCCTCGGCCTGGCTGCTGCACGTATCTAAATCTTCAACGATCCGATGACTTCGCTTTTGATAATAACCGGTAATAAGTTTTCCGTCTTTTTCTCCAACCGGAATTTGCACTTTGTTTCGGTAATGAAATGGGTTGTCCATCCCGATGATTGGATGAACCAGCACATGTTCCAGATGTCCAATCTTCTTCATGACATTCTGTACTTGATTCTGCTTCATTTGCAGTTGGAGGTTATAGCTCATATGTTGCAACTGGCAACCACCACAATGCACATGACAAGTAGGATCAACCCTTTCTTCACTTGTACTCTTCAGCTCAATCAATTTACCGAACCCGAAATTTTTATTCACTTTGATTACTTTCACGACTGCTTCTTCTCCAGGTAGACCATTCGGGACAAATAATGGATAGCCCCCTACCTTCCCAACACCATTTCCTTCATGTGTCAGGTCTTCAAAAGTTAATGTTACGTATTCATTTTTCTTTACAGGAGCTTGTGATTTTGCCATGTTAATCTTCCTTTAAACCTTCAATTTGTTGGTGGATAAATATTTCGGGGACGATGATTTCAATATGCTTGTTCAAATTGACAAATTCACCTGGCAGCAGACCGCCATATTCTCCATCAATATTCAACTGCATTTTCTCTGATGGAGTGACTTTAATCCGTTTTGATTTCGCATAAATGATATTATCGTTATTCAAATGCGCGCCCCTGAGTGCAAGGCTTGCGATATGAATGAACTCCGCTAAATTCACTTTCTTTAAAATAAGCATATCGAAATAGCCATCATCAAGTTTCGCGTCTGGTGCAAGCTTTTCAAAGCCTCCAACCGAGTTCGAATTGGATATTAGAAATAACATAATATCTTCATCGAGAACATTACCATCATACTCGATTCTTGCCCTTGCCGGTTTCAAGGACGGGAGCATCTCAATTCCTTTAATATAATAAGCAAGCTGGCCGAGGACGGTTTTCAACTTGATTGGAACATCATAGGTGAGCTCGGTTAACCGGCCGCCACCTGCGATATTGATGAAATATTGGTCATTCACTTTACCGATATCAAGATCTATTGTCTCGTCAGCAACAATTATTTCAAGTGCTTTTTTAATATCCCGCGGGATATTCAACGCCCTTGCAAAGTCATTCGTCGTACCCGCTGGAATGATGCCGAGCTTTGGACGGTATGATTGTTCTGCAATCCCATTGATAACTTCATTAATCGTCCCGTCACCTCCTGCTGCAATAAGGAGATCATATTCTCGCTCGACCGCACGCCTCGCTTCTTCCATCGCATCGTTCTCGCCTGTCGTCGCATGGGCAGATGTTTCATAGCCCGCGATTTCCAATGTTTCTAGGATGAGTGGCAATTCTTTCTTAACTGCCTCCTTCCCTGAAGTTGGATTATATATCACACGCGCTCTTTTCATTCGTATTCCTCCCTGTTTAGCATAAGGGCCACTGTCATTGTAAACTCTATTCTCCATCATAATCCTTTTTACTGAAATTTAAAAGTAGGAGCTTATATCCAGTAAATTTAAGCCTTGCATTTTTATAAAAGCCAAGTTCTAAATCAGTTATTCCTTTTTTGTCTAATAGAATACTTCTATTAGACAGTTTTACGGAACTAGTTCATTTTTTGTCCGCTAGAGTGCTCCTATGAGACAAGTTCACACGATCAGCTAAATTGTTGTCCGATAGAGACTCTCTACTAGACAGGTTTCACAGTGTCGGCTATTCTTTTATCTAATAACCCACTTTCACCAAGTATAATAGCCAGAACAACATGTAATATTTTTTATACAGAGAAAAAGGGAACCCTGTTGTTACAAGGTTCCCCGTTTATGTTCATCTTAACGTTTCTCTAATTCTTCTTTCAATATCTTGTTCACCATCGGCGGGTTCGCTTGACCTTTCGTCGCTTTCATCGTCTGACCAACGAGGAATCCGAGTGCACGGTCTTTCCCGTTCTTGAAGTCGATGATGGACTGTTCATTCTCATCAAGCACTCCATTGATAATTTCTTGCAGCTTCACAGGGTCTGAGAGTTGGACGAGACCTTTGTCTTGAACAACCTTCTCTGGGTCACCGCCTTTTTCCACAATCTCTGCAAATACTTTCTTCGCGATTTTAGAGGAAATCGTTCCATCCTCAATCAGCTTGATTAATGTTGCAAGAGATGTCGGTGTGATGGCAAGATCATGAAGCTCCTTCAAATGCTTGTTCATATAAGCGGAGACTTCACCCATGAGCCAGTTGGAAGCTTGTTTGATGTCTGCGCCTTCTGCTATTGCTGCTTCAAAGAAATCAGCCATTTCCTTTGAGCTTGTAAGTACGCCAGCATCATACGCGGAAAGTTCAAGTTCTTTTACGTAACGTTCTCTCCGTGCATCTGGAAGCTCAGGGATTTCACGCTTGATTCGCTCCATCCATGCGTCATCAACATATAAACTGACAAGGTCCGGTTCTGGGAAGTAACGATAATCGTCTGCTGCTTCTTTCACACGCATCAGAATCGTTTCTTTTGTCTTTTCGTCATAACGGCGGGTTTCTTGTTCAATTACACCACCGGAAAGCAATACCTTCTCTTGGCGTTTCTCTTCAAATTCAAGTCCTTTTTGAACAAATGAAAAGGAGTTCAAGTTTTTCAGTTCAGCCTTTGTTCCGAACTTCTCTTGACCGATTGGGCGTAAGGAAATGTTCGCATCGCAACGTAAGGAACCTTCCTCCATCTTCACATCCGAAACACCTGTGTACTGGATGATATTCTTTAATTTCTCCAGGTAAGCATATGCTTCTTCCGGTGTACGTATATCAGGCTCAGAGACAATTTCAATTAACGGGGTACCTGCACGGTTGAAGTCGACATAAGAATAGCCGTCATCTCCGTGGGTTAATTTACCAGCATCCTCTTCCATATGGATACGGGTAATTCCAATGCGTTTCTTTTTCCCGTCGACTTCGATTTCAATCCAGCCATTCCGGCCAATTGGATTTTCGTCCTGAGTGATCTGATAAGCTTTCGGGTTATCTGGATAGAAATAGTTTTTACGGTCAAATGTCATGTTTGTTGTGATTTCACAATTCAGGGCCATTGCCGCCTTCATCGCGAAATTCACCGCTTCTTCATTCAGTACAGGAAGTGTTCCCGGATAAGCCAAGTCAATCGGGTTTACGTTCACGTTTGGCTGATTTCCGAAAGCATTGACACTTGGGCTGAAGATTTTAGATTTTGTTTTTAATTCAACGTGTACTTCTAAACCAATAATCGTTTCAAAATTCATTTAGCCGCACCTCCAATGTCGGGGCGTTGTTTATGAAAGTCTGTCGCTTGCTCGAATGCATGAGCAACTCGGTAAACATTCACTTCATCAAAATGTTTACCGATGATTTGCAGTCCAATCGGTAATCCTTCACTTGAGACTCCGCACGGAACAGAAATTGCCGGAACACCTGCAAGGTTTACAGGGATGGTTAAAATATCATTTGCATAAATTGTCAGCGGATCATTTATTTCTTCGCCCAATTTGAAGGCAGTTGTTGGTGCAGTCGGTCCGAGGATTACATCATATTCTTCAAAAATTTTCTCGAAATCATTTTTGATTAACGTACGCACCTTTTGTGCTTTCTTATAGTAAGCATCGTAATAGCCGGAGCTAAGTGCAAACGTACCGAGCATAATTCGGCGTTTTACTTCTTCACCAAAACCTTCACTTCTAGAACGCTTGTACATATCAATCATGTCTTCTACATTTTCTGCACGCACACCATATCGGACACCGTCAAAGCGAGCAAGACTTGCGGACGCTTCTGCTGATGCGAGTATATAGTAAGTGGATAATGCGTATTTCGAATGTGGTAAGGATACCTCTTCACAAGTCGCTCCGAGGGATTCGTACTTTTCAACGGCTGCTTTAACAGCATCTTTAACTTCCTGCGTGACACCCTCACCAAGATATTCTTTTGGCACAGCGATTTTAAGACCCTTAACATCGTTCGTTAAAGCATCCGTAAATTCAGGTACTTCAAGATTTGCACTTGTCGAGTCTTTCTCATCATGTCCGGCAATTACTTCCAGTACCCGGGCATTGTCCTCAACTGTACGAGTAATCGGGCCAATTTGATCCAAGGAAGAAGCAAAAGCAACCAAACCAAAACGAGAAACACGGCCATACGTCGGTTTCATTCCTACAACGCCACAAAATGCTGCAGGTTGGCGAATGGATCCACCCGTATCAGATCCTAAAGCAAACATGACTTCACCTGCCGCTACCGCAGCTGCTGAGCCACCACTGGATCCTCCAGGAACGCGGTCCGTATCCCATGGATTTTTCGTCTTTTTGTATGCGGAGTACTCTGTGCCAGAGCCCATCGCGAACTCATCCATGTTTAATTTACCGATCGTAATTGTTTTTTGTTCTTTTAACTTTTCAACAACTTCCGCATCATAGAGCGGGTCATTGAAATTATCTAATATCTTGCTTCCACTTGTTGTGCGTAAACCTTTTGTAACAATATTATCTTTTAGTCCGATTGGAAGACCGAAAAGGCTCTTCTCCTCCGAACTCTCGTCCAATTCTTTTGCCTGTTTCATGGCATTCTCTTCATCCAGCGTAATAAAGGCCTGGATTTCATCATCTACTTCCTTGATCCGATCAAAGGAAGCTTTCACTAAATCTTGGACCGAAATCTCTTTATTATGTAGCTTCTCTTCAAGTTCCTTAATCGAGTGGTCAAATAATGACATGGGATTTCCTCCTTAATTTAAACGATTACTCAGAAAGAATAGATGGTACGCGGAATTGACCGTCTTTATGATCAGGAGCATTCTTCAGCGCTTCCTCTTGGGTAATCCAATCCGTTCTTGGTTCATCTTTCCTCATCACGTTTTCTAAATGAATCACATGGGTTGTTGGCTCAACATTTGTCGTATCTAGTTCTGTGAGCTGCTCGGCATGTTTAATGATCGACTGTAACTCCTCCGCAAGCTTTTCTGCTTCCTCATCTGTAATATGAAGCCTTGCCAAATCAGCAACATGCATGACGCGTTCTTTTGAAATATTGTCTGCCATCACTTGAACCTCCATTATCAAATTAACTCATTTATTACATTTTATTATTATATCACTAATGATGATAGCAGAGAAGTCTAACCACACGCAAGTTATCATAGAAATGTGGAGTCCCTGCGTACTAGAACTAACCAATCACTCGTTCGGTTGTTTTAGACAAAAAAATCCTGAAATGAATAATCTCATTTCAGGTAGACTGTTTTTCATTATTAGGGATAATAAAAAATGATGAAAGTACTAGTATTAATATTCGCCTATATTATTGAAGATTGGTGGATGTCGCTCCCCCCATGTTAAATCATCTGCATCTGTATTTACTGCAAGGAAGACACCAGAAACGAGAACAGCAGCTAAAGCAAGGCTTGAGAATAGCTTCTTCATTGTACATCCCTCCTTTAAATGTTGGATAACTCTTTATATGAAGCATTAGCGAGTTTATAATATTTCGTCGCATCCTTATATTTATGGATGCTTTCGTAATGCTTGGCAAGCATTGTTGCAAAGATAATCGTATTAGCATAATCCTTCCGCTTTTTCAGAAAGGGGATGAATTTATCTTTGACTAGATTCACAAATTTCGTTGCCTCATCATTAATCGAGTAATGGTATGTGCGAATCACATAATGATAAAATTCATATGCTCTGTTTTTCGGATGCTTTTTCAATAATTCCAGAGCTTCGCCAATCATTTCATTCGCTTTCCCGAGTTCTTCCATTTCATAATAAACCTTAATCAGTTCTGTCATAGCAGCGACTTTATCTTGAACATTGATTACGTTATCGTCTACTATTTCTAAATAATATTTGATTGCTTCCTTATTCTTACCTTGGGTTGCATATAAATAGCCAAGATTTTGATTTGTAAGTTGAATGAGTTCCTGATTACTGTTTAGACCGGCAAGATGTTTAGCCAGATTATAATTTTCAATCGCTTTATCATACATTTTGATGCGGCGATAGGATATTCCTAACACAATATGACTTTGAGCACACCGCATGAAATGATACTTTTTCATGAATGTGTCAAGTGCCTTGTTTGCATATTCAATCGCTTCTAATGTATGCCTTAACTTGCTGTATGTAATGGAAATCGTATAATGCAAATCCGCAATTTCATCATCTGTCACTTCGAGTTTCCGCGTTAATTCCTCGGCTTTTAAATATTTATCAAGCGCAATACCTGTTTCACCAGTTTGCGAATTATAATTCCCACGAAATTTAAACCAATAATACAGCTCTCTAGTTTCGAACGAAGTAGACATCTTATTTAGTTTATTAATCTGATCAAGCGCTGACTTGTTCTTTCCTAAGAGGAGATGATAACGAATCTTATGGATTTCAAATAATACCATATTATCTGATAAATTTGTATCCATTAGTTCCTGCAGTTCTCCGTATGCTTCCGTAATTTCATCTTGTTGTTGGTTAAAGAATAGCATGCTAAACCATTTTTCACATTTTTCCTCAATAACATCATCCATTGTTTGACCGAGTTCTATTCCAAGTCGGTTGCATAGGAGCTGAATAATATGCGGGCTTGCTTCTGTCTTTAAATTCTCGATTTTTGACAGGTATGATACGGAAACAATTCCTTCTGCAAGCTCACCCAAGGTCATTTTTTGTTTTGTACGTTGCATTTTAATGAATGAGCCGATATCTATCATAAGTTCCCCCTGCACCTCTGCTAAAATACTATCTCTTCTCATCTTTGATATATTTATAGTATAGCATAATTTCAAAAAATTCATATTGGGAAAATTACTGTCTCTAAGTAGTGATTATCGAGGGTGGAATTTTCCTATTTTCCTCCAAAAAGAAAAAACGCCATTAAAATTACTTTTCAAGCAATTAAAATGGCATTTTTCATAGATTTATAGCATTTCTGACGTTGTCTTCCCTTGCATGTGCTGAATGAGGTAATCTGGACCGCCTGCTTTGGAATCGGTTCCGGACATATTGAATCCTCCGAATGGCTGGTAACCGACAATTGCTGCGGTACAGCCACGGTTGAAGTAGAGGTTTCCAACATGGAAATCTTCACGGGCTTGCTCCAGGTGTTCCCGATTATTTGTTATGACCGCTCCAGTTAATCCGTATTCCGTATTGTTCGCAATCTCAATTGCCTCATCAAAATCTTTCGCTTTCGTTAATGCAACAACAGGGCCGAAGATTTCTTCTTGCATGATGCGCGCTTTCGGACCAACATCGGCAAATACAGTCGGTTTAATAAACCAGCCCTTACTATCGTCCCCTTCTCCGCCAGCAACAAGTTTTCCTTCTTCTTTCCCAATTTCGATATATCCCATAATCTTATCATAAGCTGCCTGATCAATAACCGGTCCCATAAAATGACGATTGTCTGATGGGTCCCCATGCGTCAGCTCATTCGTGAGCTCAATCACCCGATCCTTCACTTGTTCATATACATCTTCATGAATGACAGCACGTGAGCATGCAGAACATTTTTGACCGGAGAAGCCAAAGGCAGATTGAACGATTGATTCTGCAGCAAGTTCTAAATCTGCTTCATTATCTACTACAATCGTATCTTTTCCACCCATTTCGATAATCGTACGCTTGAGCCAGATTTGCCCCTTTTGGACAACAGCCGCACGTTCAAAGATACGTGTACCAACTTCACGGGAACCAGTAAAGCTAACAAAACGGGTACGTGGATGTTCTACAAGATGGTCGCCCACTTCGCTTCCCGGTCCTGGAATATAGTTGACAACACCCTTAGGCATACCTGCTTCTTCTAAAACTTCCATCAGTTTATAAGCGATAATCGGTGTTGCACTTGCTGGTTTAAGTAAAACAGTATTTCCAGTTACCATAGCTGCTGTTGTCGTTCCTGCCATAATGGCGAATAAGAAATTCCAAGGCGAAATGACAAGACCTACTCCCAGAGGTATATAGTGGAACTGATTATGCTCGATTGGACGGCTGTTTACTTTTGCACCATCTTTTATTTTAAGCATTTGACGGCCATAATACTCAAGGAAATCAATCGCTTCTGCTGTATCCGCATCCGCTTCTTTCCACGGTTTTCCGCCCTCTTTAACGAGGTGGGCAGTGAATTCAAACTTACGGCGTCGTATAATTGCTGCTGCACGGAATAGAATGCCAGCGCGGAAGTTCGGATCCGACTTTCTCCACGTTTTAAACGTTTCATCAGCAACTTCCATCGCTTGATCCGCGAGTTTTTTATTCGATTTCGAAACAAAGCCTAACACTTCATCTTTATTTGCAGGGTTTACGACTTTAATTTTATCTTCTGTTATGATGCGTTCTCCACCAATAATAAGTGGGTATTCTTTACCGAAATCTGCTTCGATTTGCTTCAAAGCAGCTTCCATCTTCTCGCGGTTTTCCTCTAAAGTAAAATCTGTGAAAGGTTCGTGTTTGTATGGTACTACCATGTAAAAAACCTCCTCCGTGATTTTGTTACAATACAATATTGCATTCTACTTTACTCCCAACTATTATTGTAACGAAATTCATGAAAGCGTTCAAATAAAAACGCTTTCATTTAACTGCAATAGACTCGATCCTAGGACATAACTTCATGGTATGATTATAAATCCGAACAAATGAAGAAAGAGTATCAACCACCGCTCCGGGAATATACTTCGCGCATCCTTTGGCGGCTGGTGAGCCTCCTTGGGATTCCGCCCTCCGGGGTCTCACCGATGCCTTTCCTCCTGCTGGAGTCTTCGTATATTCCCGGAGCTAGTAAGCAGTTCTGTTCGGATTTAACTCATATTAGAATAGATATGTCTCAGCTTCAAGTCTAGTTATGTTAATGATAGATATGAATCGTCGGTTGCTCTTCTTTAGCGTTACGGTAAATAAGACTTTCCACATTGTTGCTCGAAGTGACATTGATCTCCAAATCGTAATAATTCGGGAAGATGTCTTGGACGCGGTCATAGGCATATTGGGTGAAACCAATTACTTCTGCTTTTCCGTAAAACTCGATTGGAACTTCAATCGTTAACCTTTGGAGTTCTCCATCAACATAAAAACCACTGCCAATTGCTCCGACATAATTTGGAAAGAACTCAGCTATTTTATTTCCAAAGTTATTGAAATTCTCATAGTCTGTTATATATTCACTACGCGCTTTATTAGATGGAAATAAAATATATTCTTCATCGATATCTTCCCAATTACCAATCGTGTTATCACCACTTGGTACAAGCGTTTTTGTTACATAGTTTCCAGGTACAGGAGAGTTTTGCGCTTCTTCCCGGTAAAGTGAGATTAGAATTGGCACATCAGGAACATCTTCCGATTCCCGCAGTCGTTCAACAACTGTTTCTGCAATTTCATAACCTTTTGCAAGCATTTCATTCATCGAAACATCATAATAAAAATAATCTCCGCCTTGTTCGAGTTGATAACGATAGACGGATTTCAGGGCGATTCCGATCGAAATCCCTGCCACTTGCACGGTGTTATCGTCCTCTTCACCACTTCGCAATAAATAATTTTGTTCTAAAATATGTGAGAAAATACGTGGGTTATTTTCATTCGTTTCCTTATCCCAGTCTGTCAAATTTTCCGGCCGATCCGGGTTAAGCTCATCTATCCAACTAATAACGGTCGACTCATCCAAATACCGTCCTTCTTGAAAATAATAATCTTCCGGATCAAACACATCGACGGAGTGGCGTCTCAACCCCTCCTCCATCTCATCGATATCAACGCGGTTTGCCACTTGATTCGTAATGATACCACGTGCTTCACTCGTCCGATAAGGGAGGATCATGCGATAAGTCTCTTCCCCTAAGCGGCTTCCTGGAACGATGGACGTTTCAACCTCTGTGTCTTCCTCATTCTGCAATACTTCATCTTCATCATCCAGTGACGGTGCACAGCTTGTAAGCACAAGGAGGGCACATAATAATAGAACCGTTAGCTTTTTCATTATTCTTCACTCCTTGCCTAATCATCTAACGCTTCCAGTAGCTGTTCTTCGTTCCAGATTGGTATTCCGAGCTCTTGTGCCCGGTCATATTTCGAACCTGCCGCTTCACCTGCTACGACAAGACCTGTTTTCTTGCTCACACTGCCGGTTACTTTTCCGCCAAGTGCTTCTATTTTTGCTTTCGCATCATTTCTGCTTAATTGTTCCAGTTTCCCAGTAAGGACGACTGTAATATCCATGAATGGACTAGTCATTGCCTCACTTACCTTTTTTGGTCCAGTGTACTCCATATTCACACCGAGTTCCTGTAATTCCTGGAGCATTTCGTTCACTTTATCCTCAGAAAAATATTGTTCGATGGAATCAGCCATTTTTTCTCCAATTTCATCAACCGCAACAAGTTCTTCGTACGTTGCTTGTTGCAATCGTTCCATCGTTTCAAACTCTTGGGATAGAATCTGCGCAGCCTTTTCACCGATAAAACGGATGCCGAGACCAAATAGTAATTTCTCCAACGAATTCTCTTTAGATGCCTCAATTGCATGCAGTAAGTTCGATACTGATTTTTCTCCCATACGTTCGAGTTCTAGCAGTTCTTCCCTCTCTAAACGGTAAAGATCTGGAATAGTGTGTACTAACCCTTCATTAAACAGCTGCATGACAAGCTTCTCTCCAAGCCCGTCAATATTCATCGCATTACGTGAGACGAAATGAATCATTCCTTCTATCAATTGCGCCGGACAGTTGGGATTAATACAGCGAAGGGCTACTTCTTCTTCCAAGCGAACGAGCTCTGTATCACATGCAGGACAGTGAGACGGCATCGTAAATTCTACTTCCTCGCCTGTCCGCTCTTCCTTTACTGATCGAACGACTTTCGGAATGATATCTCCCGCTTTTTTAACAACGACAGTATCTCCTATCCGAATATCTTGTTCGCGAATAAGATCCTCATTATGTAAGGATGCGCGACCTACCGTCGAACCGGCAATTCGAACGGCTTCCAAGATTCCTGTCGGGGTAACAACTCCTGTTCGTCCAACACTTAATTCAATATCAAGCAGCTTCGTCATGACTTCTTCTGCTGGGAACTTATAGGCAATCGACCATCTTGGACTCTTTGCTGTGTAGCCAAGCTCTTCTTGTTGATTTAAATCATCAACTTTTATGACGATCCCGTCAATTTCATATGGCAGATCCGGACGTTTTTCCGTCCAGTAATGAACGAATTCCATTACTTCTTCAATTGTTTCGTATTTCCTCCATTCCGGATTCGTTTTGAAGCCGAGTTCCTTTAGACGATTCAATCTCGCGCTGTGGGTTGGAAGCGTATTATCTTCCCAAACACCGACAGCATATAGAAAAACATCTAAATTCCTGCTCGCAGCGATTTTCGGATCCAATTGGCGTAAAGAACCTGCTGCTGCGTTACGCGGATTCGCAAATAACTCCTGCTCCTTCTCTTCCCTTGCTTTGTTCAATCTTTCAAATGAAGGTTTTGGCATAAAGACTTCCCCGCGTACTTCAAGTGTTTCCTTTTCTTTAATCGTAAGTGGAATACTTCTTACGGTACGCAGGTTAACCGTAATATCTTCGCCGACCGTCCCGTCTCCACGGGTTGCACCACGGACAAATTTACCGTCCTCATACGTTAAGGAAACAGCCAGTCCATCAATTTTCAGTTCACAAATATAAGAGAAGTTTTCGCCAAGGGCATTCGTTACCCGTCTTGCAAAATCCCTGAGTTCTTCTTCATTGAAAGCATTGGAAAGACTTAGCATTGGCACTTGATGGCGGACCTTTTCAAAGCCTTCGATTGGTGCGCCCCCGATCCGCTGTGTAGGCGAGTCAGGTGTGATGAATTCAGGGAACTTCCCTTCTAATTCTTCGAGCTCTCTTAACTTCGCGTCGTACTCTGCATCAGGCACTGTTGGCTTGTCGAGTACGTAATATTCATAACCATATTGATTTAGCACTTCTTTTAATGCATCAATCTGTTCTTTTGCTAGTTGTTTATCCACTAGTAAAAGCACCTCTATTCTTTCGTTATCGGAGCAAATTGGGCAAGCAGGCGTTTAATGCCTGTCGGTGCCGGGAAAGCGACATCTAGCTCCACTTTATCCCCTTCACCCTGAACACGGACAACCGTACCCGTGCCCCATTTCTTATGATTCGCTTTATCCCCTGCTTTCCATTCTTCATCTGCTGCAGTGGATGTTTGAACCATGCGCCGTGCTTTTCGTTTCGGTGGCGATGTTTCTTCTGTCCGCCTATCAAAGGAGCTTCCGAACATGCTTTTCTTCGCCTGTTCCATCCCTTCAAGCAGTTCTTCCGGGATTTCTTGGATAAAGCGGCTGATCGGATTCATATTCGTCCGACCGTACAATGTGCGCATTTTGGCGCTCGTTAAATAGAGCACTTTTTCCGCACGAGTAATTCCCACATACGCAAGCCTGCGCTCTTCTTCCATCTCTTCTTCATCAAACATGGAGCGGCTGTGCGGGAAGACATTCTCTTCCATACCAATTAAAAATACAACGGGGAATTCAAGTCCTTTTGCCGCATGGAGCGTCATTAGTGTAACTTTCTGTTCAGTCTCCTCTTCCTCATCTATCCGGTCGATATCTGCAATTAATGCGAGATCCGTGAGAAAAGCAACAAGGGTTTTATCTTCTTCTGCACTCTTTTCAAACTCTTGTGTTACCGTCTTGAATTCCTCCAAGTTCTCAAGTCTGCTTTGGGCTTCAAGCGATTGTTCCCTTTTCAGCATTTCCTCATAACCGGTACGTTGCAATACTTGCTCCACCATATCTGTTGCAGTTAAGAAATCCTGTTGCTGGGCAAAGCTTTGTATTAACTCGCCGAACTCTGCTAAGGATTGGGCGGCCCTTTTTGATACACCGGTAAAGTCTACGTCTTTTACCGCTTCAAAAAAGGAAATATCATGAATCGCCGCATATGCTCTCAGCCTCTCGACCGTAGTTGCACCAATTCCACGCTTTGGTTCATTCACAATTCTCTCAAAACTTATATCATCATCAAGATTCGTTATAAGACGTAAGTAAGCAAGCATATCTTTAATCTCTTTCCGGTCATAGAATCTTGTCCCACCAACCATCTGGTAAGATATGTTCGACTTCATAAGTGTATCCTCTACTGCCCGTGATTGGGCGTTCGTCCGGTAAAGGATCGCAATCTCATCCGGTCCGTATCCGTCTTTTATCAATCCACGAATCTCATCCGTTATAAATAATGCTTCATCTTGTTCTGTTGTTCCCTCGTAATAGGTGATTTTGCTGCCATCATCATTTTCCGTCCAGAGGTTTTTCGGTTTTCTGCCGGAGTTATTTTCAATCACATTATTGGCAGCCTGCAAGATGAATTTCGTCGAGCGATAATTCTGCTCAAGAAGAATCGTTCTTGCGCTCGGATAATCCTCTTCGAAAGTTAATATATTCCCAATATCCGCCCCGCGCCAACGATAAATCGATTGATCGGAATCTCCGACAACACAGAGATTCTGATAACGGTTCGCAAGCTGTTTCACGAGGAAGTATTGGGCATGGTTCGTATCCTGATACTCATCGACATGAATATACTGGAATCTGCGCTGATAATATTCAAGAACTTCCGGTACTCGTTTAAACAGAATAATCGTTTGCATGATCAAATCATCGAAATCAAGGGACTGGTTTTTTCGTAGCATCGTCTGGTAGCCGGAATAAACTCTTGCCACTTGCCGTTCAAAAAAGTTCCCGGCCTTCTGTTCAAATTCTGCATCTGTTATGAGTTCGTTTTTCGCCGAGCTGATTTGACCGAGCATGGCCCGCGGGTCATACTGTTTCGGGTCAAGGTCAATATTTTTAAGTACTTGCTTTACAACCGAGAGCTGATCGGCACTGTCTAAGATTGTGAAATTCCGGTTGTAGCCAATCCGGTCAATATCCCTTCTTAAAATCCGCACACACATCGAGTGGAAGGTCGATACCCACATAAACTCTGCCTCTGGTCCAACGAGACGCATGACACGCTCACGCATTTCTCTTGCAGCTTTATTCGTAAACGTAATCGCAAGCACATTTCGTGGGGCGACTCCTTTTTCTTCTAATAGATAAGCAATCCGGTGAGTAAGCACACGGGTCTTCCCACTTCCCGCTCCAGCCATAATGAGCAGAGGGCCGTCCGTATGCTTCACTGCTTCCTGTTGTTCCTTATTAAGTCCTGTCAATAATTCATTCGTTGTCCGGCTCATTTTACCACCGCCTTATTTATTCTTCACTGCATCCACAGTCTGTAATGCTTCGTTTATATTCGTATAAATGCTGTTGCCGACAATTACAACATCTGCATGTTGTTTCATCTCCGCCGCTTGCTCTTTGGTTTCAATTCCTCCACCATAAAAAAGCAGCGTATCATCCAGTATAGCACTTACTTTTTCAACAAGCTCCGTTTCTCCATATTTCCCGCTGTACTCGACATAAAATATCGGGAAATGGAATACATGCTCCGCCATATAAGCGTATGCTTGCACGTCCTCTGTATCAGGCATAAAACAATTCGTGTATGTAAATGCTTTGGCTTCTTCATTTAAAATACAGTAGCCTTCAAAGAATACCTCACTGAATTGCATCAGATCACTATATTCCTTTATCGCTTGATGCTGTACATCCATCATATATTTCTTTTCCTTGGAATTCAGGACCATTGGAATGAAATAATAATCAAATCCGGGAGTTAGTGCTTCTTCTTCCGAAACTTCAAGAATACAAGGTATCTGGTGATTTATTTTTATTCGTTCTAATAAATCGAGCACCCCGTCCAATGTAATGTTATCCGTCCCACCAATAATAACAGCATCTGTTCCAGATTCACAAACCGCATCCAAATCTTCATCAGATATTTGCTTCGCAGGATCTAATTTAAAGATATGCTTCCATTGTTTTAACACATTAGATTGATTCGTCAACCGTTCCATCCTCCATTATGTTCTTCCATTGATTTATTATAACAAAAAACAAGCTGGGAATTGAGGATTTTATTGTGGATTTTGAAAGGATTAATCATAGAGGTAATAAAGACAGCAGAAGATGCTTCTCCCCTGCTGTCTTTTTTATTAGCTTTCCTGTTCTTTCAGGCGATCGACGACTAGTTTATAGCCATCACTGCCAAAGTTTATGCATCGGCGTACTCTTGATATGGTTGCGGTCGAAGCGTTTGTGTCCGTTTCAATCGAGCTATACGTGGAACCTTCCAAGAGCATTTTTGCTACTTGCAATCGTTGGGCGAAAGACTGAATTTCCGACATTGTAGCTAAATCATCGAAGAACTGATAACATTCTTCACGATTCTTTAATGATAACATGGCATCAAATAATTGATCCAATTGTTCTCCTCTTAATTTATCAATTTGCAATGAAAACCCTCCTGATTCTCGTTAGGGCAGACTTGCTCCAATCTATGCTTAATTGGATATCGTTACGGTTTGTTCCATACTCGGATCATTCGGCACGACATTAATCCATGTCTTGCCCGGCATGAAACCAGCCGGCTGCCCGTCTTTCATTGGAACAAGTCTACCATCATCGTTCTGCCACTCTACTTCTTGAACTTTACCATTTTGGATGAGATAGGCATCTCCTCCAGACTCAAAGTCAATATTCCTTCTACCTGCATCATCAACCACTTCATGGAACGTTTCAATAATGAACACGTTCGCGACTTCAACAGATGCTCCCGTGTTCAAGTCCACTGTTTCCTCTTCATTACTGTATCTTTTATATGTTCCCTTGCTCTCATCAAATACATATTGCACCGTTTCAAATGGATTTTCACTATAAACAATTTCCACTTGTTCAGCTGCTTCCCCTTCGATTGCCGCAGTTTCTTCATCACTTAAAAATGGTAATGGTTCGTATTCAACTGTCATTTCATAGCCCTTACCTTCAGCCGTCTCGTTGATGGCATCCGTTAATAAATAAGAGTTATGGGGGGCTTTTCGGGAATCGTCCCGTGTAAATAACTGGCCATCATTATCATAAGTCGAACCATTTAAGAAAGGGATTCCCTGATCAATAATCATTTGATCGATAAAATCTGCTGCCCCGTGGTATACGTAAAGGGATCCGTAGCGGTTTGCCAAGTCAAAATAATATTCCCGTGCACTGCGCACCGGCCCGATTGTTTCCGGTATTTCACTTTGGAAAAGCGCAAGTAATCTTGTAATCTTTGCTTCAGCCAAAATTTCAAATACGATATCCGCCTCGGCTAGTCCCGATTGCGGCCGTGCTTGTCTATGGTTATTCACCATCACACCGATTATGCGGTTATCAACTGGGGCATCTATATAAAGCCCGGTTAGAGGATATTGATTCTCCCCATTTCCTTGTTCAATGCTGCCCTTTTCGCCTCTGTCTGTCCCTTTTTCATCATGGTTCGAAGCACTTCCATCGTCCTTTGAGCAGGCGACTAATAGAATTCCAATGATTACGGTAATAAATATTAATTTTCTCATCATCCCACAACTTTCTATTCACGTATTTTGGTAAATTCAACCTCATTATACGCGTTAGGGAATATGCTCGCCACCTCTTCTTGTACTTGTAATCATCTATACTTTATCATACTTTATCACTTTAACACTGTAAAGCTTAACGTTTTCCCTTTGATAAGGGTATAAAGGTTTAGAGCCTTGGCAAGTTGTTCTACCGTTTGAAGAGTGATTAACTACTGAATGATGGGTGAACGTATTATTCGGGAATAAAAGATCCATTAACTGCTGATTGGACGAATAGCCGGGTGGTTCGGGTGTTTAGAAGAGCTATAAACGACCAAGTGGACCGAGTAGCGAGGTCGTTCAAGTGTTTAGAAAGGGTATAAGCGGCCGAGTGGATCAAATAGCGGGGTGACTCAGGCGTTTACAGAAGCTATTAACTACCGAATGAATCGAACAGCGAGGCGGTCAAACCTTTACATGAGTTATAACCGACCGAATGACAGAGTAGCGAAGTTGTTTGGGTACTTAGGGGATTTATAAACGAATAAATAATATAGGAGCGCGATCATCATAAAAAAACTGGAACAGGGGGAGCACATATCACAGTGAACTGCGCCCTGTCAAGTGGACAGTAAAAAAATAAAAATCTATGCCGCAGCCTGGTACCGATATTCTAACGGTGTTAGGCTGTTTAATTTCGTTTGGTATCGTTCTTCATTATAAAATTCCATA
>NZ_JAKGBW010000094.1 GCF_021556485.1 Oceanobacillus alkalisoli | reverse complement strand
GTCACTCCTCAGCTGGCAGCCATTGTGGTTGGAGGGCCCACAACCCATGGCTCACTGGACCCTGTTTCTCTTTCCTCCCACTTTATCCTTCTTTTCAAAGAAGCACCAGGAAAAAAGAAAACATCAAACGTAGCCCTTCCGAATCCCCCACGAGGCATCAGCCCTGCTCACCACTCACCTTTCCACACCACAAGCCACAAGCTGGTTCCCAAAACCCTCCAGCAAACCCATGGCTGGAAGGACAGAAGACCAAAAACCACAGACTTCCTCGGTACAGTCCATAC
>NZ_JAKGBW010000093.1 GCF_021556485.1 Oceanobacillus alkalisoli | reverse complement strand
TCCGTTGTGAAGTTCTGTAGCTTAATTATATACCTCTTCTAGAGTTGTAGAATTGATGTCATTTTTTATCAAGTCTTTGGGGCTTTAGGGTAACTTCTGTGGAATGTAATTTGTTCAAGACTTGGTCCAGTTGAGTGTTTGGATGCTTGGGAGGTTTAGGCACTGATAAGTTTTAGGCCTGAACTCCCAAATAAGAATTGAGCTTTGGCACCTGAGTGAGTCTCTGCATGGCATGCCTCTGATCAGCATGGAGTACAAGAGCTCAGAATCCCCTTCTCAGGAAAG
>NZ_JAKGBW010000025.1 GCF_021556485.1 Oceanobacillus alkalisoli | reverse complement strand
CCTCCGGTTCTGATGGAGGAGTCTCATCTCCTGGATCACTCGGGTCCTCCGGTTCTGATGGAGGAGTCTCATCTCCTGGATCACTCGGGTCCTCCGGTTCTGATGGAGGAGTCTCATCTCCTGGATCACTCGGGTCCTCCGGTTCTGATGGAGGAGTCTCATCTCCTGGATCGCTCGGGTCCTCCGGTTCTGATGGAGGAGTCTCATCTCCTGGATCACTCGGGTCCTCCGGTTCAGTAGGTGCTTTACCCCCTAGCTTCACAATAACTGTAGTCAAAGCATCGACTTTTATTTGGTCTCCAGTAAGCTCAAAGCCACTCGGATCGACGACTTCACTCACACCAGCTTCATCGTGATCAACAACAACGACACCTGCGCTTAGATCAACATCGCCTAATGACAATGTGCGCGCTTCGTTATCTGCGTTAAGGAAGACATAATATTCTTCGGTCTCATCCGATGAAACCGCATGGTATGCAATCACTAAATCATCTGTTGCAATTTCCGGGATATCGAGTAATGTCACATTGCGATCCACTTCATCCTTTGTTCCTAAATGAAATGCATCAGTGGAACGACGCAGTTCGATTAATCCTGTCGTATACGCTCTTGTTAAATGATGAATCGGATATAATTCTTCATTCGTTGCTTTTTCCCAATCAATCTTGTTGATTGCATCAGAAGCATCATAGGAATCATGGATAAAATATGGATATACAAATGGATTGCCGTCCTCGTCCGTCATATATGTTGATTTATATGGTGCTTCTGCAGTTTCTTCTCTAAACTGTTTCGTTCGCCCAAATTCTTGACCTGCATGAATGAAGGCGGTACCTTGCGCAGTTAGGACCATTGCATTTCCAAGTCGAATCCGCTTATGGATCTCTTCCTCATGGTATTCTGGGTCTTTTTTTATCGACTGAGCAATAACATCATGTAATGTCAAGTTATCATGAGCCGCAATGTACGTTAGCACGTCACCTGGATCATCAGCCGTAAAATTATGGGGATTGGCCGTCAGATTATCAAAGATTTGCTCGATATTTCTAGCTCCTCCTGTTAAAAATCGCGGCTCTCCTTCACTGCCGAAACCAGATTTCAGTTCATTGCGGAATTCATCGGAAAATGAAGCGACACTGTCTGTGTGCTGCATCCAATCCTGATCTGCCGGCATAACCGGTTCCCCTTCATCTCCAACATAGGTCCGCCAGCCTTCACCAACCATGATGATATTTGGATTGAGTTCTTTTGCAGTATCATAGGCGATTTGAATGGTTTCCGCGTCATGGTCACCCATCATATCAAAGCGGAATCCATCAATCTTAAATTCTTCCACCCAATATGCAATCGAATCTACCAACACTTTACGGGACATTGCATGTGTCGTACCAAGACGACCACCACCAAAGCTCTCTCTCGGTGTACCATCTACATCCATAAAATGGTAGTAATGCGGCACTAAGTCTTCGAATATCTCTGTGCGTGCTGTATGGTTGTAAACAACATCAAGCACGACCCCCATACCACGATTATGAATCTCATCAACGAGTCGTTTGAACTCGGCAATGCGTAATTCCGGATCATCCGGATTTTCCGAATACATGCCAGATAAGGAGAAATAACTATGCGGGTCATAGCCCCAGTTATAATTATTATCTGTTGATGACCATTCCAGAAGACGCTCATCACTTGCCCATTCATCCCCAAAGAAATAACTCATTACCGGCAATAGTTGAATATGAGTAACACCTAGGTCTTCTATATAATCCAGTTTCTCAACAAATGCTTGAAACGTACCAAATTGTGAATCCAATTCACCTGAAATAGTAGGATCCGATGTAAAATCACGCACATGCGCTTCATAAATGATTGCATCTTCGCGTTTTTCAAATCCGTCAATCACAGCGTAATCCAGTTCCGGCCCAATCGCAGACGGGGCCACAATTGCAGCTTTTCCAATTGGATACTCTCCGCCGACTTCAGGGTTCGCCCATGTGGCCATCGATTTCGCATATGGATCAAGTGCTAATTTTTCTTCCCCGTCATGGGTAATCTTGTAATGATAATAATATCCGTCTAAACTGTTTAAACCAGTGTTTTTATTATCAAGAATAACTTCCCAAACACCTTGTTCCCCTAATGTCATTGGAATTTCGTCACGTACAACATCGAACTGATCATTTTTGTCATAAAGTACCACCGAAACGTTCTCTGCTTTCGGTGACCATAATTTTAATGTCGCTGATCCATCCTCATGTAGCTGTGCGCCAAGCTCACCGTCATAAGCATACATTTCATCCATCATTTTCCAGCCACCAGAGACAGAAATTGTTTTCTCCTCGTAAGTTACTGAAAATGGCGCCTGATCCAAATTAAATGTACTGTACAATTCTACAATTGCATCATCCATTATTTCTACACGATCAATCTCAACTTCATTATCATCTTTATCCACTACCGAAATGCCCTCTAAAAGATCATTTTCTGTTAAGCCTTCTGTTCTCGTAAATCGGAGCTGAATTTTCTCATCTGACAGTAAATCTCCTGATAGAAGCATAACTGGAATGGAGCCATAAGGATTTGTATATACTTGCTCGTCCCCATCCTTTATGAAAATTTGATTGTGATCAAGCATATTAAAACTATAGTCTCCTGTTTGTTCTTCTGTATCTTTATTCATGAAAAGAAATTCGATTTCCTCGGCATTTTCCGATAACAGAAGGTCATAATATGCACCGTGTTTTCCAATACCAAGCGCGTCTTTCGCACCATTTGGCCAATCATCAGAAGGTGCTGCAACATCGCCCCAGGACCATAGTGACCAGCCATCATAAGTTTGATCGGCACGTTCATAATGAACACGAATCATATTGTCCGGTAAATCAATTGGCTCCACTAAAGAAACTTCATCTGAATCTTGTTTGATCCATACTTCATTCATTTCTGGAGAGAATAACTCGATAAACTTGTCGGCACCCTCTTTATCACCTGTTACGGTATTCAATAGTAGCAATCCCACTTTCTGCGCATCACTTTGCAACGGGATGTCGAGGTAGGCACCATACTCTGTCACTTGACTATCTACAAATGGGGTAGAGCCTGTTGGCCAGTTCTCTGACGGGGATCTCACATCCTCCCACAGCCATAGTCCTAAATCGGCATAATTATTGTCATCACGTTGATAGTGGACACGCAATGTGTCTTCAGGAATTTCCGGTAACGTAATGTCTCCTTCAGCATCCTCACTGTCTGATACTAAAATGAATGTACCGCCATCCGTTCGTGCCGGCAATGTCACCGTTGCACTCAGGTCATCACCAACCCTAACAGATCTCTCATTATAGACATCTTCCGCAGTAGTATTTTTAACATACGGAGTTTGAAAGGTTACATCTACTGCTTCCTCTGTCGTATTAATACCGACGATAACTGACTCCCCTTCGTAACTCCGTTCAAAAATCATATACCCGGAATCATTGTCTCCAGCTAATAATTCATAGCTTCCTTTAGAGAAAATCTTCGAATAATCTTTTCGTATATTTAATAGCTTTTTGTAATGCGCATGAACATCGTTACCTTCCACTTGCTCCCAAGGAAAGACATAACGGTTATCATATTCCGGCCAATTTGCTTCGCCAGAAAGACCTAACTCCTCGCCATAATAAATAACCGGTTGACCCTTCGAAGTAATTTGAAGTGTAGAGGCAACCTTCAGCTTACTCGTGTCCTCCTCACCGATATATTGTAAAAATCCATCTTCATCATGGCTCCCTAAGAATTGGCCCATTGTTGCCTTATTATCCAACAAGTCACTTCTAGCTTGGACTTTCCCATTCACTGCATGAATATTACCGTTGACTAAATCTCTCGCAATCGTTTTGAACTCGAAATCCAAAAGCGAATCCATCGTTCCTGTATTTAAGTAACGATCCGCATAGTCATTTGTTGCTGTTGCCCCAAATGCTTCGCCGATCATTTTGAATTCTCGATTTGCTTTTGTCAATTCATTTTTAAAGTGCATTAATGTTGTATCTTCCACATGTTTCACCGTATCCACCCGGAAGTAATCGATCGTATTCCCATTTTCCGTTGTCGCTTTTTCCAACCAGCCTACTTGCCAGTCGACAATTTGCTCACGTACTTCCTGATTTTCCGTAATAAAATCCGGCAGTCCAGAAAGTTCACCAGTTATCTCATTCCCAGGATTTCCACCATCTTGACGAAGCATATCCTGAAATTTCAAGCGATCTTCATCTGTCGGGTAGCCTTCTGGTTGGTCCTCCAAATCGCCATCATCCAGTTTCAAACCGTAACCGGTATGGTTTAATACGACATCCACCATAATTTTGATGCCACGTTCACTTGCAGCATCAATCAGCTCATGAAACTCTGCCAGCGTTCCAAGATGCGGATTCAGTTTTTCAAAATCCTTTGCCCAGTACCCATGATAGCCATAGTACGGAATACCACCGGCATTTGCATCTTGATAAGCAGCATCATGATACACATTTTCAACGATCGGCGTGATCCAAATCGTATTAATTCCAAGCTCATCCAGATAATCAAGCTTTTCCGTAACTCCTTTAAAATCGCCGCCTTGGTAAGAACCTGGGCTCGTCGGGTCATAGCCGATGTTGTTATTATTTTCTTGATTTCCATCAGCAAAACGATCTGTCAGCATAAAGTAGATTCTTGCTTCATCCCAGTCAAAATCCTCTTCTCCATTGACAACGCGCGGTTTGATATCTACTTTAGCCTCTGACTCATGTGTCCCGCCGTACACATCCGTGACTGTAACAGGCAATACCTTTGTACCTGCCTCAATATAATCAGCAACTGAGATTGTTATCTCATTTAATTCAGGATCAATAGTTGTCAACGCATCCCCACCAACTGAAGTTAAATCAACATACATCTCCCGAATGGATTCCTTGTCCACCGCTTGTCCCTGGTCATCCTCCATATGTAATGTCAACACCGCATGTTGATGATAGTCGATCTCCCGGGGTGCTACTTCCGTCGTCACGGTTAATTCTTCGGAAGAGATATTAATTATCGATTTACCCTCTTCATTGATATGGTATGGATCAGCAATTTCTATCGTCTCTCCATCAATCGTAACAAGATACGTATACGCATATTCCCCTTCCGGCAGGTTTTCCACCGTACCAGTAAAGCGTTCGTTCTCTGCTTCAAAATTCATATCGTAAACTTGTCCATCCAACTTCACTTGAACAGCATCGATCGTCTCCATCGCATCCTCACGATACAAATCAGCATCACGATAGAAAAACTCTACGTTGCCTGCATCAATCTTAGGAGCTTGCATAAATGGAACGGTCCGGAATTCGGTTTCCCCTTCTTTCACAAACACTTTCGTCAGGTCTTCTGTCGGACTGATGTTAATCGTCCGGTCTTCTTCTACATCCACCTCATCCCAATCGGTACCCTTTCTTAATTTAAAGCCCATACTGGTCGTTGCTGAACCAACTTCAATATGTGCTGTCGCGACCTCTCCTACTTCGTCAAAATCAATTTGATCGTCTTTGGCACCCGTGTTCCATACCCAGATGTTCCAATCCTCGTAATCTTGCTTTTCCCTTTCATAAACAAATCTGACTGTCGAAGGGTAGGAGCCATCAGCAATTTCACTCATCGAATGTGCACGAGGGGATGTGCCCTCGCCGCTCGCAGCTGAAACTGGTTGTATACCAAAGAATAGACTTATAAACATAAGAGCTGTTAGAAAAATAGATATACTTCTTTGGTAATGCTTCATATTCATTGTTTCTCTCCTCTCATAATTGCGTGACGTTTGCCCAGATTTTCTTGTAAATGAAATGAACCTTTATCTTTCCATCTTTAAATCCCACCTTTTCAAATAATGTTTTTGTGAAAACGTTTGCTCAATTTCCTTTTGATTATATATTCTAATTCAAAATGATGCAAACGTTTTCAGTTAATTTGTTTGTTTTTCATATAAATTAGGACGGTTCAAACATTATCTTCTCGCTTATTTTAAAGAGAAAAAGAGACTAGCAAATTAGTGGCAAATCTATCTCTTTATTGACAATTTAATCCGCTTACATTACATTAAAAGGAGAACAACTTAAGGGCAATGCTTTGTGCAAATGACAACAACCCCGATTTCCAATTCTCTGGAAATCGGGGTTTCTAATTTGAAAGGAGAAAAGTAAATGTTAAATGAAGCAATCTACCATCGCCCAAAGGATAATTTTGCGTATGCCTATGACAAAGATACGCTACATATCCTTCTACAAACCAAAAAGAATGATATGGAGTCTGTTACTCTCCTGTTTGGAGATCCATATGATTGGAAAGATGGGAAATGGCAGACGGAAACACTTGAGATGATCAAGTCCGGATCGACAGCATTACATGATTATTGGTTTATCGCTGTAAAGCCTGAATTTCGGAGAATGCGTTATGCCTTTCGCTGCACGGATTCCAGCGAAACATGCTATTACACGGAAGGCGGTATATATGCTTCCCCACCAGCAGATATCTCCAATTACTTCTGCTTTCCCTACTTGAATCAAATCGATGTCTTCCAAGCACCAGACTGGGTGAAGGACACGATTTGGTATCAAATTTTTCCAGAACGATTTGGAAATGGAGATCCGGCATTAAATCCGGAGGGGACTTTACCATGGGGATCAGCTGCGCCAACTGCGACGAACTTTTTTGGAGGGGATTTCCAAGGTGTTATCAATCACTTGGATTATCTTGTTGATTTAGGGATTACGGGCATTTACTTCACGCCTATCTTCAAAGCGCATTCCAATCATAAATATGACACGATAGATTATATGGAAATTGATCCGCAATTTGGTGATAAAGAAACGTTCCGCCGTCTCGTCCGTGCCTGTCATCAGCGAGGCATTCGTGTCATGCTTGATGCGGTATTTAATCATAGCGGATATTATTTCCCTCCTTTTCAAGATGTACTGGAAAATCAGGAGGAATCCGTGTATACGGAATGGTTTCATCTTCGTGAATTCCCTGTAGAAACACATCCAACACCAAATTATCATACATTCGGATTTGCTGGATCCATGCCAAAGCTCAATACCGAAAATCCGGAAGTGAAAGCCTATTTACTAAAAGTTGCACGCTACTGGATTGAAGAATTTGATATTGACGGCTGGCGCTTAGATGTTGCCAATGAGGTGGATCACCAGTTTTGGCGAGAGTTTAGAAGCGTAGTGAAAGGAGTAAAGCCGGATGCTTATCTATTAGGAGAAATTTGGCATGATTCGATGCCCTGGCTTGGCGGTGACCAATTCGATGCTGTCATGAATTACCCGTTTACAAATAGTGCGATTGACTTTTTTGCAAAACAGGGGCTGTCTCCAGAGGACTTTGCGAATACCATTACCAACGTATTGCATATGTATCCGGAAAATGTGAATGAAGTTGCATTTAATTTGCTTGATAGCCACGATACACCGCGGATTCTGACATTGGCTGGTGGGGAGATTGATCGTGTGAAACTTCTATATCTCTTTCAACTCTCCTTCATTGGCACACCTTGTATCTATTATGGGGATGAAATTGGGATGGAAGGCGGTCAAGATCCGGGTTGCCGTGCATGTATGATATGGGACGAAGCGAAGCAGAATAAAGAGTTGTTTACGTTTGTAAAAAATCTGATTGAAATGCGAAAAACAATTCCGGCTTTTGGAAATGACGGCACATTCCAAATCATTGCGTACGATAATGAAGCAAATACATTAGTCTATCAAAAGCAAGCAGATAACCGGCGTATCCTTTTTGTTATTAATAATAGTATGGAGGAACAAACTGTAGATTTGCCAGATTCATTCGAACAATATTGCAGTGAATTACTCCTTGGAACGAGTAAAGATACAGTATATTCACGGGAGCCTATTCAGCTGGTACAGTTAAATAAGATAAAAGTCTCTCCATTAGAGTTTCGCATTTTTGAGTTTAGAAATGAAGAAAAGATTTGAAGCTACATATTTATGACACATTAATGAATTTCATAATACGTATTTAATGCATCACCATATGTAGTTGAATTGGTTCGTTCCCAACTACATATGGTGATGGGAAAGCCGACTTTGGTAATTATGAAATTCATTCACATGATAAATTTTATCATTTTTATAGACAAGGACAGTTCAAGCATTCGTTTATAGTTAAAATAAACGACACGAACTGTCCTGCCAAATTTTATCACTAACACTTCATCTAATTGATTCATATCTGTTTTCTTAATAACAAGCCCACCCATTTGCCACTATGATGGGGTCTGCTGCTTCGCTGGAAGAGATACCCAATTTAGGCACCCTTTTTAATGAACAGCGATACCCTGCATACTGCCTGAATATCGTCCACAGGCTACCCCTATCCCCCATTTCCTGTATAGTGAGAAATATAATATTACGTTAAAGGAATACAAAACTGGGGGAAATGCGATGACAAGTAAAATTATTTTTTCAACAGAGAGTGGTGCAGATTTACCGAAGGACCTGAAGTTAAAATATAATATACAAGTAGTTCCTATGCACGTCATCATGGATGGTAAGGATTATTTAGATGGTACCTTACCTGTTCAAGAAATTTATGACTTTTATGCCCGTAATCAAAAAATACCTTCCACAACATCTACAAATTCTCATGAGTATCATGACTTTTTCACTAACATAAATAACGACTTTGTAAAATGGAAAAAGTATCTGAAAAGCTGCTGCGCGACTATTTTAGTAAATACGACATGGACCGGAACCAATTGTATTTAATCTAATCTGTTGGTCTCCATGAAGCGATTAAAGAGCGGGCGAGTGATATCGCAATAGAAAATATCCTCCAAAATAGGACGTATCTGAAACAAAAAATAGCTGCAGTTCGCTATTTAAGAAACTGCAGCTATTTTCACCAAGACTATTGACGCTTTTTCGTTTTTTTATTATTAAGCTTTTCATTCGTAGTTAGTGGCTCATTGGCAAACTCATGGTCAAAACTCTTGGAAAGCTTTTTCCTTACTGCCTGCTCATCACTGAAGCCGCCATTACTTAACTTTTTCTTCGTCATCGGAACACCTCCTTATTATATATTCAGCATTTGAAGGAAAATTATAAGCTCGCACAAAGATTCCCTCCGCTTTCCATCATCAGGATTTTAAATTATAATAAGACCTAACAAATGCAACATTCGCACAGTTGTATAAAGAAAATCTTCGTACATATGCACAAATCATGTATACTAGAATGTTCACACGCATATGAAGCAAGAGGATACCAAATTGATTAAAGGAGAATGATGCATGCCTAACGGATCACATAGTACAGAGTTAGATTTACCAATCGAAAAAGTATGGACATTTGTAAGTTCGATTAATAACTGGGCTCCGCTTGTCCCGGGTTATATCAACCATGAACTTATCAATGACTCCGAATCCACTTGGGAGTTTAAAGGAGATTTAGGTTTTATGAAGAAAACAATCAAATTAAAAGTTGATATTACCGAGTGGAAAGAACCGAACCTTGTTACCTTCAATCTATCCGGCCTGTCGGATAACTTCTCTGGCGGTGGCTATTTTGACGCAGAGAAAAACGGTGAAAACTGCACGAAAATGACTGGCTATTTAGATATTACTGCAAAAGGAGCGATGAGCCCGATGATTAATAGGGTCTTAAAAAAGTTTGTTCCAAAAACTGCTGAGGAATTGACGACTTCCGTTGCGAATAGGATGAAAGAGGTTGTCGGGGACCGGGCTTAAGTTTCTAAGCTTCGAGCGGAGTTTGAGTTCTCCGCTCTTTTTATTGGTTAAATTCAATCTTCTCGCTTACTCAAAAATTCGTTCGGTTCCTCTCCTTTTTCAGCATTATAATTTTTAAATTGACTTTTACGGCCATTACGACGTTCCCCGCTTTGGCCTCGCTCTTTAAATTGACGATTTTTATTTTCTTGCATGAATGATGCCTCCTTTTAAGATTTATATTAGTTTCTCTTTTGGAGGCGAATTTATGCGATAAAGCGGCTGGACAACATAAAAAGCTTTGCAGCCAAAGGTAGGTTGCAAAGCTTTTTATGTTTTATTCAGAAGCAATTCTCACTTATCGTGACGAATCACCATCAAATTTATCTTTCATTTCTCCGACTTTCTTTTTAACGTCACCTTTTGCTTTATCAAATTTCCCTTCGGCTTGCTTGGAGAAATCATCTCTTGCTTTACCTAGCCTATCCTTCGCTTCTCCTTTAGCCTTATCGATTTGTCCATTTACTTTATTTTTGAAACCATCACTCATATTATCTGCTCCTTTCTGCAAATAAATATTCCCTTCTTCATTATTATTAAACATGTATGCCCTTTTTGGAAATCATTCTTTAACCCAAACAACGAGTGTTCTTGGTTTATTCATCAATATTCATATAAATGATCCATACAAAATTTGGAAGAAATAAATCACAGCCTTGTGTCATAAATTATCAGTAGAAGGCATCTTATCTATTTCTGTCATAATCTGTAATAAACTTGTCCCTATTTTGTAAGTCATGTTTACGTTTAGATTTCCGGCAAGCGGTAACAATACCATTAAAAAGGAGGTATATGGACAATGATGAATCAATCAGATAAGTACCTCGAAGAAACATTGCTTCAAGCGAAAAAACATGACCTGCCCCCACATTATATCAGGAGAATCGAATCTGAAATGAATGAACGACTTGAAAAAGAAAGAATGTTTACGATGGAAGTGTACCGAAACAATCTTCACAACTAACAATGACGTAAAGCACCCTGTCCATTTTGGAGGGCGCTTTACGTCATTAGTTTTTCAACTCGATTTCATACGCACTTGGTAATTCCATTATTTTATCTAGTTCGGCATTCATACACTTTTAAGCGGGGTATATAAATGGGTAAGTGTCACACACTAACTCGTGGAGGTGCTGTCATGTCGAAAGAAACAGATCATGCCAAGAAGAAAAGGGCTAGATCCAGCGTGAATCCACAAGGGTATTCAGAGGATGTCGCTGATCAGCAGCCACAATCACAATTGGAGCAGCGAGCCAAGAAGAAAAATACAAAAATATAAGTAGCTGAATCAGGGATATCCCTGGTTCAACTACTTATTAGTGAGGAAGCAGATTTCATTCAAACAAATCCTTAAATTTTTCCTCTTTCTGTCTAAAAGGAGTGCTTTAGCTCACTGTGGTCGCTCACCGAGTGCACCATTTCTTCAGGCCCCAATTTCAAATACTCCTGCAATGCTTGCTGCAAGGTTCCTTTCACTTCTGCCCGTAAAGTATTGCCTACTCCCAATAAAGCGGTTTTCTTCGCAAGTTGCGGCCTTATACCGGTTAGAATCGGCTTAGAGCCCATCATTTGTATTCCATGTAAGATCGTTTGAAAGATATGAATAAGATATTCATCTATGTCAGGGATGCCAGACAGATCAATAATCAAAGTTTCTATCCCTAGCCTCGCAATTTCATTTAACACTTTTTCTTCGATAATTTCCATCCGGTATGAATCGAATTCACCAATGAGCGGTAACACGGCTATTTTAGAGCCAACCGGAATGATTGGAACTGTCAGATGTTCAACGAGTTGCCGCTGATTTAAGAGCAATTCATCTTTATATTTTGAATAACTGATGAAAAAGTTATTTAAAAACTCATCAATCCCATCATTGATTTTTTTCTCCAATTCAAAAAAGTCATCCAGTGAATTGGAATCTGTTTCAGGTGGACAATATTCACGAAGGAGATGCCATAACGTACGCCTTATCGTATGGACCCATTCCAATTTAAAGGATAGCGTCAACGAATGTTTCGCCCAGGAAATTCCCTCCTTTTCTGCAAAAGCGATGAGTTCATCCTCCCTGTCTCCCAATACATACAGGCAGATATACTCTGCATTTTTTAAGAGATCGATGTCCCCTTCTATTAAAATCTGATTGATTTTTTCCGTAACATTCCCTGCCTCTGTTAACAGCTTTGACCGAAAATCTTCTCTATTATTCTTAATAAAAAATCCAACATTATGTGGATATAACAATGAAATCTCCCCCTTTTACAAATTAACACTACTCACAAGCCGGTTCCCTTAATCCGTTGTAATTAAACTGTAATCGAATTGAAATGTTAGTAATTAAATTTAAATCAGTTATCTTGATAATAGGAATTAATTTTAACACAATCATGAAAAGAAACGCCACCTCGGATACCGACCTTCAAAAGTTAGTTTTCTCCTTTAACTTTAAGGGGTCGCTACTCTCGTCACGTTCCTTTTTTTAATTCAGCTAATGCTCTATTTTCCATGGGAATACGCACGGTCATTAGAGTGAGATGGAGAATCGGGAAAAGAAATGCGGTGAAATAAGCCCCAAACATTATCGGAATAATGAATAGCTCAACACCGACGATGATATAATTTGGATGCTTAACGAACTTGTAAGGCCCCCTGGTGATGAGGGGACAGTCAGGCAAGATAATGATTTTCGTGTTCCAAAACTTACCAAGCGACTGAATGCACCAGACTCTTGCTGCTTGCGTTAGGAGAAAGAGTGCAAACACATAACTGTTTAGTACAAAATTGGAATAATCACGAACCGTAACCTCCAGCAAAATGGATATGAAGAATAGGAGATGAACAACAATAAACCATTTGTAATGCCCTCTCCCCCACTCTACTCCACCTCGTTCCAACATCCATTTTTCATTTCTCTTTGCAATGACTAACTCCACGATCCGCTCCAACACAATGAATATAAAAATCCACCAAAATATTTCAGGCATCATTCGCTCCACTCCATTAACAAAATTTCCGAGGAAAACCCGGGGCCTAATGCAGACAAAATCACCTTCTCCTTAGGCTTTATTGCTTCTTTCATCCATTCTTTCAAAACATATAAAACGGTGACCGATGACATATTTCCATGGTTTCGCAGCACGTTGTAGGAGTGCTTTAATTTTTCTTTTTCCGCTTGTAACACGTCTTCCATTGCCTGCAACACTTTTATACCACCAGGATGCGCAAGATAAGCGTATATCGCTTCTTTTTCCATTTGAAATTGTTGAAAGAAGTGCTCCACATGTTCTTTCCAGAAAGATTCAACAAGTGACGGAATACTTTTGGAAAAAATGACTTCCAAACCATGATTGGTTACATTCCAGCCCATCACGTCCGTACTATCCCTTTTTGTCCGGGAACTGATGCCGATGACTTTAGGAACCGCTTGTCTTTTATTAGCTAAGTAAGGAGATTCCTTCCCAACTAGTAAGGCAGCACTAACCCCGTCCCCAAATAAGGCAGTACCTACGAGATTACTTTTACGGTGGTCCCCCTTTTGAAACGTCACTCCGCAAAATTCACAGCATATGACAAGTGCAGTTTTTTCAGGGTGTGCCTTAACCCAGTCATGAGCCCTTGATAAACCGATTGCTCCACCTGCACAGCCTAGCCCCCAGAGCGGCATTCTTTGGACGTCTTCTCGGAACGGCCTTTCATTAAGCAGGAAGGCATCAATCGTTGGCGTGGATAGGCCGGAGCTGGATACATAAATAATTAGATCAACCGCTTCATAGGGAATGGAGTTTGTTAGGAAATGTTCATTTTGTAAGCAATCATCTATCGCTTCTAGCGAGTAATGAATCGCATTTTCTTGATAGATATTATTTTTCTCCGCAAATGTGTGCTCTTCTTCAAACCAGGTTTTATCCACGACAAATTGCCGATTTTCAATCCGGGCATGATCGAATACCGGGAGCAATCGTTTGACCTCGCGATTGGTATAACTAAAGACGTTCTGGACTAATTCTTTAACTTCTTCCTGGCTGATATTGTGTTTCGGGATGCTTGTGCCGACTGAACATATGTATGACATAACTTCACCTTTTGGATTCATATTTTGTATAGTTTGCCCGGGTTGGGAATTATGATTCATGAATAGGTGTGGAAAATCTCGAATTAAAAAAGAAGCTGTAACTTGCCAGCTTCAATTTTAGTTAGCGACGGATATTTCTTTCTTGTCCATATGGATTTCTTTTCTGTTTTCTTTTATTCATGTATTTCCTGATAAACGGATAAAGGATTGGGCCGTATTTAATAAGTGTTCTTAGTAAGCGTCTCATTTTGTCACCTCTATTGGATTGAATTCGTGCTGTTATGGTTATGTTTCCTTTTGGTGGGGATTTTAAACTAGTTGGTTTGCCATCCGATCTTATGTTACCATCATAGTCATCATAATCGGTTTTGCTTTTGATAACTTTCCAATAGAACCTTACCCATGCCGATTACTTGTAGTAATATTTAAAAAGCAAGTTTAGTCCCTGGGAATTTCCCCGAAACAAAACTTGCTTTTCATCAGACGACTGGCACCTTTATTCATTTTGGGATTGGTTGCAGTGTGAGGTCATTCTATACTGCATACTTATTTCGCGAAGTTTTTTCTCATGTTGAATGACTTTACTAGCGGCAAATTCTGCGGTTTCTTGTGTTTCGTGAAGATCAATGCGAAGTCCGTCTACTTTTTTATTTAAGTTATCGAATTTTTTATCTACGTGATCGAAGCGTTTATCCATCTCAGCAAAACGATTATCCATCTCAGCGAAACGTTTATCCATCTTCTTTTCTAGACCAGCAATACTTTCATCCAATTTCGTATTCATTTGCCGGGAATGCTCTTTTAACGTATTTAGGATTTCCTTTAATATTGTTTCCTGTTCCATTTCCTTCACCTCCCTTCCATTATTATAACCTGTTGCAGACAATATTGGATGCTGGTGGCTCCTTCAGAAGCACAAATACTCAACCTAACTTAAACGCTTCGCAGTTTCCAGTTCAGATTCAAATGCCGTTTGGAATGCATCGACTTCTTGTTGCAGAATTTCAATCTTTGGCAACAGTTACCTTTTTTTATAAATCGATTCTAATAACTCGATGTCTTCTGCTGATAAATCAGCAGGGTTTATCCGCGAAGCCGCCTGCTCGTAAACAGATGTCCTGATTCTTACAACTGCATCACTGATTGCTTTCGCACTTATGGTACCAACACCGGTTACCTTCAATAATTCATGGGGATCTTTATCCTGGACGTCTGCAACCCCTCCGCCGTCAGCGCATGAATCGGCATTCCCTTTTCCAATGTGGAGATTGTATCGATCGGCATGGATTGCAGTGTTTCCTGAGCAGTAATTTCTTTTAATCTTGTCCAATTATTCTTTATGGTTTCATTGAAATGGTCTTCCGTGAATTGATTTAGGCTGTTCTTGATATAGTTAAGATTAGCTTCAAGCTTTTTGATGTCTTTTTTGGTTTTTAGCATGTGGTTTGTTGCCTCCTTGCTGCTGTCAGATAACGTATGGAAATAAGGGGCTGTCCGCTTAGAGTAAAATAACTACCCTTCTGCTCGCACAGCTTCAGGGTGGTTATTATTTCTAGCGGTATGGTTACAAGGAATGCTCCATTCGTTTCTATTCGTTTAATAGGAAACCCTTTTATTCCCGCTGTATTCGGGAGTCCAGTTCTTTTAATTCAGACGGGTACAATATCTTTGCATTTCTATTGAAACCGATCGATGATTAGATTTTGATTTTGGTTGTCAGGCAGCCAAAATCAATCACACCTCAAAAAAGTCATTATCCAGTTTCTTAGTGACAAACACCTGCTCATGTGTAACTCCTACGTCATATTTAAACATCAAGTCGGTTAATTGTTGCCCATCTATTAAAATGACTCGCTTATCAATTGAGTTTACATACTCATACGCTCTTCTTGAAAATTTTGCAGTAGTGATGAATATTCCTTTTGATGCCTGTTTACCGACAAGACTTCCTACAAACCCTTGGATATCCGGTCTACCTACTGTAGAATCTTTTTTCCATCTTTTCGCCTGTAAATAGATCATTTCTAGTCCAAGTACATCTTCTTTTATGATTCCATCAATACCTTCATCGCCCGTTTTTCCTATCGCTTCACCGGCATCTTTTACGGAACCGCCGTATCCCATGGCAACGACCAATTGGACAATCATTTCTTCAAAAAACTCAGGTGAACACTCTAATATTTTTTCTAATAACTCGTCTTGAAGTTCTTTTTTCAAAATGTTAAAGTTATCATCAATAATTTCCAAAGGCGTTTGATTTTCGTCCTTACTTTCCTGATTTTCAGTGGTTTCTTTGTTTGCTTTATTTTTAAACTCGTTAAAACTTGGATAGCTGGTTAAAAATTTATTATCAATTTGATTCACCTGAGGATCATTAACCACTTTGAGACCCTCTTCCGAAATACGGAAAACCCCCCTGCTAATAACTTTAATCAATCCCGCCTTATTTAAGTACGTTCGGGCCCAACCAACTCGATTGTGTAAAATTGTTTGCCTTCCACTTGGTAGTTTTTGAGCAACTTCCTCTTCCGCTAGATTAAAGTGATCTGCTAGCTTTTTATATAAATCTCGTAATCGATGTTCTCTTCCATCTTTTAATATTTGAAGGAAGGGATACATAAATTCTTGGTAGCCTGGGATGGACATTTTTATCACCTCTTGTGTTTAAATTTTAGTAATAGGAATGTTATATGTGGATGCCTGGCACTTCAACAAAATTTGGGAAGTGACATGCACTTTTATCTAAATAATACTCTTATTCGCCACTGGCACTAATGCTGGTGGCATCTCATGTTTCAATTTCCATATAAAACTGATCGGCTTTTCACCAGAATGTCTTACATATTCACATGTACCAAGAAATGTAAAAGGTGCGGTATAACCATATTCTTTTTTATATTCTCTTACAAATATAGCTATTTGATGCCCTTGCTTTCGATGATTGATATATCGTTGAGCTGTAGGACTTTTTTCTGTTAATGTACTTTGTGATTGCCAATGAAATAACTTCTCATTGATTGCATAATCCTCATACAATGTAGAAGGTGAAAAGTCTTTCTCTGATTTATTCAGTGTGGTAAAGAAGATATCAAGATCTTGATCCTTAAAGTGTTTAACTCCTTCTCGGAAAGCTGGCTTTTTGTCCTCATGGTAATATCCTAAAGCAGCTAAGATTTGCTCAGTCGAATATGTAGAATGCACGGTCAACGGTGTAACAAATTCGAAATCATGATCAATTTCAATCGTCCTAATCGATTCGTAGTTATACTTCAACACATTCATGATTTCACGCTGCATCTGTTCCTTAGCCAAAATAGACTGCAGGGCTTCTTTTACTGAAGTGTATCCTTCTTTCATTGGCTCTGTTTGAAAGAAGCTGTAATACAGCATATTTTGCATTAATCTTTCTTCTTCGTTAGATATTTCTAGATTACCAAGAGACCCTACATAACGGATGAAAAACGCCAGTAACTTTCTAGAATTTAAATGAAAGAACTTTGATAGCCTTTTTGTAATAAGCTCTTCTTTATCAAATGAAAAATCTGGAGCTAAATCAGCTTCTACAAGCATTCTGTGAAACGTGCGGTTGCCATTCCTACCATAAAAATCATATAATGAGAGATTATAATACGATAAAAAATTCTCGAACGTTAGCGAATGACCAGAATCCCGCTCAAAATACCTCATTTTGTTCAATAAATGAGGTTTCGTATTACTTGCCTCTTTTATATTGCGTAAGATATATTCTCTCGCTTGCTTTTCTAATTGAATAAAGCTCCCCCGCGGTAAATTGGAAAATCCTTTATCAATGTAATAACCCACAGAATGCTTCGCCCGGCCAATTAATGCACGAAACTTTTCTTCAAAATTATAGTTCTTATGCGCCTGTCCAACAAAATCCAATATGGTAAGGCATTCCTTATTCTCTGCTAACCGCAATCCTCTACCCAATTGCTGTAAGAACACAGTCAGACTTTCGGTAGGACGTAAGAATAATATCGTGTTTACTTCAGGGATATCTACACCCTCGTTATATAAATCAACAACAAAAATGAATTTAATCTTACCTTGCTGGAGATCCACTTTGGCTTTTCTTCGCGTTTCTTTATCTGAATTACCATGGAGTGCAATCGATGGAATAGTCCTCTTATTAAAGTGATTCGCCATGTATAGCGCATGTTCCACACTGACACAAAATCCTAAACCTTTTACTTCATCTATATCTGTTACATATTTATACAGACTTTTAATAATTTGATTACTACGAATGGTATTATTCGTATAGACGTTTTCCAATTCCTTGACTTCATAACCTTTACTCCATTTCAAGCTCGATAAATCAACCGTATCACTTACGCCGAAATAGTGAAATGGACTTAAGAGCTTTTGATTGATCGCTTCTGTAAGCCGCATTTCCGAGGCAATTTTTCCGTCAAAGTATTGCGTAATATCTTGTCCGTCCATTCTTTCAGGTGTCGCTGTTAAACCGAGCAGAATATTTGGTTGGAAATAGGTCAATAAATTTTGATAAGAATTTGCAGCTGCATGATGAAACTCATCGACTATAATGAAATCATAAAAATCAGAAGACAGTTTTTCATGTAGTTTCGTACTGTTAAAGCTTTGGATACTGACAAATAAATGATCGATTGACTCCGGTTGATGCCCGCCTACAAGCATATCCCCAAAATTGGCGTCTTTTAAAATGACCCGAAACGTATCTCTACTTTGTTTCAGGATTTCTTCACGATGCGCAACAAACAACAACTTCGCCTGCTTGTTTTTGCTCAAGTATTTTTTAAAATCAAAAGCTGAAATAACTGTTTTTCCTACACCAGTTGCAGCAACAAGAAGATTGTTATATCTGCCATAGACCTCTCTTTCCGCCCACAAGTTCTCAAGCATTTCTTTCTGATAATAGTATGGACGGATATCAAAAGTAAAAGAAAAATCTTGTTCAATTTGATACTCTTTCTTTTTCAACGCTTGTCGTAACTGCTTCTTAGAATCTTCACCTTGTGGATCAAATAAGTGAAACTCCCGATCATTCCAATAGCTTTCAAATGTTGCTTCAAATTTTTTTATAATATCAAAGGAATCTTTTTCCGTTACTTTTAAATTCCACTCGAGCCCTGAAGTAAGCGCAGGATTAGATAGGTTCGATGATCCTATGTATGCTGTTGTAAAACCGGTTCCTCTTTTAAACATATAAGCCTTTGCATGCAGTCTAGTTCGTTCAATATCGTATGAAATTTTAATCTCCGTATTTTGTAACTTGCTAAGTTCTTCAATAGCCTTGTAATCAGTTGCTTCCATATATGATGTTGTAATAATCCGTAGCTTTCCACCATTGTCCGTAAAGGTTTTCAAGTCTTCCATCAATCCACGAATACCGCTCCATTTTATGAAGGATACTAAAAAATCAATATGATCCGCGGACAGAATCTCTTTCTTTAATTCGCTTAACATATTAGGCTCATTGATTGCACCTGTAAAGAGGGAACTTTCCGAAATAGACGTGACAGGGCGTACAGTTTGCTCTTTCCTTATGCTTCTTAACGAATTTAACTTACTATAAATGGATTGTAGGACTTCCCCTGCTTCTTCAATCTCTAATTTCGCAAATTCGTCTTCATCTACGGATTTACTCAATGTTTCGATGATTTGATTACAGGTTTTGATTTGTTTTAGGAGTTTTTCTTTATCGTTCTTTCCTTGATCATAGACGTAATTTAAAGCTTTCCTTGTTACTGTAAATATGTAGGAAGCTAGAAACTTTCGGGCTTCTTCCGGGTCTAAGCTTCCGATTTCTACATCAAATTCCGTATCATGGAATAAAGCTAGCTCTTCTCTTAGCTCTTTTGTGATTATTTCTTCATAGATACCTTGTCTTAACAAAAGCTCACACTCCTTTTCATCAAAAAACAACTGAGTTTCCCGTCACATTTCTATACCATCCTCGAGCAATTTATTTACGATTGGTATGTCTGCAGGCGCAAACTCAAAATGATGTAATTCATCAATATTTACCCATTTATAATCAGTATGTTCGGTAAGCTTAATCGTACCATTTTCATATTCTGCGAGAAAAGAAATTAATTTAATATCACCAAACTCATATGTATGCTGGACGGTCTTGTAATGACAATTTATTTTGATGTTTATTTTTAATTCTTCTTGTATCTCTCTTACAACACAGGTTTCAGGAGATTCGTTTTCTTCGATTTTGCCTCCTGGAAACTCCCATAGATTAGGAAGGCTTTTTGTTTTTCCTCTTTTTGCTATTAGGATTTTATGATTTGAGATTATGATTGCTGCTGAGACGAGTATCAATGATTGGCCTCCTATGTATGATATTTCACCATTACTATTGCTCGTATAAATATATATACCGTTAGCATTAGATATTAATCGAGTAGATATATTTTCCCTAACTAATTTTTGATTGAATTTTATAGTGTGATCAACTCTCATCTTACACCATTTTAAGTTTACGAGACAAGAGTCTGAGCATCCGTCCGCTAGGACAGATACTCTGAATTTATGTTCCTTTTAATTCATCCACGCTTATAAAACTTCCAGATTAATAGCAGACCATGGGACAGTCCCTCACCACTTTGGATCACGCCCGTTCTTTCTCATTTGATAACTCTATAATAAATGGCATGGTCACAAATACTATGGCTAGTGCAATCAGAACAAAAACCACTGCCGTTGTTAGTTTGAAATCAAATATCGCCTGAAGCGGGAACCAACTTAACGGAATAATTGCATACCACACTGTTTTTTTCCTTGTTGCTGCCGACTGGTACTGCTTATTTCCGCAATACGGACATTTTAAGCGGAATATTGTTTTGAACGTTTGCCCCCAGCTCCACTTCTTACCACATGCTTGACAGACTGGCATTTCTGTTCGCCTCCTGTTAGGTATTTATATTTGGAATTAATTTCGTTGCGCAATATAACCTTCAACGATAATTAAAATCGCCTTCATTTGCTTTGCAGTTCGACGGACGACAGGCACCGAAAAATTAAACAAACAGTATTGAATCGTAGTCTTGTTGCCATGATTGAACTTCTTCCAGGACATACATCTGTTTGTTCCATAAGCCGGAATTACCGGCTTCATGATGGAGCGTTGCAACATGCTGGCCGTTCTTCGATTCGCTTAAAGATGACTGGCTGCAGAACCGGTCCCTAATTCCTGTGACGATCATGCCCCCATATTCTGGATAAATTGATGAAATTAAGCTATATTTATCATATAAACAACTCGAAATAACGCTGCAAGCAGGATCCCATGAGTCGCGTCCATTGCTGCTTTAGAAAAGCTGCATCGGGACATTGCTATTTCCAGTTGTTACGATAAGAAGATTGAGTTGATACCACATGAGCCAAGGAAAAATATATGAAACAGATTTATATGAACCCATTCAACTTTATTTTCAGTCACAAGGATACGAAGTGCAAGCTGAGGTGAATGATTGTGATGTCGTCGCATGGATTGATGACTCATTACTTATTGTTGAACTGAAAATAAACTTGAATATCACGTTGCTTATGCAAGCGGCAAAACGACAAAGATATACGCCGGATGTTTACATAGCTATTCAAAGGCCGAAAACGAGTTTGCGGAAGCGCAGATGGCGTGATTTAGTCCATCTTGTCCGCCGATTGGAACTCGGGTTGATTTTAGTTTCATTTGAAGGTAAAAAGCCAAGCATCCAGATAGTGCATGAGCCAGGCCCGTTTGATCGCAAACGAAGCGCGCGACAAAGTAAAAAGGCTAGGGATAAGTTGATCAAAGAAGCTAGAGATAGAAGAAGCAACTGTAATATTGGCGGAAGTACCCATGTACCGACCATAACCGCCTATAAGGAAAAAAGTATTCAAATCGCATTTTATCTGGATCATCTAGGTCCCATGTCGGCCAAGGATCTAAAAAAATTGAATACGGGTGAGCGTACATATGGCATTCTGTATAATAACTACTATAACTGGTTCAAACGCATTGGTCGAGGGATCTATGATTTGACGGACTTAGGAAAAAGAGAATACCAAGGTTACCCGGAAATAATTAAGCTGTATGGGAAATCGGAGTTATAGGGAAGGATGGGGAAGCATGCTCGTTCCCCTTAGTTAGGGTGCCAGGCACTTCGGGCAAAATTAGCTCTTGACCTTAATTTATCATTATATGCTGACCCCATGTCAGGCATCTGGTTCTAAAGGAAATGGGCCAGATTATGTCCTTTAAATAAGAATAATAATCTGGCTTTGGGTTACTCCACACTAAATTTTATAGTTGTTTTTTTAACTTTCCAATCTCCTTTCTTGATAATTTTGTCACCTTTGAAATGAATTCTAGACTAGATCCTTCCTTCAACATTTCGATTGCTACTTCTTTTTTTCCAAGTTCTTTGCCCTTCTCCTCATACGAAATTGGCAACTCCATAATCTCTTCCACGTCCATAAACTTTCCTATTTCAGCCATTAATTCTTCCTCCTCTTCTTTTGATAATGTTAAATACGTTTCAAAAAAACTATAAATTAACCGTTGTTTCGCCGGATCAAGTTCCATTCTAGTCATCATACGCAAAAATTCCTTTTTCACTTGGATTTTTTCTTCTTCCTTATACCCCATCGCACTTAAAAGGGCTGCAGATACTGGGTTATCTGAACGGATAAAATCACGCCAGTTCTTTTTCTGTAAATGGAGAGTCATATAATTAAACGTTAGGATATGGAGAAATGGAAATTCCATTATATAATTATCCTTTTCCCAGATTTCCCTCGTAACTAAATATAGCTATAGGAATAATTGGTTTGCGATATTTATTGTATGGAAGACTGAAATAGTGAAACATCCTTTCATGAAAGTTCGTTTGCACATAACTCTGTGGTTCAATATGCACAATCACAATAATATCCGTATTTTTCAGCTTCGTCTCCGCTACAATATCAAGTCGACGGGTCTCTCCTTCAATGAGATTCGTGTACACTTCTTCAGATATTGGTTTAATCGCTTGGAAATCAAGATGTTCGTGCACCTCAGGGAAAAACGCTATAAGAAATTCTTTGAAAAATGTGCTGATAAGTTCTTTGTACAGTTGATCATGCTTCGTGTAGGTTTGTTCGGGGGGATTTTCTTTAATAAGCTCTGGCAGGGCTGCCATTGCATCACATCCTTTAGAGTTTTGATGTGTGAGCTGCGATGCTGTTTCTGTTTTTAATATAGCATGGTTTATCATAGTGGTAAACAGGAGTAGGAATGGAGCAGTTTCTGTCTTTGTTAAATTTTCCCTTGTAATCCGTAGTCGGGATTAAAATTTAGTGGCATGCACTTCGCCAATAATCGGGAAGTGACTGGACAAATAAATTAAAGGAAGGAAAACGTTAGCGGCTAATCAAACCGTTTAAAAGTTCATTTAATGGGAAATATACCTCTATAACATAATTGAGGTGGTAAAAATGTCTAACGTGCTTAAACAAGAAGAAGTGGAAACATTAAGAGAGTTAATTAAAGACGTAGATACTGCGATGCTGACCACATTAACGGAAGAAGGGCTTATCTCACGCCCGATGAAAACGCAAGAGGTAGAGTTTGATGGTGATTTATGGTTTTTCACTAAAAAAGAAACGGATAAATATAAGGAAATTTTACATGATCAAGAAGTGAATGTTGCTTATGCAGGCAAATCCTATGTTTCTGTTCGCGGGAGAGCAGAAATCGTTGAGGATTTAGCTAAGAAAAAGGAGTTATGGAGCAAAGCCTATGAGAAAATGATGAAAGCCTCTTATGATGATCCTGACATTGTCTTGATCAAGGTAAAAGCAGAAGCTGCAGAGTACTGGGAAACGGGTAACTTCACGAAAAAAATTGCCTTTCTCTATAAACGGATGACCGGACAAAATTCTGAATCAGCAGATATAAATGAAACAATCGAATTGGATAAATAACATTAAAAGCCGCCTTTAACCATTTCTTGCAAAGATAGTAAAGAATAAACCAAGGTATCCTTACTATTTGCTCGTCATGGAAAGGCGGTTTTTATGTCATTCGCATCCTTCAATTAAACTTCCGCTTCAACAAATTGCTTCCATAGCTTCGCTTGTTCAAAATCATCCAGATTACTTCATTCTTCGATAGTTAGGATGCAGGAAATCATCATTGTAACGATTAGAACCAAAGTTCAGCAAGCATATTCATCGATCGCTTCCTGTCTTCCGGATCGTAAGTGTATGTCACAACGATCAATTCATCGGCTCCTGTGCTTTCGGCAAATTGTTGCAGCTTCTTTTGTACTGTTTCCGGAGATCCGACCGCTTTAATGCTGAACATGGATTCAATCATTGCCCTTTCCTGTTCTGTTCCTAATTGTTCCGGATGGACAGGAGGCTGTAATAAACGCTGTCTTCCCGTTTGCATATCTTGTAACATTTGCTGCGTTGTTGACCATAATCTTTCTGCTTCCTCATCCGTTGGAGCAACAAGAACGTTAATCCCTGCCATGACGTATGGTTCTTCAATTTGCGCTGTCGGGGCTGACGTTTTAAATGCCGAACGATAGACATCGATTTTCTCTCTGTAATCGTCAGGTGTAAAATGCGTGGCAATCGAATAAGGCAGTCCCAGCTGACCGGCAATCGAGGCGCCATTCATGCTTGAACCCAGGACCCAGATCGGTATATTCGTCCCTGTCCCGACATTCGAAGTGACAGGTACACTGTGCGCCGAACCCTTATCACTGAACCATCCAATCAGATCAAAAATCGAATTAGCAAAAGATTGCGGATCACTTCCGGAACGCGTCAAGAGCTGAGCCGTCTGCGCATCCGTCCCCGGTGCCCGTCCGAGTCCGAGGTCAATTCGATCAGGAAATAATTGGGCAAGTGTGCCAAAACTCTCCGCTACTTGCAGCGGCGCATGGTTGGGCAGCATAATACCGCCAGAGCCTATCCGGATCCTTTCCGTTACCTGTGCAGCGAGGCCAATAAGATTAGAAGTTGCCATGGATGCTAAATTTATCGAGTTATGGTGCTCTGCAAACCAGAGTCTCTTAAAGCCAAGCTTATCTATCAGTTGCGCTGATTCCAAAGCTTGCTGCAACGCTTCTCTTGTCGTTTGTCCTTCAGATATGCTGACAAGATCAAGTACGTTTAATGGTATATTTTTTGTCAATGTATTCACCTCTAGAGTTTTCTAAAATACGTATCGGTTCCGTGGAATTAGACGATTGCATGATGTAATTCATCTGTCTCGCCAATGCATCCGAATTCGTATATCAATAACTGTAACGATGTTATAACTTCTTATCAAGTGTTCTGTTTGGAATCGGCTTTCTTGGGATGCGTAATCGAATCGTAGTCTACTTTTCTCGTAATATCATCGATATAAGGAATCTCTTTTGGATTAACAGTGGAATAGGATTCGACGGCTTTTTCAAAGATGACTTCATCGATGCCCCACTCTTTTGAAATCTCGTGAATTTCTGTGTGTAATTTACTCCGTTTCCATGCTTCATAAACCGCGTCAAAGTGCTCATCTACCGGTACATTCCCACGTGATGGGGAACCCTTTTTTCCAAAAAAAAATCAGGAACTGACAGTACTTAAAATTATTTTAGACTTCAGATAAACTTTATTAAACATCATAATCCTTTTTATCCTCAGCCACATACATATCACTCTTGAAAAACTTGTCACTCTCATATTCCTGAACCCTATCTATTCTTCCTCTCAAATATTCCGACAGCGCTTTGTCCGTACAATAAACAAAACACCCTTTTTGCCCACGGGTCATAAGAGTCCGATACGTATTCCGAATAATATTATCAACCACCTTAAGCGCTTCATTTGGTTTTTCTCTTATCATTTTTTTAATCCCGAAAATGGACCGATCTGTTAATGCTCTTTTCGTATAATCTGTTTGAACCCCGCCATCCCGGTAAACTAAATCGTCTCCAATAATCACACCAACATAATCGAATTCCAAACCCTGGCAAGTGTGAATGACCCCTGCCTCGTTTACCGAATCCTCATCTATCGCCCATGTTGCAGTATTATCAAGATTCCAGCTCATCTCAAAATTGTATTCGGGTATAACGATATCGGGAATGCGAGAGTCTGCTCTGGTATCTTTTTTCCAATCCCAGCAATATCCGGCTACTATTCTTGATTTATTGTTGGTCTTATTATTTTCCGTGATATCTTCCAGCATTTGATTAGGATCATCATAGACCTTAAAATCATAATCCTTCCCAATATAATTAACATTTGCTGTTTCTCTAATTTCCAATACATCATCAATCCATGCCAGATATCCATCAGAGCCGTTACATCTGAATTGAGAAACCAGTTCCGTGCTTGTTAACTCCGCGTTTAATTCTCCTGATTTCTTACGTATTTCTTCAATAGTACCGAAATCATCTAAGCGAACCCGCTGATGTTCATCAATAAAAAAGATGGTCGTTTTCGCAGAATTAATTAGTTCTTTAATTTGATTTTCGCCTTTTTTAAAGAAGCCTGTTTTTTCCGTTAAACGATGAGCTTCATCAATAATTAACACATCAAATTCATCTTTCGGAGTATCGATATAACTTCCCGAACCTTTAAACAAGTTATCAATGTGTGTTTTCCGGAAATCACCTTTCAATTTCGCAGAGTAGATATCCCTTGGAGTAGCATTCCTTGTAACATACTGCGCAACCATGCCGCGGTTGGTGAGTTCGACTAGCAAATTAATGGCCAATACAGACTTTCCGGTTCCAGGTCCGCCTTCTACTACCAATGACTGCTTTATCCCAGTCCGCTGTGATTCATTCGCTAGTCGCAACGCTTCTTCATACACAACCTTTTGTTCATCAATCATTGTAAATTCCCTGTTGCCTTTTAACATTGAATTTAATGAATCCTGTAATGATTTGGATGGACGTATACGCCCTTTTTCTATTTTATACAGGGTTTCTTTATTGTCACCGAATTTAATATATTTCTTAATAAAGCTTCGCAGCTTTGCTGCATCCCCTTTGACAAATACAGGTGCCTGCTCAATGTAATAATCGTAAATCGAATCAAACAAAGGATCTTGTGTGTTTGGGTCTTTTATTAAATAGTTATGCAGGTAGGCTGATGGGTGAATGTCAATTTGGTTTTGCTGCACATTTTCATTATAATCTTTTATCAGTGATGCATAGGACCAAGCCTGATAGGATGGATGCGTTGCCTCTCTTAGCCCTCCGCCTAATATCGTTTTGACTATCGCTTCTTTTCCATCTACCTTCTCTACTTCACTCCATTGTTTCAATTCTACAACAACAACATTTTCCCTTTGTTCGTTCCTTCCTGTTATTAAAAAGTCCACACGTTTAGATGAATAGGGAATTCTATATTCGATGGCGATGCCCGAATCATCTGGGATTTCGGGATCACCAAGCACCCGATACATATATTGCATCGAGTTATCCCATGAACGAACTTCTGCTACATTTACTTTCCCGACTTTTTTATTAAAATTGCTGATGATGTTATTAGTCAATTCGTCGTGAAAGACGTCCTCCAGGAATTCTTGTTTTGTTGCTTCGTAGACGAGCATATTATCCGACTCCTATAGTAGATTCTTCCATTTATTATACTACTCATTATTTAAAATGTAATTGAAAGTGATCGCTATTTGACCAAGTTGTCATTTTTATATAGATTAAATAATTTTTGGAATTAATTCGGACAATACAGGGTAAAAATACTTAATGAATATAATAATTATTATAGGTTGTGATACAATGGCTGATAAAATCCAAAAGAGGCACGAAGCAAAAATATGGCTGCTATTAAATCAGTATCAAAGCTGGAGGATAAAGTCAGTTCAGAGCTTTGGAAAAGAGGGTTACGATTTAGGAGGAATAAGAAGTCACTTTTCGGAAGGCCAGATATTTCAATAGAAAAGTATAAAATTGTTATTTTCATTGATTCGTGTTTTTGGCATCAATGTCCTATTCATGGAAATATGCCTAAAACAAATATCGATTATTGGCAGAAAAAGCTAAATAGAAATGTGGAAAGGGACAGGAAAGTGACAGAATACTATCTAGAGGGAAATTGGAATATACTAAGAGTTTGGGAACATTCTTTTAGAGAAAACTTTCCAGGGGCCATTGATGAAATTACAACTTTTATCATCAAAACAAAAAGTAAATATGCGGAGGATTTCTTCAAATAAAGTATGTAAGTGCTGATACATACCAAGATCTGTTTGAGTACCATATTCTTTAATCGGTCATCCATTAATAACTGATTCGTCTCTAAAGATTAATTTTAAATACGATCACCTTCTCATTTTTTCCAATTGTATTACTTGTAGTATAGAAGTTTTTAATAGATCGTGTATTGATAAACACTCGATTTCTAAAGTTGGTATGGGGCATTTAATAAATATAGTTTTTGGCAATTAAGTATGCACAATACTATACATATCCACATCTTTACACGAAGAGTTAGCATAATATATTGTGCGAGACAAGCCCGATTTCATAACCATAAAGGCTTTATGCCAAACTCATGATGTATGTACGAATAATACTAATTTATGTATCACCTTGATTGCCATTTCATACAAAAATTAAATGCCAAATACACCTTCTGGTAGCCCCTCATTTTTTCCTAATCTCTATTACAAATCATCTATAAAGAATAAATTTATTAGTTTTCTTACATAACAGTTTAAATAGATATGAATCTCGTCATAGTTGCTATCCAATGTCACGCTTTGATAGTTTAGAAATTATATATATTGAGTTAGTTCCATACCTTTGGTTTAAATCTAATAATTTCTTCATCTCTTAATTGATCAATAAATAGCATAATTTTTTCTCTAGCTTCCTCTGTTGATAATAAATCCCAGATCATTACACCACCTATAGTGTTCACATACCGCATTAGCGGGCGTAACACAACGTTACGTTCATCTCTAATTTGATATATCTCATCGTTCGCCTTCCAATCATCGATCAATTTCAGAACTTCTAATGTAGCGAATAAAGCAACGCGATTTCGGGACAAGTTTACGGTTTCCAACAATATGGATGCACGCTCCTGCTCTTTTAAAGCAATTTTTGTATAATAATAGGGATCATCTAGCTCATCATGAGGAGCTGGCGTCTCCCCATTTCAAGGCTGAAAAGAAGCGTCGATCCACCATTTTTACAATGACCTGCTGCCACGTTCAATGCGAACGCCGTCTTCCCTACTGAAGGCCTTGCAGCAAGGATAACCAAGTCTCCCCGCTGTAGCCCTCCAGTCAGTTGGTCAAATGGCTCTAAACCTGTCGTAAACCCGAGCTGTTCAGATGCTGGATCCATCAGTTCCTCACTGATCCCCACTAAGTCACTATAGGTGCATTCTTCTGTCGAGGATGCTGTTAGCATGTGACACTTTAAGTCATCAACCAGCCGATCTAAGCTTGTTACAGAGGGTTGATGTAGAAACTTCTGTACGGCCAACTTTGCCTGTTGCAGTTGATAGGACTCTTTCAAAATCTGCTCATAATGTTTGAATGTCGAAGTGCTTGGTACAGAATTGGCAAGATCGGTAAGATACATAACACCCCCGACCGCTCCAATTTTTTCTCCTAACACACTTGTGAGAATCACCGCATCTATTTTACCTTTCTCTTTATAAGCCTCCTCCATTGCCTCAAATATTACCTTGTGCTGGGAATAGTTAAAGTAGTTGGAATCAATCTCGACTTCTTTAAAAAGGGAGCTTTCGAGCAGAATGGAACCAAGTAAGCTTGTCTCCGCATGATACGTGTCCATGTTTAGTTCCATCCTTTCTGTTGGAGTAGTTTTTCGAATTTGGACTGAAAGTGTTTTTTCATTTCTGGTGTAACCTGTTTCGCTTCTTCTTCCCATTTTTCAATTTCCGTGAGTGACGAGTCTTTCTCATTTTCTTGCCTGTATGCTGCAATTTCACTAAGCATTGGCGGGTACAGTTGGTGCATCACATGTGCGCTAAGATTCTTCAAGACCCCGGTATAGTCCATTTGCTTTAAACTCGGAATAAGGATTTTTGCTTTTCTTTTCGTCAGGTTAAACTTCGGATACATTTCATTGATCATGTTTAATATTTCCATTGCTTCATCGGTTGTCATTGGAATACCTCCCTTGCCCATTCTTCCAGTGATTGTTCTTCTGTTTCAGGTTCATTGCCCGGCATATGGATATACTTTTTTCTATTTTTTAACCCTCTCTCCGCTTCATAGCGCCTGATTTCCTCTACTGTTTTTAAATGGTTGGATTCCCATTCGTTTAAGATTGCTTCGGTATAGCTGAAGGTCCTCCCGCCTTTTTTCACGGTAATGTGAATCGCTTCTTCAACGACGGCCCTGCCAACTGCATGAATCCATTGGTGTAGATCTCTTTTCACTAGCGGGGTCAGTTTGTTGATATTTTCTTCATACATTATAAAAGTAGGATGCAAGTTTGCTCCGCTGCTACCTCCTCCTCTCTTTTCTTTAACTTTCTCTTTATGTATGGTCAACTTTTTTGTCAACTGTTGGGTCAAGTTTCTGGACTCCATCGGTGCAGATCCAGATGAAATTGGACTTGTTCCGTAAACCCCATACACTTCCTGAAGCGGAATCATTTCATAAATGGCCGCCCGACTGCGGCTCCCCTTTTCAAATCGAATCATCCCCCGTCCCTCAAGCTTTTGCCGCGCATTGTACATGCCTTGCTTGGATAAACCCGTTAAGCGCATTAAGGTCGAAGCAGGCGCATTAAACACACGTTGTTGCCCCAGCCGGTTCCCCATATTCATCAAGGTGTGCCAGAGTGCAATCTCCCCTGTAGACATATCATTCAACATCAGCCAGTCCATAAGCATATTCTTTTCCCTGTGAAAATTTAACTTTGTCATCCGTATTTATCTCCTTTTTATTAAATATTTATCTATCCTTGCAAACCACGCCAAAAAGGCCAATAGCAGATCGAAGGTTCTATCCCTCGATCTTTAGCGCCTCGGCCTATTCCACCATATTTTTACGCAACCAATTTTCCAGCACATCTTCGAGAAAAAATATCCTGCCTCCAAGTCTGACATGTGGAAGCTTATTTTCTCTTACCAGATCATAGATGGTATCCCGGTGCAATCCGAGGAAAGCAGCTACTTCTTCAACGGACATTGTACGTGTTTCCATGTGATTTCCCTCCTTTCACTTCTATAATCGAGAATGATCGGGAGTTGGGGGTGTTTTTTAAATAGAAAATAGAAAAGCGGGTGAACCAGAGATTTGCTCTGATTCACCCGCTTTTTCATAGCCATTAATATAAAGTGAAACTTCATGCAGTGGAGGTATTACAGACCGTTAATACATGATAAACTCAATCCATCATAATGAACAAAATACAATTTGAAGAATTGGATTTTGAAAAGTACTACAAGTTATATTTATATATCCTTTTCAATTTCTCTAACTCTTCCATTGTTAATTTTGTTACTTTAGAGATGAATTCCAAACTGGCTCCTTCTTTTAACATTTCCTCAGCCACTTGCTTAACCCCTTCAAGCCTACCTTCTTTTCTCCCTATCTCTTTTCCTTTTTTCTCATACGAAATTGGAAATTCCAATGTCTTTTCAGCCTCTGGTAAATCCCTGATTTCCTTCATCAACTTTTCCTCTTCCTCTTCTGATAATTTTAAATATGTTTCAAAAAAGCCATAGATGAAGCGTTGTTTTGCCGGATCAAGTTCCATTCTCGTTATCATACGCCAAAATTCCTTTTTAACTATTATTTTTTCTTTTTCATCATATCCCATTTTACTTAATAATGCTGTAGCTGCAGGATTATTCGAACGTATATAATCACGCCAATTTTCTTTTTTCAAATGCAGGGTCAGAAAGTTAAATGTCAATACATGAAAAATCGGGAACTTTTTTAAACGGACGTGAATTGCAAAAAGAATAACTACCACAAAAAGAGGATTACAATTAGCAAATACGCTAACTGTAATCCTCTTTAGATGGAGCCTAGCGGGATCGAACCGCTGACCTCCTGCGTGCAAGGCAGGCGCTCTCCCAGCTGAGCTAAGGCCCCAAGATAAAATATATGTAAAGTAACTAGGCTACTCTACCACTAAATTAATCAGAAACAATGAATAGCTTACACGCCCTAGAGGATTCGAACCTCTGACCTACAGCTTAGAAGGCTGTTGCTCTATCCTGCTGAGCTAAGGGCGCAACATAAACAATACTTAGTATCTCTTATCTCAGAAACAAGTGTTTCTAATGGGCCTGAGTGGACTCGAACCACCGACCTCACGCTTATCAGGCGTGCGCTCTAACCAGCTGAGCTACAGGCCCACCATAAAATAAGAAGCGGGTGAAGGGAATCGAACCCTCATCATCAGCTTGGAAGGCTGAGGTTTTACCACTAAACTACACCCGCATATTATAAATGGAGGAGGTAGAGGGATTCGAACCCCCGCGCGGTTTGACCCGCCTGTCGGTTTTCAAGACCGATCCCTTCAGCCGGACTTGGGTATACCTCCGGATTATTAATGTTTCTACAAGATGTACCGATGGACCCTGCAGGACTCGAACCTGCGACCGATCGGTTATGAGCCGATAGCTCTAACCAACTGAGCTAAGGGTCCGGTATTTACAGGACACGACCATGAGAGTTGAATCTACTACCTCACTGGAAAATATTTTATGCCCGCCAGCTCTAAGCTGCTTTCATGCAATCAATTATGTATATGGCGCGCCCGAGAGGAGTCGAACCCCTAACCTTTTGATCCGTAGTCAAACGCTCTATCCAATTGAGCTACGGGCGCTTTATATAATTCCAAGGTTCAGTGACTCCGCTAAGTTTTTAGAGCCTTCTTCAACTAGTGGATCCCGCTAAAACCGTTATTCAAATGATGAGCCATACAGGATTCGAACCTGTGACCCTCTGATTAAAAGTCAGATGCTCTACCGACTGAGCTAATGGCTCGTATTGTAAATGTAGCACTGGTTAATTTGTTTGAGCTAGATGTTTGAAAGCTCGTCGTGTTCTGGGATTATTCGCGCGAAGCGTACACTCCTCGCAAGCCGCGTCAGGAAGTAATTTCAAGGGTGTAAAGAGCGGCGTGCTCTACCGACTGAGCTAATGGCTCGTAATTAATATTTAGTAGTACTTTTTTCTAAAAAAATGGCTCGGGACGGAATCGAACCGCCGACACACGGATTTTCAGTCCGTTGCTCTACCGACTGAGCTACCGAGCCATAATGACTTTTTAAATAAATAGTGGCGGTCCGGACGGGACTCGAACCCGCGACCTCCTGCGTGACAGGCAGGCATTCTAACCAACTGAACTACCGGACCAATTTGCTTGCACTTTCCAAGTACTACTACTAGCGTTGATATTAATTGGTTGCGGGGGCAGGATTTGAACCTGCGACCTTTGGGTTATGAGCCCAACGAGCTACCGGACTGCTCCACCCCGCGGTAATAAGAAATATGCAAATGCTATTCATGCATAATAATAGAATAAAGACTGTTCGTCGTGTTTCGGGATAATTCGGAGAAGCTTACACTCCTCACAAAGCCTAATTCAAAGATGTTTCTCAATGGTGTTTTGGCTTTGCGCCACCCCCGCGGTAATGAAAATTATAAATAATGGTGGAGGATGCAGGGCTCGAACCTGCGACCCCCTGCTTGTAAGGCAGGTGCTCTCCCAGCTGAGCTAATCCTCCGACGCATAGGGTATGATAATACATGTGTTGCAACAAAACGTTGCGTATTTAACATGCCTTCTTAAAAATGGTGACCCGTACGGGATTCGAACCCGTGTTACCGCCGTGAAAGGGCGGTGTCTTAACCGCTTGACCAACGGGCCAGTTAAGTTTTATGTAATAAATCATTCCACAAACAAAGTTTATATCCTTTTAAAAGTTATTGCTTTACATTAAAGTCTCTATGAAGATATTTTAAACAAAAAAATGCCTGGCGGCGTCCTACTCTCGCAGAGACAAGGTCTCAACTACCATCGGCGCTGGAAAGCTTAACTGCTGTGTTCGGTATGGGAACAGGTGTGACCTTTCCGCTAACGCTACCAGACATGAAATATATTCATACCCTGAAAACTAAATAAGAGTAAATCACGACATCAAAATATAGAAGTTAGTTAAGTCCTCGATCGATTAGTATTCGTCAGCTCCACATGTCACCATGCTTCTACCTCGAACCTATCA
>NZ_JAKGBW010000024.1 GCF_021556485.1 Oceanobacillus alkalisoli | reverse complement strand
ACAGCTTGAACCCTTTCATCCAATGTGTGTTTCATTACTTTCTCAGACATAATAAAAACTCCCTTTATAGTAGTAGAGATCTTTTATTATTTCTCTGTCTACTATAAAGGGAGCATATCACAGAGCACTTGTCCCACTTCAAGTGGAACGGTTGCTCTGACCCCATTGTCGCACAAGACTTAAAGGAAACTAATGGCCCATCCACCAATTGCTCCGGTGAGGACGACAATCCAGGGTGGGAGTTTGAAATACGCCAGCATGCTGAATAATACGGCTACAAGAGCAAAGTCGACTGGCTCATGAACAGAGCTTGTCCAAATCGGATTGTAAAGTGCGGAAAGGAGAATACCTACCACAGAAGCATTCACACCAATTAAAGCCGCTTTTATTTTTGAATTTTTTCGGAGTGAATTCCAAAATGGCAACGCACCGAGAATGAGCAGAAAGGCTGGCAAAAAAATCGCAAATGTTGCAAACAGTCCACCCTGCCATCCACTAATAACGGTGCCAATATAAGCGGCGAATGTGAACAATGGCCCAGGAACCGCTTGTGTCGCACCGTACCCTGCAAGGAAATCCTGTTCACTAAGCCAGCCTGTTGGAACGAACTCTTGCTCGAGAAGTGGTAATACCACATGTCCGCCGCCAAACACAAGAGAACCGGAGCGATAGAAGCCATCAAATAGCTCGACCCATTGATTTGAAGTAAATCCACGAACAACTGGAAGCAGGAAAAGAATACCGAAAAATAAACTTAAACATATAGCTCCCATTCTTTTGGATATCGGGAAATTGATATTTGTCTCTTTCTCTCCTGTATTTTCTTTTCGGAAAATGATAAAGCCAACGAGACCAGCAATAATAATCGCAGCAATTTGCGTATATGCGGAATGGAAAAGTAATGTCAGAATTAAAGCGAACAAGGCGATTACTTTTGTCTGTATATCTGGAGTAAAGTTTTTTGCCATTCCTAAAATGGCGTGCGTTACGACAACAACGGCTACAATTTTTAATCCATTAATCCAGCCAGCATCTTCTATCCCAAAAGTATGCAAGAATGAGGCGAACACAATGAGTGCGACAACAGAAGGCAGTGTAAACCCTAGAAAAGATATGATTCCACCGATAAAACCTCCACGCAAGACGCCGACTCCGATTCCAACCTGACTACTCGCTGGGCCTGGAAGGAACTGACAAAGAGCAACCAGATCCGCGTAACTTTTTTCATCCATCCATTTCCGTCTGCGGATGTATTCCTCATGGAAGTAACCTAGATGCGCAACCGGGCCGCCAAAGGATGTGAGTCCAAGCCGGCTTGATACAAGAAAAATTTCTAACCAGATTTTAAATATTGATTCTCTATTATTCATTCAAATAACACCACCTGCAAATACTAAAATGAAATATTACTATACCATGCCAATCCATTCCTAACAACGGAACCAGCTGAAAATTAATTCAAACTTAACATTGGCGGGGACAAGGGGTCAGGGCATTTGTCCCGTTTCAGGTGGGACAGTTACACTGCCCCCCTTGTCCCCATCCTCAAAGTTATGGCAATATATGAAGTAGAAGGAAAAATGGGACAAATACTCTGACCCTCTGTCCCAAAGGGAGGCGAGATGGTGGAGGTTTTGATTTCTGGGGTGATGCTCGGTTGCTCGATTATTTTGATGAGACGGTGGAGGAGACTGGCTTGCGCTATGAGTTGAGTGAAATCGCGCAAGTTCCGCATATTCAGGAGACGAGGGAAGCTTATAAAACGTTGGGGAAATCTCCTTCTCAGTATCGTAATGCATCAGAAGCGATGCTGCGACGAATTGTGAAGGGGAATGGCTTATATAAGATCAATAATGTAGTGGAAATCAATAATTTAATTTCCATCCGCTCTGGTTATTCTATTGGTTCTTATGATAATCAGGCACTAAGCGGGAAAATTGAATTACGTCCGGCACCAGCTGGAGAACGTTATGATGGGATTGGTAAATTTGACATTAATATTGAAAACCTGCCCGTATTATTTGATGAAGAAGGAGCATTTGGCAATCCAACGAGCGACAGTAATCGGGCGATGATTCAGGAGGGGAAACGTGAAGTCCTAAGTGTTATCTATGCTTTCCACCTGGAACAAGAAGAGTTGGAAAAGTGGTTGGCGGAATATCGCAAATTACTTGAGCGGTATACAGACGCAACAGCCATCCGGACAGAGATTATTACGCCAAGTACCAACTAAGTAAAAGCATTAAAAAGAGAGGTCCTACAGATTGACCTCTCTTTCTTTATCCAATTATCGGATATCATTTTCCACACACCTTATGATTTTGATTTTAGTTGTTCGAGAACTTGCGGATTTTTTAATAATTGTTCGAAACACTTCGGGCATGCTGTCGTATAGAGAACCTGTTCATCTTCCCGGATGATATGAATATGTTTACCGATATCTTTGCACATCTTTTAAACTTCCTTTCTAGCCACCCATCTTTTTACCTTCTTAAAAAACAGAAAGAATCCTGCCTAATAAATAGGTCCAAGATTCAAAAAAAGTAATGGATGATTTTAAATATTTTTAAAATACTATCACATTGTTGGTTAGCAGTCAATAGCTAAAAAATCAAAAAAATGATTAAGCATTAAAGGAATTTATGATATTCTATATCATAAAGGAAAATTCTCTGATAACAAACTCAGGGTGAAAAGTTGAATCAATAATTGGTTGTCAATGAGTCACAGTTCGGATTTTGTTAGATAAATTCGTATCCTACTTGGTCTCTTGGCGTAAAGGAGGAAACATAATGGGAGAAAGAATTGTCATTGCATTAGGTGGAAATGCAATCTTACAACCAGGGCAGGAAGCAACTTATGAAACACAATTTGAAAATGTCCAGAAAAGTGCCGAAGTTATTGCGAGGATTATTAATCAAGGCCATACGGTTGTTGTTACGCACGGAAACGGTCCCCAAGTAGGTAACATTCTAAGGCAAAATGAAGAAGCGAAGCATGTTGTTCCGGCAATGCCATTAGTTATTTGCAGCGCGGAATCTCAAGGATTCATCGGCTATATGCTTGAACAGGCATTAAGAAATGAATTACTGAAATTAAATAATGAAACTCCGGTCACTGTCATGCTTACTCAGACAGAAGTTTCAAGTGCTGATCCAGACTTTGAGGACCCTTCCAAACCGATTGGTGTCTTTTATTCGGAAGAGGAGGCGAAACAGTTGGCTTCTGACAAAGGCTGGACGGTAAAAGAGGATGCAGGAAGAGGTTGGAGACGAGTCGTAGCTTCACCAGAACCGAAGTCGATTATCGGATCTAGCACCATTCAACAATTATCAGAGATGGGGACAATCGTCGTTGCAAGCGGTGGTGGCGGTGTTCCGGTTGTGAAACAGGACGATGGAACGTATGAAGGAATCGATGCTGTAATTGACAAAGACCGCAGCGCCTTTAAGTTAGCAGAAGAAATTAATGCAGATCTGTTTATGATTTTAACCGATGTAGATAATGTATATATCAATTACGGGAAACCTGAACAAGAGATACTTACTGAAGTTACTTTGGAAGAAGCGAATAAATATGTAAGTGAAGGCCATTTCTCAGCAGGCAGCATGGGTCCAAAAATGGAAGCAGCAATCAAATTTGCCCAAACCGGCCAACGAGCCATCATCTGTTCCCTCGACCAAGCCGACCAAGCCATGCAAGGCAAAACAGGAACACAAATCAAACCAAAAGTGAAAGCACGTGTTTAGGAGCATCTGAACTGGATCGCGGTGCAGGAAGATAAAGGAAACACGCCGAACGCAGTGAGGCGATGTTGACTTATCAACCGGAAGCGCGGGAAGTTCAGAGAGCTCCTGCGTGCTTAAGCTAGAGGAAACCAAAAGCTCAAGCACGCGTTTGGGAGTATCATTCGCTTTTCCAAGAAACAAAAGGAGGAGCACTGACAATGGCGCTAGATATCGTAATTAAAAATGGAAATGTCGTATTGACGGACGGTGTTTATCAAGTGGACATCGGAATCAAAGACGGTTCCATTGCTGTAATAGCAGAAGATATAACAGAGGAAACAGAAGAAATCATTGATGCTAGCAATCAATTTGTTTTACCGGGAATAGTCGATACTCATGTCTTGCAGCCGGTGGAACAACAAGTTATGTAGAAATGATTCGTGAAGGAAGGACGAGTCTGGTGATTATGTTGATTCCCGGCCGATATTTACCGAAGTGGTAGCAGTTCAAAGGGCTTTGCTTTTTGCAAAAGAGACAGGCTGTAAGCTTCACTTTGTCCATATCAGTTCTTCTGAAGCAATCCAACGAATTGTAAAAGCGCGTGAGAGTGGTATGGACGTGACGGTAGAATCCTGCCCGCATTATTTTGCGCTTACCGCAGAAGATGTAGAGCAAATCGTTCCAAGGGCAAGTGTCAACCACCGCTTAGACGAACTCGAGATCAAGAAAAGCTGTGGGATGAACTGTTGGCTGGTAATATCGACTGGCTTGCTTCTGACCACTCGCCTTGTACGGAAGAACTGAAAGAAGGGAATATCTTTGAAGCCTGGGGCGGAATCAGCGGAGCACAGAACAGTGTTGATTTAATGTTTGATTTGGCAGTTAAACACCGTGGCATGCCTGTTCATGAATTTGCTAAACAAATCGCTGCAAATCCGGCCAAACGATTTCAATTACCTAATAAGGGTGCATTAGCTGTTACGAAGGATGCCGATATTATTTTAATCGATCCGAACCGCGAATATGTAGTCGAACGTGAAAATCTTTATTATAAAAACAAACATAGTGCCTATGAAGGGCGGAAAATTGGCTGCCGTGTTACAAAAACAATCGTCCGCGGAAATGTTGTGTATGACATAGAGCTGGGCATAGTCGAAAGACCTGTATGGGAATTGATTACTGGAAAGCAAAAATAGAACTTTGTCAAAGCCTGTCATAGCACAAACTCATCTTACTTTGCTAGTCGACAAAAAGAGATATGTTTAGCGTGTGAAGAAAAGTTTTTCGAATAAATTTACGGTTCAACCTTTATTTTTTTGGTAAAGTAAGTTAAACTATTAATAATCGAAAAGTAGATAAGTGCACCACCATGGAGGAGTCTGTCAACAAAGGGCGAATTATGCCTTTTTTCAGGCTCTTTTTTTATTTGGTATAGGTGAAAGGGTGAGTAGGGATAATAGTATGAGTAAGCGGATTAAAGGGAACGTTCTCAAATGAATAGTGCGATATCTTAGAATTACTAGAATACGGTGTCTAGATAAAAACTTATTAAAGCTTTCTAGAGAAAAGGAGGAATTTATTTGACACTCTTACATTGGGCTACTATTTCTCCCTTTTTGTTAGCAATATTTATTCCATTATTATATAAGTATTTCCGAAAAATACATACAGGTTGGTTCGTTCTTATTCTGCCGCTCGTACTTTTTATTTATTATTTTAACTATTTGCCGGTAACAAGGGACGGGGGTACCGTTACGGAGCATGTTCCTTGGGTCCCCTCACTCGGGATAAACTTTGACTTATATGTGGATGGTTTAAGCCTCTTGTTTGCCTTATTGATAACCGGTATAGGTGTGCTTGTCGTTTTATATTCGATTTACTATTTAGCAGATAAAAAGGAGAAATTGAATAACTTTTATGTCTATCTTCTCTTATTTATGGGTGCGATGCTTGGAGTCGTCTTATCCGATAACCTGATTGTTCTTTATGTATTCTGGGAAGCTACGAGCATCTCTTCCGCACTCCTGATCAGTTATTGGTTCCATCGTGAGAAATCGGTATATGGAGCACAAAAGTCGATGTTTATTACCGTTTTCGGCGGCTTAAGCATGCTTGGTGGATTCTCGCTCATTTATGTGATGACTGGGACGTTCAGTATTAGGGAAATTATCGCGAATGTGGATCTTGTCACGGCAAGCTCCTTGTTTATTCCAGCAATGCTCTTCGTGTTGCTTGGTGCATTTACAAAATCAGCACAGTTTCCATTCCACATCTGGTTGCCCGATGCTATGGAGGCGCCAACTCCAGTCAGTGCATACTTGCACTCAGCTACAATGGTTAAGGCGGGAATCTATCTCGTTGCTCGTGTAACTCCAATTTTCGGTGGCGGGGCAACATGGTTCTGGATCATTACACTGGCAGGGCTTACTACATTGATTTGGGGCTCTGTTCAAGCAGTACGGCAAAAAGACTTGAAATCAATTTTGGCATTTTCCACAGTCAGTCAGCTTGGAATGATTATGAGTCTACTTGGCGCTGGTTCGGCTGCTTATTACTTTAATGATGGTGATAACCTGCTCTATACGACAGCGATTCTTGCTGCGGTATTTCATTTAATAAACCATGCAACCTTTAAAGGAAGTTTATTTATGGCAGCAGGAATTGTAGATCATCAAACGGGAACGCGTGATATTCGTAAACTCGGTGGGTTGATGACGTTCATGCCGATTACGGCAACGATTTCCTTGTTCGGCCTTGCTGCGATGGCAGGAATTCCTCCGCTAAACGGTTTCTTGTCGAAAGAATTGTTTTTTACAGGGATGGTTCAAGCTTCCCAATACGGAATTTTCAATTTGGATACGTGGGGGATGTTCCTTCCGATCATTGCTTGGTTTGCGAGTATATTCACGTTTCTATATTGTGCCATTCTATTTTTTAAAACATTTCGTGGCAAGTTCCAATTGGAAAAGCTCAATGTCAATAAAGTACGTGAAGCACCATTTGGCATGCTGATCAGTCCAATTGTTTTAATTACACTCGTTATTGTATTCGGATTGTTCCCGCATATCTTGGCATATTCCATTATTGAACCGGCAATGCAATCCATCCTGCCAGGAATATTATCTGCAGGAGAACGATTTGAAGTATATATCACGCATTGGCACGGGTTTAATTTGGAACTCTGGATGACGATTGGTGTATTTCTTATCGGGATTCTTCTGTACCGTACGATGAGCAAGTGGTCTAAGTTCGGTTTTTACCAGACGGAGCAGGATATCTTCAACTATGTCTATGACCAAGGTTATGATGGTCTGATTAAAGGTTCGCAAGTGATTACAAGAGCGCAAATAACCGGTAGATTACGGGATTACTTTGTTTATATGTGTGTGTTTATGGTGCTGCTCATTTTTTATACGATGTTCAAGTACGATGGATTTATGCTGAGTACGGATAATTTATCACCGGTCGAACCATATATGTGGCTTGTCCTCATTGCTTTCGTTGCATCGATTGTCGCTGTCCCGTTCATCAATAATCGGATGACAGCAATCATTGTAACAGGTGCGGCAGGTTATCTTGTCGCCATTATGTTCACGATATTCCGTGCACCTGATTTGGCACTCACCCAATTGCTCATTGAAACGGTGTCCGTTATTTTATTCATGCTCGTCTTTGTTCATTTACCTAAACTGAAGAAAGAAAAAATAAAATCCTCTACGAAAATCGTTAATCTGATTGTATCGATATCTGTTGGTGCAATGATTACCTTAGTGTCCATTAGTGCCTTTGCATTTGGTAGTGAAACTGGATTTTCGTCGATTCGAGAATACTTTATTGAAAACTCGAAAGTACTTGCAGGTGGTTACAACATTGTTAACGTTATTCTTGTTGACTTTCGTGGATTGGATACAATGCTTGAGATTCTCGTGCTGGCTATTGCCGCACTCGGGGTCATCTCATTTATTAAACTCAGATTAAAGGAAGGTGAAGACGTATGAGGAAAAGCCCGGCAAACAATATGATGCTCCAAACAGCCATGCGATATATTACTATTATCGTCTTTGCTTTTTCTTTTTATCTTTTTTTTGCGGGGCATAACTCCCCGGGTGGAGGATTTATTGGTGGTTTAATGACGGCAAGTGCATTTTTAATTTTGTATCTTGCCTTTGATAAAAAAATTATGAAAAAAGTAATTCCATTTGATTTCACGATTCTTATCGGGATCGGTTTGTTATTTGGGGTAGGAACTGGTATTGCAAGTATGTTATTCGATTATCCATTTCTCACCCAGTTCTTTGATTATTTTCATATTCCATTCTTCGGTGAAGTGGAATTGACAACCGCATTATCCTTTGACTTAGGAGTATACCTCGTTGTAGTCGGAGCAGCGATGTCAATTATTTTAGTGATTGCGGGGGATGATGAATAATGGAAATCGTAATGTCAATCGTTATTGGAATTGTTTTTACAGTAAGTGTTTATTTATTGCTATCGAGAAATTTAATACGGGTCATCCTTGGTACATTGACAATATCACATGGTGTGCATCTACTCTTGATTACAATGTCTGAATTGCAACGGGGTGCACCGCCAATCTTAAATATTGGAGAGGAGAATTTTACGGACCCTTTGCCGCAAGCGCTTGTGTTGACAGCGATTGTCATTTCATTCGGGGTGACATCGATGTTGCTTGTCTTGGGATACCGAACATATAAAGAACATAAAACTGAAGATCTAGATCAATTAAGGGGTTCTGCTGATGAATAATATAATTATACTCCCGATCATCATTCCGTTTATTATCGGGGCGATACTACTCATATTTGCTAAGCATCACAAACTCCAACGTGTAATTAGTGGACTAACATCTATTGCACTCCTCCTTTTTACTATCTATTTAACGGTTCTTGTTTATATGGATGGTATCATCGTGCTTGAAGCAGGGAATTGGTCAGCACCTTTTGGAATTGTGCTTGTCGCTGATATGTTTGCGACTCTGATGCTATTGTTGACGGCTATTATTGCTACAGCTTGTCTATTCTTTGCTTTTAAAACAATTACACCGAAAAGGGAAAGATTTTATTTTTATCCATTTTACTTCTTTCTGCTTGTTGGAGTGAACGGTGCATTTTTAACCGGGGATATTTTCAACCTGTTTGTCTTTTTCGAAGTGTTGTTACTCGCTTCTTACGGGCTGATTGTCCATGGTGGTACAAAATACCAGCTCCGTGAGTCGTTTAAATACGTAATCATCAATGTGTTCTCCTCTGCATTATTTGTTGTTGCGATTGCTTGGCTTTATTCGGTGACAGGGACACTAAACATGGCGCATCTGTCTGAACGAATTGCTGAGCTTGAGCAGACAGGGGTGATCAATACGATTGCGATGATGCTCTTTATTGTATTTGCAACGAAAGGGGCCTTGTTCCCGCTTTATTTCTGGTTACCGAAATCCTACTTCGGACCGCCTGCAGCAATTGCAGCATTATTCGGTGGGTTGCTGACAAAGGTTGGAATATATGCAACTATCCGCGTGTTTACGTTAATTTTTTACCATGATGCTGGGTTTACGCATAAAATTATTATTACCGTTGCGGCTGGGTTTACAATGTTGTTAGGGGTACTTGGAGCCGTCTCGCAGTTCGATTTTAAGCGAATCTTATCCTATCACATCATCAGCCAGGTCGGTTACATGGTGATGGGGCTTGGGATTTTTACTCCGCTTGCTGTTGCGGGAGCGATATATTACATAGCGCACCATATGATTGTTAAAACAGCGCTCTTCCTGTTTGAAGGAGCGGCTAAGCGTGTAACTGGCGTAAGTGATTTAAAGCAAATGGGTGGATTGCTTAAAACCCATCCATGGCTCGCTTGGCTCTTCTTTATCAGTGCTATTTCCCTTGCCGGGATCCCGCCGTTTAGTGGGTTCTTCAGTAAGTTTCCGATTATACTTGCTGGTTTCCAGGAAGGACAGTATGTAATTGCCGGAGTAGCTTTATTAGTTGGTTTACTAACCCTCTTCTCGATGATGAAAATCTTTGGTTACGCGTTTTGGGGTAAACAGAAACATACCGAAGAGCAAGCGAAAATCAAGATTGGTAAATTACTTGCACCAATCGCACCGCTTGTCGCATTAACAATCATCCTTGGACTAGCTGCTGAGCCGATGTTCCAATATTCATTAGAGGTAGCGGAGCAAATTATGGACCCACAAATCTATATTGACTCTGTGCTGAAGGAGTAGGTAATATGGCATTTCAAATTTTACTCAATATATTAATCGCAGTGCTATGGATGTTCTTACAAAGCAGTTTTACACCAGCGAGCTTCGTATTCGGCTATCTGATTGGTATCCTGATTCTTTACTTGATGAGGAAGTTTCTCATGGTGAAAGTTGACCTGCGCAAAATAAGGCTTTGGGCTGTGGTGAAGTTATTCTTCTTGTTTGTCATAGAACTAACAAAAGCGAATATCGATATGGTGAAAGTTGTGTTAAAGCCGCAGATGGACCATCAGCCTGGAATTGTCGCCGTACGCACGAAGCTCAATACGGAGATCGAAATTACACTGCTCGCGGCTTTAATCTCGCTTACACCGGGAACGGTTTCGATGGACTTTTCGCCCGATAATAAGACCATTTATATTCATGCCATCGATGTTCCAGATGAGGATGAGATGATAGAAGATATTCATAATAGCTTTGAACGGGCGATTATGGAGGTGACGAAGTAATGTTTACGATTATTGTATATACAGTGCTTATCGTCATTATGATTTCATTACTTATCTTTTTAATCCGAATCCTCATTGGTCCGACGGTAAGTGATCGGATAGTCGGACTTGATGCGTTTGGTGTGACGTTAGTCGGTTTCATCGGCATTATTATGATCTTGCAGGATACAATTGCTTATTCTGAAGTCGCTCTCGTGTTAAGTATCCTTTCGTTTGTCGGAACGGTCGCCATGTCCAAGTTTATTGAAAGGGGTGCTGTATTTGACGACGACTGAAATCATTACTAGTTTCTTCCTCATCGTAGGTTCTTTCTTCACTTTTCTAAGTGCGATTGGGGTAATACGGCTGCATGATGTGTATAGCCGGGTTCATGCTGCTGGGAAGAGTTCCACATTTGGAATGATCTCTCTCATGATTGCAGCTTTCATTTATTTTATTCCAGAAGGGATCTTTAATGTTAAGATTCTATTGGCGATATTATTTGTCTTTATGACAGCTCCTCTTGGTGCTTTACTTATTAATCGATCGGCTTACCGAAATGGTGTTTCGATGGAGAAAAATACAGTGCAAGACGATTTAAAAGAGGCATATAAAGATGAGAAGCTGGAGTCTAGTGAATAAATACGTTATTCAAATAAACCCTGTATTGGAAAAACTCGATACAGGGTTTATTTATGGTTTAATGGGACAAAAGCTCTGACCCTCTGTCCCAGTTGCGGCGAGGCATGGGGGGTCAGAGCTTTTGTCCTTGCATAGGTAACTATAAAATAAAAAAATTGTGGATAACTAAAGTTACTAGCGCTAGCCATGTCCGCTCTGCGCCCAGCAACTAGCAGATCTTTTAGTGGGACGAGCAATGCGCAGTCCCAAACTTCACACTTCTTCAATCGATAAAGAAGACTTAGCCGTTTGATCTTTGTGAGGCTTAGTCGCCCTTATACCCTTGTGGTGAAAGTCAACATCAACTCAAAGAGGAAAGGAAGGCCGACTAAGTACGAGCCAAGGCCCAACTCACGTCTACCCCCTAAAGGGGCATGTTTCCTTTATCTCCCCCTCGAAGTGCTCCAGTTTGTACGTTGCTAAACGGGCGCTTCCGCCTTTGTCCCATTTGTGTTACTTTTTATCTCTAAGTTTTGCGAGCTGTTCGGCGAGGGCGTTGTTTTTAAAGCCGTCGTCCTGGTTTTTAAGGTATTTGTTGACATCGCGTTTCGATACTTTATGTTTTTTCTCATGTTGCTTTCTTTTATTGAAGGTAGAAAGTTTTTCACGGTGTCCGCAAGAACAGGTGAAGATTTGGCCCTCACCTTCCCCGCGCAGTTCCAACCGTTTATGGCAATTCGGACAGCGGGCATTGGTGCGTTTGGCGATATTTTTCTTATGTCCGCAGGAGCGATCTTGACAGACGAGCATGCGCCCGTGTCTGTTTCTCACTTCAAGCATTAATTTACCGCAGTCCGGACATTTTGTGCCAGTAATATTATCATGTTTGAATGTCGCGTCATTTGCTTTGATTTCTTGAATAATTTCTTTCGTGTAATCTTTGATCTCAGCGATAAATTTATTTTTGTTCAGTTTTCCGTCGGCTATTAGGCTCAACTTCTGTTCCCATTCAGCCGTTAAAGCAGGAGAGCGCAAGTCTTCTGGAGCGAGATCAAGCAATTGTTTACCCTTTGGTGTGATGAAAATGTGTTTGCCCTTTAACTCCATATATTCACTGTTGAAGAGCTTGTCGATAATATCAGCTCGGGTTGCGACCGTGCCGATTCCACCTGATTTTTGTAAGGTGCCTGCCAAATGTTTTTCATCTGCATCCATATAGCGGACTGGATTTTCCATCGCTTGCAGCAAAGCACCTTCCGTAAATCGTTCTGGCGGCTTTGTTTCACCATTCGTTAAATTGAGGGTGAAGTTTGTGAATGTATCTCCTTGTTTTACACTTGGAAGAGACTGATTATCAAAATCATCTTCGTCAAAACTTCGGTCGTAAAGCGTTCTCCAGCCTTGGTTTTTAATAATTCTTCCGTTTGCTGTAAAAGCTTCCTCGGAAATTCTCGCATGAATCGTTGTTTGTTCATATTCATAAGGGTCCATTAGGACAGCTAAGAACCGTTTGACGACTAAATCATAAATGCGGCGTTCCTTTGCATCGAGATTTGACAAATAGACCGGCTCTTCTGTAGGAATAATCGCGTGGTGATCACTTACTTTCGCGTTATCGACAACTGATTTTGGCAGTTTTTTAATTCCTTTTCTAAGAATCGTCTGGGCAACGCTTGCGTATTGATCGATTCCACATGCTTCAAGCCGCTCGTTCAGGGTTGGGACAATATCCGTTGAGATCACCCTTGAATCGGTTCGCGGATAGGTCAAAACTTTATGGCGTTCGTAAAGACTTTGCATAATCGATAAGGTTTGTTTACCGGAGAATCCGAATAAGCGGTTCGCATCACGCTGCAGTTCGGTTAAATCATAGAGTTGCGGCGCGTATTTTTTCTTGGCTGCCTTATCGATTCGGTCAATTGTTAATGTTTCTCCCTTTAAAGACTGGAAAAGTTTGTCTGCCTTTTCTTTCTGGAAGATGCGAGTATTATTCTTGTCATCCCGCCATGTATACGTGACGCCACCCGTAACTTTCGCCTGTAGACCATAGTATGTTTTCGGTTTAAATTCATTGATTTCTTTTTCTCTCGTCGCCACCATGCCAAGTGTCGGTGTCTGCACCCGTCCAGTGGATAACTGAGCATTGAATTTCGTTGTGAGTGCCCGGGTTGCGTTCAAGCCAACATACCAATCTGCTTCAGAGCGAGCAACCGCGGAGTCGTATAAATTAATATATTTATCACCTGGCTGCAGATTCTTGAATCCGTCACGGATTGCTTTATCTGTGACAGAGGAAATCCATAACCTTTTAACCGGTTTATTGACTCGTGCTTTATCGATGATCCAGCGGGCAACATGCTCACCTTCACGTCCAGCTTATCTACATAATATCGCACATAATGTAAATGCACATATATAAAGGTATATAAAGGGGGATAAATCTTGTAGGATTAGGGGGTAGAAAGAATATAAGAAAAAAATTCAAATAGTTATTGCACAGAAGTTAGAATATTGTTATCGTTAACATAATTACATATCTACTATATTGAATAATTAATAAAATGCACATAAAATGTGGGAGGAAAACTGTTTGAATGCAAACAATATTATTAGTTTAGACAAGAACGAATCCATTAGGTTCAGTACAATTTCTATTTGGATTGATTATGTGTTTCACAGTAATGGAGACATTGATAAAAAACACTTTGCTGTCATTGGACTTAAGAACACAGACTTAGACATCCACGTTATCCATCCAATTAGTCAGTTTATCACTGATAATTGGAAGAACAAACAATATAACACTCAGCGCAAACATGCAAATAATGTCGTTAAGTTTCTAAACTATTTAGTCGATAATAGAAAAAAGTTAAATATATCAACATTATGTGATTTAAACATTGTACATGGAACTCAGTATCTAAATGATTTGACTCTAACTGGTGTAAAAAGATCTACTGTAAAAGATGCTGAAAGGACATTAACACACTTTTATTACTGGTTAGTAAAAATCGATGTGATTACCAATGTATCCAAGAATGCCTTTGAGAAAAAAGAGTCACACTTAGGAACATATTTTGAATCCCCTTTCAAACCGTTGTACCCTACCAAAACAAATAAAGAAATTGAACACACATTACCGATTAGTTACATTCCATTGTTACTGGAAGTGGCAATTACCGTCGCTAAACCTATTGCCTTGGGGTTATACTTCCAGATTTTTGGTGGTCTTAGAGTTTCCGAAGTAGTGAATTTAAAAAGAACACAAGTAGCTAGAAGAATGCGGGAAGGTGATTTTATATTAAAACTTCAAAATCAAAACTTTCGAACTGATTTGAAGGAACACTCCTCTGTTAAAAAGGCACGTACTCAAAGAGTACTCGAAGTTAATGATTGGGGGCATAGTCTATTCAGAGATCATATAAAACTTTATAAGCCTATTGATAATAGTAATGCATTGTTTATAAACAGGGATGGCAAAGCTTTATCACAAAGAAGTTATCGACAATACTTCCAAAAGACAAAGGATTATTTTATTAACTTGCTTGAAAATCATGGTGATAATGAACAGAAACTTATAGCCAAGCATCTTAAGTATATGAAGTGGTCAACACATATCGGTCGTGGAACCTTCACAAACATCATTGCTGAGGACGCAGAAAACCCATATGAAATAGCTCATCTTCGTGGAGACTCGAACATTGATTCTTCTTTAACATACATGGTTTCTACAGAAAGAATTCATAAAAAAATTGAAAGTAAATTTTCAAATATGCATGAAGATTATTTACCTAAACTTATTTCTAGAAACGAGTGATTTATTTGAAAGCAAATATGGATTTTTCCAGGAAAAAAATTTTAACCACTAAACAGGTTGCTGAAAGATTAGGTATAAAAAGAAGCGATGATATCGGCACAATGATTAAAAATGGTAAATTCCCTAATGCTTTTAAAGCAGGTAAGGGGTGGAGGATACCACTAGAGGATATACAAGCCTATGAATTTTTGTTAAACAAAACTAAATATTGTCTAGACATAAAACAAACAGCTAAGCGTCTAGGGTATAAGGAAGGCAGAGTCCCTTCCTTAATTAAAAGATCCATATTTCCAAATGCTTTTAAGTACAACGGTAAATGGTGGATACCAGAAGTCGATATAAGAATAATTGAAGAAGAAAAATTAAATACATTAAATGTTCACCAAGTTTGTAATAAACTTAATCTTAGTTCAATCGCATACGTAAGATATTTGATAAATAAAAACGAGTTTCCAAATGCCTATAAGGATTTCTCAGGAAACTGGTGTATTCCTCATAAGGACGTGCAAAGTTTTGAAAAGAAATTAAGTGATAAAACCATCAATGCAAAAGAAGCTGCAAAACTATTAAATTATGAATCCAGAGAAGCTATCATTAATCTAATACACAATAAATTCTTTCCAAACGCATATAAGCTTCGTGGACAATGGAAAATACCTCTTAGTGATATTAATAAACATATGGAAATTCAGAACAACAGTTTAACCACTAAACAAGCAATGGATAGGCTTGGTTATAATCATACTTTTTCAGTTATCCAATTAATAGAAAGGTCTATATTACCAAATGCCTTTAAATACCGCGGAAAGTGGAGAATTCCGTTAACCGATATAGAATCTATAGAAGAGATACGGGTAGAGACATTAGACACAACCCAAACTGCAATAAGGTTAGAAAAAAAGTCAGCTCCACTTGTTTCTGAAATGATTCGCAAGGGTGTTTTCCCAAATGCCTTTAAAGACGATATATCCAGATGGAGGATTCCAATAAGAGATATAGAAAAATATGAGAAAGAACACAACACTGAAAACCATGTTAATGTTATTGAAGCGTCTAATATACTAGGGTACAAATCCGTTTCAACTGTCCTAAATTATTTAAAGAATGGTAGACTCCCGAAATCATTTAAATATAAAGGTAAGTGGTGGATACATAAGAGAGACTTAGAAACTCTAAAGGCTGAAGTAGGTAAGAAGAAAAATTATCTTAAACAAAATAAAAAACCTAGTAACAAAAATAAAAACCATAAGAAATACATACCTATAAAAAGTGATCCAAAGATAAAAAATCATTTAAGTATTTCTGATATACAAAAGCAGTTAAAACTAACAAAACATCAAGCAGCAAATTTATTTAATAAAGGAATCCTTTCAAACACTTTCAAATATCGAGGCAGGTGGTGGGTTCCTAAATCAATTTTTGAAGAATATCTAAAAAAGAGAGAACAAACAGCTAAGGCTAAACAAAATACTTTAACTGTTAACGAGGCTGCCGAGAGACTGGGATATGCACATGTAGGTTCTATAAGTACTTTAATCACAAAATACAATAAATTTCCAAATGCCTTCAAGGCAGGTAGGCATTGGTTCATACCTGAGGAAGACATTAAAGATTTTGAAAGCAAAAGAATGAAAGCAAATAAAAAAATAGAATTTACCCCTAAAGTGGCATATAACGAACTGAAGGAATTTATTGACTCAATTCAGATTGATGAAAATCTACACGAAACTAAAGAACTATTCACTGAATACGGCTTATTACAAATAAACAGCATGAATGGCAGTGCCAGCTACCGAAGAGATCGGGTGCTCTTATATAAACGTTTTTACAATAAAATGATTAACGAAATTAACAATGAAATATTTTTGATTTCTACAGAAAGAATTGAAGACATGTTACATGAAAAATCACCTTTTAAAAAGGGTGAAAAGAAGGTGCTTATTCCATTTCTAAGATATGTATACGGTCAAAAAAACATGGATACAGATGTAGAATATGCTTTAGTAACGACTAATAGAAGCAGAATCAATGACCAAGATATTTATTCACCTGAACTATTCCATGAGTTATATCAATATGTAAAAATGGTGAAAATGCATATACCGTATGCAGTTAACAATAGATCTTACGCAAATATGTGGGTTTATACCATACTATTATTAACTGACTTTATTAGAGGGCAAGATTTAATTATGAATACACCCACTATTGACTTAGAGTCTATTGATATTACATCACAGGATTGGTTTATTGAAAATAAATTATCGGATTTTGACTCACAATTAATTATTAATCAATTGTATTTACATTTTCGTAATAAGAGGACTAGTAAAACTGATGAATTATTAACATTTCTTGTAGCACCTGATTTAGTGGAGCCTCTAGCATATGCACTAGCAATATCTGAGTTGCACAGGAAAGTAGAAGAAAGTGAATTGCTTTTAGAGACTTTTTTAGAAGGTGTTTTTAATAATATTAAAACATCAGGAAAAGCTGGTCACAAAAAGTTTTTCCACAGATTGAAGTCAGCATCAGATTTTCAATTTAGTTCTCTAAAAATGAACAGAACCGTTGCAACATACCTTTTTTATTCTATCACAGAGGAAGATGGACAAGATAGTGACCTAGCATTACATTTGAGCCAGGTTTCACGTTCACATAAAAAAGCCGATTCAACAAGCAGATATATACAGTCTACAAATAAAGATGGATCGATCAATCGTGTTTCATATAATCTTTTTAAAAGAGGACATTTTGGTTGGTTATATAATTACTTAATATTATATGTTTCACAATTTGAAAATGCCCAAGACACTTTAGAAGAAAGGAGTAATCTTATTGAAAAAATTCGGGAGGATCTCGCTCCTTATCATTTAGAAAACATGGCAGAGTATGCTCACAATAACTTAGTCCCAATCCATTTAGAAGATAATACTAATAATATCGAAACGTTTATACAGAATATCTACAAGAAAAGGCAAACTGTAATTTCCAAATTAAAAAGGTATTCAAAGGAGGAAATTCGAGAGATCATAACTAAGTTGGCAAATGGAAAGCTTCCATCCAAAAATGAAAATGCGCAATGTCTCGTTTTCCCTAATTGTAAAAACCCAAGATTATCTAACTGTTTTTCCTGCGAATATGTAATTCCTGGAAATATAATGTTAATTCAATTGAATGAAGAATTAAATAGGCTCATTAATAGCCTAAAGAATTTAACGAATGAGATGATTATTAAAAAGGAATCAATGTTCCTCATGCATGCATTGTTAATTTGGAAAGAGGCTCGTATCGCATTTGGTGATGAAAAAGTAAATGCACATATACCAACGAAAGAAACATGGCAAGAGATAGAAACTATAGCCCATAAGATTTCAATAGAATGATAGAAAGAAGGTGTATTATGCAAATAAAAGTAGCACTAGGATCGGTTAATGAAAATGAAGTAATAGAGAGTAAACAAAATGTTAAATATGATACTTTTGATTTAAATAAATATAAAAAAATGTTCAATCAACTGGTTGAGAACAATCATGTATATGGATCATTTGACCAAATATATTGGGAGTTGCCATGTAGTATATCCGACCATTTAATTATCATAAAGTTTGATATTGAAGTCTATCAAGAATTTAACCTTGCATTAAAAGCGTATTCTATTGTTAGGTTATTATCTGGAAGAACTCCTATTACTGTATACAATGAAGTAGCCTTAATAAAAAAGGCTATTCTTGAAAGCCATGGATTAAATAACTTGAAAAATTTAGAAGTTCTTTTAGAAAAGCAAAATCAGTCGTATTCATATCAAGGATACCAAATGTCTATTGACATAAAAAGATTTGTTTCTTTTTATAATACTAATAAAACCGATAAAATAATTGATATTTGTAACAATCAACAACTGCATAAAAAGACAACTAGGGAATTGCCAAACTTTGAAGATATTATGATTTTTGACGATGTTGTAAATGATTATTTTCGAAAGTATCCTACAGATGAAACACTAGAGTTTTTACCCATCATGATGTGGTGGTTATTAACCAACATTATACCAATGCGACCGTCAGAGTTCTTATCGTTAAAAAAGGATTGTCTAGAATTTAATGAAAATAAGCTTTCAGCCTATCGAATTAAAGTACCAAGGATAAAGAATAAAGCCAATTCCCCTGGCGGCGAAAATCGGTATGAATCTATTGAAATTGATGAAAAGACATACAGATTTATTAAAAACGCTATTCAACAATTGAAATCTATTGATTCAGAATCAGAATATTTCTTTCCAGTAGAATTATTATTTGCGTATCGAAAAGTAAAGATACCTAAGAAAAATGAAAGAATTAACAGACGAGATTTTGATTTATTAAAAAAAGATTTTTACGAAGAAATAGTTGAAGGAATATATGGAAAGTACGACCTTGAAAGAATAAAGTCTGCTGACACTAGACATTTTGCTATCATTAACATGGCACTACAAGGTTTTAACATGCTCTCAATTGCACGAATGGCCGGACATGATGAAATTAGAAGTCAATACAGTTACTATTCACATGCAGAGCATTTTTCACAGTCCTATGTTTACCGTATGGCTCAGAAAAGATTAGAGAGCCATGTAAGCAGTAAGATGAACAATGGTATTATCGGCTGGAAAAGATATGTTTACGATAGAGGTAGAGCAGTAAATACTGATGAATTTGATTTTAATAGGATTGTGGGTAGAGTGAAGTTCGGCTATTGTATGGAAGAACAATCTGTTTTTCCTGAGACGTGTATTGAATCATGTAAATACTGCTCAAATTTTGCTTTTAACTCAGCATTAAATGACCAGAAGGAAGCCATGGATTGGCTAGCAGACTCTTCAATAGAGCTAGAAAAAGAGATTAGGGAATCGATTGAATTAATGAGGGATTTATCGCTTAATCTGTCAAAATCATTTATACGAGGCAATGATGATTTACTCAAGTCAACATCTAGAAATTTATTAACTTATATGGATATGAAAACGATCATTGACTCGAATTTGATGGAGGTTGAGGCGTTTGACAAAAAATACTAATAAAGGTCGTGGACGACCTGCTGAATGGTCAGATGATGAATTAAGGCAGTTGGCATTAAACGCAAAATATAAACATCATGGTAAGAAACTGACTCCTTCCTTTCTTGAAAGGGAAACCAATGTGGGAAGAAACACATGGAGTCGTCGAATGAGAGAATTTATTGATGAATTAAACAACCCAGTCCTTCCGGACATATCAATAGGAGAGTCAATCGATGCAATATTGCCTAGTGTTGATTTAATCTTTAAAAAGTATGGCAATGATAAGCCTGCACTTAAAAATGAACTACTTGAACTGGAAATTTTGTTATATGATTTTTACAAGGAACTAAAAGACTATAAATTAAAAGAAGAAAGATTCGATAAAGCGATTACCGAAATGGAATCATTAAAAAGTGAAGCTAAGAAACAAGAAAAACGTGCGAAGCACTATGAGAAACTCTATAATGATATAGTTGTTTCAAGTATCTATCCACATTTAAAGGATGTAAAAAGCTCCCAAATAAATCAACATCACATTACAGAAAAACTAATTAATATGGAAGAACATAAAGAGAAAAATGTTTCCCTAGATGATCTAACTAAACACTTTCCAAATATCACTGGGGATGAAACACAAGTGAAAGATTCCAGAGAAAATAAACAGCAAAGTAATATGAAGAAGTTACTCGATAAATTTGATCTTTAAAAGAATGAAATAAGTAAAAGTGGGTTTGAAATAAAGTCGTACCGTTTGTAAAAAGTTGCACCGTTTTATCCCTTTAGATTTTATCTAAGGGGGTGTTTCGTTGTAAAAGGACTTATTTAATTAAGTGTTTTACTGTAAACTGAATTCATAAAATAAATAAGTGACAACATAATTTTATGATTATTTTCACTTAAAACTAACGGGGCAGCATTAGTGTAATATAAAAAGTTTTAATAAGGAAAATTAATAGAAAGTTTTCATGAAGACAACTTACTTGCACATTGCTTACTAATATAGATTGATATAAAAAGATTTCTGTAGACCCACCCGTTTTTGCTATTGTATGATATTCATACAAGTACTTCGGTGGGAGGATTACTGCGTGGATGAGCAAAAATATGGAAATCTTAAATTAGGAGAACGTGGAGCAATCATTAGTATTGTTGCTTATATCTTCTTCTCTATTTTAAAGTTGGTAATTGGATATATAAGTGACTCAGATGCTCTAAAAGCGGACGGTTTAAATAATACAACTGATATTATTGCATCGATAGCTGTTCTGATAGGACTCAAGTTAGCACAAAAACCGCCCGATAAGAATCATCGGTATGGACATTGGAAAAGTGAATCCATTGCATCAATGATTGCTTCTTTTATTATGATGGCAGTTGGTCTGCAAGTATTGATTAATGGTATTGGTTCTATTTTTCAAGGAGGAAAAGAGACCCCAGATATTTTAGCTGCCTATGTAGGTGTGTTTTCAGGACTTGCTATGTATTTTGTTTATCGATATAACAAAAATTTAGCTAACAAAATTAAAAGTAAAGCTCTTATGGCAGTCGCAAAAGATAATCTTTCGGATGCTTGGGTAAGTATAGGCACAGCGATTGGTATATTTGCCTCGCAATTAAATATGGCTTGGATTGATACGCTGACTGCAATTATTGTAGGGATATTAATTTGCAAAACGGCTTGGGGTATTTTTAAAGGAGCTTCCCATGAGCTTTCAGATGGATTTGATGAAAGCAAAATTCAGCTTTACCAAGAAGTGATCATAAATGTGGACGGAGTTAAAGGAGTAAAGGAGTAAAGGAAATTAAAGGTAGAAATTATGGAAACAACGAGGTAATAGATGTTGTCATTCTTGTTAATTCTACGTTGAATATTAGAGAGGCACATGAGATAGCTACACACATTGAGGAAGTCATGATGAACGACTATGAAGTGTATGATGTGCATGTCCATGTAGAGCCAGATTAATAAATGGGATTAGCTATTACCTTTTTAAAGAATTGTGTGGCAAAAAATTAGAACAGGAAGTTATTGGTAAACAGTTACTTCTTGTGCTAACGGGTGCAATCCTTGAAAAAGGAGGAGCACCTTTTCTTGTTGAATATATACAATAGGTCAGGTTTTTTTAAGATAATGTTTTAATAAATTTCAAGTTAGTTCCTAATATTAGAAACTAGCTTTTTTGTTCGTATATAGATATATTATTCAAAGGAACATTTGAATAATAAAGTGTGCCTACTACCGGGCATATATAAATTGTAAATAGGGGCGATTTATTTTGGTAACAACGATTATATCAGCTATCGTATCTTACATAGCGACAAGTATTGATTACATTGTCATATTAGTAGTTCTATTCGCTCAAAATAAGAGGAGAAAAAGGGCTGTAAGAGATATTGCTTTAGGGCAATATGTAGGATTTTCAATACTAATTTTAATTAGTCTTTTGGCAGCTTTTGGTCTTGCACTAATACCACAGCAATGGATTGGATTGCTTGGTTTGGTTCCAATATACATCGGTTTAAAAATTTTGTTTGAAAAGGAGGAAGATGGCGAGAGTCAAGAGGAAACTATAGATACTAATCGGTTCTCCAGCTTCCTACTTAGTGTAGCAGTCATTATGTTAGCTGCAGGTGGAGATAATCTAGGCGTTTATATTCCATATTTCACTACCTTAAATACAGTCGAATTAATAGTGACGATTACTATTTATTATGTTTTGGCTACAGTGTTATTATATTTTTGCAAACGATTGGCAGCTGTAAAAGGTATCTCTGAAACCGTTGAAAAGTTTGAAAAGCTTATTGTTCCCCTTGTCTTTGTAGCTTTGGGTATTATGATTATGTATGAAAATGATACTTTTAGTTTGATTTTAAGTTGGTTTAATTAGAGATTTATTTTATAATCAAACAATTCTTTGACTATTAGTTTAAACTGGAATATAATAAAATTAATTACTATATACAAACGATCATTTGAATATAAGGGGGAGTATAATGGCTAAAGATACATGTGAAGTTACCTGTATTAACGAAGAAAAGGTAATAAGAGCAAAAAAAGACTTGGCGAAACAAAATCCAATGGAAGTAGCTAAAATATTTAAGGCATTATCGGATGATACGAGGGTTAAAATTGCTTATGTTTTGTCTTTAGAAGGAGAGTTATGTGTGTGTGACGTGGCAAATATAATAGAATCTTCAGATGCTACAGCATCTCACCATTTACGATTGTTGAATAACCTAGGATTAGCAAAGTACCGAAAAGAAGGGAAGTTAGTCTATTATTCACTAGATGATGATCACGTTCAACACCTCATTGAAACAGCCTTCGAACACCAACAGGAGGTAATGAATCTTGGATAATACAGCAAAAAAGTTATCAGAAGATAAACAAGTTTATCGTGTAGAAGGTTTCTCCTGCGCAAATTGTGCAGGGAAGTTTGAAAAGAATGTTAAACAGATTCAAGGTGTACAGGATGCTAAGGTAAATTTTGGCGCTTCTAAAATTGATGTGTTTGGAAATGCAACCGTTGAAGAGCTAGAAAGGGCTGGTGCTTTTGAAAACCTTAAAGTAGTGCCGGAAAAACCTAAAAGACGACGTGTTGAACCCGCCCCAATTGAGGATAAACATGTCTACCGTGTGGAAGGTTTCTCTTGTGCAAACTGTGCCGGGAAGTTTGAAAAGAACGTGAAGAAAATTCCAGGCGTACAGGACGCTAAGGTAAATTTTGGCGCATCTAAAATTGATGTGTATGGAAACGCATCCGTTGGAGAATTAGAAGAAGCAGGTGCCTTTGAAAATCTTAAAGTAATGCCAGAAAAACCAAAAAGGCAAGCCAATTTTGTGGCTACAGACGATAAGAATATTTATCGTGTGGAAGGTTTTTCTTGCGCAAACTGTGCTGGTAAATTTGAAAAGAATGTGAAAGAAATTCCAGGGGTTCAGGATGCTAATGTAAACTTTGGCGCTTCTAAAATTGACGTGTATGGAAACACAACGGTAGAAGAGCTAGAAGAAGCTGGGGCCTTTGAGAATCTAAAAGTATTCCCTGAAAAGTTAGCAAGCCAAACCGTACAACAAACAAGAGAAGACAATCAAGTTCAAAAAGAAGAAAAAATACCATTTTACAAGAAACACAGTGAGTTAATATACGCTTCGTTACTCATTGTTTTTGGTTACCTTTCGCATTTTGTGAATGGAGAAGATAACCTTGTAACAATATTACTCTTTGTAGCTTCGATTGTAATCGGGGGATATTCCCTATTTAAAGTGGGTTTTCAAAACCTGATACGTTTTGATTTCGATATGAAAACTTTAATGACCGTGGCTGTTATTGGAGCAGCGATTATCGGTGAGTGGGCAGAGGCGGCCATTGTTGTTATTCTCTTCGCAATTAGTGAAGCACTAGAAAGATTTTCTATGGATAGGGCGAGACAATCTATTCGATCGTTGATGCAGATTGCTCCGAAAGAGGCGCTTATTCGAAGAAATGGACAAGAAATTACCATCCATGTAGATGATATCGTTGTTGGGGATATCATGCTAGTCAAACCGGGTGAAAAAATCGCCATGGATGGGGTCGTTGTGAATGGTTTGTCAGCTGTTAATCAGGCAGCTATTACCGGTGAATCCGTTCCTGTTGCTAAGACGAAAGATGATGAAGTGTTTGCAGGTACGCTTAATGAAGAAGGTTTACTTGAGGTAAAGGTAACAAAATATGTGGAAGATAGTACAATCTCTAAAGTTATCCATCTTGTCGAAGAAGCACAGGGAGAGCGTGCTCCTGCTCAAGCATTTGTAGATAAATTCGCAAAATATTATACCCCGGCTATTATGGTTATTGCAGCCCTAGTCGCCATCGTACCACCATTATTCTTTGGCGGAGATTGGGGAACATGGGTATACCAAGGATTAGCAGTTCTTGTAGTCGGATGTCCTTGTGCATTGGTTATTTCTACACCAATCTCCATTGTTTCGGCAATTGGTAATGCTGCCAAAAAAGGGGTATTAGTCAAAGGCGGTATCTATCTGGAAGAATTGGGTTCTGTTAAGGCGGTTGCTTTTGATAAGACTGGAACACTAACAAAGGGTGTACCAGTAGTGACAGATTATAAAGTATTAAATGATCAAGTGGAAGAAAAAGAGCTATTTTCAATCATCACAGCTTTAGAATATCGCTCACAGCATCCGCTTGCTTCAGCAATTATGAAGAAGGCTCAAGAAGAAAATATTTCTTATTCAGATGTTAGAGTGGAGGACTTCACTTCTATTACAGGACGAGGTATCCAAGGGACTGTAAATGGAACAGTCTATTATATTGGAAGTCCAAGGCTTTTTAAAGAATTAAATGTAACTGACTTTAGCCGTGAGTTTGAAAACAAGGTAAAAGTGTTACAAAACCAAGGGAAAACCGCCATGCTTATCGGAACGAAACAAACAATCCTTGGCGTGATTGCGGTTGCCGATGAAGTACGCGAAACAAGTAAAGGTGTCGTTCAAAAACTTCACCAGTTAGGAATCAAGCAAACAACGATGCTGACGGGTGATAATAAAGGTACTGCAGAGGCAATTGGTGCGGGTGTTGGTGTAACAGATATTCAAGCCGAATTGATGCCAGAGGATAAATTAGATTATATTAAAAAAATGAAGTCAGAATATGGCAATGTGGCCATGATTGGCGATGGTGTCAATGATGCTCCAGCATTAGCTGCATCTACTGTTGGAATAGCAATGGGTGGAGCTGGAACGGATACTGCCATCGAAACTGCTGATATTGCTTTAATGGGGGATGACTTAAGTAAGTTACCATTTGCAGTGAGGCTTAGTCGTAAAACATTAAATATCATTAAAGCAAACATCACGTTTGCAATTGGGATTAAAATAATTGCCTTACTATTAGTTATTCCAGGCTGGTTAACGCTTTGGATTGCAATCCTTTCAGATATGGGAGCTACTATTTTGGTAGCATTGAATAGTTTGCGACTAATGCGAGTAAAAGAATAACCAGGAAATATGTAACATACCAAGACCTAGAGTTATCCTCTAGTTCTTGGTTTTTTTCTTGAACTTTTAATTCAAATAAAAACCTTATTCATTGAATCTAGTTAAACCTTCACACTTTCTACAAAATTATTAGTAGACGAAAATTATTGGAGGAAGCTATTGGTTGGTTTTGCTTGAGCTTATTATAGATGAATATGCGTTAGAACGCCGAACCATTATATTAATGGAATCCATTGATTGGAATAAATGCGATTATTATAAATGTGATATGGCTTATACTATTAATGGTGTACCCATAAAAATTAAATGAGGTTTGCAGATGAAAGATAAAATTTTGCTTGTTGATGATGAATGGAATATGAGAAACTTAATAAAGATTCATTTGTCTAGAGTGGATGTCGATATTGACGAAGCGAAGAGTGGACAGGAAGCCCTAGAGATGGTTAATAAAGAAAATTACAACTTAATCATATTGGATATCATGTTACCAGATATTAACGGTTGGGAAGTATGTAGGACGGTTAGGGCGACTAAAAATATGCCCATCCTAATGTTAACTGCCCGAAGTGATATTAAAGACCGGGTTCATGGACTGAATATCGGGGCTGATGATTACTTGACGAAACCATTTGCCCCAGAAGAACTCGTTGCCAGAGTAGTAGCCATGATACGCCGACAAAAGATGAACCAGGAAGAAATAGATACTTCAACATTAAATTATGCGGATCTCTCGATTGAATTTGATAGTAGAACGGTAAAGGTAAAGGATAAACCAATCGAATTGACGCCAAAGGAATTTGATATTCTTCATTTGATCGCCAGCCAGCCAAAAAGGGTGTTTACTCGTGAAATTATATTGGATTTAATCTGGTCTGTAAATGAATATCGAGATTCTAGAGCAATTGATACACACGTCAAAAATATCCGTGAAAAACTTCGTAAGGCCGGACTTCCCTATAACCCGATAAAAACAGTTTGGGGAGTGGGTTACAGATTCTATAATAAAGATGAGGATAAAACCTAACATGAGTAAAATTGTCATGAAGCTAGGCGTTATTATGATGTGTCTAATCTTAGCAGTATTATTACCATTGAGTTTTGTGGCAGATAAAATCTTTTCCAATTTCTACTACAATCAAATGATAGAAGAGATTGCTGAGCTATCTCATAAATATGCGGGTTCAATGACTTCCCTTGATGATGATACAATGATAAATATGTTTATTAATCTAGCTTATTTCACAAATAAAGAGATCTATATAACGGATGATAGCGGTGAAGTGATAGCTCACACTGGAATTCCGATTCCCTTAACGAAAAATGAACTAGGACAATTATCAAAAGGTGAGCCTATTCAAAAAAATATCGAGGATGGAGAGAACGACAATGTCTACCTTGGATACGGTCACCCTATTATCATCTCCAATACTTTTGAGGGGGCCTTTTTTGTTCTAACCTCTGTAGATAACGCCCGTGAACCAGTTCGCAAAGTCAGGGACTTATTAATCTTATCAGCGGTAGGAGCTTTTTTTGTAGGTCTCGGAATTACATTTTTCCTTTCTAGAAAAATGTCACTGCCACTGTTGGAAATGGAGCGGGCGACGAGAGAGATAGCGAGAGGGAATTTGAATGTGCGTGTCAACACATTACCAAATGATGAATTAGGTTCTTTAGGCAAAGCAATAAATTATCTAGCGGTGGAAACAAATGAATATCGAACGAAACGGAGCGAACTATTTGCAAATATCTCGCATGAATTACGAACGCCTATCACGTATTTGAAAGGATATGCAAATGCATTAAGAAATAACCTTTATAAAACCGAAGAAGAGAAACAGCAATATCTGAACATTATTGAAAACGAATCAGATCACATTCTAAGATTAATTAATGATTTGTTTGATTTATCAAAAATGGAGGAAGGCCGGATAAATCTCCAGGTGGAAGCAATTAATATCATTGAGATTTTAGAGACATCCATTTTAAAAATCGAATTAGAAATTGAGAAAAAAGGATTAAACCTTGTTGTTGGCATGGATAAGGACGATTTAATTATTTCTGCGGATGGAAACCGGATGGAACAGATTTTTATTAATTTATTTGTAAATGCAATAAGATATACGACTGAGGGCTCTATTTACATTAGAGCATGGGGGGATAAAGATAACGTACATGTAGTTATTGAGGATACTGGTATTGGGATTCCTGAAGAAGAACTTCCGCTTATCTTTGAGCGATTCCATCGCGTAGAAAAATCACGTTCAAGAGATTATGGTGGAACCGGATTGGGTTTAGCAATTGTTAAGAACTTAGTGGAGATCCAACATGGGACGGTGACCGTAAGTAGCGAAAAGAACAAAGGAACAAGATTTGAGTTAAGCTTCCCCAGAGTGGAGAAGGGATAAATATGAAAAAAATTGAATGGGCTTTAGCTTTGACCTTGATCATCTTTGGAATAGCTTGTTTGACCTTTTGCGCAACATTGTGGAGTGAGGGGTCGATTAAGGATTATTTGACAACTTTAGTGCACATCTGTTTTTGGACGGGGTTGCCAGGTTTAATTTTGGGAGTTTTATATGTGATAGTCTTGAAGGGAAGGAAAAATAAATAAGGATATTTCCACGGGTAGGATTACAGCAAGGTGGATAAAAATGTTAGGAGAAAAGTTGTATCTATTATTGATCCTTATTGTTAGTTTTATTTTAGTCTGTTTGAGTTTTAACTGTTTGTTAACTAGATGCCTCAATAAAGAAATTATTCATCTATGTAATTTAATTTGATGGATGCCTTATTAAAAATTACGATGGGAAGAGATGCTTTATGAAAAGTAAAAACTCTACAATGAAAATAGTAGTAATTATAACTACAGTAATCATTCTATTAGGAGTTGCTTTGGTTGTATTAACCAATAAAAATAATTCAGAAGTAGGGGAAACGCATGCGGAACAACCACCAGTGAAGGAACAACCTGTTTTAGGAGAAAATGATGCACCTGTAACGGTAGTGGAATTCGGAGACTTTAAATGCCCGGCATGTAAAGCGTGGGGAGAAAAAATTTACCCACAATTGATAAATGATTACGTCGAAACCGGGAAAGTGAAGTTTTCTTTTATTAATACGCCGTTTCACGGGAAAGAATCGACATTAGCCTCTTTGGCAGCTGAATCTGTCCTGGAACAAAACCCTGAAGTTTACTGGGATTTCCATAATGCCTTGTTTGCAGAACAGCCAAGTGAAAATCATGATAGCCAATGGGTAACGGTTGAAAAGGTTCTTGAGGTAGCAGATGGAATACAAAACATTGATTTAGAGGAATTGGAATTGGCCTTAGAAGAACAGTCTGAAATAGAAAAAGTTAATAAGGACGTCGAGTTGGTAGAAGAGTTTAACGTTCAACTGACGCCTAGCATTATGATAAACGACATCATGCTGGAAGATCCATTTGATTATGAGGCTATCAAGAATCTTATTGATCAAGAATTGGAAGGATAATAGATTTATGAATGCACTGAAGAGAAAACAACTACTTCTATATTTTTCGTGGATTGTTTCTGTCGTCGCAACCCTAGGTAGTTTATATTTTAGTGAAATACGAGGATTCATACCTTGTGAGCTATGCTGGTATCAGCGTATATTAATGTATCCTTTGGCACTTATGCTAGGGATAGCAACTTTTAATAATGATTTTTTGGTGAAGAAATATGTGCTTCCAATGGCGATAATAGGTTGGTTTATCTCGCTTTTCCACTATCTGCAACAGAAGGTACCTGGTTTTGCGGCAATAAAGCCTTGCGCGAGTGGTGTACCTTGTAACACGCAATATATTAATTGGTTCGGGTTCATTACAATCCCATTTTTGGCATTAACGGCATTTACACTGATAATAATATTTATGTTACTGATTAGACCACAAAAATCTGTTGAATAAAAATGAAGCAGAAGCTTAAACTACTTTTTGTCAAACATAATAGGGAAAGATAAATTGGATGATTACATTTTCATTTTATCTTTCTTATATTATGTTTTTTGACGATAATAGCTACAAAATCAACCTTTTTATACTGAAATTAGATATAAATATATAATTCCAAAACCCAACAATCCAAATACAAAGGAATACAATAAATTTGAATTTCTAACTGCTTCCCCAAAGATCTCTTTTATTGCAACCATAAAAATGATAGCAATGGAGAGGTTTATCATAAAGGCTAGCAGAGAAGGTAATTCTATATTAAATAATTGCCCAAGCAATGTCCCTAAAGCAATTGGAAATGTAATAATTGCCGTGATAAACAAATAAGTAAGTATGCCAAATCCTGCAAGAAACAAAGGAGTAAAAACAATCATTCCTTCTGGTATGTTATGTAACACTAATGTTGTTAATAACAGCTCTCCCATATCCGTACCTAGCGTCGGACCAAGAGCAATACCAACGGGGAAATTGTGAATAGCAATACTTAGAGTTAGAAGCACCCCTGAGCGGACAAAAATATCCTTTTGGTGACTAGCTGTGATAATTGTAATTTTATCCATTAATTGATGAATGTATTGAAATAAAATGATACCAATTGAACTTCCAATAGCGAGATTTACAAAACCACCTAACTCAATATTTTCTGGAATCATTTCTAGAAATAATAACCCCACTATAAGTCCGGCACACAACGAATAGATGAAGCTGAATCCTGTCTGTAACCCTTTCATTATCCAGGCTATACCACCACCGACACTAATACCTAGTGCGGAGGCAACTGCACTAATTATCCACGACATCGCCATACAATCACTCCTTTTAATAGGTGTATTTTTAGTTTATGTTGTAAAGAACAGAATAATATTCAGTTATATTTATGTGTTATTTGACAATCATTTGTAAAGTAGTTAATATATGAGCATATACTGATATATGCATATACTAATTTGTAAGTGTTGAATTTTTATATAATGAAATTAAAAGGGGAATTATTATGGAAAATAAAGAGGAGCAGTCAGAAATACACGGAAGGGACTTGGATGAAGAAACTTTATTTATAGTATCTCAAACCTTTAAAGCATTAGGTGATCCAACAAGAATTCGAATACTTAATTTATTGTTCGATAAAGAGCTCTCAGTGAACGGAATTGCGGAAACCTTACATCTTAAACAATCGACCGTATCACATCAATTGCGTTTTCTTAAAAATTTACGTTTAGTGAAATATCGTAGAGATGGTACAACATTATATTACTCACATGACGATGAACATGTAATGCATATGCTGAAACAGACAATAGAACATGCTTGTCATCATTAGGATTTGCTAATACAAAGGTTTTCAGGTGACGGTCGGGAGTACGGAGATTAAGCGGGTGTATCCGGTGATAAATCAGATTTTTAGGAAGGTGATAAAATGGGAGAGATTAAAGAGCATCATTCACAAGAAAGTCACAGCCATGAGCATAACCATGACCATGGGAAAATGCCAATTATTTTATATTTTATCGGCTTAGGATTGGCTATAATTGCATTATTTTTAGATAATGGAAATTTATTACTGAAAAATATATTATTTTCAATAGCTACAATCGCAGCTGGATACCATGTCATTATCCTTGAAGGTATTGGAGAGACGATTGAAAATACTAAAATAAAAAGGCGATTCACCCCCAACTCTCATATCTTAATGGGGCTAGCAGCAATTGGCGCTTCTCTTATGGGGAACTTTTGGGAAGGAACACTATTAATTCTCATTTTTTCTGGTGCCCATTTTCTTGAAGATTACGCTGAAGGAAGAAGTAAAAGAGAAATCACTAAATTGCTCGAAATGAATCCAACTACAGCAAGACGGATTATGCCTGACGGAAATACACAAACCGTTGATGTAAGCGAATTAAAGATTGGTGATCATCTTCAGGTATTAAATGGTGACCAAGTGCCGATTGATGGAATTATACTATCTGGCACTACCTCCATTGATGAATCTTCTATAAATGGGGAAAGTATTCCCAAAGAGAAGTCTAAGGGAGATGGAGTTTTTGGGAGCACGATTAATGGAACAGGTACTTTTACGATGGAAGTCACGAAAGAAAGTAAAGATACGGTCTTCTCCAAAATTTTACAACTGGTTAATCAAAACCAAGATAATCAAACAAAAGCTGCAAGTGTTATACAAAAGTTCGAGCCTAAATATGTTAATTTAGTTTTGATCGTTATACCATTAGTAATGTTACTTGCTCCTTTTTTACTTGATTGGACATGGTCACAGAGTATTTATAGAGGTTTAGTCCTTTTAGTTGCAGCTTCACCTTGTGCCCTCGCAGCAAGTACTGTTTCAGTGACTCTGTCAACAACATCTAACCTTGCAAAACAAGGAGTGCTTTCCAAAGGAAGTACTTACTTATCGCAGTTAGCGGACATAGATGCGATTGCCTTCGACAAAACAGGAACCCTTACTAACGGAAAACCTGAAGTAACAAATTATTATTTTGCTGATTCTGTGAATGAAGAAAATATTATCGATATCATAGTGGCTCTAGAAAAAGAATCAAATCACCCACTAGCAAATGCTATTTTGGAAAAATTTGAAGCAAAAAATAAGATAGATATCGAAGTCACAAACCAGATTGGGAAAGGTCTAACAGGTGACTTTAACGGAAAAAATTATCGTATAGGTAAACCTACTTCTTTTGATGATGTTTCCGATGAGTATATCGATTTAAACAATGAGTGGGCTTCAGAAGGAAAGACTGTTGTATACGTAGCAGAAGATGAAGAAGTCATTGGGCTGATAGCCCTTATGGATGTTCCGAGAGAGCAAGCGAAAGCAACCATTGATTACTTTAAGAAACTTGGTATACACACCACTCTAATTACCGGTGACTCTGAGATGACAGGGAAAGCAGTTGCCGAGCAGCTAGGTCTTGACGAAGTTGTTGCTAATGTAATGCCTGAAGATAAATCTAATATTATAAATCAACAAAAACAAAAATATGGAGTGACGGCAATGGTGGGAGATGGTGTGAATGATGCACCAGCCCTTGTAAATGCAAATGTCGGTATTGCTATGGGAGATGGTACGGATGTTGCGGTAGACGTTTCTGACCTGGTTTTAATGCAGAATGACATATCTAAATTAGTGAAATCCCATAAAATTTCCTCGAAAATGAACCGTGTAATTTGGCAAAATATAATATTCTCAATGGCAGTTGTTGCCTTTTTAGTTGTAGTTAGTTCTCTGGGACTTACAGATATAGCAATCAGTGTAATTATTCATGAAGGAAGTACTTTGGTCGTTATACTCAATGGACTTCGATTATTAACAACTAACTGATTGATAATCGATTACAAGGAACAAGGAATGAAACTAGAAGTGATGTTTATTTTCATTAAATTGTTACTTCTGTATGAGCCATTCTCCAAAATCTCATAAAACACTATACGATATGGTGATAATTTCAAATAACAAGCCGGATTAGAGTTGGGACATAATGACCGATCTGTTCTATGAGATATTGAAAAAATCGAAGACTTATGGAAGAAAGGCCTCGGTGAGAATTCGCAGGATGCCTATCTCCTATAGAGGCTCACCAGTCACCCGCAAAAGACATATTATACTTCTTGAGTGGGAAGTGAGCCTTTCGTTAAAATTTGTCTGAACTTCCTATCTCAAATTCATTATGTCCCAGTCCCTTGACTGTACTAATCTTAATTGAATATTTGGGACTGCAGTTTTTAGAGACACGAAGCATTAGAATCGGAAATTCTTCTTTTGGACTTACAAAAAACATTCCCATGTACTATAATAAATAAAAAGTTGCATTATATAAACTTTTGTTCGTTACGACATACCATGAATTAATTTTTTACCCCAATGTTTCCCTTGGTAAACTTTTATAGCTTAAGTTATAAAAACGTCCTAATGGCAAAAAAATAAACTGATTAATGAATAAGGAGGAAAAAGTCATGCGGCCAACAATAGACGTAGAAAATTTGAATGTCTCTTATTATGGTAAGAAGGTTATAAAAAATGTTAATTTCTCATTAGAAACCGGCAAATTAATCGGTATTTTAGGTCCAAACGGAGCGGGGAAGTCGACACTGATGAAAGCGGTACTCGACCTCATTCCGCGCGACAGTGGCAAAATGACGTTTGAAAGTCAGCCACTAGATGCTGTTCGGAAAAGAATCGCTTATGTCCCGCAGCGTTCAAACATAGATTGGAACTTTCCAATCATTGTTAAAGATACCGTATTGCTTGGGACGTATCCGAAGCTTGGTCTATTACGGCGTCCAAAAGAAGAGGACAGAGAGTGGGCTATGACCTGCCTTGCAAAAGTTGGAATGGAGAAATTTGCGCATCATCAGATTGGCGAATTGTCCGGTGGTCAACAGCAACGAGTGTTTCTGGCACGGGCTCTTGCTCAGAAAGCAACTTATTTTTTCCTTGATGAACCGTTTGTTGGGATAGACGTATCAAGTGAAAAGGTAATTATCAATATTCTTAGATCATTACGGAATGAAGGTAAAACAGTCTTCGTTGTCCATCATGATTTAATGAAAGTGGAAAATTACTTCGAAGAGCTAATCTTGATTAATAAGGAGTTAATTGGGGTAGGTCCTGTTAACCAAATATTCCAGCCAGAAATTATGCAGAGGGCATTTCAAACACCATTTCTAATGACGGAAAACTTTGGGGGGCAAGTGTAATGGCGTTTTTGCAGGATATATTTGTATATGAATTTTTGCAGAAGGCCCTTATAACGTCTGTTATGGTCGGTATTATATGTGGCGTGATCGGAAGTTTCATTATTTTGCGTGGCATGGCATTAATGGGAGACGCTATCTCTCATGCTGTTCTGCCTGGCGTAGCAATTTCCTATATGCTCGGCATCAATTATTTTTACGGTGCGGTCGTAACTGGTGTGTTGACCGCCGTCGGAATAGGCTTTATAAATCAACATAGTCGCATAAAAAGTGACGCCTCAATTGGAATTATGTTTTCGGCTGCTTTTGCCTTAGGAATCATTCTAATTACTATGGCTCGTAGTGCAACCGATTTAACACAAATATTGTTTGGAAACGTCTTGTCAGTCCGAACTTCAGATATGTGGCTAACAATTATAGTTGGGTGCATCGTAATTGTTGTAGTCGTTCTCTTTTTCAAGGAACTGCTCGTTTCCAGTTTTGACGAAACTATGGCAGCGGTCTACGGACTAAAAACTCGTTTTATACATTATGGCATTATGGTTCTTCTGACACTCGTTACAGTTGCCTCCCTACAAACTGTTGGCGTTATTCTAGTTGTTTCCTTGCTGGTCACACCGGCGTCTACTGCGTATTTGTTAACCAACCGTTTATCAATGATGGTTGTACTTTCTTCGTTCTTTGGTGCATTATCAGCAGTAATTGGTTTGTACTTCAGCTTTATTTATAACTTGCCATCTGGACCAGTGATTGCGCTAGTGGCTACAGTCCTATTTATACTTGCGTTTGCTTTTTCGCCCAAACAAGGGGTTTTTTGGCGCATGTTGAAAAATAATAAGCGAAGAACTACTTGAAAAAGTAACAAATAATTGGTCACTCTTTTTGTCGGTGAATGAATAATATTATTATATCAATAAAGGAGTATAGAGATAATGAAGATTGTATGGAAATGGGTTCTTGCAAGTATGGCAATGTTTGTTCTCGCCGCCTGTGGAACGACAAATAATGATTTGGGAGATGGAACAAACAATACAAGAAGTGAGAACGAATCGTTACAAGTTGTCACATCGTTCACGATTATCGCTGATATGGCAAGGGAAATTGGTGGTGATGCCGTTGACGTACACAACCTTGTACCAACTGGAACAGATCCTCACGAATATGAACCTCTTCCAGAGGATATCAAAAAAGCAACTGATGCTGATGTGCTCTTTTATAACGGTTTAAACCTTGAAGGAGGTAAAAATGGCTGGTTTTATAGAATGATTGATTCAGTTGGTCAGAAGGAAGAAAATGTATTCAATTTAACGAATCGTGTAGAGCCAATGTATTTAAGCGGTGAAGAAGGAACAGAAGAAGAAATTAATCCGCATGCATTTATTGACCCGGCTGTAGGAATCAAAATGGCTGAAGACATGCGTGATGCTTTTGTGGAAGTGGATCCCGAACGCACCGATTATTATAAGAAAAGAGGGGATGAATATATAAGTAGGTTAGAAGGGGTGGTTCAAGAATACGAAGATAAAATTAAAGACATTCCGGATGAAAACCGTATTCTTGTAACCAGCGAAAGAGCATTCCAGTATATGGCTTCACGTTATGGTTTAGAAGAAGCTTTCATCTGGGAAATTGATACGGAGGAAAACGGTTCACCTGAACAAATTAAATCGCTTGTCGGCTATCTTGAGGAACACAAAGTTCCTGTTCTTTTCATTGAGTCCAACGTAGACAGGCGTCCAATGGAAACAGTTTCTAATGAAAGTGACATTCCTATTTCTGAGAAACCGATTTATTCCGATGAAATTGGTCAGTCGGGAGAAGAGGTGGACACTTATATTAAGTTTTTGAAGTATAACATTAAACTCATACACGATGAGCTAAGTGAACAGTACTAGGTTTTTACAAAAAAACGTCGTCAAAACATATCATTATTAATAATTTGAGTTTCATTAATACAGCCAATGTTTTAAAATGACATTAATACTTGACTTGAAACTCTACTCAAAGTTAATTGTTGGCAGTCTGGCTTACGGTTTAATGAGTTGAGCAGGAAAGGAGAATTGTCTTAAGACTGAATCGGAAAGGTGGAAAACCAAAAATTTGGGGATAGGAAGTCAATCTCTCTATCTCGTTCCACTCTCCTGCTCTACTCAGTTATTATACAAGAGTATTCCACAGGGGATAAGGTGCTTATGGAATATTGTTGCATTCACAAGAAATCTTCCACATTAGTCAACTGTTATGGACTTTAAGGGCATAGTATGCAAGCCTCTTGCTGTTGTATGTGCATATATTGAAAAATCTCCTTCATTTTCCAATGCTATTTCTGCTGTATATGTTCCGTCACCATTATTTATTGACTCAATTATTATGCTATCGTCTTCCTTATCTTCTTCCCAATATTCAAAACTGACATCATCAGCATCTTTTACTTTTTCATCACCATATGTAACAGTTGCTTTTAGTAGGATTTTCTCGCCTGCTTTAGCCGTTTCAGGAATTTCAAAATCAACCTCCAAACTCTTTAATTCATCAGTATCTTCAACTCTTTCCTCTTCGTTTCCACTACATGCTGTAAGGGTGAGAAGAATCAATGCCAATAAATAGATAAATGTCTTTTTCATAAATATATAATCCTCCATTTTCTTAAGATATAAATAGGAAATTGCAAACTCACCAATTATCCCACTTTTTCTTTAAAACTCCAATGTCCTTTAATAAACTAATAAGTAGTGAATCCTTCTCACTTTCTAGGGCTTCTTCAGTACAAGAATCATGTGGTTTATAATTTAATCTTAGCGCTTCTTCCAGTCTTGAATCTTGCAGATAGTTAGTCGGTGTTGGGTTGGATCCTTCAAAACACCCGGGACCAGGTGCAATATAGGTTTTATAGGTATGCTCTAGAATTATTCTCGTATCAGGAGATGGCTTTGTTTCTTTAGGTATAAACAAGCTGGCAATAACTAACACAACAATTAACGTACCAATAAAAACGATTAATTTAGTTTTTGACATTAATATGAACTCCCTTAGCTTTATAAAACTTTCTTTAAGTCATCGACTATGGTTTCAACCTCTTTCATATCAATTCCATAATAGTTTTTTATAACTTCTCCATCAGGACTAACTAGAAAGAACCGAACACCATGTGTTATTTGATCTGTTCCAGGGTTTTCCTCTAACTCAGAGCGAAAGGATCCTACGGAAAGTTCTTTGATGGTTTCAAAATCATAGCCTGTCAAAAAACTCCATTTGCTTAAATCTGCATCATATGATTCTGCATAATTTTTCAATACTTCCGGAGTATCATTCTCAGGGTCTACTGTGAAAGATACTAAATGAACATCATTCAGACCTTCTTCAACTAGTAAATCCTGTAACTGAGACATATTCGTGGTCATGGGCAGGCATACGGTTACACATTTTGTAAAAACAAAATCAGCAACCCACCATTCACCTTCTAAATCTTTTAAGCCTAACTTTTCATAATCTTGTGTCATAAATTCAAAATCGGCTACTTCTTCCGACATGTTCGTCTCAATTTCTTTTCCTCCGCATGCAGCAAGAAAAATGACAAGAATTAGGGCAAGGATTACTTTAATATTTCTCATCTATGGCTCCTCCTTATACCTTACTAGTCGTAGGTGATTTTTATTTTACCATCAAACATTCGTTTGAATGATTTCATTATACTCTCTTTTCATAAATAGAAGTATGACATATTAGTGAAACCTTTTGATGAATAAACGCTATCAGTCCTATGGTTGAAATCTGGATAGAAAATCTGTCAACAAATATCTATTATTTTAGATAATATTTTCGACAATAGTTAAAAAAGGCTGCCGCACTCCTTTTTAATGTGGTTGCTATTCAGATTCTAGAGACGCCTAGCATCAATCATTTGTCTTTTTCCTTAAGATAATACTACTGTCAGCCAAGTAAACATTAAAAACATCCCCCTTTTCTAAAGATTGAAGTTTTATAAATTCTTGAGGTATCTGTACAGCACCTCTATCGTTTAAAACCATTTTATTTTCCGCTGTATCTTCGTATAGTTTCCGTATAGTTAGCTTTTTAGATATCAAGCTAATTATAACTTCATCGCCATTTACCAAATTTAATGTCTCTCTAATTAATTTTGGTATTGTAATTTTGTATTCTGTCGATAAAATACAAGTAGTATTTTTGACTTTTTCTTGATGCGATTCTTCACTTATAGAATAGTTTTTTCCCATAACTGTTCCTCCATACGTATACTCTATTAACGATTTATATAGTTTTTCTTCTGTATTATTATTAACCTCTTTTATTTATCCATTTTAGACTGAAATTATGTAGAATCTATGAAGGTTTATAAACGGGTTGGATTTAAGACAACAAAGCGCTATAAATCCCTAATAAATTCAACTATTTTTGGACACTTTTTGAACGTTTGGTTACTATCCTGGAACTCCACAAATTCTACACAAAGTTTGCCTATACTAAAGCATAATGATAAAAAAAGTAGGTGAATATTATTTGGGAGAAGTTACGCTATTACTAGCATTTGGAGCTGGTTTACTATCATTCATATCTCCTTGCTCGCTTCCTCTTTATCCTGCATTTCTTTCCTATATTACAGGAATGACTGTGGATGAATTGAAGAACGATCGTGGAATTTTAAGAAGAAAGGCTTTAATACATACCGTTCTTTTTTTATTGGGGTTTTCGATTATCTTTTTGGCAATTGGGTTATCGACCTCGTTTATCGGAGAATTCTTTCTAGCATATCAGGATCTATTAAGACAGCTTGGCGCGATTATATTGGTGTTCTTCGGGCTAGTTCTTACAGGCATCTTGAATTTTAACTTTTTGCTGAAGGATAGAAAAGTTCAATTCCGAAAGAGACCTTCAGGGTATCTGGGTTCAGTTTTAATTGGACTGGGCTTTGCTGCCGGCTGGACTCCTTGCACTGGACCAATTCTTGCAGGAGTAATTGCAATGGGAGTCGCAAACCCGGGGATGGGACTATTATATATGGCATTTTATGTCTTAGGTTTTTCCATTCCGTTTTTAATCATGTCATTTTTCCTTGATAGGATGACATTTCTTAAAAAGCATGCAAACCGTTTCATGGTAATTGGTGGTATTTTAATGATTATCATGGGTATTGTATTATTTTTTGATTGGATGACAGTGATTATTGAATTATTAATTCCTGTGTTTGGAGGATTTACAGGATTTTAGGTGTCTAACCTTTTTTAAAAATTTGAGGAGTGAAAATAGGTGAATTTGGAACAGAAAAAACAAAAAAAGAGAAATAAAAAAAGAAACCGGTTGATCTATAGGACAGTTATCTTATTAGTTTTGTTGGGTGCAATTGTATTTGCAATTGTCTCCAACCTGCAGGCGGATAATACAGTCTATCGAGTAGGAGATCAGGCACCCGATTTCCAATTAACGCAGATTAATAAAAATAATGAGGCCGAAACTATCCGGCTAAGTGATTTAAAAGGAAAGGGAGTTATGCTTAACTTCTGGGCCACTTGGTGTAAACCGTGTGAAGCGGAGATGCCATATATGCAAGAACTTTATCCCAAATATAAAGATCTGGGCGTTGAAATTGTTGCAGTTAGCTTAGATAGTACAGAACTGGTTGTAGACCGGTTTATAGATAAATATAATCTGACATTTCCAATACCCCACGACTCAACAGGGGAAATTAGAGACCTTTATAAAGTAGGACCAATTCCAAGTACATTTTTTATAAATTCTGAAGGTGAAATTGTGGAATATGTGAGTGGGGCATTAACACTGGAAAGTCTTGAAGGGTACTTGCAGAATATTGTACCACAGGAATGAAAAAAGAAATTTGCTGATCGTGAGGGGATGTAATGAATAAGATTAAATGTGAATGTGGACATGTAAACCCGGAGGGAACGGTTCTTTGTGAAGCATGTGGAAAACCGATTGAGGGTAATCAGCATATTGATGGAAATGATAAGAAACTATTATTGAATATGCGATATGAAGGCTCTGCACGTCGTTCGCAAACCTATCGAAAGTCAATTATCGATAAAGTTTGGAGCTTTTTCTCTTCTGTCAAAGTGGGAGTTTGGCTAATTGTAATTGCACTAGTTGCTTCCATGATTGGAACACTCTTTCCGCAACAGCAGTTTATACCTCAGAACGCTGAATCCAGAGATCCAGCGGTTTACTATGAAGCCCAATTCGGCATTATCGGAAAAATTTACTACGAACTTGGATTTCATGAGATGTACAGTTCTTGGTGGTATTTACTCTTGTTAGGATTAATCGGGGTTTCATTGGTCATTTGTAGTTTGGACCGTTTTATTCCGTTGTATAAAGCGTTAAAGATTCAGAAGCCGAAAAGGCACGAGACATTTCTTAACAGACAGCGCTTGTACAGTGAAACAGAGGCAGTATCCGAAACAGAAATTGAACAAGTAAAAGAACGTTTAAGAAAACAACGCTATAAAATTACAGAACAAAATGGACACATTCTTGCTGAGAAGGGCAGGTTTTCCAGATGGGGACCATATGTTAACCATATTGGTCTGATTATTATTCTATTGGCAGCAATTTTACGTTCAACACCAATCATGTTTACGGATGAATATGTCTGGGTGCGGGAAGGAGAAACCACCGTTATTCCAGGAACAAAAGGGGAATACTACATTGAAAATAAAAAATTTTACGTCGATTATCATAATCCGGAAGATGAACGATTTAAAGATGCGATTGAACAATCGGGGATGGTTGAGAGCAATTTCCAAACAGATGCTGTTATTTATAAAGATACAAATACCGGCTTACCTGGTGCTGAATCAGAATTGGAAAAGATCTTGGAATATCCGATTCGAATGAATCAGCCTGCCAAGTTTGACGGATATACGCTATATCAATCAGGTTATCAACCAAATGAGTTTAGCAGCATGACCTTCAAAATTCATGAAACCGATGATGAAGACGCCACAGCAGTCGACTCCTTTACCGTTGATTTATTTGAACCAGAATCAGAGTACATATTGGACAATGGCTTTCGGATAGAGATGGAACAGTATTATCCTGACTATTATTTAGACGATGATGGTGAACCAGCTTCCGAAACTAATTTTCCAAGAAACCCGGCTTTTGTTTTCTTAGTATATCCGCCGGAATCTTCGTCCCCGGAAGTTAGTTTCATAGGAATTGGCAGGAATGTTGATGCCACAGGAGAAAACGAATATAAGATTGGAATACAGGATTTTGAAACCCATTTTGTCAGTGGGTTAACATTACGAGTGGACCGTACACTCATCTTCTTCGGACTTGGCGCCGCAATATTTATGATAGGTGTGATTCAAGGAATGTATTGGCAACACCGTAGAGTTTGGATTCATCCGAAAAATAATGGACTGTTGCTTGCAGCCCATACGAATAAAAACTGGTTTGGCCTTTCAAAAGATATAGAGAAAGCGATTGAAAAAACAAATATAAAGATGGTGGAAGATAGGCAAGAGCTGGACAAGTAGTCTTTCTGTTTTTCTAGCCTCACCAACTTTTTAGGAGGGTGTTCTGGTTGGATCTAGTCAATCTCAGTAGCAATCTGCTTTTTGTTGCTTTTATTTTGTATTTGATTGCGACGCTTTTTTTTGGAGCAACAATTCGCGACAAGCGTAGTAAAAGGAATGGAAAAGAAATTGCAGGTAAAATCGGCATCACAATAACGATAATCGGATTTTTAGCCCAATTAGGTTATTTTATTACTAGATGGATGGCAAGTGGACATGCACCACTCGGAAATATGTTTGAATTTGTTACATTTCTTGGAATGGCAATGGTCTTGGCATTCATTATTATCTATTTCATGTATCGACTCAGTTTTCTAGGGTTATTTGCTTTGCCTTTAGCTATGATAATGATTGCTTATGCAAGCATGTTTCCTTCCGAATTGGCACCACTCGTACCAACACTCAATTCAAACTGGCTTTACATCCATGTTTCAACAGTAGCGGTAGGTCAGGGAATCTTATTTATCAGCTTTGTTGCCGGTTTGATGTATCTCATTAAGCAAATTGACCAAAGAAAGCGCACGAAGAAAAATACTTGGCTTGAATTGGTTTTATACTCAATTTTCCTCTTTATTGGTTTTATTGTGAGTAGCACAATATTCAGTATCATGGATTACGAAGCAACATTTGAATACCAGGATGGTACCCAAATTTTAGAAACGGAATACCGTCTGCCTCCAATTGCAGCTCCGAATAATGGGGAGTTACTAACGGATGGCGTAAGGGAGCCTTGGTTTGAGGCACCGGCATGGATGCAGGGAGCTGACGCCGGAAGAAAGTTTAATACGGTTATATGGTCTGTGATAACTGGAACCATTATCTATGGTTTAACGGTACTAACTTTGAGAAAGCGGGTAGGGGCGGCACTACAGCCATTATTACGGGGGGTTAAGGCAGATCTTCTAGATGAAATCATGTACCGGTCGGTTGCGATTGGTTTTCCAATCTTTACGTTAGGCGGTTTGGTTTTTGCAGCTATCTGGGCTCAAATCGCCTGGGGCAGATTCTGGGGATGGGATCCGAAAGAGGTATGGGCTCTCATCACTTGGTTTTTCTATGCTGCCTTCTTACATTTACGATTATCAAGAGGCTGGCATGGGGAAAAGTCTGGCTGGCTCGCTGTAATTGGTTTTGGTATTATTCTGTTCAATCTAATCGTGGTTAACTTGATTTTAGCTGGATTACATTCTTATGCATAAACTGATTATAAAGAAATAATGTGAGTTAGATATAACTATCAACTACAAAAGAATAAAGGGAAATTAGCGCGATAAACAGAGTTTTTGCGAAAGCTAGATTCGTTATTTGTTGTCCAATTGTTATCCAAGTAGGACAAGGTTTCTAGGAGCTTGAAAAAGAATTATATCAAGCGATACAAAATTTTATCAGCAATTAATGGTAGAATAAAGTACCACTAAATGTAGAAAGGATAATACCTTTGAATAGATCTGTATTTGAAATGCACTGGCAATATTATCTGTCCATTGAAAAAATGTTATTAAAAACTAATCAGTATGTAACTCATTCTAATAAAAATAAAGATGCTTATTCTGATGAGTTTGCATCTATTATATTGATATCTTGTTCAGAACTAGATTCATTGTTTAAACGGCTTTGCTATAATTATGGTATTCAAAGTGAAGGTAAATATTTTAAAATGAAAGATTATGCCCGAATAATTAAAAAGTATATAGGCAATGATTACGGTCTTGCTACTGGTATAAGTACTATAAACGATGATAGCATTGTAATTTTCCCTTTTGAAAATATTGATGTAACAAAACCTTATGCTAATTTGAAGTGGTGGAAAGATTACCAAGCTATTAAACACGATAGGATTAAAAATGTCACAAAAGGAAACTTATTAAACGCGGTGAACTCAGTTGCAGCTCAATTTATTATTTTAAGGAAATTAATCGATACTATAGACGAGTCAAATGGAAAAGAATATTTAAAGGAAAATTACTGGTCTGAATATTGGGTGCCAGTTGCATAAAAAGTATTAGCAGAATCCAATTACTGTAGTACTAGCGTGGGCTTCTAATGAGTACGTAAATAATGTCTCAACAAAGACGGCTAATAGAGTCTCATTCCTATTCCACTATATGGTACTTTAGTTGAAGACTCGCTTTCCGAAATAGTCAATCTTTTTTATGAAAACCAAACTTAAATCTATTGGAGAAGAATCCATTTTGATCAATCTTTTTTCAAAATGGATTCTCTTTATTTACCGTAAAATTTAGGGTTGTCAGGGAATTTTGATCAAAAGCTACAGTAGAGAATGGAATACAGTAATCTTCTATTTCTACTATTATATGCTTTACCTTAATATTTTTTATTCAATAAACTTTCTACCTTAACCATTATCTCACTAGGCAGTGTGTTTAATGTTGATGCTAACATAAATATTGTTTTTAAACTCGGTTGCCTCTTGCCCCTCTCAAGCATACTTATATAAGTGCGGTCTAAATCACTAAAATGTGCTAATTCTTCTTGAGAAAGGGAGTTATTTTTCCTTTCTTTTCTCAATACTTCACCAAAAGCTCTTTCAATATCCATAGCAATATCTCACATTCCTTTTAGGTACAATTTTCAAAGAAATGTGACGAACAGTCTACGGACTATAGTCTACAAAAACTGTGTTTTATGATAACATTAGATTAAAAAAGTTTGAGGTGATAATGTTGAGTGAAGAATTGAATGATCTTATTCACAAAGCGAATATACCAGAGCAATTGAAAACATACTTTAGAGAAAGCAATGAAGCAAAATTGTATTTAAATGTGGACATGTTAAGTGAAATAGAAGAGCTATATACCTTTTATAATGCCCTATACTATTTTGATGAAACAGAATTTAGTTCCTATACGATATCCTCACTTAAAAGAGGTTCAGAAGTTGTTGCTTACTACTATTATTTAAAAAAGATTCTAGACAGTAATTTAGAACTGATATCTAAAGATCAAAGATTTTATAAGAACAACAAAAGTATATTTGATTTTAAAATTGATAGAAGTAATTTAGATAAAATGTTTGGGAAAGTTTCGAGGGAATTTGCACAAAATGTTGACTATTTTTATAAAAATCAATATGACGAAATTAACATCCTGAAAACATATCTGCTTTTGGGAAAGTTAGAATTAATAAGTAGCATTATAGACGATGAATATTATTCCGATATCTATAACTCAGGTAGGGTAGTGATTGCTAATAAAATTGAGGAACTGGACTTAAAATTTTATATAAGAAAACATAATGATTAATAAATTCCAAGCTTAATTACGGACTAACTGTCTTTTCTTCAATTATTCTTTCTAACATTTTTTTATATAAACTTCTTTATCATCTTTTTGGAATAATACATTGTGATCTTCCATTTGTTCTTTGAATAATTTTAGGCCAGTATCTATCAAATCCTCATAGTAAGTGTTACTGATGTGAACTATGCTATACTTATTGCTGATGTTCACTGAAAGGATGTTTAAATAGTAATGAAAAAAAGTCTTATATTAGCTGAAAAACCATCCGTTGCTAGAGATATTGCTCGGGTTCTAAACTGTCATAAAAAAGGTAATGGTTATTTTGAAAGTAATGAATATATCGTAACTTGGGCACTTGGCCATTTAGTTACTCTTGCTGATCCGGAATCTTACGATATCAAATACAAAACATGGAAACTAGACGAACTACCGATGATCCCCCCTAAGTTAAAGCTAACGACTATAAAGAAAACTAGCAAACAATTCAACTTAATTAAGAATCAATTAAATCGTTCTGATGTTAGGGATATAATTATTGCTACAGATGCTGCACGTGAGGGAGAATTAGTTGCTCGTTGGATTATTGAAAATGCTAAAGTAAATAAACCTATTAAACGACTTTGGATTTCTTCTGTAACGGACAAAGCCATTCGTGAGGGATTTAAGAATTTAAAACCAGGGAAACAATATGAAAACTTATATGCTGCAGCCGTGGCACGGGCGGAGGCAGATTGGTATGTTGGTTTAAATGCTACAAGGGCATTAACAACTAAATTTAATGCACAATTATCTGCAGGACGTGTACAAACACCAACACTTGGAATCATCGCCAAACGCGAAGAAGAAATTCGAAATTTCCGTCCAAAAAAATATTATGGCCTACAATTAAAAACAAAAAATGGCATGACACTTGGATGGCATGACGCAAAAAACAATTCACGGATTTTCAAAAAGGAAAAAGCAAAACTACTCCATCAAAAGCTAAAAGATAAAGTAGCTACTGTACAAATAGTGGAGAAAAAGCAAAAGAAACAATTTGCGCCTCAATTATATGATTTAACAGAGTTGCAAAGGGATGCAAATCGTATTTTTGGTTTCTCAGGGAAACAGACTTTACGTGCGATGCAACAATTATATGAGCGACATAAAGTATTGACATATCCGCGAACGGACTCACGCGTGATTACTACAGATATTATTCCAACTCTAAAAGACCGGATTGATGCATGTGGTGTAGGTGAATATGCTTCGTATGCAAAGAAAATCATACACAAAAAGTTTCAATTGCCTAAGTCTGTTGTGAATGATAAGGAAGTTAGTGATCACCATGCGATTATCCCTACAGAAGAGCCAGTGAATTTGGATGCTTTAGGAAGCAATGAACGAAAGGTTTATGATTTAGTCGTCAAGCGCTTTTTAGCAGTATTATCAGATCCATTTGACTATGAGGAAACACGTGTAACTGTGGAAGTACAAGGTGAAAAGTTTTCCACAAAAGAAAATACAACCATACAACTTGGGTGGAAAGAAATTTATGGGGAAAAGAAAACAAAAGTTGCAAAAGAGCTCCAAAAAGGAGAGAAATTAGATGTTACGTGTATAATGACTGAAGGTGAAACAACTCCACCAGAACGATTAACAGAAGGCACTTTACTAAAAGCAATGGAAAATCCAACAAAATATATGGAGAATGTGAAAAAGCAAGTCACTAAAACACTTCAAGCCGTTGGAGGAATTGGGACAGTTGCGACTCGTGCGGATATTATTGAAAAGCTTATTAATGGTCAATACATGGAGTTACGAGGTAAGTACCTTTATTTAACAAAAACAGGCAAACAATTACTAGAGCTTGCTCCTGAGGATTTAAGATCCCCAGCACTAACTGCTGAATGGGAGAAAAAACTTATCCAAATTGAAAAAGGGCAATTGAAAAAAGAACAATTTATCACGGAAATTAAAGTATATACTAAAGACATTGTACAACAAATTAAAAATATGGAAGCAACATTTAAGCATGATAATATAACAGGAACAAAGTGTCCTCGTTGTGATGAACTAATGTTAGAAATAGAAAATCGACACGGTAAAATGTTACGTTGTAAAGATCAGTCTTGTAATTATAAGAAAAACATTTATAAAAATACGAATGCACGCTGCCCGAATTGTAAAAAGCGATTGAAACTATATGGAGAAGGTAAAGGACAAACATTCAGATGTGTTTGTGGTCATAATGAAAAGCTTGAAACTTTCCAGAAACGTAAGAAGAAAACACAAAATACTCGTGTATCGAAAAAGGAAATTAATAAATATATCAAAAAACAAGATGATGGATTTAAAAATAATCCTTTTGCAGATGCACTAGCGAAGTGGAAGAAGTAATTGTTTTAAGCCCTATACTTAGGGCTTTTTTGTTTTTTTCATCAAATTCTATTAGTAACAGAAGTTTTATGAATCATTCAATTAACTGTGATAAAGTGTATATGAGGGTATTATAAGTAATCTTTGAATTAAAAAACATAGAGTAATAGAGTGGAGTAATAGGAGGCGTTAAGGTGAGCATAGATATTAAAAGCCATGCAATTGATGAAGTCGATATTGATAAAGCATCTTCAAGCTGGAGTGGCTTTATATACCAAGGTAAAGTTGCAATATACACTGTCTTAAAATATTTGAATCATTATTATCCAAGGGTAGAAGAAATAAAAAAATATGAATTAGAGATAGAATACCTGGAGGACTTTTCAATTATTAAGGACGGTAACCATGTCTCTTTACATCAAGTCAAAGCAAAACCGGAGACTAACACTATTGGTTCGTATAATGAAGCTACTATAAACCTTTTAGGAAAGCTTGCAAAATATCCAACTGTAGAAGAAGTAAACTTGCATACTGCTGTGGAAATTAAAACATTTGATAAAGAGGAACTACGTAAAGGACTAAAAAATTATAATGTATCCAACAAGAAGAAAGAGTTGGCGACTTATAAACAGTTGATATTTGAAGACGATAATTTTGATGACTTTTATAAGAAATTAAAAATATCGTGTAATTCAGGCCCAGTTCAGTTTGAACGTGTTATAAAAATTAATGATATTAAAGAAATGATTCTAGATGAGATAAGGAAATTTTACATAAAGTGTACAGATCTACAGTTTCGAAAACTTGGTGCCACTGTTGAGAACGAATACTTCATGTATTCAAACTTCATAAATCTAATCGAAGAAATGATTCATAAAGATCATTTGAAGATGCTTGGGACTCAAAAAGTACTTGTAAGTTTTGAGACGTTTCTTGACATTCTACTTAATGAGAGCGTTTTCCGATTTGATAACAAAACAATCTCAAGTTTGCTAATTCATGAGATTGTTGATGCATTCAATGAGTATTGTATTGACTACGGGGTTGAAGATGATGAGTCTCATGAAACTTGGAGGACACATTTAAAAAATTTGAAAGAATTCACGCCAGAGGATTTCTATTTATTATGTAGAAAATTAACCCCTCATTTAATATCTGAAAGTAAAAAAGAGATAAACATTAGTGAATTAAGAAGAATCATGCAGCCTGATGGGGTACGCGATAGTTTTATACACGCTCTTATTTCATTTGCTAAAAAAATAAATGTTACCACGGATCTTGACTCTGCTTACGTTATTCAGGCAGGAAGAGAATTTTATGCCCTTTCAACAATAAATAGTAAAGGCAAAAATGCCCATAATAGATTAGGCAGAGAAATTTATAGAAACCTCAACACAAATGATGAAATGTTTAATATGTTATTTGATATAGATGGCTATATCAATAGCTCTATTAATAACGTTTTCGAAGGAAATATTACCAGGGTTCAGTCGGATAGGAGTTCAGATGTAATTACAGAAATTGACCGTAAAAGTACTATAACTGACTTAAAAAAGATTTACTTTTTGGAAATTGAAAAGTTGAAGGAGGAACTCTAGGGTGATTGAGATTATAAGGAAAATATTTATTGATTCTGGATTCCAAATAGATAATCAGATTGTTAGATCTAATGAGTATTATCAAGCGTTTTTCTCGAAGAGAATAAGAAGAGATAAGTTCGATTTTTATTTAACGATGGCTATAAAGGAAGAAAAATTGGAATTAAAACAGTTAGAAAGAATATTTGATGATATTCTAGATGAAATTCTTTACACTCAAGAGTATCCCGGTGTGGATAAGAATCTTTCTCTACTATTAGTTGTAGAGAGGAAAGTTATACAGTACACTGATGAATTTAATCGAAAGATTTACGACTTTGAAGAAGATCCCTTTCATTTCAAGAAATATATGCTTCCCTTTACCATTGAACAAAGTAATATATTGAAAGGAAAATTAAATTCGGAAGAAAATATTATTAAACAATTAGATACAATGATAACTAATAAACAGTTATTTAGTTCTTTTAAAGAAGATAGGGATATAGGCGAATCAGCTAATGCAAAACTTTATGATTTAATTTCAAAAATATATATTAAACTTCCATTTTTAAAGTTGGTAGTTAATAAGGAGGAACTTCCTAACATTTCTAAAGAAATTGAGAGTGAGATAACTGCCGAAGATAAAAATATAGTTAATAAGATTCTAGAAATGCGGGATGAAGATATAGAGTGGAATGAAATCCTGAACGTACTGGAGGTTAATATGGATGGGCTATAAAATAAAAGAAATATATATTAAAAACTTTAAATCTATTGAAAAGTGCTATCTGGATTTAAAGGATAAGGATTTAACTGTCCTAGATGGACCAAACGGATTCGGAAAAACATCAATTTTTGATGCCATTGAATTGGTTTTAACAGGAGAAATCAGAAGGATAGCGAATATCAAAATCACTGATGGGAATAAAGGTTATGACGATTATTTATTCGCAAAAAACCAGTATAACCCAATAATTATTAAAATTAAACTCAATAAAGAGGATTCTCAAGAAAGTAAAATTATAGGGAGAAAAATTAATCATATTGAATTAACTAGAATTAAAAAAAGACCTGATGTCTTCCCTTCGACTATACATTTATTAAATAATATTGACGAGAAATTAACAAAGGATAATGAGATTGAATCAGTTGAGGAAATTCTAGGATTAGAAGATTTTCAAAACGCCTATGGATTGTATAACTATATTGAACAAGAAGAAAGTGCTCATTTTTTAAAGCGTAATGAAGACGATAGAATGAAGATGATTAGCAAGCTTTTCAATATTGAAAAGGAAGAGAACGAGCGAACGAAATTAGTGAAAGCAAAGAATAAAATGTCTAGAAACTTGGGATCAATGGACACAGAAATAAAACAATTAGAAAAGAATTTGGATTTCAATACGGTAAATAAAAAACAAGATAAAGTAGAGTATTTCCGACTTCTTCCACAAACAGTAAGTAAAAAAGAGACGTGGGATCAGCTTGATGTTAAACCCTTAGACCTCAACCAGAAGGATGTCTATTTCAATCGAATAGACGCCTTTGAATATTTGATTCGAAATATAGATTCATTTAAAGCTATGTATTTTAATGAAAGCGTTAACGCTTTAATCAATAATGATGAGAGAATCAAGGATGCGTTACTGCTTTATCACTTCTACGAAAAAATGGAAGAATTCAGGAAAGAGCATGAACTGAAGAAAAAATTAAATAATTATCTTACCTTAATTGAACAACGGGATATTCTGAATCAAAATATCAATTGGAATGTTCTTCATAAATACTTTGATTTTCCGATAACTCTGGAAGGGTTAAAAGATAAATTAACAATAATAAGGAACTTAAACAAAAACTCCAATCAACTGTCCACCATGATTACTAGTCTTCTTAATACTAGAGAACAATTAAAAAATAATTTTGAGAGGCTTATTATGGCTCAAGAGGTTCCTAATGATTCTTGCCCACTATGCGGAAAAGAATGGGAAGATAATGTTGAATTAACCAATCAAATATCTATTCAAACTAAACTATTTCAAGAAAAACAAGATGAGGCTTCAAATGAGGCTTCAAAACTTATTAATGAATTATATACCAATGTAATGGACAAATTAATTGAAGATATAAAAACGTTTACTATTAATTTAATTGATAGTGAGAAATACGAAATCTTAAGAAGTAGATTTGAAAAAGGTTTTAATAAAACAAAAGCAAAGGAATTTTTCGATAGCTTATCTATTAACATTGAAGAAATTGCATATAGTGAGCTAAAAACCTTTGATGATTTACCGACAAGAATTGAATTAGTTAGAGAAAAACTTAGGGAAAGTTTAAAAAGTACAGGCGACTTTGATTTCGAAAAGTATGATGAACTAAAAGATATATATAATAACACATTTGAGAAAAATGATGAGCTACTAGCAGAAGTCGATGTTACAAAGTTTAATTTGAAAAAGGCTTATCTAAACTATTTATACTTTTTACAATCAAATTTGCAGTATCAAAAATATAACGATCTAAAAGAGAAATATAAAGTAATAAAAAAAGCGTTTGACGCAATTGATAGAGCTATACAAATTTATAATAATAAAATAGAAAATTATCGTTCAAAAATGATTAAAGAAATAGAAATTCCTTTCTTTATTTATACCGGTAAAATAATTCAAAATTACCAACGTGGAATTGGTGTTTTTATTCATGAGCAAATCAAAGAGGGCAAAGAATCTAAGATTAAAGCAATACGATTCGTGCCACCACAAAAGACAGATCATGATATAGTACATAGCTTTAGTTCGGGGCAATTAACTGCTACAGTACTCGCTTTTACCTTGGCATTAAACAAAGTATATAATAACAGTGGGATTAATACTCTTCTTATCGACGACCCGGTACAAACAATGGACGAGATGAACATGGCATCCTTCGTGGAACTATTAAGGAATGACTTTGAAAGACAGCAAATAATTTTGTCGACTCATGATAATCAGGTTTCACTTTACATTAGATATAAATTCTCAAAATATGGATATCGAACTACACAAATTAATGTTAAAGAACATTTTTATAAATAGGATTTAAAGTGGGTCTAGAATTAAAATAAAAAATGCACATAATTAGATTAACCATCTAGATTTACGTGCATTTTTTATTTATGTGCAAATCAGGCTATCACAAGATACCTATCTAATATCCCAATAAGGATAGAATTATTTATTATGCACATATACATTTATAGAGATATATCTGGATCTGTTGCAACGACAATGTCTTTCACATCTTTCCGGTTCAACTGGCTTTTAACGGATTGAAATTGTTTACTAGTTTTCTTAATGACGACTAATTTCAAATGGGGTGGAAGCATTGGAAGATCGTCGAGTTTCCATGTTTTATATTTATCATCATACACTTCCGGATCAGCGAGCGTAATCAAATGACCGAGGGCCCAAGTTACAATATATTTGGAACCTTCCAGGTAACCGTTACCTTTTTTATTACATTGGAGAACACGGGCGATGTCACGGCCGACAGAAGGTTTTTCAGCTAGTACTACTGTTTTACTCATTTGTAAAATCCTTTCTTCTTGTAAAAGATATCTCTTCTTACTTTAACATAAATGTTTGTTGTTGGTTACTATATAACGCAGCGGGAAATGAAACTTAATTCGCTTTGTAAACGTCTTATTATGTAGCGTGTTTTATTTTTACAGAGGAGGGCTTGCTGGATGAAAGTGAGAGTTGTGCTATTCTGCTTCCTTTTTATACTCGCAGGCTGTGGGGCGGTAAATGAAGTGACGAATGAAGATGTAAAGGACTATAAAGTTAAACAAACGTTTGATGAAACAGTGGAGGATACTTTTGTATTCCAGCTTGTAAGCGCTAAGGAGGAATATGAAGCAGGCGAAAAGATCGAACTGTATGGAGAGATTACTTATACCGGAAAAGGAGAGATTAAGATTACGCACGCTTCGTCAGCGATATTATTTGAGATTAAGGAACAGGTGCGGGATTATGTGGTTCCGTTTGCTGTGCAGGAGATTGGAATTGAGACAGAGCTTGCGGGAGGAGAGGCGTATCGGGAGAAGTATTTAAAGCAAGGAGTCTTTTCTTTTGAACTTGAGGATGAGCAACATGTGGAGTTTATCGAGGATTTTAAAGATAGATGCGATTTTCCTCCGGGATACTATACGGTTAAAGCGACTACTTCATTCCATGATAGTAAGATTCTTCGGGAATTGGAGACGGCGGTAGATTTTAAAGTATGGGCAGAAAATGAAGAAAGATGAACGGAAGTGGGACAAATGCTCTGTGAACTGCGCCCTGTCAAGTGGACAGTAAAAAAATAAAAATCTATGCCGCAGCCTGGTACCGATATTCTAACGGTGTTAGGCTGTTTAATTTCGTTTGGTATCGTTCTTCATTATAAAATTC
>NZ_JAKGBW010000092.1 GCF_021556485.1 Oceanobacillus alkalisoli | reverse complement strand
CAAAGCTACTGGTCTGCATGTTCCTTTAGTCATCCCAATCCTAGATTCCCCTCTGGAGAGTTTTTATTTCTCTCCATTGCCTGTGGAGTCACTCCACGAAGGCTCATCACTGCTGTTGGTTGCTAAACATCACTGCCCAACTGCAAATGCCTCAAGCAAGAAGGGGTGCATCTGTGCTCAGGCTTCTTGTTTCTTTGGGAAGGAACTTCTTGCTCTGCACGGGTAAAGCTTTTTGTGCTGTTGAAGAGCAGATGGTTTTGGGCATTGGATTTGTGTGTGGTGCTG
>NZ_JAKGBW010000091.1 GCF_021556485.1 Oceanobacillus alkalisoli | reverse complement strand
GGAGGACCCGCCACAGTAAGCAGTGCAGGGACATATCCGCAATGTTCTGGCTCATGGAGGACTGTGGAGGACTGATGCTCACCGTCTGGTTGTCCCTTGCCCGCCGGATGTACACCCGGTACCGCCTCGCATGCTTCTGGATGTCGTCGTACTTCACAGTGCGGTTCCCTGCCCTGAGCAGCAGCTGCAGCTGCACATGGATGCTGTTGTCCGTCACGGCCAGGCTGTGGCCAGACAGGCGCAGGCTGGCTGCAGAGAGAGGAGTTTCAGGAGCATGGTGGAGGG
>NZ_JAKGBW010000023.1 GCF_021556485.1 Oceanobacillus alkalisoli | reverse complement strand
ATTTTTGAAGGCTAATTTAGGTTTCACTCGTTTTTCCGTTCGAGGAAAACAAAAGGCGACAAATGAATTAGCCTTTGCATTAATGGCGGTAAACTTGAGGAAGTTCACCGCCAAAAACTCCAAAAAATAAATAACGATGATAAATTTCTATCAAAAATGAATCCAAGCCGCATTTTAATGACTTGGATTCTTTTTTTATTATTTTTGGCTAGTTATGTCCCAGCCTCTTTTTCTTATTGTTCTACACAGTCTTCATCTGTACAATAGGAAGTCTTTGATTTAATCTTTTTTGCTGTTGGGGATTCACCTTCTTCTTCCCAGACTTTTGCAAGTGCCTGTGCAAATATCTCACTTGGCTGTGCACCCGATAATGCGTATTTATCATTGAATACAAAGAATGGGACACCTTGCACGCCAATCTCCCCAGCAACAGCGATATCTTCTTTTACCTTTTGTGTATACTTCTCCGTTTTCAAAACCTGTCTTACTTCTTCTCTATCCATGCCAACTTCACCGGCCAGTTGCACTAAAGTATCCATATCGCTTAACAGCTCGGACTCTGTGAAATAGGCATGCAAGAGACGTTCTGTCATTGCGGCTCCTTTTCCCTTCCGTTCAGCATACTGAAATAACCGGTGAGCATCAAAGGTGTTCGCATATTGCATCGTATCAAAACGATAATCAAGGCCGACTGTCTTTGCTTGATTCGTAACTTGTTCATTCATCGTCTTCACTTCATCAAGCGGGATTCCTTTAAGTTCGGAAAATGTTTCACAGAAGTTTTTTCCAGGAATATTCCGAGCAGCCGGATCGAGTTGATAGCTTTTATATTCAATTGTCACAGATTCATGATGCGAGAACCCCTCTAATGCCTTTTCTAAATTTCTTTTCCCGATATAACAGAAGGGACATACAAAATCTGACCATATTTCGATTTTCATTTAAATAGTTCTCCTTTTACCTTACAATTTCCAAGTTGCTGAAAGCTGGATTAATTGTAGCATAGAGAAGGAAACCGATGAAATTATCTGCCTGACAATCAAAGCGTAAGCGCTCGTTTAACAATAAAAAACAGCGAAGCCCCATTTTTAGCTCCGCTGTTTTCTTAATCCTCGTCGAATGTATATTTCGTTTGAACCGAACCGTCTTTTTTACGGACGGTGACAAAGGTTCCTTTATTTTTAGCAATTTCCTTTGCCCGCTTTATTGCCTCTTCTTTCGTATCAAACACATTGCTTGGTCGTTCTGCACCTTCTGATTCAACTGCCCAACCATCTTCATGCGGCCGGACGATTTCCCCTTCTTCCATTCGTTCAGGGTTACTTTCATACTTTTTGCTCTCTGAGGAACGAGTCGTGACTTTTCCATATTTCCGGTAATGCTCGATCTCTTCTTCTGATGCATTTTCATGCCATTCTTTTGCCTGACTGATTGCTATGGGAAGCGTATCTCCTTCCTTATAGCCTTCATCAATCATGGCATTCGCAATATCTATCGCCTTTTTCCGTGTGACGTCGGGTAAGTTTTTCATGGACGCGGGATAATCCTCAAGTGTCCAAACCAAATTTATCCCTCCTAATCTGTTAGTTCTTTTACCCAGATTCAGAAGGGATAAAACTTGTTTACAATTCGTCCATGAGGGACGTGCCCATAATATTGACACGTCTTGTATTTCTTAATTCATCAAGGTTTTTCACACCGATTCCGAACATAGTCATCTGGAGCTCCAGTTCAATCTGTTTCATCGTCTCTAGTACAGCCTCTGGGGATTCAGTTGCAGCTTTCAATAAGTGACGAGCGAACCCGATAATATCAGCACCAATTGTAATTGCTTTAGCTGCATCGACTCCAGTACTCATTCCACCGCTGGCCACAAGTGGTGCGTCAGGAAGCTTGCTTCGGACAGAAACCAGGCAGTCCTTTGTCGGCAAGCCCCAATTGTTAAATGCTTCCGCTGCTGCTTTTTTCAATTTATTCCGGGAGCGCAGTTTCTCAACCTGGCTCCACGAAGTACCACCTGCACCTGCTACATCAATATACGCGATTCCTGCATTGTATAGCTTTTCAGCGACTTCCCCGTCGATTCCAAAGCCGACTTCTTTTACACCAACAGGAACTTCCAATGTCTTACATACTTCCTCAATTTTAGGAAGCAGATTTTCAAAGTTAACATCGCCCTCATCCTGCACGATTTCCTGCATACTATTTAAGTGAAGCACAATAGAGTCGGCCCCTGTTTTATCAATAATCCGCTGACATTCTTCCGGGCCGTAGCCATAATTGAATTGTACCGCTCCAATGTTGACGATTAGCGGGACAGTAGGAGCTTGCCTGCGGATAAGGAATGATTCCTTATGCTGGTCACTTTCCAGAAAAGCACGCGTCGAACCAATTGCCATCACCCAGCCCCGTTCTTCAGCAGCAAGCGCCAAGTTTTGGTTAATTGCTGTTGCAAGTTCTGATCCACCTGTCATCGAACTGACGAGAAATGGAGCCTTCAATTGTTTTCCTAAAAAACTCGTCTCCATTGAAATCGAGTCGAAGTTGATTTCCGGTAATGCATTATGTATGAAATGAATGCCTTCTAAGCCTGTTGTTTTATCTACACCTTCCACATTCCCCGTTAAACATAAACGGATATGCTCGGTTTTTCTTTGGTTGATTCCTTTGGTCATAGTATGGTACCTCCGAAAAAATAATTTGCCTTACCAGTTATTTTACTTGTTTCATCTTGTAAATGAAAGGATGAGCTTCTGATTTTCTAGAAACAAAGGTGTGAGATGGCGATTTTTTCCCATGTTTAAGTTATCACTGATTTTCGGTAGCGTTTATTTGTGCGAATGGGCGTTAATAGAGCTTGTCAGCGACTTTTTATTGTGATTACTCGTACGAACAGACGTTGATAGAGCTTGTCAACGACTTTCGGTGATGATTACTCATGCGAACGGGCACTTACAACTCTTATCATAATCACACTACACATAAAATCATCTTGATTATCACGCCCTGCCATCCTTCATCGGTTCGGATCCAGCCAAAACAAAAAATTGACCTTGCATCGTGCCTCAAGGTCAATTTCTTCTATTATATTAGGATACTTTCGAAGGGATTACTTTGTTAATCCGTTCGATAATACGTTCAACTGTTGTGTCAAGAGATGCCGCTAATTCCTGGAACATGATCCGTTGAATTTCTTCTAGCATCTTCTGATCTTGGTCGTACATGCGCTCCTTATTTACTTTCGCTTCCTTCTGTTTGCGCATAAGGGTGTTGGCAATCTTAACAATGTCATCACGGTCACCGCCATTAATCAAGCTATTGTATTTCTTATTACGTTGCTTGGCGTCTTCAATCCATTCAATTCCAGGTTCTTCAAACAAATCGAGGATTGTTTTTGCTTCTTGTTTTTCCATGATATCCAGCATGACGACCTTTTCATTATCTACCGGCACACTGATTGTTAAATTCGGATCCTCCATTGGATGCAGAATATAATATTCACGTGTCTCATCCCGGTAGCTTCTTTCGCAAATGTCATCAATTTTACATACACCATGTGTAGAGTAGATGATTAAATCTCCAACTTTAAACATTTGCCAACCTCCATTTTCTCTCGTTCATGAAATCGAGTCACGTTATAATTGTACTACTTTTTCAACAATTTGTCAACTTGTTGACAACCCCTCGTCAAGCTCTGTATAGTATAGCTCGGACGTTCAGTAATACAATTGTTTGAACGATGCGGGAACAGGTTATAAAACCTATAACCAGTACACGGATAAATAGAGGTGATAGAAAATGCCGAGAGAAATTGTAACGGTAGATATATTCGATTTATTAAATAAGAAACATCGGGAAGCCCGAGATGCCATTGCAAATAGATGGAATGACCGAAATGAAATTCAACTGACGAATTCAGAGTGGTTTATTTTAGATTTGATCAATTACGGAAAAGAATTGATTGCAGATGTAGGCAAAAATGGAAAATTCACGCGGCAAGGAACCCACAAACTGATCCGGAAGCTCGAGAAGCGCGGACTTGTAAAAACGGAGCCTACCGAGCATAATAAGCGGAGTAAGTACGTACAATTAACACCACTGGGAATCATTTGCTACGAAGAAAACAAAGAACTAAAAACTGTATTAGAAGAACGAATCCGCCATACCCTTGGCGATGAGAAATACGAAGACTTGGTAACAATTCTGTCAATGGATTGGGAACTATAAAGTGAAACTTCAATCAGTGCGGTTTTTCTTCATCTCCCACGGCTTGTTAGTTGAACGAACCTTAGGTGTTAGCTCACGTTTCTTCCCACCTAAACTTTCTCGACTTGACTTGAAGTTTTGAGGGGGAGTTTTACGGACGATTACACCGGGATAAATTCATTTTTGCGGAAGGAGAATCCCTTTGAAAGAAAGAGCGAAACGATTTGCAGAAGAAGCCCATGAAGGACAATTCCGGAAAGTTGGTAACATCCCCTACGTCACTCATCCTATCCGCGTAGCCGCCTTGTTGGATAAATTCGGTGCAAGTGAGGAGCTCGTATGTGCTGCCTATTTACATGATGTCGTTGAGGATACGCCAATTGAAATAGAAGAGATTGAAAAGGAATTTGGAAAAAGAGTCACAGAACTTGTCCAATCACATACAGAAGATAAATCGAAAACTTGGAAAGAACGGAAACAGCATACAATCGACATATTGAAAACGGCTGAAAGCGAAGTGAAGCAACTCATCGTGGCTGACCGGTTTGATAACTTATTATCTCTCGAAAAAGACTTGCAAGAAAAAGGCCCAGCCGTTTGGGGTATATTCAATGCCGGTTACGAAGATCAGAAATGGTATAACGAATCCATTGTAGATATGATGGATCATGGTCTCCAGAAAGAAGACCGTCCACCCTTTTTCGATGAATTTGCAGCTGCGGTAAAACGCATCTTTATATGAAAAATAGCCTATGTTCACTCATTGAACTAGGCTATTTTTCAATTTAACGTTTTTAGCCAAGAAGTCTCCATCTTCAAGCGTGTGAAGAGAGATAGCTAGCTTAGGCGGTAAGCTGGAGATGAATTGCTTTCGGTCAAGAACGTCTTTAGACGTGCTAATTGACCGAACATACGTTACTATATATTAGCAATGTTCTTTGACAACTGGATATATGGAGTTGCATACGGAATTAGAGCTAGACTTTTGCCCCTCGTATGCGTAAAATATCCAAGGTATGTTAGAAACATTTCCTATCAGTAGGGTTGGAATGCCCCGAATTTACGCTCGTGGAGAACGCATGAGACTTATATAATAAATAAGCAATGTTCGCGGAAACGAGGAGCTCCCACTTCAAATTTCGTATGAAATTAAGTGGTGAGTAGTTCACAAACCGTATACTTTCTCTTTTTCCTTTTGAATCGCCTCATATGCTTCTGCCAGCATAACCGTATCTTCCACTAACCGGTCCATCCGAAAGAGAACATCATCATTGATAATCATACCTCGATGGAAATCTTTCGCCTCAACGAACACATATTGCTGAACGATTTGTGCCTTCATAAAGGATAGAATCGGTTTTAATTGCTGTTCTGCGATTAAAAAATGCTTGGACGAGCCTGCTGTCACAACAAGACTTACGACTTTATCACGAAAAGCCCCTTCCGGCAGCAGGTCAAACACGTTCTTTAAAGCGGCAGGTATTGAAGCCTGGAATATAGGGGTTCCGATAATGATTGCATCAGCCGTCATCATCGTTTCCGCAATATATTTTGTATCTCCATCATATTCCAGATAATTCCTTCCATCACTGAACACCATTTCCAAATCTGCTAAATCAAGCATCGTCACTTCATGATCCGGATATCTCTCGGTCAATGTTTGAGCAATATAGGAAATCGCTGTTTTTGTTTTTGTCCCGACGTTTTAACCGGATAACGCGACAATTTTCAACGTTACTTCCCCCTCTATTTTTTTGCAGTATATTTTTTAACAGCGGGTAATATTTCATTCCCGATAATCTCAATGTTCTTCTTCATCTTGTCGATTGGAACGCCTCCAAAATCGAGTTGTGCCATATATCTTTGATGATTGAACTGTTCATACTGATATAAAATCTTCTCAATGATTTGCTGTGGGCTACCGACATTAATAACACTACGGGAATCAGTCGCTTGAGCGAATAACTGCTTCGGGAAACCTTGCCCATTCGTAAGCTTCATTCCTTCATTAATGTGCGGGTAGTATTCTCTTAAAGCTTCTTGTGATGTTTCCGCTGCATAGAAGAAGGTTGTCGTTGCAACTGGGAACTCTGCTGGGTTATGTCCAGCTTGCTGTAAAGCTTGACGATACACATCAATCGGCTGTTTAAAAGAAGATACTGCTCCGCCAAGCATCGCCTGACTCATCGGAACTCCTTGCAACCCCGCTTTAATTGCACTCGCCGGTGTACCGCCAACCGCACGCCAAATTGGCAGGGACCCATCTTGTGGTCTTGGCAAAATCTTCGCATTTCGTAAAGGAGCTCGGTGTTCCCCGCTCCAGTTCACCATTTCGTTTTCATTAATCTCCAGTAATAGTTCAAACTTCTCTTCGAACAACTCTTCATAATCACGCAAATCGTAGCCTAATAATTCAAAGAGTCCCACCCTTGATGCACGACCGGCAATAATCTCGGCACGGCCATTTGAAATCAAATCAATCGTAGCAAAATCTTCATAAACACGAACCGGATCGGATGTACTGATAATCGTTGAAGTACTGCCGAGTTTAATCTTTTCGGTTGCTTGAGCGATTGCAGACAGAATAATGGAGTGTGCCTGCGTGGCAAAAAATTCTTGGTGGCTTTCCCCTACTCCAATGAAATCTAGTCCTGCCTGTTCTGCTAGCTTGGCAACTTCTATAAGTTCTTTAATCCGTTGTTGAGCAGAGATTCGTTCACCTATGTGAGGGTTATACAGATGATCCCCTAATGTAAAAACCCCGAACTCCAGCCCGGTTTCAGGATTGATTCGATACTTTTTCATATTTATCTATTTTCCTTTCGATTATTCATTAGATTAGCATAATCAGTTAACTCCTTAACTGACGTTTAATTATCAGTTTAAACTCCACCCGATGACTGGGTCAATCTTATTGCTCAAAAAAACCCCTCAAAAATAAAGTGTGAAGGGCAATGCTGCAATATACTATTTCTCAACCTTTCTCAAAAGCTTAAGAAGTTGTTTCTTTTCTTCTATCGTTAGTTTATTAAAAAAGTCTTGTTGGAATTCTTCTAATACTTGATTTGCTTCTTTGTAGACGGTTTTTCCTTTTTCAGAAAGGGAGATGTAATTTGTTTTCCATTCTTTTTCTTTCTTAATTAATCTGAGCTGCTCCAGCTTTTTAATAACTTGTGTAATATTCGCTTTTGTTACGAGTAATTGATCAGCAAGTTCCTGTTGGGACAAGGTTTTTGCCTCTGCAATTCTGCTTAAAATATCGTACTGCGCATTGGTTAAATCCCATTCCTTTAAAATCCTGCTCGACCTTGCTGTATTATTTTTATAGTTCCGGTAGATCCGGTACCAGAGTAAAACACTAAATTTCTTATGTCTCTCCATTAACTTTGATGCGTCTGTCTCCATTTTATCCTCCAAAAGTAAAACTTCTTAAGGGGGCTTTTGTCCCCCTTTGAATGTAAGTTGAACGAACGGGCTGTCACTTATTACTGGTTCACCATTTCAGATTTTTCATTTCCCCTGACTTTTTAATCGAGAGAGCCCCACAGTCCGTTACACCGCGGTTAATCTGTTAACACTTGACCATGAAGAAAGCATTCTTTCGTATGATCGTTCACCATTCCGGTCGCCTGCATAAACGCATACAAAATAGTTGGCCCGACGAATGTAAAGCCACGCTTTTTCAATTCCTTACTCATCGCCTCTGATTCTTTCGTTTTTGTCGGAACATCTTCCTGCTTATCCCAGTGATTTACAATCGGTTTCCCACCGACAAACTGCCAAATATAAGCATTAAAACTCCCAAATTCCTCTTGTATACGTAAAAAGGCTTGTGCATTCCTTATAACGGACTCTATCTTTTTCCGATTACGAATGATTCCAGCATCCTGCAAAAGCTCCTCTATCTTGCTTTCAGAATACCGACTAATCCGTTCCACATTAAAATCATCAAAAGCTTTCCGATAATTTTCTCGGCGTTTCAAAATGGTAATCCAGCTTAGTCCTGCTTGTGCACCTTCTAATGTAATCATTTCAAAAAACTTCCGGTCATCATGAACAGGTCTACCCCATTCTTCGTCATGATATACAATGTAAATTGGCTCATCTGTTACCCAGGAGCAACGTGTTACACGCATCGTCTACGCTTCTCCGATTTCTATTTCATTCTCATCATAGGATATCCAATCACTGAAGCTTCCCGGATAGAGCCGCACATTTTTGTATCCAGCCGCTTTCAAGGCTAAAATATTCACACAAGCAGAAACACCAGAGCCACAAGAAACAATTATTTCATCTGTTTTATCCAATCCTGAGAAATGTTGTTCAAGTCCTTCCCCTTTCAGCCAATTCCCGTCTGCCGAGAGAACAGCTTGCCAAGGATAATTTTCCGCACCTGGAATATGACCTGCTTTACTATAAAGTGGTTCATAATCCCCTAAATATCTATTTTCCGCCCGTGAATCAATCAGCACAGCGTCTGTATCCGACTTCTCTTTCACCACCTGCATATCGACAATTTTATTTTCATCAAATGAGGCAGTGAATTTCTTCGGTTTCAAAGAAGGGATAATTGCCGTCACTTCATTCCCCTCCTCAACCCAGCGGGTATAACCGCCTTCCAAAATATACACTTTTTCATGCCCGATTGCTTCAAGCAGCCACCAAAGCCTTGCAGCAAACATATCATTACCTTCATCATAAATTACTACGGTTGTATCTTTATCAATCCCGATTTTTCCAATCTTTTCAATGAACGTCGGGAAATCCGGCAAGGGATGGGAACCGCCATGCTTGAACACTTTTCCTGAAAGATCTCTATTTAAATCCAAATAGACTGCACCAGGAAGATGACTTTTCAGATACAATTTTCTCCCTGCATCTTCATCATCCAGCTTGAATCTTGTATCCACAATCACCGTATTAGCTTGATTATTCTCTAATCGTTTCTTTAACCGTTCCACGCTGATTAAATTCGTCATCAAAAATTCCCTCCAAATCATTTCGTCCTTAATCTTATTGTAGCTGTTTCTTTATAAACAAGAAAGATTTTTATTCAAATTTTCCGATACTTGATCCGTATCCGGTTCGGTAGTCTCGTAAATGTATGATAAAATATGGATAATGGAATTGGTAGCAGATTATTACTAAAGGAGTGGTTTAAAATGAAAGACGAACTAATTAAACGCCTCACTACATATGCAAAAATGGATACTCAATCCAATGAAGACTCAGCGACAATCCCGACGACAAAAGGACAATTGGAACTTGTCGACGTATTGATCCGTGAAATGAAAGCAATTGGACTGGAAGACGTCGAAGCAGATGAGAATGGCTATTTAATGGGAACACTTCCAAGCAACACAGATAAAGATGTCCCGACAATCGGATTCCTAGCCCATTTAGATACAGCAACCGATTTTACAGGCAAAAACGTTAATCCGCAAATCGTGGAGAATTTCGATGGCGGTGACATTACATTAAATAAAGAACGAGGAGTTGTATTATCTGCACAGGAATTTCCCGAGCTACCAAATTATAAAGGACATACATTAATGACAACAGATGGCACGACATTGCTTGGTGCAGATAATAAGGCGGGTATCGCGGAAATTATGACCGCCATGAATTACTTGAAACAACATCCTGAAATCGAACACGGCCGGATTCGGATCGCTTTTACGCCAGATGAAGAAATTGGACGTGGCCCACATCATTTTGATGTAAAACGATTTGACGCAACGTACGCTTATACCGTTGACGGCGGTCCCCTCGGCGAATTGCAGTACGAAAGCTTTAACGCCGCAGCTGCGAAAGTAACGTTTAAAGGAAACAGTGTCCACCCAGGAACCGCCAAAAATAAAATGGTGAACTCCGGAAAGCTCGCTGCTGAATTCGTTCGTAAATTCCCGGAAAAAGAAGCACCGGAACATACTAAGGGCTATGAAGGATTCTATCATCTCATTTCCATTACAGGTGATGTTGAAACGACACAAGTGTATTATATTATTCGTGATCATGATAAAGATAAATTTTCGGAGAGAAAAAATACAGTCGAGCGCTTCGTCAAAGAAATGCAAGAAACATACGGCGCTGATAACGTTGTCTTGGAAATGAAAGATCAGTACTACAATATGCGTGAGAAAATTGAACCGGTGATGGAAGTGGTCGATATCGCAAGCCAAGCAATGAAAAACCTTGACATTGAACCGATCATTGAACCAATCCGTGGAGGTACAGATGGCTCACAGCTTTCCTACATGGGACTGCCAACACCAAATATCTTTACCGGCGGCGAAAATTTCCACGGCAAATTCGAATACATCTCCATCGACAACATGGAAAAAGCAACCAAAACAATCATTGAAATCAGCAGACTCTTCGCTGGGACAGAGGGTCAGAGATAATGTCCCAGTTTAGGTAGAAACTTGGCGAGTGGACGGAGCCTCATGAGCGCATATTGGTTTTATAGGTTTCTTGTAGTTATGTACAAACAGAAGTGCTGAAGTTGTCAATGACCTCAAATAATAATGATACAGTAATAAGGGCGGTAACAGACAGTCTTGGTGACTTTTCATCTTAACAATGATTTAAAAAAGAACTGACAAGCTTCATCAATCACCTGTAGCAACAATAACCCCAATACAGGTACTGACCCGCAGATTGCAATTTTATAAACAAATAAGCATTCGTTCCCAGGACGAATGCTTATTTCTAATAATTTATTAAGTCAACGAGCGAATAAAAACATAATCGAATTACTTCATAAATTATTTCGTTATCAATTTCGTGCTCCTATTATCTGCGACAATCACTTTCGTCGTCATATCCACAAATAAACCAGTCTCAACGACACCAACGAGTGCGATTAGTTGTTCATGTATCGCTATTGGATCATGGATCTCTTCAAATGCGCAATCTAGTATATAGTTCCCGTTATCCGTAACGAATACTTCGCCATCTTTTTTTCTCAATTTGGGAGCGCCACCTAATTTTTCAATTTTGTGAGCGACTACTTCCCAACCAAATGGCACAATTTCTACTGGCAACGGAAATTTGCCTAAAGTTGAAACAATCTTTGATTCGTCAACAATGACGATGAATTCTTTTGCCGCTGCAGCTACAACTTTTTCACGGAATAAAGCTCCACCCCCACCTTTAATAAGTTGGAGATTATCATCTACTTCATCCGCACCATCAATCGCGATATCAAGCTCCTGAACTGTGGCAAAATTAGTAAGTGGAATACCAAATTCCTTCGCCCACTCATCCGTGACTTCTGAGGTGGAAATGGCTACGATATCTAGCCCCTCGGTCCTCACTCTTTCTCCAAGTGCTTTTACCATATAATATACGGTTGAGCCTGAGCCAAGCCCAACTTTCATTCCATTTTTAATATATTTTATCGCTTCTTGTCCTACTAGTTGTTTTGATTGGTTTAGTGAATTCATTTTGTTTCCCTCCCGAGTCTTGCTCTATATTGCGTCTATCAATTAAATGCATACTTTACAGCTTTATTTCTATTTTTTATTGTGTGTAATTATAATGTTCATTAAGTTAATTTTACCATTTCTTTTATAGACAGACGAGCAATTTGAGAGCGTGTTTTTAATAGCAATACTGCCCTCGTTGAGAATTCATCAAGATCAAGACTTAGTGAAAGTGTTTCATCTTCATCCACTTCTCCACATATTCTTACCTAGTTTTTGTTTCTTAGATGCAAACCTCGTTTACAACTTAAACAGGATCTAAAATATTTGGAAAGTAAGGTTGATACAGTTCATTTTTATTATAGTTTCTCCGATATTCAATCCACATTAATATCTTACATTCTGAAATAGTAATTAAAATAAAATTTGAATGGTTTATCTAAAACTAACTAACATATCACTTACTCCGTTTTTCAAATAGTCATTTATGGCATCTCTCAATAAATATGGGGAGTTAGGGATTGCATCAACCGTATCCCCGCCTATATGCGAAGTTAGCGTAACATTTTCTAATTTAAGCAATTCGTCATTTGAATCAATCGGTTCCTCCCAAAATACATCCAAAGCTGCTCCAGCTATACGATGATTTTGAAGAGCATCGATTAAATCCTTTCTGTTTATTAGTTCGGGTCTAGCAGTATTAATCAAATAGCTACTGGGCTTCATTAGATTGATTACATTTTTATTTACTAGATTCATATTTTTAGGTGTAACTCTGGCATGTAGAGAGACAATATCAGACTCCGAAAATAAAGTTTCAAAATCAACCATACTGACCTTTAATCCATCTGATTTCAATTGGGCCGCATTTGCATGCTTACTGTATGCTAACACTTCTACGTCCATTGCATTTAATCGTTTTACTACCAACTTTGAAATATTACCTAATCCTAAAATCCCCACCTTCATATTACTTAAAGTTGTTTTATATGAATCATTTGCAAACTCATTCACCCATTTGCCTTTCATAATATTATGGTGAGCACGTGCAATATTTCTTGTTTCTGCATACATCAAACCAATCGTAAAGTCTGCAACAGGTTCTGCATTCCGTATGACATGTATAACTGGAATTTCTTTCTCTTTACAAGCTTGTATATTCACATGTTCCATTCCGCCTCGACAAGTTCCAACTAATTTTAGCTGAGCCGCATTCTCTATCATCTCTTTTGAAACAGGTGCATAATGAACGAGTAAATAATCAGCTGTTTGTAAATCTTCTAGTATACCCTGTGGAATATCTACATTTTCCGGACCATTTGTTTCAATAAGTTTTATATAACGACGGAATTCATGTTTCGATACATTAGAATTCCACTCATATTTAGTTACTTCAATTGGCTTTTCAATACTTAATTGATGTGCAGCTTTTTCTAGTGTTGAACTACTTACTAAAGCATCTCCAACGACTATCACCTTTGACATTCCCTATCAACCTACTCTTTCGGTTTATCATATAGTAAATTACTTTTTGATTTTATCAATAATCGCTAAAGCTCCACTTGTCCCAATTCGGTCTGCACCCGCATTAACCATATCTACTACATCTTGATACGTGCGTATTCCGCCAGCTGCTTTTACCCCAAGATCTTTACCGACTACTGAGCGAAGTAATTCAATATCATTAACAGTAGCTCCCCCACCGTTAAATCCTGTGGCTGTTTTCACAAAATCAGCTCCACCTTCAACGACTAATTCAGTTGCAGTAACTTTTTCCTCTTGTGTTAATAATCCCGTTTCAATAATAACCTTCGTTGTTAGTCCTTCTGATGCTTTTACAACCTCAGCGATATCATTCTTAACAAGGTTATATTCTTTCGATTTAAGAGCCCCTAAATTAATTAACATATCAATCTCTTCTGCTCCATTCTTTATTGCTTCCTTTGTTTCCTCTACTTTGGTATGGGTAGTCGCTCCACCAAGGGAAAAGCCAATTGGTACTCCAACTTTAATTTGAACGGGAGACAGGAGATTATAAGCTAATTGAACATAATGCGGATTAACAAACACTGTATAAAATCCATATTCAATTGCCTCATTACAAAAAGCAGTAATATCATCTTTATTTACAGTCGGTTTTAATAATGTATAATCAATTATTGAAATTATTTCTTCTCTATTCATCGTCTTACTTCCCTTCTTTAGAAAATAACAGCTTCAGCTTTGTCCCTATTATAAAAATAGAAAATGCAAGAGGATGCATTTTCTATTTTTATAACTCTTATTGACCATAATATGCGTTTGCTCCATGCTTTCTTAAATAGTGTTTATCAAGCAAATGCTGATCTAAATTAGCTATTTCCGAGTTTAATTGATACGTATAAAACGCCATTTTACATACTTCTTCAAGAACAACCGCATTTTCCAATGCCTTTTGAGCATTTCCTCCCCAGGCAAATGGCCCATGTCCATATACTAGGGAAGCTGGTACAGCATTAGGATCGATATTACGTTTGTTAAAAGTTTCTACAATCACGTTGCCAGTTTCCAATTCATAATCTGATTCAATTTCATCTTTTGTTAAATTTCTTGTACACGGAACAGTACCATAAAATGTATCAGCATGAGTTGTTCCAAGTGCAGGTAAATCTCTAGTTGCTTGAGACCAGCTGGTTGCCCAAGAGGAATGAGTATGAACAACTCCCCCAATATCAGTGAAATTCTTGTATAATACTAAATGAGTTTTAGTATCGGAAGAGGGGTTTAAATCTCCTTCTACAACATTTCCATCTAAATCAACAACGACCAAATCATTTACAGTCAGTTTGTTATATTCAATCCCACTTGGTTTTATTACGACTAATCCTTGTTCTCGATCAATTCCGCTTACATTTCCCCAAGTAAAAGTAACCAGCCCATGTTTTGGTAATCCTAAATTCGCTTCTAATACTTCTTGTTTCAATTGTTCCAACATTTGATTACCTCCCTATAAAGATATTTATTCTATAACCCTAGTTTTCTAAGGAAACTAACACTTTATTAAAATCAAGAGTTCGATCGGCCATTCCCTTCAAATATTCGCCAACTTCTTCAATTGATATTTTATGAGAAACCATTTTTTTAAATTGAATATCGCCTTTTGTCATATAATCTAGTGTCGCCTTCCATGCTAGTCCCGGATAAGCAGGAGTATAAGAATTCCAGGAACCTTGAACTGTGATTTCGCCTCGTAAGATATGATCCATTGTTTTTTCTTCTAAATCTAATCCTTTATGAGTAATCCCTAAGAATACAACACGACCTTTTTTCTTTGCTGCTAAAATAGATTGTTGTTGTGTGATAACATTACCAGCTGTTTCAGCAACGACATCAGCACCACCATTAGTAAGATCTCTAATTTTCTCCACAGGGTCTTCCTCCTTAGAGTTGATCGTAATATCCGCTCCAAGTTCTTTCGCAAGTTTTAATTTATCATCGAAAATATCTACTGCAATGACGGTAGAAGCCCCAAAGATTTTCGCCCATTGTAATGTCAATTGACCGATAGATCCACAGCCCATAATTACGACTGTTTCCCCTGGTTCAATGTTCGCTTTTTGTAAACCATGATAGCCGATTGCTGCAGGTTCAATTCCAGCCGCTGTTTCAAAATCCAGTTCGTCGTCAATTTTTAGTACATGATTTTTTGGCACTTTGACATATTCTGCAAACGCCCCGTTACTTCCAGTTCCAATAATATTGTAGTTATCACATAAGCCATAATTACCAGCTTTACAATGTTGACATTCTCCACAAGGTATAAGGGGTGCCACTACCACACGATCTTCAGATTGTATTTCAGTTACATTAGCACCCACTTCGACAACCTGACCAGAGAATTCGTGGCCTAGGATTAATGGATATAAACGTGCACCCGTGGTCATCGAACGAGGCACATCCGAACCACAGATTCCTGCAAATTTAACTTTAATCAGCACCTCCTCATCGTTTATTTTTGGTATATCCACCATTTCTGTTTTAATGTTTCCAAGTGATTGTAGTACTGCTGCTTTCATTTTTCCTTCCATGATGTTTCCCCTCAACTTCTATAGTAAAATTGAAAAAGGAGTTCTACCTACAATATATAATTGTTGTAAAACGCCTTTTTCATCGTTATTAATGATCTAAAAATTGTTCGTTAACTTTTTCTTTACAAACTAACAACCTAATCTAATTTAAACCGCTGTTTCTTCTACCGGATCATTTTTGGCAGCTTGACGATCAAGATAATCATAGAAAGCAGATTTATTTTTTCTAAATGCATACCAAAGAATTAAGTAAGCAACGATGGCTACTCCAATCCACAGCGGGCTACCTGATAAGAATGCAAAGAATACTAGTGATGCAAGTGGCTTAGTTAGAACATTAAAACTTGTAATGAGTAACGCACCTGCAGGCAGCGCAATACCAACATCCATTGCGATTTCTGTAAATAAAGGTGCGGTAGAAGTTGCAACATAAAGTCCTAAACTAAACCAGATAATGCCGTTTACCATAACCTTTAACATATTACCATTCGTTAAAGCAACAAGGCCTTGAACCATGAATGGCAGCGCGACTAAGTCAATAACAGGAATAACTTCATTTCCCGGTAAGATAAATGCCATTAACACCATAATTGGAATTAAAAGCAGCCCCGACGTTAATGTTGCTGGCTCACCAAAACCTGCCGCATCGTTAATACCTAAGAACCATTCACGACCTGATCCTTTTTCCCTTTTAGCTGTAGATTTTCTTGCTGCATCCGTAATCGGTGTAAAGGCATTTGCAAAGATACCAGCCACTTTTGGAAATATCGCCATCACTGCAGCTGTTGCTACAGCTACCGTTAAAATTGAACCCCACGCTTCAAAGGTGCCTAATACCGTTATATTACCTATTAATCCGATAAGAGCACCTATAAAGAACCCTAATACAGTTGGCTCACCAAACAAACCAAGCTTTTTCTGTAAAGTTTCTGGATTTATTTTAACTTTGTTGAAACCAAGCTTGTTTAGGACTGGATCGATAACTAGACCAAACATAGCAGGCTCAATATTATGCATACCTACAATTGTTGTGTTTGGATATCCATAATAAGTAGACCATCTTCTTGCAATTATTTCGGAGTTTAATAGACTATATAAGTTTAATAGAATCATACAGCCAAGCGCTAACAACATACTATCTGTAACAACAAAAACCATAGAGCCCCAGATAGCATAGGAATAGTTATTCCATAGGTCAGACGGTTGAAATACATCAGTCCATTTCACAAGGAATAGAACAGTTTGTAAAATAATACCTACTGCCAGGAAAACCATTCCTGGTTGAGTAGAATAAGCTACAATAGATGTCGCCTGCCAACCTACGTCAAACGCAGCTAAACTAATTCCGGTACCTTCTACCATCCCTTCAATAACTGGCGCAATTATAGGTGTAAATGAATTAATAACTAACGTGAAACCTTGTAAACCTATACCTGCACTTAAACCTGCCATCAGGGATTTTTTCAGTGGTACTTTTAATATTAATGCAATGACAATGATAATGATTGGTACCAAAATAGCGGCACCAAATGCGTTAAATATAGTTTGAAGAGTTTCTAACATAGGTGTCTCCCCTTACCTTTTTTACTATTTATTTTGCTAAAGATTTTAGTGCTTCTTCAACTTCATCGAAGAATTCTTCCTCTCCCATACCAGTTAGACAACTAACGGAACTAATTGTAGGAATTCCATATTCACCACCTGGTAATGGACTTGTGTGTACAATTAAGTCATAATCATTACTTTGCGCTAAACTTAAAGCTTCTGTTGGTTTGCCTGTATTAGTAGAAATTGTATACCCTCTTTCTTCCATTTCTTCTTTTACTTTACCCGCTACCATAGTTGACGTTACTGTACCTGAACCACAAATTGACAATACTTTAAATGAGTTTCTCATAATATAATTCCTCCTAAATTTTTATTCCATTTTAAGTGATAATATTTCTTCCAAAGTTTGATTATCATTCGCCTTTTTAATCTTATTTAAGATTTCTTTCTCTTTAATCAAGGACATCAGTCTGGATAATAACACTGGCTGTTCACTTGGATCATTCACTGCAAGTAGAAATACAATATCTACTTCGGTTTGTTGAGCCGGATTATCCATCAAGTAAAAATTAACAGGATGTTCTAAAGTAGCTACAACTACTGCTGACTCATTGACATGTGTAACATCTGTATGTGGTATGGCTACATTGATATGTCCTGTTCTAAGTCCAGTAGGCATAGTCTTTTCTCTCTCTAAAACAGCATCAATATATGTCTTTTTTACATATCCAGCTTCAAACATTTGTTTTCCTAACTTATTAATTAAATCCATATAACTATCAGCATCTAACTTGGCGTTATAAAACATTTTTGTCATTCCTGTCCTCACCCCCTTTAAAATATTGATAAACCCATGATTTAATTAGAATATTGACTCAAGATATTATGCACATCTTGAACCGTAACAGCATTTATCACCCTATTCCGATCTTCATCAGAACCCGATAAATTCATAAGCTGCATTAAAGCACGTAGATGTTGCTGCTTATCCTCTGCAGCTATGACAACAATGAGCTGAATTCGATTGGTCTGAAGATAATCTACTCCATTCCGAACTCTCAGCAAACTCATTCCCACTTTATGAACCCCATCTTCTGGAGCTGCATGTGGAATTGCAACACCTGGACCGATGATGATATAGGAGTCTTGTAAACTATATTGAATCATCGTATCTACATAGGTTTCATCGATATTTCCATTTTTAACTAGTGGTCTCGCAGCGATTCGAACAGCATCCTCCCATGAAGAAACAGTATTCCTTAATATAATCCTATCCGGTGTTATCATTTCATTTAGGTTCAATTCATCACTTTCTTGAACTTGCTTGATAATGGCTGAATTATCATCGCGATTAAAATAACCTTCTAATGCTCTAGCCAACTCTTTTTCATTTTGAATCACTGCATGGTTAGAAATGATTTCAACGACTTGATTAATATCAATGTCGTTCGGAACATATCCATGGATCTCCAGCATGACCTGATTTCGTAAACGATTCCTTTCTTCTTGACCAAGAAAAGTTTTCGTAACAAAAAGCTTTTTCTCTGTTTCAATATATATTGGAGAAAATACTATATCAAAATCTAATGGATAATGAAGGTATTCACGAACCGACAGAAAGTCTAAAAACACAAATTCGGGAAATAACTCTCGCAACTCATTAAACAAAATCCTTGAAACAGATACACCTTGCGGGCAAACAACAATTGCTTTGACTTTCTTATCAATGCTTTCTCCTTGGCGGTTCATCCATCCGCCAATTGACATCGTGATGAAAGCAATTTCATTATCTGGCATCGTTTCACCTATCAGGTCTTCTAACGGACCTATTGAACGTTTAACTAAATGATGCAACTCTTTAAATTGCGAACTTAACTTCCCTTGTATGTGAACAGTGCTGTCCGTCAGGTGATATTTAATCCGGTAATATGCTGGTTTGATATGTTGAAACAATTTATCTAGTAGCTGATCCCTATCTTTCAAATAAATACATGCACTCTTTTCAAATTGCCTAAGCATGTTATCAATAGCTGGAGCCAGATTGGGTATTGTTTCCTCCATCACAAGTTCCGCAGAGAAGATATTTGCTGTTAACAAATGTAAGGTAATAAATATCCTTTCAGACTTTGCAATGTCCTCATAATCGTAGAGCAACTCTTCTGTTGCCTGGTATTCTTTTGTATCAGACAGTTCTTCATACTCTATGGGAAAAGTTTCAATAACATAGCCCTGCTCAACCCTTCTCAGGATAAGCAATAAAATTAGCGGCATAGTTTTCAATTTTTCATCTGTAAATCGTAAGCTTAGTTCATTTTCCACCTTTATAATTCGATTCGTGAATTCTTCAATATCGCGAGAATGAAGAGAAGCAATTTCCTTAAACCTTGTTTCTCCATTACTCATTTGCAACACTTGGTAAGTGATATCGATGAGAAGTTTGCGTATTTGAAATTCCTTTCCTTCCAATAAATAACCATGTTTTCTTGAGTAGCGAATCACCAGGTGATAATCATTTAATAATTCCTGAGCTAGTTTCAAATCACTTAAGACTGTATTCTTACTGACATCTAAATCAATCGTAAAATGATTTAATGATAACTCTTCCTTGGAACTCAACAGCATCAGCAAAATAAGATACACACGCTGTTCTTCCGTAAGAATATTCGAGTCTGAAACAAGCATTACATCTTCGCTGGTAGCTAACTCTGTAAAAATAACTTGATTAATAACAAATTGTCCTTGCCTGGTTCTTTCTATAATTGGAAGATCATTTAGCTCGAGCCATTCATTAATTTTCTTGATGCTATAACCTAATTGTCTTTTGGTAATGTTATATTTCTTTTCAATTGCTGTACTAGTTATGCTCGGATTACTAATTAATTCATTTAGAATCTTTGTACTCCTATCACCAAGCCCCAATGTCTTCCCTCCTACATATATAATGGTAACATCGTTTCCACCTCTTATGGCGGCGCTTTCATCGCAAAGTATCGGACAATCAGTGTACATTGTTGTGATTTACAAGGAATATTCAAGAATTCGAGTCACTTATTCACAATAACTAACTGCATTTAATTAATTAATCTATAAACATGAGGCTTTTCATTATTTCTATAGGTTTATACATCTTGAGTGTGTCCTTTAAAACAACTTTTTGCTTTTTGCTCTGTCGTTCTACTCCCAGTTAAAATTGAGGTTTCATTATCTTTTACTTCTTGCCCTTCCCCCCCTCCTATGAGAAAATATAGACTGCTAACCACGTAAATTATGAAGATTGTAGGGATTGAAATGAACAAAAAGTCAATTATCGTTACCGTGTTTTTTACATTGATTTTAGTACTCGCTGCTTGCACAGACGGGGAACAAACAACTAACGGGCAATCTAATTCGGAGATAGATGCAACAAAAGAAACCGATGAAGAAGTTAAAGCAGATGATGAAAATAGCACTCTCCCAAATACTGAATTGCAAAAACTCGATGAGGGGGATGCTGTTACTGAACTGCAAAATATTCTAGAACAGATCGGCTATACACTCCCAACCGATGGTATTTACTCTGGCATAACAGCCTGGGCCATCACAGATATTCAATTACAGCTGGATGATTTAGATGTGACAGGAATATATGATGAAGCGACACAACTTGCGCTTGAGCGAGTTTTAGCAGGTGAACTTACAGTGGAATCAGGAGATGGTCTCCCACCACTTGCTGAACCTGTCACAACAGGCAGTGGTGCTATCGTTGTCGGCAATCCGTATGACCAGCTCGCAATTATAAACAAGGAACGAGCTTTACCAGATGATTATATCCCCCATGGCCTTGTCGTTCCAGATGTAAGTTTCCCATTTGAAGAAGACTTACCGAAGAAACAATTACGTGCACCCGCTGCAACAGCATTGGAAGAATTATTCAATGAAGCAAAAGAGACAGGACATGAGTTATTTGCCCAATCTGGTTATCGTGGTTATGATACCCAAGTCTCCTTATTCCATGCCTATGCAAGTGAACATGGTGAGGAAGAGGCGAATATCTTCAGCGCGCGTCCAGGAGAATCGGAACATCAAACCGGACTTTCCATGGATATTACGAGTGCAGCTGTCGGTTATCAATTGACGACTGATTTTGGAGATACTCCCGAGGGTGAGTGGGTCGCGGAAAATGCGCATAAATTCGGCTTCATTATCCGCTATCCAGAAGGGAAGGAAGATATTACGCAATACCAATACGAACCATGGCATTTGCGTTATGTTGGTGTAAGAGCTGCAACAGAAATGTTGGAGAACGACCAAACAATGGAAGAATATTTCACGGAAAATGAATAAGCCAAATGAAAGCTCGGAGTTGCCGTCCAATAGCGCTCCGAGCTTTTAGCCCTATAAATGATTCGAATCTTTTGAAACCTTTTCATCGTTTAAGCGTAATACAATTAAATATGGAGAGGAAGTGAAGCAATGAATAATCACGAAATTGATTACAAATTATACGGTGATGATATGCAATTTGTAGAAGTGGAGCTTGATCCAGATGAAACGGTTGTTGCTGAAGCTGGAAGTTTAATGATGATGGATGACCAGATCCGAATGGAAACCATTTTTGGAGATGGTTCATCAAAACATAGCGGAGGACTCATGGACAAGTTTATTGGTGCAGGAAAAAGATTGATTACAGGGGAAAGCTTGTTTATGACCGCATTTACAAATGAAGGAATGGGGAAAAAAACACGTTTCCTTTGCTTCACCTTACCCGGGAAAAATCATTCCAATGGATTTAAGTCGACTCGATGGAAAATTGATTTGCCAAAAGGATGCCTTTTTAGCTGCTGCAAAAGGGGTATCCGTCGGAATTGAATTACAACGCAAAATTGGAACTGGATTCTTTGGTGGAGAAGGATTTATTATGCAAAAGCTTGAAGGAGATGGAATGGCTTTTGTCCATGCAGGTGGAACGATTCACCAGAGGGAGCTAACTGCTGGGGACGTACTGCGTGTCGATACAGGTTGTCTTGTAGCAATGACTTCAGGTATAGACTATGATATTGAATATGTTGGCGGGATTAAAACAGCATTATTCGGTGGAGAAGGTCTATTTTTCGCAACGCTCCGTGGCCCTGGGACGGTTTGGATACAGTCGTTGCCTTTCAGCAGACTCGCAAGCCGAGTGTTTGCAGCAGCTCCACAGCGAGCGGGATCGGAATCAAAAGGAGAAGGCAGTATTGCAGGAGGACTGTTTAATTTACTCGGCGGGGATAGGAAATAGAAGCTGCCCCGTCACGCACGATTGACTTTTTACGGAAGATACAGAAATAAAAACTTGTTTAGGTATCTTTTTTCACAATATTTCCTGGGAAATTTGTCGAAACAAGAGAGCAAAAGACTGTACAAACACGCATAACTTTAGGCTAGTTTTTAGTTATGCGTTTTTACTTTTTTGGATGGATATAATCCGAGGAAATAAAAACATATTTTTTCATCACAAAAAAGCCCGAACAAACAGTTTACCTCATGCGTTACGCATCCTGTTCATTCGAGCTTTTTTTATCGTTTTTATTACGTTCTAATTCAACTGACACCCCGAGCCTCATTTCCCTCACGCAAATCCTGGTTAATCTGTACATCAAGCGCACGGATTCGCAAAAGCGCATTTTCAAAGTCAATTTCCTTATAATGATGGTTGCCTCCACCCTCTTCATCTGCTTCATCAGCCAAAGCGACGACTTGTTGAAGCGGTTCGAGTTCTAGATGCCCATCAGGCAAGTATGAATCTGTATGGAGCAAGATAGCAATTGCTATTTTCTTCGCGGCATGCCGATCTTCCCCCAGCTTAATTAATAATTTATGTGCCCGGCTGGCACCTTTGATCGCATGGATATCATTTTCCTTATAAAGGTCATAATCCCATTCACCATCCCGGTACCAGGTGTAGTGGCCAACATCATGAAGGAGCGCCGCTTTTGTTGCATAATCCGCATCCACTTCAAATCGTTTTGCAAAAATATAAGCGTACTCCGTTACAGCTACAGCGTGAGCAATCCCTGAACGCTGAAGATACTTCTGAGTGATCGGATGTAGGAAAACTTCTTCTAGTGTAATTCTTCTCATCAGAAAACCTCCTTCTATTACTGGATACCATCCAGTATATTCCCTTAAATCCTTTAACGTTATAATGCTAAATTTTTACGACTATATCATATTTGGCGTTTATTTTCAATAGACATACCGCTGATCTTGATATTATTCTAAAAGAAAAAGCAATCACCTTGATGATTGCTTTGTTTAGCTATTACACTCGTTCCTTACTAAAATAGTAACATACAACTGTTACACAAGCTGAGAAAACAACCATTCCCGCAAAGATACTCCTGTCAGAAAGCAAATTAATAATCATTTGAGTTATAGTAGCAAATAGAACCATGATAAACATTAACTTACATATTGACTTTGAAGTAATAGTTTTCTTTCCTATTTTAATTTCCATTTAGCTTTACCCCTTTATACAAAACGCTTCTTAAGCTTCGTTCGATTTTTATAAAACATTACATATTATCTGCTAACACTCCAACTTCAAAAATCCTACTTTTAATTTAATGCCTTTTCTCCCGTTTCCAAAGCATTTGAAGCGGATTGATGTGTTTCTTCCAAAGCATTCGATGATGGGGTTTCATTTTTATATTCTACAAAAGCTTGAAGCATTAAGTGATGAATAATTGCTGCGTCGGATACAGCTGCTTGTTTAATTTCTATTCTTTGTTCCCTCTTTTTTATACTTCTTTTGTCGAAACGCTTTAAGTTAAGAAAAAACAACAGCTATACTTATGGCTATTCTAATAACTATTCAGGTGCCACAAGCTCTACTTTAATCCTATCCGGGTCTTCAAAATACACCGCATAGTGATCTTCCCCGCCAGCAAAAGGATGTTTAACTGGATAAAGAATATTTATTCCTCTATCTTTTTACTTATCCGCCATTTCATTTACATGCTGACGTGAACTAGCATGAAACGCCAGGTGATTAAGCCCCACTCTACATCTATGATATGGAATATCTAAAAACCGGTCTTCCGCCTGTACAAAGACAATATATGTTTGATCTATTTTCCAGCTTTGTCCATTTTCCCATTCTTGAAAAGAGGTATAGATGAAGTAATCGAGTTATTCAAGAAAACAGCTGACAACTACAATAAAGAAGGATCTGATATTGATGTTGAAGTAACCATGTCATTACCAAGTGTTTTCACGTCAGGAGAATCTGACATGGTTGAGCTTGCTAAAGAACTCGGTAAAAAGTATTTAGACTTAGATATTTCTGTTAAAGGTTCGCCAGGGGTGACGGATGCATCAAACTTATTACGAGGCAAAGATGATAACTTCCCATTCATGATGTTCGGTCCAGGCGAAACAAAAATGGCACATAAAACAGATGAATATGTTTATAAAGATTACTACTTTGCATTTTTTGATATTTATAAGGAATTAATTTGGGGATTAACAAAATAATGTTATAAGGATTAGAGTTATTGCGATAAATAAAAGCATTTTGCCTGCGTTAATATAAATCATTTCCATCAAATTAGACACACTATACGTAAAGGAGGTTTTTGCATGGATAAAAGCAAAGAAATACAAAAACAAGAGCGTCAGCAGCAGAAAGAGAAATCTACTGCAATTAAAGGTAACAAAAAACTTAATGGTCCAAACCGTCCTTCCATTTAACACTGGCGGCAAAGAGGATTTGTTATGAAAACAAATCCTCTTTGTATCGCATATTGATCTAGGAGCATATCGTAAGAATGCGCCCTCTCGCCTAGTATGGTATAGAGTTAGTGGATCTATATCTTTTTCTTTTTATCAGCAATAAAGTTCCATATCCACCATACTACCCAAAAAACAAGTGCAACGAGTATTGCAAAACCTTTATATGGATTTGGCAAGAGATAAAATAATAGTAACATCATAATAAGAAAAGGAGACATCTGAAGAGGATGTCCTTGTGCATCAACTGGTAACTGCCTAATATGTTCAAGGTATTTCGTCATTTTCTTATCGTCATTCATTGGATATGTAAATAATAATTGTTCTGCAACATCTTTTGCTAAACTCACCACCCTTTCCAAACTGCCTTATTTCTCCATTAAACTCCTTATCTTCATTGGTCATTAAAAAAGTAACCCCGCGAGAGGTTACTTTTTCACTTTGGTATGATTATCTTTCACTCTTTTTATAAACAATGTAAACCAGTATGAAATGAACACAACTGCAATATCAATAAGGAAGATGTAGAAATAATTCATTCCCCTACGAAGCTCTATTAAGCCCGACCATTCCTCTATTGTTGCAAACCCAAATGCAAATATTGCACTTAACAGCAGAGTATACAAATAAAAATTCTTCTTATGTCTTGTTGTATACTGGTACAATAGTAAAAAACCTACAGGGAGCAGCGATGAGGTTATATTCAATGAATATGGCAGAGCAGGGAGCAGAAAGTGTGTATGATTCATCAAATTATAATGTTCAAGAATGACACTGGCATAGGTCCATAAAATATGCACCGTATAGCCAAAGAAAAAGATTTCAAAAATCCTCTCTCGATCGACTGTAAAGAAAAGTAAAGCCAATGGCAGTATAAAAAGCAACAGAGATACCCAAAACTGCCATGTATCAAAACTGGAATACGCGTTCCAGTAGCCTGATATCAGTTCACTTAATTCATTTGTTTTTTCATAAATCTCTTCCCGATATTTGCTATAATCCATAAAATGCCCTCCTAACTTATAGGCTTATTCTATGGAGTTACGATTATTTTATGTAGTTCTATAAAATGGATTTAAGTAATGAAAAAGCTTCTACCCTCTCCTGTGAACGTGCATAATGTTCAGTAAAATTCCATTTCTTCAATACTTCAATGAAAATGCCCAAAATAGAAGATAAAAAGGTGCGATAAAGCAAATGGCTAAAAGAAGAAGCGAAATTGCAAAAGGAAAAGCAGACTCGATTCCTGCTGCATTTCTCAGCATTGCTTCGTTAGCCAATATTAAGGATATAAAGCTCAAATTTTGAATAAGCAACATCACTTTACCTGTTCTAGAAAACTGGATTTCTTTATTAGCTTCCGTTAAATTAACATAATTCATTTTTTCCGGACTTTTGACTAATACGCCAATAAGGAACCAAATAAAAATACTTATAACTGGTATCACAAATAAAAAGTATTTAGAACCCCAGTTATCTGGTGTTTTACCAGTAAAATGGATGGCGATCTGACTTGGAATATCTGACCAGAGATAAAATAAGCTGAACGTATGATAACCAAAAACTAAAATGGAGATGATGGAAAGAATTATTTTAAAGCGTTTGTTTCTCATTTTACTTTTACCTCCGTTTAGACTTTTTCCTACGTTCCGTCAAGTATATTTATAATATCTAAATACTAATCAGCTCTTTTTAGCGTATTTACTTCTTAACTCGTTAAGATCTGAGGTACGTTTATAAATATTTGATAGCTTATGTACGACCTCTAGTTTCACTTCATTCCCCCCATTTCCTGTCATAGCAGTATTAACAAATCCATACATTATTTTTAACAAGGATTTGGCATCCTCTTCTGTAAGTCTATCAATAGCAGCCAAAGTTCCCTCAAACTCATTAATATCCTTCAATATAATTCCTCCTGTTCATTTACACACGATGTAAGTAAAACAAACTATTTTCCCTCTTAAAATTAAGCGACTCACGTTAATGATTCTGCTTTACCAATAAACCCTTCAACAATTTTATTATAAATTTCCGGCTGATCTAGATGCACAACATGACCCGCAAAAGGAATAATGGATACATGAATATTGCAGTTCATTTTCGGATAGGTAACGGCGTGTGAATCTGCTTAAGATTATTGCGTTAATCCCAGCAAAAAAGCAGAGTTTTTAAAGATGTATAATACTTAAATTCAACGTACATAGCTTCTTTAATTAAAATTAATCTTCATAGGCTTTAAACCAATGATATGGCTGTATTTCTTGTAAAGTTTTAAATTCTAATTTACCATTTGGGTTCGTTACAGCAGCTTTTACATCTTCTCCCCAGTAAAATAACCTTTCTTGACATACACCACAAGGGGTTAAAATGGTAAATTCAGAATGCTCATCCTCCCTAACAACACAGATCGTATGAGTGACCTTTGTATTTCGTTTATGTGCTTCAAGAATTGCACCAGTTTCAATGCATAGTTCCGTCGAAGCATTGATAACATCTGGTGCTACACTGGTTAGAATTTTCCCGTCTTCCGTATACATTGCTGCGGCCCCTCCCCAACCTGAAGGATATCTCTTTTCTATCAATTCTATTGCTGCCTGATAAAGTTTTTGTTTAGTGTCCATTTTCTCTTTCTCCTTTTTTCCTTATTTTACAATAGAATAAATACAAGTGTCCCTTAGTTCGCTGCCATCTGCAGATAAATCATCATTTCTTAAAATACCATCTAACGCAAACCCAAGTTTTTCAGGAATCGCACGACTTTTGAGATTGGTTGGTTCACATCTTATTTCAATTCTTTTAAACCCCATATCCTTTAATCCATAGTCAGCCAATGCTTTTACGGCTTCCGTCATGTAACCTTTACCACTAAACCCTGTATGAATCCAATATCCAATTTCACATTTGGGAATGTTCCAGTCTACCCTCTCGAAGCTCGTTATCCCAATAAAGTCATTGCTCTCTTTATCGAAAATGAGAAAACGGAAACTTTTTCTTTTCAAAAAATCGATATGAGCATTTCTTAAATTTACCTCCGTTTCTTCAACAGCAGGAATTTCTCGGGCAAATGGCAACCATTCTTTTAATTCATGAATGGAATCTCTAATTGCTTGGTTTACAATTTCTCCGTCCCCAGTTTGTAGGGGCGCTCGAAGGATTAGTCTGTCCGATTCTAATTGTAAAGGAACATCTAACAGCAAAGGATTCATTTCGTTTCCCCTTCCACTTTCTATGTTTTTAATTGGTGACTGAATTTTTGTTTAATATCTAATCGCTAGTTAATATAATCGTCTCCATGTTATCGTTCCACTCTACTATTACTTCCACCTCGGAATTTTCAATTATTTTGGCATTGGTTGGGTTTGCTTCATTATCAATATTTAGTACACCATTTTCACTTAATGTATAACCGCTGCCAGCAAATCCTCCAGCATTAGTATCAACCTCAAAAGTTATATCTCCAACTGCACTAACATCGTCGCCTTGATATTCCAATTTGAATTCTTGGTCTTCATAGTCGTTACTGTGTTGAGTAACTTTCAATGTTGCAGACCAATTATTCGTTTCTCCATTAAAAGTGAAGGTATTGGAACTACAAGCTGAAAGCAATATCAAAAATAACCCTAACAACATTACCTTTCGAAGCATCGTGCATAACCCCCTTTTTTATTACATACGATACCGCTGAATATAGGCTTCATTATAATTCATTTTTTTCAAAATATTCAACACAAGAAAAAAGACTGCTACCTTTCTTAAACACCCGGCACTTTCGTACAATAAGCTGAATTTTATTCTACTAATGCTCCAGTTAGTTTGAGTGTGACAGTTTTAAAATCAGTTATATTCACAAAGCGATTAAGATTCAATCATAACCACCTGAGGGTTCAGGTAATTCCTTGTACTCCTCTTTTTTCATAATGATATCTTGGTGTACAAATTCCATGAAGTTTTTTAACTTATTGTCAGGTACATTGTCACAATAGGATGTAATCCATTCTCTTTGATAAATTTCGCCATTCATTGTCAATTTAAGTTCATTTACTTCATAAGGATCTGCACATTGAGATTTAGCAGCATTTTCCGCTGATTTCAATATATCAGCTTCTTTCATTTTCTCATACATTGTTTCCATTTCCTCTTCTAATAATATCATTTTTACCGTTTCATCATCGCTCGAAATCATATTTTTGGTATAGGTATTTTCATATGTGTTTATCACATCTCTTGCCTCATAGCCATAATTCAAAACGAAATCAAAGTCTTCAGGCATTTCTTCTGGAAAATGACTTCCTTCTTCATTGAAACTACAGGCTCCCAGCAAAAATAAGCAAGCAATAAGCATTAGTAGTGACCTCAATTTCTTCTCCTCCCTTAGCTTATTTTACAGTCCTGCCACTGCCGCTGCTGAACCAGTAAGCTGGTATACCATGAGGTTTATTGCTACGAGGTGGATAAAGTCTCCAATATTTGATATGCCGATTGTTGTGAGTAGTAATGCGGGATGTTTCCAGTCTTTTAGATTTTTTATGATGTACACCGCCTTATTTATTTAGGTAATAAAATTCCCATTAACAGAATCGCTAAAAAGAGCACAACGAAAAATACTGCAAATAAGCTCCATTTCGCTTTTTTATTTTTATCTCTAATAAAAAAGGCTACTGTATGATATATGCCTGCAATGAAAATTACCATGAGCAAAGAAGAATATGAAGTTGGGTACGTCAGTAAAAACAGCACCAATAATAGAAGCAGCAAGCTAATATTGAAAAGCAATCGAGGTCTTGAAACGTTCATTCCAATCATCCCCTTTGAAGTAAAGGGTAACATATTTCATTAGTCGGAGAAATCCATTTTCAAATATTTCCCACAATAAGAAAAGCCGCTTTAATCCTTCTAAAACGGCTTTAAAATCATCAACGCTATAATAATAAGGAAAATCACATTAATAATCCGTTCATAGAGGAATAACTCCTTCGATAAATCGTAATACACTTCAGGGATTTCTTCCCCTTCTACATCGACAAACAATTGCTTAATCGGCTTTGAACGTGGGCTAAGGACGACCGGTCCCATCACAAGCGCAACGAGGAAGAGTACAAGACTAACAATATACCATCCTTGGCTGAACCAATATGGATTCAATGCTCCCATCCATAATCCAGTAACGAGCAACAGCGTTCCGCCAATCATTGTAAAAATATGTAATGAATTCCTCACTTTAAAAGAATGCCTTAACTCCGTCATCGTAGCTGGTTTCGAGAGCGTGACGACAGCAGTCATCACCATGCCCGGACCCATACCGAGAATAGCTGAGAAAATATGTATAAACACAAGTGCGTCGTAAAGCGTCATATATGTATCCTCCAATTCCTTTACCTACCTCCTATTTTACTTCAATTCTAGAAAAAGTCAGTGATGAGCCTCACAAACGATTGAATCTTTCCATGCGAATTGCTTTATCATTCATCCTGAACTACAATCAATAGAAGAATAGATTAAATAAATAGGGGACTTGTAAAATGGAGAAGACATATTTAGCGAATATTATTCGTGAGCGACGAGCGATTAAAAAGGGATATAATGATAAAACGGTTACAGAAGAAGTCGTGCGGGATTTATTGCAGGATGCGCGCTGGGCACCGACTCACGGCATGCGTGAACCTTGGCGCTTTATTTTCGTAGGCGAAGAAGAGCTTCCGGTATTTGCGAAACGGGTAGCGTCAACTTATCCAGAAGAAAGACAAGAGAACCGGGAGAACTATTTGAACGAACCGAATGCGATATTAGTCGCGGTGATGAATGTTCCAGAACTGGAAAAACAGTGGGACGAAAACTTCGGAGCAATTGCAACACTGATTCAGAATTTTTGGCTGCTTGCTTGGGAGAAACAGCTTGGTGTCGTCTGGAAAACAAATCCGCATATATATGAGCCGAAAGTAAAAGAAATTCTTGATGTTACAGATAATGAAAAAATCGTCGGCTTTATCCACCTTGGATACTTCGACGAAAAACCCGCACCAAAAGAACGAACACCACTCGAAGAAAAATTCACCCGCTTTAAAGCATGATCAAAACTGGGACAATGGGGTCAGTGACCTTATCCCAGTTTATTTTTTGCCTCGACGCCTTTTTGCCTCTTCATAATCTTCTTTCGTAATCTCCCCTTCTTCGTAACGCCTTTTCATTATATCAAGCGAATCAGAAGGATCTGCTTCCGGCGAATGACCATTTCGAAAGCGGATGAGAATAACAACGATGATTACGAGTACAACCGCAGTAACAATTAATCGGATAATCATAGCTTCGGGCAAAACATATACACCTCCTGTTGGCTTGGCCAGGAAATGGTGGTTACTCTGGCAGTAATAACATGGGATATGAATCGGTCAGTGCCTGTTTTTGTGTTTTAATATTGATATTGGGTAGTGATTGGCGTTATCAATGACCTTTTTAACAAATAAGCACTGTTTGCGGGAACTGATAAAGCTCATCTCTGCCCTATCTGACAAAAGACAACTTATTAGGGGAATTGACAATTAGCACTTCCCATTAACTCAAGCCTGCCACGTCCCAAAACTGGGACAAATGCTCTGCCCCCCCATGTCCCGCTATTTATATTTCCGTTCGCTTTGGGAGTCGTCTTTTGTTTTGTGTTTGTCTTTTTCATCTTCTTGTTCGATTTTCAGATCTTCAAGAGGTATGTCATCAACATGCTGCTGTTGTTTGAATTCATCGAGTTCGGTGCGGCGTTCTTCATTCCATTTTGGCTTCTTTTCTGGGACTTTTTCAAAATCTTTGTCTTTATCATTCATCCTGATCACCTCAGATTCCTTTTTTATTCACTTTTCCCACTTCAAGCTCGTATAAACATTAAAGGTGGATTAAAAGGGCTTCCTTGTTATAATGGTAAAAACAAATCTAATTACTTGGGTGGGAATAGCATGCGCGAATTTCAAGAGCTTTATTCTATAGAAGAAATCGATGACTTTATTCAAAGCAACAGCTTAGCGTTCCTCTTTATTTCACGGACCAATTGCAGTGTCTGTCACGCCTTGCTCCCTAAGGTGCAAATTCTGATGGAAGATTACCCCCAAATCCAGACAGCTCATATCAATGTTGATGATGTTGAAGCAGTGGCTGGGCGTTTTTCCATCTTTACCATTCCTGTTCTCTTATTGTTTGTGGAAGGGAAAGAATATATTCGGGAAGCTAGAATTGTCCATATGGATTTACTTGAGGAAAAGCTTGATAAAATATATAAAAACGTGGCTCTAGATTAATGCTTGAGCCACGTTTTTCTTATCTCTTTTCCTCGACATTAAATACTTCCACGTTATAGACATGTGTTTCTTTCGGCGCGTCGGTAAGCTTGATTTCTCCCTCATAAACGATTTCACCATTTACAAGATCAACCTTAAACAACTTCTTCATCTGATTCCCATCTTCTCCTGCATTACTATAGAAATACAGATGATCTCCTTTGGTGTACACTCCGGAAAGCCCGCTAAGGATGTTCTCGTCAAAGCTGATTTCCTTTTCCTCTAGCAGCTTATTTTCTTGTAAATGATACGGATAATAGTTTATTCCATCTGAAGTAAACGTAATAAAGTAAAGTTCCTCACTTCCGACACTTTCATGATTGGTCGGATAGATTACTTCTTCTGTCGTATCTTGCTCTTCCTCCATGTATTCTTGCTCTGTCGACTCTTCTGCCATTGCAAATTCTTCTGGCACTTCAAATACTTGTTTCTTTCCAGTCTCTAAGTCATAAGTAAAATATTCTTCATCGACGACTTCTGAAGTGTGCATACCCTCATTCCATTCGATATACTCTGCTCTAACGATAATATTTTCTTGTCGCTTGAGCCCCATTCCATTGTTTAAAACAATAAAATGGCCATGAATGGTTCCTCCTGCAATTGCACCACGATCCTCAATCGTTTCATCTTGCAACGAAATTTGATAGATATGCAATTCCTTATCTTCCATTAAGTAGTTAGTCGTTGTCACATAAAGCATATCATCAAGAAGCTGAACGTGATCCACATAGATATGATCCGTTCCGTCACTATCGGGGATATCAAGCTTAAACGATTTTTTCTCCCGAATTTCCCGGTCCAATACATCTACCTCAAATTCAAACGAATCGTTAAAAAGTGCAGACGGCCCGACATATGCTATCTGCTCCGCGTCCTTACTATACAAATGCGGATCGACTTCTTTCCCTCTCATGAAACCTCGCTCTTCCTCACGTAGCTTTTCCATTTCCTGTGACTCGAAAAATTCATTAAACTGTTCCAAAAAATTACGCTCACTGGAATACGAAATTCCATCTGAACTAAGTCTAAATGATTCCCAAACAGAACTCTCATCTGCCACATAATTACCGTATATAATGATATCTTCACCGATTCCTTCATCATCTGAAACATTCACCAGCTCAAACTGCGGCAAACCTTCCTTGGCAATTGCGTGATGCACATATAAAACGCCAAATGTAATAACGATAAACAATGGCAGAATGACGTTTTTCCAATATCTCTTCACAAAGCTCCCCTCCTATACCGTGACCTTTTTATTCAATAAATAATTGCTGACCCAAATGCTTGAGCCTGTTACAACAATCCATAAGATACCCTCTAAAATAAATAACTCCGTCGGGAACAAATAGTTTCTTCCAAAAATAATTTCCACGACAAACGGCGCAAAAAAGACAACGAACGCTACAATCGCATAACCAACTCCGTATGCAATTCCTTTGAACCTGTAACTTCTTTCAAAAAGAATTGCCGTGAACAAAATAAACACAACCATAAAGCCAACCCCATAATGGATTAAAAATTGAATGAAGCTCGTTGGGATAATAACTGCTAACATAGACCCACCACTGTGTAACCCCCCGATTGACTCCATAATCCCTAAATCTGCCCGCAAATTTGCAGGAACCATCCACTTCAACATGCTGGACTCTACATTTAATAAAACAACCTGCAATGCGACAAGCCCAAGCACCATCAGAAAAATAGCACTCGCCTTCGCTAAATAAATATTAATTCTCGCGGTCGGGAGCATCAGAAGTCGGTAGATAAACGTATTCTTCCCCAACCAATCGCGATACCAGATGAAGAAAGAATAAATGATTAAAACTGCCACTGCAAAAGTAATTGGCAGATTAAACCATTGGGAATACTGTAAATTCAGTAAGCTTATCTCTCCGTAGTATTCAACAAATAGTTCTATTGAGGTTCCGTTCGTATAAACTTCTTCATTAAACATCTCTAAATAATCATTTGCAATAAGTGCCATCCCGATTAGCTGAGAAGCAACCGTAATCCCTGCAAGTATGAAATAGACTTTGATGAACCGGCCCAGCTCGAAATTCACCAGTTTCAGAAAATTATTCATCCGCGATAAACCTCCCTCATCACGTCAACTACCGATTTCCCTTCTACTTCCCGCATCTCTTCTGTAGCGAATTCCTTAAATACAATCCCGTCATCAAGGAGAACAACTTTATCGATGAGATGCTCGATATCGTTAATTTCATGGGTCGTAATAATAACGCCACGCTCCTCAACTAAATGACTGGTGAACACATCAGCAATCTGTTCCCGGCTGAAGATATCGATTCCGGAAAATGGCTCATCCATCAATAAATAATCCACATCAAGGGCAAGACCTAATAACAGATTCGCTTTCGCCACATTCCCTTTCGATAAACTGGAAATACGATCTTCTTTTTTCAATTTAAAAAACCGTAATAATTCCTCTGCCCGCTCGTTATTCCAGCTATCGTAAAAGTCCTGCATAAATTGCATCGCCTCACGGACTCGCATACGGGGGAGCATGGTGATCGCATCTGGAATGAAAGCAATTTTTTCATACGTTTCCTTCGTAAGCTTCTCACCATCAATCAGGATTTCTCCACTTGTCATGGGAGTGAGGTTTACGATACCGTTTAAAATTGTTGTTTTCCCAACTCCATTTACTCCAATCAGGCAAGTAATTTCCCCTTTATTCGCTGTGAAAGAAACACCTTGAAGCACATTTTTCCTGCCAAATTTCTTCGTCACATTCTTCACTTCGATCAACGCTGCTCCCCCCTTTGTTCTTCATATTTCGCTTGAATTAGCCCGATCAATTCGTCGATTGGAATATTGACTGGTTCAACAGCGGCTATCAAGCGATCCACTGCACCTTCTATTAGTTCCGTACGCAGATTACGTAATACTTGCTCATCTTTTGTAATGCGACTCGGATTATTTCCCTCTGTAAAAATCAAGCCCGCTTCCTCCATTTCCTTATATGCTCGTTGTGCCGTATTCGGATTAATTTTCAATTGATTCGCCAGCTCACGCCGGGATGGAATTTCTTGTCCCAGCTCATACTTGCCACTGGCAATCTGCTCTTTGAAATGCTGCACGACTTGTATGTATACGGGGTCCCGTTTATTAAACGTAATCTTCAATATAACCCTCCTCATTTCTTGAAGTTAATATCTTTTATGTATTAAACGCTTAATACACTGAGGGTATAATTGTGTATTAAGTAGTTAGTACATGAAGTGTAGACGGAGCGTATTACGCCATTAATACACCTGATACGCTGTATTATATGATTAATACAGATAACTGTCAATCCTATTTTCAAAAGTATTTTCTGTACTTCTTATCCTTTGAACCGCAATTGTTTATGGTACAATAGGCTTTATGTAAGATGGATCAATTAGAGATAAAGGGAGTTTATATAAAATGAAATTGGTTTCATGGAATGTAAATGGAATACGTGCTTGTGTACGTAAAGGTTTCTTGGATTATTTCGAGGAGATAGACGCAGATATCTTCTGTATTCAGGAATCGAAAGTACAAGCCGGGCAAATAGATTTGGACTTAAAAGGCTATCATCAATATTGGAACTATGCCGAGCGGAAAGGCTATTCCGGGACGGCTGTTTTTACAAAGGTTAAACCGATTAACGTTCGTTACGGCGTTGGCGAAGCGAATTCGGAAGTCGAAGGTCGTATCCTCACACTCGAATACGAAGGTTTCTATCTCGTTAACGTGTACACGCCAAATGCAAAGCGTGATTTAACACGACTTGATGAACGTTTGGAATGGGAAGATAAACTATTTGAATATCTGCGTGAACTTGATGCATCAAAACCCGTCATCTATTGCGGCGATTTGAATGTGGCACATGAAGAAATCGATATTAGAAACTTTAAAACGAATAAAGGAAATTCCGGCTTCACTGTGGAGGAACGGAGCAAAATGACGCGAATCTTGTCCAATGGTTTCATTGATACATTGCGGTATTTCCATCCGGATACGGAAGGAATCTATACGTGGTGGTCTTATATGCGTACAGTGCGGGAACGGAATATCGGCTGGCGGATTGATTACTTCATCGTTTCGGAACGGCTGAAAGATGCCCTCATTCAGTCCGTAGCACACCCGGAAGTGATGGGGAGTGACCATTGTCCGGTGATGCTGGAGTTGGATGAAAATCTAATTAAGTAATAGTTGGTTACGGGAAAACTTTACCAACTGAATGAATTTCATAATTACCAAAGTCGGCTATTCCATCACCATATGTAGTTGGGAACGAACCAACTCAACTACATATGGTGATGGTGAAGCATTAAATACGTATTATGAAATTCATTAAACTAACTACTATTTAAAGACAGCCAATAGTACTCATTGCTTCTTCCAAGCAATTACAAACGGCCTTTCAAAAAGCTCTATGTATGTTGAACTAAGTTTTTCACTCCTGTATAGGAGCGGGTCCATCTATTAGAAAGTTAGGGTGCTTTAAATTCGTTTTTGTCCGATGGAGCTCGTCTGTGAGACATTTTCACGGATATAGCAGACGATTTGTCTTTGAGAGATCGGCTATGAGACAATTTCACAAATATAGCAGACCATTTGTCTTTGAGAGATCAGCTATGAGACAATTTCACAAATATAGCAGACCATTTGTCTTTGAGAGATCGGCTATGAGACAGTTTCACAAATATAGCAGACGATTTGTCTTTGAGAGATCAGCTATGAGACAGTTTCACAAATATAGCAGACAATTTGTCTTTGAGAGATCGGCTATGAGACAGTTTCACAAATATAGCAGACGATTTGTCTTTGAGAGATCGGCTATGAGACAATTTCACAAATATAGCAGACCATTTGTCTTTGAGAGATCGGCTATGAGACAATTTCACAAATATAGCAGACCATTTGTCTTTGAGAGATCGGCTATGAGACAGTTTCACAAATATAGCAGACAATTTGTCTTTGAGAGATCGGCTATGAGACATTTTCACAAATATAGCAGACCATTTGTCTTTGAGAGCTATCCTATGAGACATTTCCACGAATATAGCAGACGATTTGTCCCATAGAGCTATTCTATATAAGACAGATTTCACGGATATAGAGCTGACATTGTCTCATAGAGCCACTCTATGAGACAATGTCATGAATTTCTAACTGATTGTGTCTCATAGCGTTTCCCTATAAGTCATAATGACAAGATAAATAGGTGGTAAAATATTTAATTCAACTTATATATAAGTCAAAGTGGCTTTTTATTAAATATTCCAAGATTGCAGCCTTTAATTAGGTTCTATTTCCGTTTCAATCAATTCAAAATTCGTTATATCGGCAATTCCCCGGTTCGTTATCCGAATTTCAGGGATAACCGGTAGGGCAATGAGCGAAAACGTCATAAATGGAGCATGGATCAATGAACCGATTTGTTTCCACGCTTGTTCAAGCTCCGTTACTTCGCGAATGACCGTTTCCAAAGTCTGGTCTGACATCAGCCCCGCAATTGGCATTCTGACATGGGCGAGAACTTCAGCGTCCTGTACAACAATCATTCCCCCGCCCGACTCTGCCAATAAATTAGCCGCTACTACCATATCCCCTACATTTTCACCCATCACTAACAAATTATGGCTATCATGGGCAACTGTGGAGGCTACTGCACCTTTTTTAATTTGAAAGCCCTGTGTAAAGCCGAGTGATAGTTGTCCGGAACCATGATGACGATCGATACATGCGATCCGAAGAATATCCTGTTCAACATCCGGTTGAATAATCCCATCAACTACTGGAACATCTGCTTCCAGCTTTTCCGTTCGTGCGCTGTTTTCGATCACTTTAATGACATTGATCCGGGTAGAGCTATTATCTCTTTTTGATTTCAATAGAAAATCTTCCGGTTTAAACTTTCTCCCGACTTGTACGGAGTTTTTTATATGTGCCGGGTATAGATATGCAGGAAATGCACCGACAATCTGTTTATTTTCTACGATTACTTGGCCGTCCGTCATAACGAGGGTTGGTTCGACCGTATGCAAATCATCAAGCAGCATGATATCCGCACATTTCCCAGGTGCGATACTGCCAAGGTCATGGTCCTTCCTATAATAACGTGCGACATTAATCGTGGCCATTTGGATAGCTGTTACCGGGGCCACTCCCTCTTCAATCGCACGGCGGACAACATGGTTTAAATGGCCTTGTTCCACAAGGGTCTGGGGATAAACATCATCTGTCACGAGCATGATATTTTCTGTACTTACCTTATCTTCCGTAACAATTTTGATGACTTCTTTCACGTCATGCCAAGCAGAACCTTCCCGAATCATCACATGCATTCCAAGGCGAGCTTTTTTAAGCCCCTCTTCACGAGTTACGGTTTCATGGTCAGACGTGACACCGGAAGCAATATAAGCTTGCAGCATTTCATCACTTCCATCAGGGAAATGTCCCGTTACGGTCTTGTTCGCTTTCATCGTTTCTTTAATTTCACCAATCATTTTCGCATCACCTTGAATGACACCTGGAAAATTCATCACTTCGCCAAGGCCTACTACATTGTCCCATGTCAGGCCTTCTTTAATATCTGCAACATCCAGCTTCGCACCAGCATCTTCCAAGTGATCAGTAGCAGGTACACAAGATGGAAAAGTAGTGAACACTTTCAGCGGTAATTGCTGACCCTCTTCATGCATCAGGCGAACCCCTTCTGCACCGAATACATTCGCAATTTCATGCGGATCCATGAAGATGCTTGTCGTTCCTTTTGCCATAGCCGCTTTTGCGAATTCTGTCACAGATAACATCGTACTTTCCACATGCATGTGGGCATCCATTAAACCCGGTGCAATATATCTTCCTTCTGCCTGAATGATTCTTGTATCCGGTCCAATCGTATGTGTTACATCGTCTCCAACATAAGCGACTCTTCCATTCGATATGGCAATACTCTGATTCTCCAATAATTCACTCGTTAAAACATTAACCAATGTCCCTTTTTCGATAACAACTTCTGCCTTCCTTTTACCTAAAGCCACTTCTGCTAATTCCGTATGAATTTCATGATGTTGTTTATACATTGATGAGCCTCCTTTAAAAATAAAAAAGTCTGGAAACCAATTCCAGACTATCCGCACATGAGTAAAGAAGGAGGCATATTTTTTTATACGAATACACCTGGCAACTTCTGTATCATGTAGTCCAGTGATTTAAGGTCACTTGGTAGAAACGCTTGAGCCATATTCTCAAGCTTATACATTGGGCTATAACTATAAATCTATCTTAGAGCTCTGCAAGTATTTTTGTCAAAACATACATCGAATGAGGTTAGGTCAATCTTCTAACAAACCCTACTTATAAGCACCTTGCAAACTATGGGCAGTTATACTGTTTCGGTCCACTTTATAAGCGAATTCCCCCACATCTTTCTCATCACCTTTCTTCCACGCCTCCGTAAAGGTAACAAGATACGTTTCTTTGCCAACTTTTTCTACATTTGTTTCTTTTATGACGCGATAATCCTCAATCTTTTCTTCCCGCTGTCCAACATACCTAGGGAAGCCTTCCGTAATCGAATCTTCACCAGAAGTTGCTTCAAGAATGGCATCCTCCGCTGTAAATGGCGGCATGGGCGGTGAGATGATTTGTAAATAACCCCAGCAAAGAACAATGGCAGCGACTGGTATAAAGAAGACGACTTTCATCTTTTTTGCCTCTTTACTTCTTGCGTGCAACCATTTATCAATTATCCCATAAGAAAAAGCAGCTGCCATCCCGTACACTGCAGCTAGTAAACTTTGAAACAGGATACCATTCGCCAATCCAAATAATCCGTGAAGCGTTACATACAACCAATCATGTTGTTGAAACCATTTCCCCTGCAAATATTCAATCGCCATGGATACCATATTTCCGTATAAAAGGATGATTAATCCGATGTACAACATATAAACATACAACCAGCCGAGGAACTGATTTCCTTGATTATATTCCGCTTCAAAGCCAATATTAAAAGTGAAAAGAGCGAAAAAAGTGGAAAGAAATGCCGTCGTAACAAAGGTCGTAGTTAACTTCCTATAAATAAATATTCTCGTACCTCTATTCATACGTCTCCCCCAATGTTGCAAATTCTATATAAAAATCTAGTTACTTTCTTAGTTGCACTCTATTCCTAAATAATAGCATAAATCAATGGATGATATCCCATTCATTTAAATTTCGCAAGATTCTTCAGCAGAAATTACCCTTTTAACTTAGCCACCCCTAACGCAAGATGATCCCACAATAGCTGCTCCACTTTTTCAACTAGTTCATCCGGACAGTTAATCACTAATATTCATCCCAGCATACTTTCCCCTTGAAATCCTCTTTCTTTTATATACAACTTTATTAAGAACGTAGTCAATCACAAATCCAAACGTAAATCCGATTGCCCCACCAATTAATCCTCAAAAAATCGGTCCCCACTCTAATACAAAGCCAATACTTGTTCCAATTGTGGCTGCCTTATCAAATAAACTAATTCCATCTGCACGGTGAAGTGTATCGAATAATTTTCTTTCTTGCATCCGATTTTCAAGTGGTACCGCAAGAATATTTTCACTATATCCCCAATTCCTCTATAGCCGTAATCACGAGCTCAAGATAGGTTGAATGCTCAAAAGCAGAAAAAATTTGCAATCTACTTCACCTCGTGGGATGCCGGGATTTTAATTGGATATTGTTGATACTTTTGCTTAAGAAACTTTCGTTGTTCGCTTTTATACAATTTGTTATTCTCCAACGAGCCAATGGCATAAGAATTAAAATTGGCATTTTCACGTTCAGCTAATATGAAAATTTTGTTTAGATCTACCGTTGCCCGGTAACTATCCCAGATAGCGAAAATGTAGACCGGCAAATATAAAAGAAGCACTCTTCGCTTAAGAACCTCCCCTGCCATGTGAAAGGTACCTGTAAAAGAGTACATGATGGCGAGATTCAAATGAGACATATTGTTCACTATAATCTCCCAGAGAAAAAGCGAATATCCTCTCAAATACTTGGATAAAAGTAAACGACCACACCCCGGGAATGCAGCAGACCACCAGGCAATAATATAAGGTTTTCTTAGATGGAGCTGCGTAGTGCCACATAAACTTACATGAGCTTTATAGCGTCTCGCTGTATTATCATAATTATAATTGTTCATTTTCGTGACTCCTTAGAGAAATGGTCAAACCTTTTGTTATTCTCTTTCTCCTCTATTTGCCGGATCCATTTATAATAAAGCAATATAAAGCAGAATAATACTCGGTAAACGAGAGCCGAATACTTCAATTTCCACCACCCATGATGAAAAAAACCCCACGGTTCAGGAAGCAAGGTTAAAGCTTCATAAACCGTAATGATTAGGGACCATAGTAGAATATATAACATACGCTTTAATCGAGAGGTTTGAGATGGATATCCGTTTTAAAATAAAAGAGCGGCTGATGGGGATAATAAAGCAACTGCAGGAACATCCAACCATTGAATTTCCCTGTCGAAATACCAATAAGCCCCATATTTCACACTCAACAAGAGGTCAACTGATACGTGAAAAAGGATCGTAAAAGTACAAATATGAACGATGTGACTTTTAGCGAGTCGCTTCACTCTCATAAAGGCAATCCCGTTAAAGGCGATGATTGCAATAATAAGTCCAAGCATAAAGAATAACCTCCTTTTCTTTAAAGGTTATTCTTTGCTAATTCATCATGAAGCTCCTCGGCCAATTTTAATTTAGGAGCCACCATGAAAATAGGGTGGATTGAGAATTTGCCTCAATCCACCCTATTTTCATATCTATCCTCACTGCTTTATCTTCTGAAAATAATCAATCATCCCAAGCGCACTTATCTGTACATCCAGGTTGATGATAATGTACACTTCATGATCATCTGGAATGCCTAAGCCTCTCAAATGCTCTTTTATCCTTTTTAAAACCCTGCGAGCGATTTCATTATAATCGCCACCCTCATCTACAACCTCTTCCGCGATTTCCACGTAAATATTCAGCCATTCCGCTACTTGTTTCAACGCTTCCTTTGGATTTTCTGTCATACCGAAATGGCCGAAATAAATTCGGTCAACGTTTTTTTTCGCAAAGCGGTTAAGAGAAGCATGCATATCATTTGGATTAAAATGGTTAGGTGATGTCGTCGGTAAATATAGTTCGATCCCCTCTTGAAGCAACAGCTCATAACGGACGCCTGCTGTATCCCCTGTAAAAATCCCATTACTTACTGGGTCAAATACGCTGAAATGATGTTTCGCATGGCCTGGTGTATCCAAGAATTCCAATGTGCAGTCAGGTCCAATTTTAAGTGTATCACCTTCTGATTTCTCCACTACTCTGTCCGCTGGAACAGGAACAATCGGATCATAAATATCCGAGAAACTGTCGCCATAAATGGCCCGCGCTCCCGCCGCAAGTTTTGTCGGGTCAATTAAGTGTCTCGCGCCGCGTGGATGAACAATCAGCGTCGCATTCGGACATTGCTGAAGTAAATAGCCTGCACCACCTGCATGATCCAGATGCACATGGGTGACAATAATATACTTCACTTCTGCAAATGATCTTCTTACGTTTTCAAGTCCCCGCTTTATATATTTTACAGACGGACTCGGCCCCACTTCGATAAGCGTCAATTCCTCTTCCTGAATGACATATGTACCCGTTCTGCTCGGTATGTCCATATCAAAACCATCAATTAATGAAATCCGTTCGTCCAGCTGAATCGGTTGCTTCTCCTTCACGAAACATCCACTCCCTTATTCTTCATCTACCCCCATCATATCAAAATTCCAATCATCTGCCTAAAACAAACACCAAGCTTACGGCAAAAATTATCATGCATAACATTCCTCAATCGGAGGAGAATAATACCGATAATATGAAGGAGGTCATCCAATTGTTCAATCAACAACCACAAAATCAAAATTTTAAAGATTCGTCCGAAATGCCTGCCGAGATAAGCCACGGGGGACATGAATTGTTTGATTCCCATGAAGCGATTGATGGTTTAGTTGGCGCGCTTGAGCATTCCGTTATGTACGAGCAGCATATTCAAGACCCGGAATTAAAGCAGCTTCTCTCCAGACAGAAATCGTATTTGACCCAAATGTACAATACGATTATCGATGCCCTGCAAACTGGTCAGGAGCCTGCTGTCAAGACGCAAACGTATAATATGCCATATGGGAATGATACGATTTATGGCATGGAAGCAAGCCAGCCGAAGACTCCTGCCCAATCGATGAATGAAATTAATGATTCCAGTTACTCGAGTTTTATGATGGGACATTTAAAAAGCTGTGCGTCCCACTTTACAACGACAGCACTGGAAACGACAAACCCTGTTCTGCGCCGTGTTTTCGCTGACAGTATCCCGAACCTAATTGAAATGGCATATGAAATTTTCCTATACCAAAACAAAAATAAATATTACCAAGTACCTCAACTGAAACAAGAGGACATGGATATTTATATCAATAGCTTTGGAAAAGTCCAAGGGCAAATGCCCCATTAAACATGGAGGAGGCTAATCATGGGTCGAGATGAACACAAGAAAAAGAAAAATGCTGTATCCAGCCAAACGCCGAAGCAACAGTTAAAATATAGCGATGGCATGGATGTCGAGTTTTCTGAGGAATTTGCCGATGCGGACGACTGGGAAGCTCAAGCAAGGGATAGAGCTGCCATCCGAAGAATTAAAAATAAATAACAATAATCAGGTCTTCACGAGGTGGAGACCTGATTTTTTAATATGATGAAGAACGCATGCATATAACCGCCTTTAGTTGATTTTTAGCGATATTTCACGTACATTAAAAGTAAGAAAACATCTCTTAAAGGATGAATAACCATGAGTAAACGAAATGTGAATGACTATATAACAGAAGGGATTCACGGTGTCCGTCTTCCGAAAGAGGGAGAGCGAATCCGTTTTCTCGGTACCTTGCGCGAACGGGTTGTCATCGCCCTTACAATCGGTCAGGTCATGAGTGACTCCGGTCTTCAAAAACTGGACGAAGCGATGCAGCAACATCCCGGTACAAAGCTAATCATGAATGGCCATGTTGCTCATCGTTTTCTAACAGAAGAAAAAGCACTCGCTGCAAAACACAACATCTCTTATACCACAATCACAAACGAAGAGAATGACACCGACATCGGTGCTGTATTAACGTATGATTACGCAATTAATAAAGAAGAAATCTTTATTAAAGAAGAGGAACCAGAAGAAGAAAAGCAAGATGAGGAAAAAGAAGAAACCCTGCTTTCAAAAATTAAAAACTGGTTCCGGTAAGGGTTACGAGAAAGTCTGAGGGAGGTTTTTACTGTGAGAATTATATCAATTGAACTGACACCAAGCCCCCACTCCATGAAAATCAATGTGAGTGAAGAGCTGCCTGCTGACGAAAGTTATAATTATAAAAATAGTGATGACTTAACAGATGCTCCGGAATATGTGAAAGAGCTTTTTCAAATTGATGGAATTAAAAATATTTACCGTGTCGTTGATTTCATCGCACTTGCTCGGACCCCGAAAGTTCCATGGGAAGAGCTCCTTCCGCAAGTACGTGAAGTGCTAGGAGCAGAGGAGAACCCCGAGGACTTACATATGGAAGAAACAAGTGAGCCGACACAAAGCTTCGGGCAAATTAACGTGTTCGTTCAGTTTTTCCGAGGCATTCCCATTCAGGTAAAACTCGAAGACGGGGATGATGAAAAACGCTTCGGCCTTCCAGAAGCATTCCAGGAAGCAATCATGAAAGCAACTGCAGCCTCGGATAGTTTCATTTTCGAACGTAAATGGGTCGAACAAGATCCGCGTTACGGAAAAAGTGATGAAATTGGCAAGGAAGTAGTGGAGGAATTGATCGCTACTCATGACAAGGAAAAACTCAATCAGCTTGTCGAACTTGCGATTGAAGAACGCGATGCTTTGGAACTTGAGAAAAACTCGGATGATGATGTGCAATTGGAGGTGCTCGATGATCCCGATTGGAAAGTGCGTTATGCGGCACTCGATAAAATTATCGAACCATCCCTCAAACATCTTCCGCTATTAGATAAAGCGTTGGATGATGCAAAGGCATCTGTCAGGAGACTTGCAACAGCTTATCTCGGCATGATTGAAGAACCGGAAGTACTGCCTTCGCTGTACAAGGCACTCAAAGACAAAGCCGTAAACGTAAGACGAACGGCAGGAGATTGTCTATCTGATTTAGGTTTTACAGAAGCAATCCCGGAAATGATGAAAACATTGGATGATAAAAGTCAGATTGTCCGCTGGAGAGGTGCCATGTTCCTCTATGAAGTCGGGGACGAGCGCGCGATTCCTGCCCTTGAGGCAAAAATCAATGATCCAGAGTTTGAAGTACGGATGCAAGTACAGCTCGCCTTAGAGCGAATCAAAGGCGGCAAGGAAGCGAAGGGATCTATCTGGCATCAGATGACACAGGCTATTTCGAAAAAAGATTAAAATGAACTCCTAAAGCTGGTGTGGGGAAGGCTTTAGGAGTTTTTTTATTGGTTAAAGCTTCGTATCGTTTGGTAAGTCTAGTTCTTGAATCGCTTTTTCCCAAGACACAAACTCCGTATTATTTTTAGTTGTCGATTTTTTTTACTTAAAGGAAATTCGTCTGGCTCTAGTTCCATTACTTCAGTCCAATCTGGATAGGTATGTTTCGCATCCATCGCGCAACCTCCTTTATTTCGTATTATTTGAACACAAAGAAAAATTTTACAATCCTTATTAAGAAATGTAAACTGAATTTAGGAAACAAAGCAAAATTAAACTCAATGTGTTAACTTGATATTACCTAAATAAGTTGCATTAAAGAAGTCGCATGTTTAGTTCATCTGCTATTCTCGGGGGCGTGCGAGTTTATACTGTTATGGTGCGCAATTCCTGAGTGGCGTGCGAGTTTATACTGTTATGGTGCGTAATCCCCGGGCAACGTGCGAAGTTTATAGTGTTACGATGCGCAATTCCCAAGTGACGTGCGAGCTTGTACGCTTATCGCGCGCTAATCTCCGATAGCGTGCGAATCTGCTTAGGCCACCTGTGTTAATCTCAGCAAAAAGAACAAGCTGTATAAAACTTAAAATCAACATATATAGAAGGAGGTCTTTAAATGAATGATGCTTTCTATGGCTTGGATTCCACGTTTTGGTTCAAATTAATTATTATAGTAGCGATCACTGTAATCACGCTGGCCGGAACAGATATGATCCTCAGCAAGCTCTTTAAGATAGAGAAAAAACAAGCAAAATACTATTCGTCCAAATTTGTAAATAACCTGCACAAAACATTAGACTGGACGATAAGAATTATTTTTATCTTATCCATATTTATTAGTTTAATTATTTTAAATGCTCAAATGCCCGAGGGACCTATTGTCCTGCCTTGGTATCTTTTATTTGCGATGCTCGGGGCTTCTGAATTACTTCGTGCAATTATCCAGTGGAAATACGTCACGAATCGTAAAGTGTATGTATTCACCTTTACTCGATTATGCTGCTGGGCTGTCTTATTCGCTCTCATCATCCGTTTTATTTCGTCCGATATGATTTGATAAGTTCGAATCAAACATTTTCACTTGCTTGCCTAATCATGATGACTTTGCAGAAGGTGCTCTATTGGACAAATTAAGAGAGGAAACAATGATACGATCCAGTAGAGGCACCCTGCCAATCAAATAACGCTTATTCTACTCCCGTTTCCAATACAAATGATAATGGTATTCACAAGCTTCATTGAAGAAAGAGTCGCACTTTAAGCAACGATCCGTCTGCAAATATTCATCAATCGTATGCTCCTTACGACAGACACCGCAGAGCACCGCCTTTTCATCGTACTCCGCCTTCTCCCATAATATCGGCTTATGGTCTTCCGCCTCCGCATGGCATTTATAGCAAGGATAGTATTTATCGCAGCACTTAAATTTGATGGCGATAATGTCTTTTTTCGTTTGATAGTGCGTACAACGCGTTTCATCATCCACTATAAAACCGTATACCTTTTTCATTCCATCTTCTCCTTGTTATACTGGTAGACGTTACCATTTATGATTTATACTTTAGATAAAATATAATGAACTCCCTCAATTTTGTCAAAATAACAAAGATGCGAGGTTAATGGAATGAGATATATCCTATTACTTATAAGCGTAATTTTTCTTGTGAGTTGTAATGAGCTTGTTTCAGAGTCTGATCATGTAGCCAAAACCATGCGCAATGTGAAATTTAAAGAACAATTAGAGTCAGAGATTGATTTAACAGCGTATGAGCGCGAGCCTAACGAATGGGGAGAAAACGTCACAGGAGTGAAGACGCGATTCGTGACAGGTGAAAAAGAAATCGCTCTGACGTTTGATGCGTGTGGTGGCGACTTCGGAAACGGTTATGACGAAGCGTTGATTACATTTCTACGTGAAGAAGGGATTCCCGCGACACTGTTTGTAAATGAACGATGGATTTTTGATAACCAGGAAATTTTCCTAAATCTCGCAAACGATCCGCTTTTCCAAATCGAAAACCACGGAACGACCCACGCTCCGCTTTCAGTTGATGGTGCCGAAGCTTGGGGGATTCTGGGAACCAATTCAGCGGAGGAAGTTTTTGCTGAAATCATGGGTAATCATGATACGATAAAGGAGTTAACCGGACGTGACATGAAGCTCTTCCGTTCCGGTACAGCCTATTATGACGAGGTCGCTGTCGAACTTGCCAACGACTTGGGATATGAAATCGTGAATTTTGATATTTTAGGAGATGCCGGCGCAACGTACTCTGCTGCAGAAGTGGAGCGTGCTTTACTTGATGCGAAGACAGGATCGATTGCGTTATTGCATATGAACCAGCCAAATAGCGGAACGGCCGAGGGGGTGCAGACTGCAGTTCCGCTTTTACAAGCAGCAGGGTTTGAATTTGTACAGTTGGCTGATCAGGAGTTCAAGTGATTGTAAAGATTTCTTCAACGTTTTTAACCCTTATAAGGAGCATTCCGACATGGCCCATTCCATTGGACTTTCCGTAAGTGTGATTTTATCCGACCCCAGCAATCTACGAGAAAAAGATTTCTGATGGAAAACATCACGATTTTAAATGGATTCCTCACGTAACAACTTGCCCATGTCCCGATCACTCCCTTTTCAATACATACATGAGGAGAAGGTTTCCTTTACACACAGCAAACGCTTTCATATAATGGTAGTAATTCACATAACGATAAGGAGGTCGTCAGATGGAGCGCATTCAAGAGGGCACATTATTATGGGAACCAACACAAGAGAGAAAAGAAAACAGCAACCTGAACCACTTCATGGTCTGGCTGCAGCAACATCGCAAGCTTTCATTTGATAGCTATGACAAACTATGGGACTGGTCCGTCACCGAACTGGAAGCATTCTGGGAGGCGATGTGGGGATACTTTGATATCGGATCAAGCACCCCTTATCAATCCGTCCTTTCTGCGCGGCAGATGCCAGGTGCGAAATGGTTTGAAGGAGCAACCATCAACTATACGGAGCATGTTTTCAGAAATAGAGATTCAGAGAAAACAGCAATTATCTATACATCTGAAGTACGACCTGAACTTAGAGAAGTGAGCTGGGGGAAGTTATACGAGGACACTTTGGCCATTCAACAAACATTGAAGAAACTCGGTGTGCAAAAAGGGGATCGGGTTGTCAGCTACAGCGCCAACAACTATGAAACCGTTGTTGCCTTCCTAGCAACCGCAAGCTTAGGAGCAATCTGGTCCAGCGCGTCGCCTGACTTCGGAACGCAGAGCGTCATTGACCGCTTTAAACAAATCCAACCAAAAGTTATGTTCGCCGTAGACGGCTACCGCTATGGCGGGAAAGAGTTCGACCGACTGGAGACTGTCCAATCGATTCAAGCGGAAATCCCTTCCCTTGAAGCAACCATCACGATACCTTATTTAAAAATCGACGCTGACTTCAGCAAGTTGAAAAGCCCGATCAGCTGGGAAAAAGCTGCTGAAAACACAGAAGAAAAAAACTTAACATTTGAACATGTCGAATTCAATGAACCACTTTGGATTTTATTTTCATCCGGCACGACTGGAACGCCCAAACCAATCGTACATAGTCAAGGCGGGATGTTAATCGAACATTTGAAAGCACTTACCTTCCACTGTGACTTAGGTGAAGATGATCGCTTCTTCTGGTTCACCACAACCGGCTGGATGATGTGGAATTTCCTTGTCGGGGGTCTGCTTACGGGAACAACGATCATCCTTTATGACGGAAACCCTGCATATCCTTCCACGGATACACTTTGGAAGCTTGCCCAAGATACGAAGATGAACCTTTTTGGAACAAGTGCAAGCTATATCACGGCATGCATGAAGGAAGACCTTAAGCCGAAAGAGAAGTTTGATTTAAGTGCTCTGCAGAATATTAGCTCAACCGGGTCACCTCTGCCACCTGAAGGGTTCAAATGGTGCTATGATAATGTGAAAGCAGATCTCTGGATTGCTTCCGTCAGCGGCGGCACCGATGTTTGTACAGCCTTCGTCATCGGAGCGCCTATTTTACCAGTCTATGCAGGTGAGCTGCAATGCCGTGGTCTCGGAGCAAAAGTGGAAAGTTTCGATGAAGCTGGGCTTGCCCATATTGATGAAGTCGGTGAACTTGTACTAACCGAACCTTTCCCAGCGATGCCTATTTTCTTCTGGGACGATGCAGCTGGAACACGTCTGTATGAAAGTTATTTTGACTTGTATGATGGAATTTGGAGTCACGGGGATTATATTAAAGTGACGAACCGGGGGACTTGCGTCATCTACGGGCGCTCGGATGCAACAATCAATCGAGGTGGCATCCGGATTGGTACAAGTGAAATATATCGTGCCGTCGATAAGATTCCGGAAATTGAAGATAGCTTAATCGTCGATATCCCGTCACCTTCTGGGGATTCCATCACCCCATTATTTATCGTTTTAAAAGAAGGATACGAGCTTACTAGGGAGTTGAAGGCAAGTATTAAGAAACAGATTCGGGATTATTGCTCCCCGCGTCATGTTCCAACAGGAATTTACGTTGCACCAGACTTGCCGAAAACGTTGAATGGCAAGAAGCTGGAAGTGCCTGTGAAGAAGATTCTGATGGGACAGTCGGCAGAACGCGTTGTAAATAAAGGATCGCTTGGGAATCAGCAAGCACTGGATTATTTCTTGGAGTTTGCGAAAGAATTATAATAGCAGAAATGGAAACAAGGCTTGGAGATTCGACCTCCAAGCCTTGTTACGTTATCATTTAAAAGCCTAGTCTGTAATTCGAGTGTAATTCCCAATCGTTTCGAGAACGCCAGTATAGGGAATAGCTCATTCCTTAAACGGACACATCAACTGACAAAAACTCAGGACGTTGTTGTTTATGCTTATCGAGCATAATCTGTTCTGGCTTAACACCTTGCTCTTGCAAAACTTCAATGCTCTGCTTTAAAAATTCGTCACTACCGACAACATAGAATAGTCCGTCCTTGTCTGCAGCAAGATTTTTCACTTCTTCATAGTAGTCTTTACGATTATCAACGAACTGTGAGGTGAACTTCTTATCAGCGACAGATTCAAAAATATCAGGGAATAGGAAATCTCTTGATGAATCAATGTTTAAGGAATGCATTTGATTGACGTTATCAGCACGCTCGAAATAATCAAGCACAAGCGGTCTGAATGTTGCCAGCCCGACACCCGATGACAGCAGGTAGACATTTTTATCTTCCCTTTTAAGCGGTACATTCGAATGAATCTTGAATATCGCAACTTCATCACCGATTTTGAGCGCTCTTAAATTTTCTTTAAACTCCGAGCACTGTTCTTTAATGCGTGTCGTGATCCCGATTGAATTTTCCTGTGGTAAAGTGGAGATGGACATGTGGCGGATTAAACTGCGGTTTGGTTTATCTCCGGCATTAAAACCTTCTAATGCCAAGTGGATATGGGCACCTTCCTCCCATGTAAGGCCTTCCGGACAGTCGACGAAATACGTTTTAACCTCGGGCGTTTCTTCAACAATCTTATTTATTTTCGTCCAATATATTTGCATGACATATTCTCCTCGCTCCATTAGATAGATTGTTACTGCTTAATATACACTAAATGATAACAGTTCTCAACTAAATAGATTGATTCATTTTAATTCTTTATCTATTCGACTCTTCCTTGTGCTGCACTACCTGTGTAAGCTCCACCCTATTCCCAAAAGGATCTCTAAATTCAAACCGTTTATGATTAGGAAGAGCTATCGCTTCTACAATTTCAACATTATTTTGTTTTATAACATTTCTCCAATAATCGATATCGAGAACTTGATAAGCTACATGTGCTTTTGTTCTCGTTCGATCAAATCCTTCTTCTACTCCGACATGTATTTCTCTATCTCCTGCTTTTAGCCAAAATCCTCCGCGTCCTTGCAAAGCTTCTGGTTTCTCAATTTCAGACAACCCTAACACGTTGCAGTAAAAGTTTTTCGCTTCCGTTTCCATCCCCGTTGGAATGGTAATTTGTACGTGATGCAGACCAATAATCATGTGAATTCCTCCATATATTTTCAATATCTACCGTTAGTTTCATCTTACTAAACAATATCTGATAAATACAATATATAGTTGTTATACGAACTGATAACCAATAGTTATATTAAATTCACTACTCATAGTGAGTTGTACTTAATATTTTATTAAAGGGTGTCCTAGCAATTATGACTTCGCAGGCGGACATTTTATGAGACACAATTAACTCTGAGTTTGTGAAGCTGCCTCATGGGAGAGTCCTATCAGACAAATCCAGATAGAAATCCGTGAAACTGTCTCGTAGAAGAGTTCTATCAGACAAATCCAGATAGAAATCCGTGAAACTGTCTTAGAGAAGAGTTCTATCAGACAAATCCAGATAGAAATCCGTGAAACTGTCTTAGAGAAGAGTTCTATCAGACAAATCCAGATAGAAATCCGTGAAACTGTCTCGTAGAAGAGTTCTATCAGACAAATCCAGATAGAAATCCGTGAAACTGTCTTAGAGAAGAGTCCTATCAGACAAATCCAGATAGAAATCCGTGAAACTGTCTTAGAGAAGAGTTCTATCAGACAAATCCAGATAGGAATTTATGAAGCTGTCTCATAGAAGAGTTCTGTCAGACAAAATCAGCTAGAAATCCGTGAAACTGTCTCGTGGGAGATGCCCTACCAGACAAAATCCAGCTAAATATCCAATAGGTGAATTCCACCCTACCAGAAGAATAAACTAGCATAAATTATTCTGTTACAGAAGTAAAAAACTTAATTTCAACATATAAAGATTAATTTCCTTTTTAAGCATTTCCTTCAAATATTCCTCTGATTTTCCTTTAGGAATACTTAAACTCTCCCAGTTTACACCTTTCAATTGCTTACCAATATAGACAATTTGACCAACATGATATGCATAATGTGCTACCTGTCTTTCAATTGCTTCCATAACCAAATGGTTTTCTCCCCGAATAGATACCTGCTTTATTAAAACCCACTCGTCTAAGTCATGGAGTGTATCAAGATTTTCCAGCCTTTTTACCAGTATGTAACGATATCTGATGTCGCCGAAATATCATCGATAAATTCTTGATCACGGTTCCGGTCAGCTTTTTCCCCATCTGTGGTTAGAAAGTCAGTCCATCTTACAAAAAAGGACGTTGACAAGCCTCAGTAACTTAACCTACCCGCCTCAATCCAGTTCTCGCTATTATTACAATGCTTGCAATACTGACTAGTGTTCCTAGAAGTGCAATAACACTTACCCCAATACTCCCCTGGAAAATAAATCCGATTGGCATCATCCCTAGAAATACAATTGCTACAAATGCTTGGAATACGATTAATATCATATTGGCAGTCCGGTTTTTGAATAAAGCTAAAATCAGTCCCGGTAAAAAAAGAATAATGACCATTCCAATAGACAGCCACAAACCAAAAGGTTCGTCATATGAAACAGTATTAGGGCCTGTTGGATGTCTCGCTGCGATTAAAATTGCAGCGATAGCTAATATTAACGTAAATAATACCATCGGAAGTTTTTTAACCATTTTCTGCGCTCCCTTTTTATTCTGTTCATGCTGATAATTACTTGCTAAATATTACGATTTTTATGAAGATGAAGTTTCACTTTTACTTTAATGTTTTAAAAAATTTTACAAACTCGCCAATAAAACCATTACACCATTCGTTATCCCATGAATAAGCACCGCAGGCCAAATTGAACCCGATCGTTCATAAGCATAAGCAAAGATAATTCCAGCCAAGAAGTTTACCGGCATCGCATTGTAGGTTGGAATATGGACAACGGTAAAAATAATCGAGCTGAGCAAGATAGCTCCAACCAAACCGATGCGCGTTCGTAGCCAGCGATAAATAAACCCACGGTAAAAGATCTCTTCATAGATTGGTGAAATAATTGCCGCGGAAATAAAAGCAATGGCAAGCATGAAGAAACTCCTGTTTTGCTGCATCGCATCTGTTTTCTCATTTTCCCATGTATTTCCGATCAAACTTGTAAGAGTCATAATGACTACAGCACCAACCATAAAGACTGCCGAATAAACAAGAATCATTTTCCAATCCTTCGCAGCAAATGGTTCGATCCCAACTTCTTTCCAGGTAAGTTTCCTTGGCCGGAGTGCGATAAAATAAACACTTAATATTAATATGATAGCCATTGTTAAGCCAGATAAAGTACCCGAATATAAGTCATTCTCAAACAGGTTGGAATAGATTGGTTGAATAAAAGGTTTGACCACTCCAAGTATCAATCCAAATTCAACGAGCATTAATAATACGAATTCTTTCCAACCCCAATAGTCATGCTTTTTCCAGTTCATTTGCTGTAATTGCATCCTCATCCCTCTTCCTGATTATGGTATAATTCAACTATATTAGATGACGCTACGTAACCTGCAAGCATGAATGGGAGGAATTTGATGAAACGCTGGACGACTGGGGAAGTATCCAAGCAACGAAATATATCTGTGCGTACGCTTCGTTATTATGATCAGATCAACCTGCTGACCCCTAGTTTTAAAGATGATAATGGGAAGCGCTATTATTCGGAGGATGACCTTTTTACTTTAGAAAAAATAATCATTTTAAAATCACTTTCCCTTCCACTGGATAATATTCGCGACATTTTAGATGAACTATCCTATAGACAAATTCTTGTCTCCCATTACAATTACTTACAGGAAGAACTCTCGAAGCTGCAAGCAAGTATTTCCAACACAACCTCATTGATTCATATGATTGATTTGGAGGAATCATTTTCATGGGAACATGTTTCCCGGCTTGTTCGAAATTCAGATAACAGCAGCAAAAAATGGATCGATTATTTTCAAGAAGATGAAAGAAATTTTTTGCAGGAAATCATACCGAACCTCAGCAATAATGACGAAATAACCCAACAATACATTGCTGTGTTACAGAGAATCGAATGGTGTATTAAATACGATAGGAAGCCTGAATCCGACGAAGGGTTGGATGTTGCCTTGAAATTAATCGAGCTAACAAATGAAAACTTTCAAGGCGATACCGAACTGATGGAAAAGTTTTGGGAGATAAGAAAACTGCCTGCTGAAGAAACTGGACTATATCCGATTTCAGAAGAAGTACTGGAGTTTGCCGAACGTTGTATAGAAGTGCATTTTAAATTGTGTTAACTGTAATTTCGTGAATCGGGCGGTGTAACTTTGAAAAAAGATTTGATTAGAGTTGCCGCAATCTTTTGTATCGGTTGCATTTTTCCTGCCCGTTCCCCTAGTCTTCCTTTATTTCTTATAATCTAAGCTCTAAAAAACAAGAAGCCTCCTCCTCAATGGCTTCTTGTTTAATGCAGCAGCTTTTTTCTACGATGACATCCATTGCCCACCATTCACATGAAGTGTTTGCCCTGTCACAAAACGTGAATCATCCGAAGCAAGATAAACAAACGTTGGTGCAACTTCAAATGGCTGTCCTTGACGTTGCATCGGATTACCCGCTAATGTCACCTCATCTGCCGAGAAGCTTGCTGGGATGAGTGGCGTCCAAATCCGTCCTGGCGCAATGGCATTCACCCGGATGCCCTGATCAATCAAACTATTTGCAAGCGCTCGGGTAAACCCAATATTAGCTCCCTTCGTCGCTGTGTAATCGATTAATTGATCATTCCCATCGTATGCCACAACAGAAGATGTATTAATGATGGAGCTTCCAGCCTTTAAGTAAGGAAGTGCTGCACGTGTCGTGAAAAAGTGAGAATAAATGTTTACTTTAAACGTATCATCAAATTGTTCATCGGAGATATCAAGCAAGCTCAATTGTTGAAATTGAATTCCCACATGGTTACATAAAATATCAAGCTGTCCCCATTTTTGAATCGTTTTTTCTACAATTTCGATACACTGCTCCTTTTCCCTCAAGTCACCGGGCAGTAATAAACAACGCTGTCCAAGCTCTTCAATTCTCCTCTTTGTCCGATTTGCATCCTCATGTTCATCTAAATAGGCAATCGCAATATCTGCTCCTTCTTTGGCAAAAGCTATGGCGGCGGCTGCCCCCATTCCACTATCACCACCTGTGATAAGCGATACTTTTTCTTTTAATTTAGCACTGCCTTTATAATTTGGATTTTCGATAATTGGCCTTGGAACCATTAGTTTCTCTACACCGGGTTGCCGTAACTGCCGCTGTTCGGGAACTGTAATCGGGATTTCTTCGTATTTCGTTATTTTTCCGTAATTGGGGCGCATGGGATAATCGTGCTTATTGCTATTATTTTGCTTGTCTTGAGACATAGTGACCTCCTTATTAAAATAGTCATTTGTCCCACGTTATGTTTTCCATCCCGCTAAAGTGCATGGTCACCGTCCGTGACGTGCAAATTATTGTTCGTACGGGCTCACTCCGGAAGGGAATTGAATAGAATAAAAGAGTGAAGAATGAAAGGATGATATTGCTTGAATTATTATAATCCTGAAGTGAAGTTATTACTAATCAATCATTCCGATAAAAAAGTGCAATTACTATATAATGATAATCCACAAACATTTACCATGCCCTTTATCTGCCCAAGACCACCCTATTATTATCATCCACGATATGAAGAATATTACCCGATTATTTAGTCGAACTGGGACACGGGGTCAAATGATATGCTCCCTTTATAGTAGACAGAGAAATAATAAAAGATCTCTACTACTATAAAGGGAGTTTTTATTATGTCTGAGAAAGTAATGAAACACACATTGGATGAAAGGGTTCAAGCTGTATTGTGC
>NZ_JAKGBW010000090.1 GCF_021556485.1 Oceanobacillus alkalisoli | reverse complement strand
CACCTACCCACGTGTTACCAACAGCTCCTCCACGCTAAGCCCGGGGAGGAAACCCGGAGAGCACAGCTTGCACAACGCAGCCCCGGAGCAGAGGGAGCACCGCCACCTCCCTGCGCCCGCAACACAACGCAAACCCGCGTGATTTAAGGCTGCCCCACACTCATCCTGCCGGCAGCCTTTCTTCCCTAAGCACAGCAGTGGGGCAGAGGGAGGCAGAGCCCAGCACAGCGCTGCTAGCACCTCACAGGGAGCTCCACGCCTTACCTGACGCTACCCGAGGCCGAAG
>NZ_JAKGBW010000089.1 GCF_021556485.1 Oceanobacillus alkalisoli | reverse complement strand
TGAGGGCTAACCCTATCCCTGTTGCATTTACAGAAAAGGCTTCAGGGCTACCCATTAGTGGGGTTAAACATTACCTGTGCGTATGGCAAACAGATTGTAAGGCAAATAGGTAAAGGAGCAGAGAGAGAATTGCCTTTCCAAAGGAGGAATGAAATACAAAGCTTACCCGTACCCTGGGCGCGCAGAACAGCTCCACTAAGGGTGACCTCCAGATAGAGATCCTTCCTCCTTGGGAGTCAGCCCTTACATGGGGTCTAGCAGGGCTGCAGCCAGGGTCCACCCCTTC
>NZ_JAKGBW010000088.1 GCF_021556485.1 Oceanobacillus alkalisoli | reverse complement strand
CTGTGCATCTCTCTTCTGTAATCTGGAGGTCACAATTCTCTTTATCTGTAGATTTGAGCATTAAATTGTTGTTAGTTTTAAGGTATTTTGAAAATTAGAAGTATCCCTTGTGCCTGGACAGTAAATCAGGCAGATCCTGAAAATGGAGGAGTTCAGTGCTCCTCCTGGGCACCAAAATGAGAAATGTGACAATAAGGTGACTTCAGTTTGTCCAAAACAGGTTTTCAGGAAATAACTCCCAGTGGACTATTTGGGAATAATTCCTAGCTCCTCTGAAGTGGAGGAA
>NZ_JAKGBW010000022.1 GCF_021556485.1 Oceanobacillus alkalisoli | reverse complement strand
CACAATACAGCTTGAACCCTTTCATCCAATGTGTGTTTCATTACTTTCTCAGACATAATAAAAACTCCCTTTATAGTAGTAGAGATCTTTTATTATTTCTCTGTCTACTATAAAGGGAGCATATCAGTTTGGGTTATGTCTCATTTTCTTCCTATTCAAAACAAATTCCAAGGATATTCATTAGGCGGAGCTGCTGAGATTCGAATTTCTTCTTTTTTCGTTGGGTGGGGCAAGGCAAGCTCATTCGACCATAAAGCAATCTGTTCACCAGGTTTATTGACATTCTCCCCGTATTTCTGGTCGCCATATAAAGGAAGTCCCCGACTCGCAAGTTGAACTCGAATCTGATGCGGGCGGCCTGTATGGAGCGTAATCGCAAGCAAGCTAAGCCCCTTTTTCGTACCAAGTACTTCAAAATCAAGCAGCGCTCTCTTTGCCTCTTTATTATCCTTTGTTGAGGTGTGTACGATATTTTTCTTCTTATTTTTCACAAGATAATCTTCCAGACGAGCAAATTCTTTATCCGGTATTCCCCTTACAATCGCCAGATATTTCTTTTCCATTTCCTGTCTGCGGATCACATCTGAGATGCGGGAAGCAGCTTTCGATGTTTTCGCAAATACCATGACACCTCCGACTGGACGGTCCAAGCGGTGAACCATTCCAACGTAAACATTGCCTGGCTTATTATATCTTTCTTTAATATCGGATTTAACGGCGTTTAATAAATCAAGGTCACCTGTACGGTCTTCCTGGACAGGCATATTTACTGGTTTCATGACAAAGAGTAAATGGTTATCTTCATATAAGATTTTTAGATCCATGCTGATTTCCTTTCAACTGGTGATTAGTTCACATCATACCATATCGACAAGGAAACTTCTTATAGAAGGGAGGGATTATTATGCCCGGTCCCAGAATCGCTGCTTGGCAATGGCTTGTAAGAAGGCATTGGCGAATTGTTTATTATCTTTTGCAAATACAACACCTTTTAAATTATTGCTTTTTGTGGGAGCGGCAAAGTATTTCTCAGCCCCGGCCGCAATACCGATTGGCTTATAAAATCTATAAGCGTTTTTAAAATACTTTTCCATCTCTTGTTTTAAAAGCCGTGGATTTCTCATCTTGCCCCCAACGAGATAAATGCTGTCATAAAGTACGGGATAGGTCGTTGTGAATGTTTGATTCGCACTTACCTTTGTGCCATCAGAGCTTGTGATACTCCCTAGATTGTCACTGATGATATCGTAGAAAACTTGATTTTCATCAAAACTCTTTAACACTTGCCCCACTTCTTCAGCCGGAAAATCATCTGCAATCACAATCCCGATTCTTTGCGTTGCGGCGTAAAATGGAGTATTCATTAGACTAAGAGACGGATAATCGGGCGGGGCAGGATAGTTAACTTTAGGCGGGTGAACTACGCCAATATGGTCGGCTATTGCCTGTGCCATACCATTATCGACGTTTGCCCACATCCTTGCGTTTTGTTCGCGGACAGATTTACTCTTGACTTTTCCAAGGTGGAAATTAAATGTTTGGATTAAGTCCCTTTTTTCTACATCACTTAAGCTATTGTAAAACATTCGGGGCTGAGAGAAATGATCAAGGAACGAGTCACTCGGCACGTCACGGGTAAGATGCCCGGAAACTTCTTCTGGATAATTAACATAGCCGCCTTCCTCCGGGCTCGATTCGGCGGGGGTGTTTCCTGCAAGTGAATTATTATGATAATGAACAGAATCCACATCAAGCCGGTACCGGTTAAAGCTATCACGTAAATTGAAGTTCCGTTCCACAAGCGGGCGGTTGACTGGGATATCATTAATATTCGCTGTACGCTGACGATATAATTCCGTATCCCGATAGGCAAAAGCCCGGCCCTGGAGGACAGGGTCACTTGTAAAATCAATTCCCGGCACCACACTTGCCGGGTCAAAGGCTGCTTGCTCCTCTTCGGCAAAAAAATTATTCATTAACCTGTTCAATTTCATGACTCCGACTGTCTCTACTGGAATCACTTCTTCCGGCCATAGCTTCGTGTTATCGAGGATATCAAAATCATACTTGAATTCATCTTCTTCAGGGATCAGTTGTACACCGAGTTCAAATTCTGGATGGGCTCCCATTTGGACGGCTTGAATAATATCATTCCGGTGAAAGTCAGGATCGACTCCGCCAATTATATTTGCTTCATCAAGAAGCAGGGAGTGAACACCGAGTTTTGGTATCCATTTAAAGCGAACGAATGTAGATTTCTCTTCGTCATTTATAAAGCGGAATGTATTAATCGGCCAGCCGTTCATCATGCGCCAGCTGCGGGGTCGACCACGCATGGACATGAGCCACATGACCATATGAGCTGCTTCCTGATTGTTTGCGATATAATCCCAGAAGTTATCATGAGCTGTGGTTGCTTGAGGAATATCGCTAATCGGATTCGGTTTGGCAGCATGGACGACATCCATGAATTTCATTGCATCCGCTACGATAAAGACGGGAAACTGGAGGGAGAGCATATCATAATTGCCTTCCTGTGTGTAGAACTTCACGGCAAATCCGCGAATATCAACAGCCGTATCCTTTGAACCTTTACTCCCTTGGAAAGTGGAAAAGCGTGTAAATACAGGAGTTGATACGCCTGCTTTACTTAAGAAATGTGCTTTTGTTATAGATTTCAGTGATTTTGTCGCTGTAAAATCACCATATACCCCGAATCCACGTGCATGTACGACCTTTTCCGGAATCCGTTCCCGGTTGAAATGGGATTGTTTTTTATAAAAATGATAGTCGTTAAATACTAATGGGCCACGTTTTCCAGCTCGCAGTGTCGTCTCGTCATTTGAAACCTTAACGGCATTGTCATCGGTCATCTTCTTGCCGGGTCCGGTATTTTTTCTGCGGAATTCTTCCAGCTGTTTATCCTTTTCATCCGTAAATTCTGTCTGCCGGTTCAAATCTTTATTCTTATCATTATCCATTCTATCACCCAATCTCGTGTATTTAATCCATTCCCATTTATATTCAATTGAAAGGGAGAGTAGAACATGAAGAGGCCGGAACTCAAGTCCCGGCCTCTAAGTGCTTTATTTGTCATATAAATATTTGTCTCTACTAGCGAGTATGCCGAAAAAGGCGATAATAAGAGCGATTGTCATAATCGTCATAATTGGGATGTGCCAAGTCCCAGTTACATCATTTAAAAAACCGATAAAAATAGGCCCGATTGCCGCAAGCACATAGCCGACAGACTGTGCCATTCCGGATAATTCCGCTGCATCTTTAGCGGAACGTGTACGGAGTCCGAAAAGTGTCAGTGCTAAGGCAAAGGTTCCTGATAAAAAGATTCCGATTAGAATCATACAGATGACGACACTGACGATATGGCTGCTGACTAATAATCCGCCGTATCCTGTAAAGCAGGAAAGGGTAAGAAATAGTACCAATCCTTTTGGTGACTTTACTTTTTCAGCAAGAACTGGAACGAGGAAGCTTGCGGGCAAGCCAATGAATTGAGCGAAGGATAGCATCCATCCTCCTGTTTCAATCGACATCCCAGTAGATTGAATAATCTCCGGCAGCCAGGAAATCGTGACATAAAATAAGAAAGATTGAAAGCCCATGAAAGCAGCAATTTGCCAGGCAAGAGGAGCGCGCCAAATTTGTCTGTCGCCTGATTTCGCCGGAGCATATTTTATATCTTTCTCATGTGCTTTTGGAGCCTTGTTCTTTCTTCTTAAAAAAATCCAGACGATAATTGCGGTAATCGCTGGAAGAGCCCAGACACTTAAAGAACCTTGCCAACCGAGTCCTGTGCTGTCGGCTAGCGGGATGCTTACGCCAGAAGCAGTCGCCGCAATAATCCCCATCGTTGTCGTATAAATACTCGTCATCAAGCCGACTTTTAATGGAAATTTATCTTTAATAAGTCCTGGTAAGAGGACATTTAAAAAAGCAATCCCGACCCCGACTAAAAACGTACCAAAAAAGAGGAGCGGTAAGAGAACGGAAGAGCGGATGCTGATTCCAATCAGCAGCAACACAAGGCCAATCAGCATAGCTCCTTCATATGTATAATGATTGCCGATTCGGGCGGCAAAGGATGACATGACGGCAAAAGCGATCAAGGGCAAGCTCGTTAACAAACCAGCACTTGAATTCGTTAAGGCGAAATCATCCCGAATAACTCCGAGCAGCGGCCCCACAGCTGTAATCGCTGGCCGCAGATTTAGAGAAATTAAAATAATCCCGACAATTAATAGAAATTGGTACCCCTTCGACATAGGCAGAAATTGATTATCCGTCGGCATGAAAAATCCCCTCCTTGAGCGGTGAACCGTCGGGTAACAGTAGAATCATAGCATATATTGCTGAAATTCACCAATTCTTACAATCTGCCTTTATCCACTGTTCAAAACAAAGAAAACAAGATATACTGTTCTACAGTTTCGTCAAAAAGATGAAACCTTTGATAAAAGTCATCCGTATCAAATAGTAGGGAAAAAGAAAGGGGATTAGTAATGAAGAAATTTACAGTAGGCCTTGCAATTTTACTGATGGGCTTCTTAGCAGCTTGTGGGAACAGTGAAAATGCAGAGGAAGTATACCAGAAAGCTGTAGAGGCTGGAGAGAATATGGAAAGTGTTGAAATGGACATGGTGATCAACCAAACGATTGAGAGTGACGCGATGGAAGGTGCAATGGAGATGGAGATGGATACGCAATCTTCTATGACAATCGACCCGCTTGCAATGCACCAGACTGGCACGGTTAACATGGAAATGGAAGGGATGCCAATCGAAACAGAGATGGAGATGTATCTGACGGATACAGATTTTTACATGTATGAATCCATGTCACAAACGTGGTTAAAAATGAGTGCAGATATGATGCCGACAGAAATGATGAATACAGATCAAACTGCCCAAGACCAATTGGAGATGCTTGAGTCCTTTATTGATGACGTCGAATTTGTAGAAGAAGATGACTATTATGCATTTAAGTTTGATGGGGAAGGGGAAGAGTTTGCCGCACTTACCGAGGAACTTATCAAAGAGAATTTGGGTGAAGAAACATTTGCTGATCTAGGAGTGGAAATCTCCGAAATACTTGAAGAAATGACGATTCATTCCATGTATTATGAAATCCATATCGACAAAGAAACATATGATACGACAAAAGTAATGACGAATATGGACTTCGACATGAATGCAGAAGGTGAATCGTTACGTATGAATCAAGAAATGACTGCAACATACACGGGTATTAATACAGTCGATGAGATTGTAGTTCCACAAGAAGTAATCGATGCAGCTCAGGAAATGTAAGAATGAGTCAAAAAAACAGTCAGCTGGAAAATACTAGCTGGCTGTTTTTTTGTTAAGTGGGCGAATCGCGTACTTAGCCTGTGAGGACGCTTCCGTCTTTGTTATTACTGAAGCGAGTGATATAATTCTTCTATTCTATCACTTTCTACCGGGCGGCTGAAGAAGTAGCCTTGACCTTCGTGACATTGTTGCTGTTGAAGGTACTTGAACTGATCACTGTTTTCAATTCCTTCTGCAATAATCCGGAACTGGAGGTTTTTCCCCATGCTGATGATTGTGTTGACGATAATTTTACCATCTCTGTCAAGATCATCGATAAAAGATTTGTCGATTTTTAATGTATCGATCGGCAATTGTTTTAAGTAACTAAGGGAAGAATAGCCGGTTCCGAAATCATCAATGGAAACTTTGACACCAAGTTCCTTTAGATCATGCAATTTCTTTGCGGAGTTCTCGATATCCAGTAAGGTTCCTTCCGTAATTTCCAGTTCCAAATAAGGAGCGTCAAGCCGAGCTTCATGAAGGATTTCTTTCAAATTCGATACAAAATGCGGATCACGGAATTGCAGCGGAGACACATTGACGGATACCCGTTGTAGGAATAATCCTTGTTGCTGCCAGCTCATCATTTGATGGCAGACACTATGGAGAATCCATTTCCCGACCGGTACGATAAGACCTGTTTCTTCAAGAATTGGGATGAATTCCATTGGGGAAACTTTGCCAAGTAATCGGTTATCCCAGCGCAGCAACGATTCCACTCCAACAATTTTATTTGTTTTCAAGTTAATTAATGGCTGATAGACGAGGGAAAATTCATTCCGTTCCAGTGCATCACGAACTTCGAGTTCAATCTGATAGGTCCGTTCCATTTCCCTGATTTGATTACTGGAATGGAAGTGATAGTTGCTTATTCCTTGCTTTTTTGCATGGTACATAGCGATGTCTGCTTTTTTCACTAAATCTTCCAGCACTGCAATTCGTTCGCTGTCCTTTTGGAAAGGATAGCCGGAACTAATGCCGATGCTTGCTGTTAAGAGCAGCTCATGATAATCAATTCGGACAGGTTCACGGATTGCGTGCAGAATCGCGTTTAACAACAGATTCTTCTCATGTTTCGACTGATTCTGAAGGAGAATAATAAATTCTTCCCCGCCATACCGACAGATGAATGCCTCTTTATGAATGCTCTTTTTTAATCGTTTTGCTAAAGTGATTAAGACTTGGTCTCCGATATCATGGCCGAAATTATCATTAATTGCTTTAAAACGGTCGATATCGATAAAGAGAATGGTAATTTCGGTATCAGCTGCATCCTGCTTGTCCATTATCCATTTCTTCATATAATTCCGGTTTGGAAAGTTTGTCAGAGGGTCAATATAAGCTAGTCTTTCCATCATTTGCTCATGCTTTTTACGCTCCGTTATTTCACGTTGGATTAGCACATAATATTCATTCTCGGTTGCGTTATCGATAATAGGAGAGAAATTTGCTTCCACCCAATAATGGGTTCCATCCTTTTTCTGCTGTCTGATGTCGTCCGTCCATTTCTGCTTATTATTTGCAGCTTGTTTAACCATCGTTGAAAAGTCGTCAGTGAAAATGTCTGTAAATGCCTGCCCCAACAATTCTTCCTGCGTATATTGGGTGACTTCTATAAATCTTGTATTAACATACTGAATGATTCCTTGATGATTGAAAACGATAATCATCGTTAAGTCGTTTATCATTTTTTCAATTTCGTATTGAAATTTTTTCTGGTCGGTTTTATTTGATGTTTCATTCATATGACTTTCCTCACTCTTCCACTTGAATTAATGTCATGATGATGACCTTACAGTATAATTTTACTATATATGAAGCGGGTTGTCTGAGACAAATAAATAAATCTTTGTGTCTTTACTGTGATAAGATGTTTGGTTCAGGGTAATCATAGCCTTTTGTATCAACTTCAACGGTTTTCATCACTTGATCTTCAAATGGTTTATCCATTTCATCGCGATCAGCGGACACGATTGTTTCCACCACTTCCATTCCTTCCGTGACTTTACCGAAACCAGCATAATCCCCATCTAAATGGGGGGAGTTTTCTACCATGATAAAGAATTGGGAGCCGGCTGAATCCGGTGACTGCGATCTTGCCATGGACAGCACGCCTTTGTCATGCTCTAAATCATTTTCGAAGTTGTTGGAGGCAAATTCACCAGCAATCGAATAACCTGGTCCACCTGTGCCAGCACCATCTGGATCACCGCCTTGAATCATGAAACCGGGAATGACACGGTGAAAAATGACGCCATCATAAAATCCCTCCTCAATTAAGGAAATGAAGTTTGCTACGGTATTTGGAGCAATTTCAGGATATAATTCTAATATGATTTGTTCGTCATTCTCCATTGTAATCGTAACAACCGGATTTTCTTCCACATCGCTTGGATAAGCGGCTGCATCATCTGTATTTTCTTCAACTGGAGTTTCTTGTTCACCGCAAGCTGTTAAAAATATGGCAAACAGAAAAATAGTGAGTAAGAAGTATTTTTTCATCGTTTACTCTTCCTTTCGCTGCTTTAATAGTAAGGCACCAACTTATTATAGCACGTTACGCATCGCTGGTTTAAGCTTGATGGCCTCCAATCTTCTTGCTTCGTTCAAGGAGGATGCCTGCTTCCGTATAACTGGAAGCTCGGAGAATCGAGGTTGCACCGTATTTATCGCGAATTGCATCCATGACATAGCCGATATTATTTTTCTTTAAATTGTCTTCAAATAGATTGAGCTGGACATGTTCGTGATCATAAAGATTTCCGAGGGTTACGTACACATGGCGGATATAGCTGCACCCATCATAAAATGTTCGGAAAAGCTGCATACAGACTTCATACATATCCATCGTTACATTTGTAGGGCGTCCAATACTTTTTGAACGGGAAAATCCGCCTTTTTTCTCTGTGGAATAGGAAATACTAAGGCTAATCGTCTTTCCCGCCTGATTGGCAGTGCGGGCGCGCCGGCAGACTTCTTCACATAAATCTAAAATACAGGTCGCAGCTTCCTTTCCTGTGTAGTCTCGGAGCAGAGAAATTCCATGTCCGAATCCTTTTTGTACCGTCTTTGTGAAATCACCGTAGACAGGGCTTAAATCAATGCCCCAAGCATGCGAGTAAAGTTGTTCTCCCATTATGCCAAAGCGTTTTTTTAATTGACTTAAGTCATAACGGGCGAGCTGACCAAGCGTAACAATTCCCATACGGTTCAAGTTACGCTTCATTCTGCTGCCGATTCCCCAGATTTTTTCAATTGGAAACGGCCAAATTTTCTCTTCAATATCTTCATAGCGACATTCAGCGATTCCCTCTTTCTTTGCGTGAAGGTCCATGACGACTTTAGCAAGAAATTTATTATCCCCAATTCCGATTGCAGCCGTAAGTCCAAAGCTCTCCATAATTTCTGCTTTTATTTTCTCTGCAATCTCTCGGCGGTCACCGAATAGTCGCTCGAGCCCATTGACCGTCACCCATATTTCATCAATGGAATAGGGGTGGATGGCTTCTTTCGGTGCATAATTATGGATTAGCTTTGTAATTTCCAAGGAAACATGTAAATAATCGGCCATCCGGGCAGGGGCAATATAAATCTCCGGATCATCAGGAAGTTCGAAATATCGGCTGACATTACTGATGCCATATTTTTCTTTTAAAGCAGGGGAAGCGGCGAGGACAATACTTCCTGGCCGGTTTAAATCCCCAACGACGGCAAGCATAGTTGTCATTGGATCGAGATTACGTTTTACCGCCTCAACACTAGCATAAAAGGAGCGCATATCGATGCATAGAATGTCATGCCGCGGGTAAATTGAATAATCCATCGTAACACCACCTATAGAGAACGTTTGTTCTTATTATAAGTGGTTTATGAAACGTTAGCAATGGTAAAATCTGCAAAACAAAAAACTCTACCGAAACATCCGGTAGAGCAGGGTTCATGCTTTTTTGTCAATTCCGCTAATTGTTCCGTCAAGCGTCATTGGGGCATCCAGATCGACGAAAAATAAGACAAGCGTTGTATCCGTGATTGCTGTGAGCGATGGAAGAGATTGGTCGAGATCTGTAACTGATTGCTTGCTTCAAGCTTTTTGAGCATTGTTTTTCCTCCCGTTCTAATTTCTCCTTGCGATAAAGTATGCGGGAGAATGGAAGGGACGGCAATGAATTAGCTTAGGAGAAGGTTAGGGCTGCTCTTCTAATGTTTGTTTAACTTTCAATCGGTATGCTTCATCACCTATTAAATTCACTTCAAATGAATTGATGTTGTTTTGCAGCATCAAGCTTTGCCATAAGTTGAGGTCGTCTGTGAATAAAACAATTTCTATTCGATCACCCTCAAGGTCCTCAGCGTACAAGGCATCGTTTAAGATAAAAGCGGTGGATCCGCCTTTTGATCCGATATGGGTATAATAGTCCTGATTTGCTTCATTTATTTCCATCGGCCACTCCATTAAATCTCGCATGATTGCAGCTGCTTCTGCCGGCAGTTCGTCATTGGATATGATGGTTAACAGCTGCCCGTAATCCTTGGCAGACGCTCGAGTTAATCGGTCAGACCAGACCTTTTGAACCTCAAGTGGCAGATCAAACGAATGGTCATTAATATCAATCGTACCTTCTTTTAGTTGTTTGCTGAGATTAACTGCAAGTTCCCGGTAACGTTCCATCGGTATAGCCTCGAGTTCTCTGATGATATCCTCTTTGTCCATAGAGTCGTCAGCAATATATTCTGGAAAGAGCAGGGGACTGACTAAAGGATATATCGGTTCATGCTGTGTGAGCCCAACGGATTCTATCCGCTTGTTAATTGCGGAGATATCGAGCAGGTGGAGAAGGTAGTCGGTATTCGCATTTGAACTGTATGTAATCATTCCTTTAGCAACTTCGTGAAGAGGTACTTGCGCATCCTTTACTTTACCCGCCGCATGAATAGATTCGAGCCATGTTTCATGTGCATTCCCGTCCGTACCTTCATAAAAAAAGCGACTCAACTCATCAAGCGGGACGGGCTGAGTTTTATCCAGTGCCCCGGCTTCAACTTGCATTGCGTATTCTAAGGCAATCATTATTTTGACAGTACTTGCAAGTGGACGTACGATGTCTGACTGATAAGCAATGACTTCTTCGCCATTTTTCACAACATAAAGGGAAGTTGTTTCCCGATTATCTTGTAAATGATTGAGGACATAATCTGGGTTGTCACGGAAAATAACGAAGAATGCAGCTCCGATAACGATAATGATTCCGCCATAGATGATTAAGCGTTTCTTCGTATATGTTTTTCTATCTAATAGGATATAGGCTATCACACCAAGAAGAAAGGCTAGTATGTAATCTACATTAAAAAGTAATACGGTAATGATAATTGCGAGTACAATGGCAATCGTAATAAATGCTTCCCGAATTTTTTCTTTCGTTCGGTATTCTTTACGCAGAAAGGCAAGAAGCGCGAAGACGACGATGCCGGAAAGCCCAATCCAGGCCCATATATTCATATAGACACACTCCTTTAGTTAGTTAATTTATCGTATGGAAAGAGATTAAAAAACTTATCCTTCAACATTTAAAAGAGATAAAAGGATAATACTTATTTTATGTTTAGTAATAAATAAACCCACCTGATTCTGTAAATAATTCAATTACATTCCTGCTTTTTTTCAGTAGCAAATATCAAACCACTACAGACACCGATAATTATGAAAGCAAGCCTTAGAGCCATATTGTCAAATACTACTAAATCAACAACTGCCATCACGATAAAAAATGTAAAAAATGAAGCCCAATTTATTTTCAAAAGTTATTTCTCCTTTTTAAGTATATTTAATGAATTTCATAATACGTATTTAATGCTTCACCATCACCATATGTAGTTGAGTTGGTTCGTTCCCAACTACATATGGTGATGGAAAAGCCGACTTTGGTAATTATGAAATTCATTCTATTGTTTAACAAAGTGCCCCGATTATTGAAAAAACTACTGAATCAAACCTATTTCCACATATATCAATTCCACACGATAATCCGAATACCTGTTAATAATTTAATACCTTCTTTTTAGAACGCTCACAATGCTCGCATGGAGAATCATTAAGCCAGTAATTAAAAACCAAATCGCTAATTTGTACGTTTCATAGTCCAAATGCTGAATGAACCAATCATACAATTCAATGAGAAACCATCCTAACGGTATTAAAGGAAATACAATACCATACGATTTATTCGAAATGCTTTGACCCCGTTCATCCTTAGATTCCTCTCCCAATTCAAATTTTAAAGAAATAAAAACAGCAACAAAGAAGATAATGACATAAACAAGGCGTAGTATAGCTAAAAGCATATCCACCTTAATCCTCCTCCATTTCATATTGGAAAACATCTAGCAAATCGACATTAAAGAAAAGAGCAATATCGAATGCTAATTTCAAAGAGGGATTGTACCTGTTTTTTTCAAGAGAAATAATCGTTTGTCTGCTAACACCTAACTTGTCTGCAAGCTCACGCTGGGACAATCCTCTTTCTGCTCTTAACACAACAATCCTGTTACTTATTTTTCTTTTTTGGTTAAAGGACATATCCATTCACCTCTTCGAAAATAAAGGTAACATATTTTTTACATATAGTAAACTATTTTTTACTTTTGGTATGAAATAAATTACAGGAGAACTTGGGGAAAGCTGTGGGTTACTTGTATTTAGTGTAAGTGCAATTTTGTCTGTTTGCTCTAAGAGGGCAAATAGGACGAGCATAGAAATGGAGAATAAAACAATTATTTTTCAAAACAGCCGGGGAGGGGAGAGAAAAAGAAAAAATCCCGGCTACTGTATAAAGAAAAACAGTAACTGGGATTATCTTGTTGTTTATGAAACGAAAATTAATTTGTAATATCTTCTGCCGGTCCGAAGATTTCAAAATGGATATCTTCTTCAGCAACACCGTATTCTTTTAAGATTTTATAAGCAGCACGCATAAAGCCTTTCGGTCCGCAGAAATAATAAGCAGCATCTGTCGTTGGAAGAATGGTGCTTAACCATTCGGTATCAATATGTCCTAACTTATCGTATTGGTCATCTGTTTCCGGGCGATCGTACACGACATAGCTATTCACATTGTTATGGGATTCTGTAATTTCGTTCACACGGTCCTTCATTGCATGAACATTACCATTTTGTGCAGCGTGAATATACGTAACTTTACGTTCTGGCTGTTCCTTGATCACTGTTTCAAGCATACTCATCATTGGAGTAAGCCCGACACCACCGCTTAATAAAACGAGTGGACGAGTATCTTCCGTATCAAGGTAGAATTCTCCAGAAGGCGCACTGATGGAAAGCATATTTCCTTCTTCAACATGCTCATGTAAATAAGAGGATACAATTCCAGCTGGAATATCAGCAGTGCCATCTTCCCGTTTCACACTAATCCGGTACATACCTTCGTCTGGTGCACAGGATAAGCTGTATTGACGTTGATGTGTGTATGGTTCTCCTTCGATATCAACTTTTACTGTAATGTACTGACCCGCCTTGTAACCAGGGAAAGGATTACCGTCTGCCGGCTCCAGATAGAACGACGTAATCACGTTACTTTCTTTCACTTTCTTCATTACTTTAAAGTCGCGGTAATCAATCCAACCGCCTGTCATTTTTTTCGTTTCTTCATACATTTCTTTTTCGACGGAAATAAATACATCGGCAATCACACCATATGCTTTTTCCCAAGCATCGATGATTTCATCTGTTGCTGCGTCTCCCAGCACATCTTTAATGCCTAGAAGCAGATATTTACCGACAATCGGATAATGTTCCGGCTTGATGTTCAGACTCTTATGTTTATGTGCAATCGAGTCGACAGCTGGTAAAATCGCTTCCAAATTATCAATGTTTGCAGCAGCAGCATAAACCGTATTTGCTAAGGCTCTCGGTTGATCCCCGTGTCGTTGATTTGTTTGGTTGAAGATGTTTTTTAATTCTGGATGGTTTTCAAACATCAATTGATAGAAACGTGTTGTAATTTGTTCGCCATGCTCTTCTAATACTGGTACAGTCGCTTTAATAATGTTTCGGGTTTCTTCAGTTAAACCTGTTGTAGTAGTTGCCATAATTTAAACACTCCTCTTTTGAAAAGTTTAAACATGTATTTTGAATACATCTTTATTGTATAATCAATGTAATCACTGTATCAATAGGGAAAACTGAACTTATGTTACAATCATGTGAACCAGTATTTAATAAGGAGAAACGAATATGAATCTAAAAAAATATACAGATTATGGACTGCGTGTTCTATTATTTGCGGGGATGAAAGAGAACGATGAACTAGTAAACATTAAAGAAATCTCGGAAGTATTTAATATATCGCAACATCACCTTGGAAAAATTGTTCACGAATTAAACAAGCTTGAATTGATCGAAACAATCAGAGGACGAAATGGCGGAATCCGTCTAGCAAAGCCTGCAGAAGAAATTAATGTCGGGATTGTTGTCAGGCAGCTGGAGAATGATTTTGCCATGCTGGAATGCTTTGATAAAGGTCAGAGCCATTGCGTCATTTCACCTGGATGTATGTTGAAACATGTCGTCAATCGGGCATTGCATGCATTTTTTAAAGTGCTTGATGAGTATACGTTGAAAGATCTCATTCATAATGAAGAGGAATTAAAGGAATGGATGGGGATTCAATAAATGAATACAGTGGGCGTGAATCAAAACAGGGTTATGATGTTATATCTAAAAAATAATAGTATCTTTTTTGAATGCTGTGTGTTATACTGAGGTTACTTAATTGTTCGTGCTAGCAATACAGGATTTTGTCAAAGCATACATTGTATTTCATCGTCTTGAATTATTATCAGAACAACCAAAGTAATAAACGTGCTTGATGCACAATGGAGGAATTTCATATGAACACAGGTTCAGTAAAATGGTTTAACGCAGACAAAGGTTTCGGTTTCATCGAAGTTGAAGGTGGAGACGATGTATTCGTACACTTCTCAGCAATTCAAGGCGATGGTTTCAAAACTTTAGACGAAGGTCAACAAGTTTCTTTCGATATCGAAGAAGGAAACCGTGGACCACAAGCAACTAACGTTGTTAAATCCTAATTTATAAAAAAACCCTTCTGCTTCTGTAGCAGAAGGTTTTTTTGTGTTTAAATAAAATCACGGGACTAAATGTTCTAACGTTTATACTACAAAATCGGTTAAAAGTAGCACGAGCAGAAAAAAATATGACACCAGAAGAATTGGAGAGATTTAAAGATATGGGGATTGTTAGAGCGTCAAACCAGTTGAGAAAGGGTGAATGATTATTGCTGGTTAAATAGAGGGGGATCTGAGTTTGACAGTATTTGTTATTCCCATTGTAGCTGCATTATTAGTTACTATCATTTTATCGGTTATGTTCAGAGGTTCGGATAAGGTGGATAAAGGTTTTAAATTAAATTATTTTAAACTGTCGTATAGGAGAAAGCTGATAAAAACCTTAATAAGTTTACCTGTAATAACTTTGGCACTCATTGTTATTTATTCTTACACAGAGTGGAGTATGGCAGCCAATGTACTTTTAGGACTATTATTTCTTACAATCTATTTTGGTTCAACTTATTTATAACTATTTTATGTGGAAGAAAAATGAAAAATAATCAAATCTATTTCAACTAAAGGTTACCCTTAGTTGAACAAGAAGTTCGTTAAGGAAGGGACTTAAGAGAACCTGTTTGAGGCAATATTTTGCAAACAGGTTCTTTTAATTTACTCAAATATGATTGACTTTTTGAGCGAAATCGTCCAAACTAAAAAAAGAATAAACGTTCGGTTGAGAAGCGTGGATCAAGATTAAATGGAGAGTAGAAAACAAAAAATCCAGTGTGAAAAGTTAAACATACATGAAAGGGGATTGACTTAAAGATGGGATACACATTAATCCTCGCTGAAAAACCATCCGTAGCAAAAAACATTGCAGATGCATTGCAAATTAAGACAAAGAAAGATGGTTATTATGAAGGGAATGGCTATTTCATTACATGGGCTTTTGGTCATTTAGTAGAATTATATGATGCAAAAGACTATGAACCGAAGATGCAGCGCTGGCGTATGAATTATTTCCCGTTCATTCCGCAGGCGTTCAAATATAAAGTGAAAAGCAATCCGCGGAACCGGAAGTCGGCTGACCCCGGAGCTGCGAAGCAATTAAAAATTATTGAATCACTCATTCGAAAACCGGAAGTGGAATCTATTATTTCCGCTTGCGATTATGATAGAGAGGGTCAACTAATCGGGGACAGCATCATATATCGTGGCGGTAAACGTCCGAATAAACCGGTGTACCGTCTCTTACTGAATGAATGGACACCGAATGAAGTACGGAGCGGGTTAGAGAAACTAAAGCAGAATGACGAGATGCAACCGCTTCGGGATGCGGGAATCAGCAGACAGTGGGCCGACTGGGTAATCGGTATTAATCTTACGTCTGTCACAACATTGAAATACCAAGAGGGGAGTGGGCAAGCGTTAAATATCGGGCGCGTGCTCCTGCCGACATTAAAAATCATTTATGACCGGGATAAGGAAATCGAAAATTTTAAACCCGAAGATTATTATAAACTTGCCGCTGTTTTTGAAACAAAAGAGAAAAAGATTTATGAAGGGACATATACAGAAGGCAAAGAAGATAAATTTAAGAAAAAAGAAACGCTACTTGAGATCGAGGAAAAAATTGCCGGCAAACAAGGACAAGTCATCGATAAAAAAGTGACGAAGAAAAAGGAATTCCCGCCATTTCTCTTCAACCTCTCGAATCTCCAAGGGTTTATTACGAACAAATATAAAGGCTGGACCTCTGATAAAGTCCTGAAAGTTGCCCAGTCCCTATATGAAAAAAAGCTGATTACCTATCCAAGAACTTCGAGTGTCGCACTTGATGAGAGTTTAGTCGGGAAGACGGCACATGTATTAAAGACGCATAGCGAAGACTTACCTTATAAAGATGAAATTAAATTTATGAAGACAAGGCGGGTATTCAACAATGCGAAAGTAGAAAGTCACAGCGCAATCATACCGACTTATTTAAAACCGAAACGGCTCAACGCTGACGAATCAATCGTTTATCAGGCAATTAAAAACCGGTTTATCATGCAGTTTATGCCGATTGCTGAATACGAGGAAACCAACCTGACGACGAAAGTAATCGATGCCGCAATTGACGGTGTTTTTATGACAAAAGGAAGAGTCCAACTAATGGAAGGTTGGAAAAAAGTAGAGAAAATCCAGTCGAAGGATGTCCTTTTGCCTATTATTCAAGTCGACGATCAAGTAGGTATTCAGGAAACGAAATTAACCGATCATTTAACAACGCCACCAAAACAGCATACTGAACGAACGCTGCTGCGAGTGATGGAAACATGCGGTAAGAATATAAAAGAAGAAGACAGTGAAACAGATGAAGAATCGCTCGGCAGCATATTAACGGGTTTTAGCATTGGTACACCAGCAACACGTGCAGAGACGATTAAAAAGTTGAAGGATGTTGGCTATGTTTCCGCAGCAGGTAAAAATCTTACCTGTACAGAACTCGGCAGAAAGCTTGTCGAGACTTTCCCGGTGAAAAGTTTATTTGACTTGGAATTCACTGGCCGACTTGAAAAACGTCTTGCTGATATTCAAAAAGGGGAAGAAACGCGAAAAGACTTTCTCACCCTCATTTTCCAGTTTACAACAGAAGCAGTTGAAACAATTAAAGAGGACGAAGAAACAATTATCCAGAAAGTAGCGAAAAAGAAGGCGACGAACGAAGTATTAGGTAAATGTCCAGCTTGTGGAGAGGATGTTGTTGATACTTACATGGCCTTTAGTTGTAGAAACTGGAAAAACGACTGTAAATTCGCCATTTGGAAAAATGATAAATTCCTTGCCACGATGCGAAAGAAACCGACCAAAACAATGGTGAAACAGATTTTGAAAAATAACCGGGCGTATGTAAAAGGGTTGACGAGTAAAAAAGGGAAGAAATTCAATGCTTACCTTTCTTATCATAAGAAAGAAGGAGCAGCATATTATAGCTGGGAAATGGATTTCAATAAGAAACAAACTCAGGAAAAATGACGAATTCCTCAGGAAAATGAAAGATATAGGAATAATTTATCAAAAACCATTGAAAAACCTCCTGCTAAAAGCTTACAATAGAGACAATTGGAAAGATGTAGCAGGGAGGGGAAAATCGTGAAACCCAAGAAGCTATTAATAATTAACATTATTACGTTTCTTGTTTTTGTAGGGGTTGTCGGCTTAGGAATTTATCAAGCAAATGCAAATCGGGACGAACTCGGGAAGATAGATGAGGAAGAAATCGAAAAAGAAGAAACAGAAGTAACTGAGGAAGAAGATAGTGAAATGGCGGAAACAGAAGAAGAAAAAGATGATTCAGTAGACGCGCCGCAGGATATTGTTAAAAAAGAAACACTTAGTACTTTAGTTTTAAAAGATAAAGCGAAGTTCGCGCTTGCTTCGAACGATACATTTGAAGAAGTAGAGGAAGAGCCGCTGGAAGAACCAGAAGTTCCGGAAGAAGAAACAGTGGATAATGAATTAACAGAAACAGAAGAACCGTCGAACTGGACTGTTCCAAATAATAATTCAAATTCTGGAAATGATAATACTACAGATAGCTCAAGTAATTACAATAACTGGCGTGATAGCAGCTCTGACACAAACAAGCAGCCGACACCATCGAATCCGAAACCAGATCCGACTCCAAAACCAAAACCAAAACCAAACCCAGCTCCGAAACCACCGAAGCCAGAGCCTGATCCGGAACCAAAGCCAAAGCCAAACCCAAAGCCAGATCCAAAGCCAGATCCAAAGCCTGAACCTGACCCAGATTCAGAACCAGAACCAGAACCAGAGGAGCCGATTGAAGAAGATCCAGAAGGCGGAAGGTTGCATTAATAAGGAATGGAAGAAGGGATTTGTCTGAACAAATCCCTATTCAACTGTTATATGTAGCCAAAAGAATGACCTTTCTGAATTTAATAAAAACGATTTCATTAATGGCTTAATTAAGTAAAGTTTGCTATCATTATAAAGTAGGTTAAAAGTTAACTGGTACGAGCGTTCTTTTTGTACATAATCATGCTTAAAAAAGAAATAGCGCTTTTACTAATCACAGAAAAAATACAAAAAAGGGATGGTGTTTATAATGAACAAACCCAAAATTGTTGTCTTGGGGGCAGGCTATGCAGGACTTACTGCTACGAGAAAATTAGCTCAAAAACTGTCACCTGAAGAAGCAGAAATTGTACTGATTAACAAACATAACTATCACTATGAGGCAACATGGCTCCATGAAGTTGCAGCAGGTACAATTAACCATAACCAGGCTCGCTATATGATCTCTGATGTGGTTAATCCGAAACGTGTTCGTCTAATTTACGATACAGTAGTGGAAGTTAAAACAGAAGACCAGCGTGTCGTACTGGAAAACAGTGAAGTGGAATACGATTACCTTGTTTTCGCATTAGGATTTGTAACGAATACATTCGGTATTAAAGGGATGGAAGATAATGCATTCTTCATTCAAGATATCGACAGTGCGCGCATTATTCGCGAGCATATTGAATATAAATTCGCACAATACAGCAGCGGAGAATCAACGGATGAAAGTGATTTAACCGTACTTGTTGGTGGCGGTGGATTTACAGGTATCGAATTTGTTGGTGAATTAGCCGAGAAGATTCCTGAACTCTGCAAGAAATATGATATCCCGCGTAATAAGGCACGCATTATTAACGTCGAAGCGGCACCATCTATTTTACCGGTATTTGAAGAGGATCTTGTAGCATATGCGAAGAAATCGTTAGAAGACCGCGGTGTTGAATTCAGAATCGGTGCGGCTATTTCGGAATGTACAGAAGAAGGATTCATTGTTGGAGAAGATAATGAATTAATTAAAGCTGGTACAAGTGTCTGGACTGGAGGAGTAATGGGAAGTCCAGTACTTGGAAAATCCGGATTTGAAGTATTCCGAGGCAAAGTTAATGTTGACGCTGACCTGCGCTTACCAGGATCTGAGAATGTATTTATTATTGGTGACTGCTCATGGACAATGGATAAAGAAACAGGAAAACCATATCCACCAACTGGTCAATTAGCAACACAGGAAGGTGCCCATGTAGCGGCTAATATCAAGAATGCATTATATGGCCTGCCATTAACAGACTTTGTTTTTGATAACAAAGGTACAGTAGCATCACTAGGAATTTCCGACGGTATTGGAAATATCCTTAATGGTGTGAAATTGCAAGGGAAGCCAGCTGCTGCGATGAAGAAAGTTGTTGACGACCGTACACTCTTAGTAGTCGGCGGGCCGAAAGCATTGCTGAAAAAAGGTAAATATCGTCCTTTCTAATTTGGAATTCTACTATTAGTCCACTATAAAAGGTAAAAGGGGTAGATGAACGATGAAAAGATTTTGCAGCATTTTGTTGCTCACTGTAGCTGCAATTGTAGGCTACCGAGCAGTAAGTGATATCCTGGAAGACTCAAGGGATTTCCGCTAATAAATAAAAATAACAATCAGAAAGCCACCCAGTTTATAAACTGAGTGGCTTTCTGATTTATCGTATGTAATGTCTCTCGTTGAGCCATATTATAACAGAGGTGATAAAGTTGCGCCGTAATGTATTAAATTTTGTGTTCACGCTCACTCTGTTATTGTTTCTCTTGTCAACAGAAATTGTCTCTGCAGATGAAGATGATGAAATTGCTCTACAGAGAGACGAACTTAAATCTTATTCGCTGTCTGACTGGGAGCATGGATTTGTAGATTGGAAAAAGCTGGACGAATTAATGGATCAATTGGAAGAACAAGTTACAGTACCTCCCATTAACGCAACGCTCGGCAATGGTTTTGAAATTATGGAGGAGCAGCCTGGAAAAACGTTGGACCGAAATGGTTTTACTACTTCTTTTTTAAATGCCTTTTACACTGGAGAGGATCGGGCGGTTGAAATTCCGACGAAAGCAGTTCAGCCAAGGGTAGATCAGGAAATGATGCAAGAAATTATTCAAAAACGTCTTGGCTCTTATACGACTTACTATAATTCCGCAAACAAAGAACGGACGAAGAATATTAACCTTTCTGCAAAAGCTGTGCATGGCACGGTTATTTTTCCTGGTGAGGTGTTTTCCTTTAATGATATTGTTGGTGAACGGACAGAAGAGAAAGGATACCAGCGGGCACCTGTTATTGTAAAAGGGGAGTTTTCGGAAGATATTGGTGGTGGTATTTGTCAATTATCTTCAACGATTTTTAACGCAGTTGATTTGCGCGGTATTCAAATGATTGAAAGGTATACGCATAGCCGCTCCGTACCATATGTACCACCGGGAAGAGATGCAACCGTAAGCTGGTGGGGGCCAGATTTCACATTTAAAAACTTATACAATGAACCGATTGTTCTTACCGCTAACGCTGGAAGTGGCAGTTTAACGGTAGGGGTATTTTCATCAGAAACAGTAGAATATTTCCAAGCAAAATAAAAGCAGTGTCCCTAAGTTAAAGGGATACTGCTTTTATTTCGTTTATCCTTAAGCTTTATGAAGTTCTAGTTCGAAATGAATTTTAACTTCGTCGGATACGAGGACGCCACCTGTTTCAACTGCAGCATTCCAAGTAAGTCCGAATTCTTTACGGCTGATTTTTGTTTCACCGCTAAAGCCGGCAACTGTTGAACCGCTCATCGGATCTTTACTTTGCCCTTCGAATGTAACGTCTAATGTAACTTGATTTGTATTTCCGTTAATTGTTAAATCGCCAATTACATCATACTCGTTATTTCCTTTGCTTTTCACATCCGTTGAAACAAATGTAAGTGTCGGATGATTCTCTACATCAAAGAAGTCTGCGGAACGAAGGTGGTTATCACGGTCTTCGTTACGTGTGTTTACACTTGCAGCATCAATCGTTACTTCAATTTTAGAATCGGTAAGGTCTTCCACATTCGCTTCAATCACTGTATCAAACTTGTCGAATGTCCCTTTTGCTCTAGAAATCATCATGTGTTTAACTGAAAAACCTACTTCACTATGCGCTAAGTCTACTGTCCATTTTTCTCTTGTCATTAGAAAATCCCTCCAAATATTATTAAGCACTCTTCAATACTTACTTTCTGTTACCTAGTATATATTAATAAATCGGTAATGTCAATAGCTCTTAATTAAATAATACTTATTTAAATATAAATTAACAAAACGAGTCCATTATAAATTTAAATACCACTAAGTAGGTCATCTCAAACGTGTATTCTGTTTAAATGGATTTAAAAAATGAAATTCTTCAGATAGTTCGATACAATGAGAGGGGGAGATTAAGGAGGATCGAAATGAAAGAATATAATCCAACTTGGGATTTGGATTCATTATTTACAGGTGGAAGTGCGTCACAGGAATTTAGAAATTATCTTAACCAAATACAAACGGAGATTAAACAATTAGAAGAGCAATTCATTACATTGGAAGCGAAGTCAGATATATTTTCCGCTACGCTTACCGAGTTTATAAAAGAATTGGAAGAGACGTTGTTCAAGATTCGTGAGGCGGGGGCATTCGTTAGTTGTTTAAGCGCCCAAGACGTAATGGATGAAGGGGCTCATACACTTGTTGCAGAATGCAGCGCACTTTCCGCTTCGTTTAATGGAGTGCTGACAACCTTTATGCAGAAACTTGCGGAAGTTCCAGAAACCGAATGGCAGGCAACGATTCAGCATGAAGCCTTGCTAGATATAGGATATGTATTAACGGAATACCGGAATAAAGCACAGGACTTACTTGCTGTGGAGCAAGAAGTACTAATTAATGACCTTGCTGTCGATGGTTATCATGCATGGAATCAAATGTATAGTACGATTGTAGGAAATATGAAGGTAGAAATTGAAGGGGAAGAGTATTCGATTGGCCAAGCCTCGAATCTGCTAAATTCAAGCAAACGAGCAACTAGAAAGCAAGTTTTTGATCAGTTAAACGACGAATGGAAAGAACAAGCATCCTTATTTGCACAAACATTGAATCATTTAGCTGGTTTCAGGCTGCAAATGTATAAGCACCGGAACTGGGAAAATGTATTAAAAGAACCACTGAGTATGAACCGAATGAAACAGGAAACATTAGATGCAATGTGGACAGCAATAGCTAATAATAAACAACCTTTTGTAACTTATTTAAATAAGAAAGCAGAACAATTGCATCTAGATAAGTTAAGCTTCTATGATGTCGACGCTCCTATTACTGACAATGTTAAAAAGGTGAGTTATACAGAAGGTGCAAACTTTATCATTGAGCAATTCCGTTCTTTCAGTCCAAAGATGGCGGATTTTGCTGAGCAAGCTTTTGAAAAACGATGGATTGAAGCGGAAGACCGGCCTGGCAAACGTCCTGGCGGTTTTTGTACAAGCTTTCCGGATAGTAAAGAAACGAGAATTTTTATGACGTATTCCGGGACTGCATCAAATATTGCTACGTTAGCCCATGAACTTGGTCACGCTTATCATCAGCACATAATGAATGACATTCATGGCCTTAATCAGCGTTATGCAATGAACGTGGCTGAGACGGCTTCTACATTTGCGGAAATGATTGTTGCGGATGCAGCAGTCGAACAGGCGGAAACGACAGAAGAGAAAAAGGCTTTATTAGAAGAAAAGGTCAGTCGTAGTGTCGCTTTCTTTATGAATATCCATGCTCGGTTTATTTTTGAATTGAATTTTTATAAGGAAAGAGAAAAAGGTTTTGTCTCTCCGGCAAAATTGAATGAATTGATGGTGGAGGCACAGAAAGAAGCTTATCAAGATTCACTCAATGAATATGACCCTTATTTCTGGGCATCCAAACTGCATTTTCATATTACAGGGACGCCATTTTATAATTTCCCTTATACATTTGGCTATTTATTCAGCCTCGGCATCTATGCCCGTGCAAAAGAGCAGGGAGAGGGCTTTGAAGATGACTATATTGCATTACTGGAAGATACAGGCCGGATGTCTGTGGAAGAACTTGCGATGAAGCATTTACAGATTGATCTTACAAAACCGGATTTCTGGGAAGGTGCAATCGAGCTTTGCATCGAGGACGTAGAAGCGTTTCTTAAACTGTAAATTTGTTTTATAACTGTACATTAGTTATAATAGGTTTAACGAAAAAAGCATAGAAAAAGCCAACAGGGGGAGCTTGTAGCTGAGAGTGAGCAACGGAGGATTGCTCAGACCCTTTGAACCTGTTAAGTTAGTACTAGCGTAGGGATGATGGTCTTTTGATGGATAAAAAGCAATGTGAGCGGATTCCCCATCAGGAACCTTCCCTTGGCATTGCTTTTTTTGTATTTAAAATAGCTTATAAAAGGGGAGTTATAACGAATGAAATCTAATAAACTATTGTTTTTAATTGAAGTGTCAATCTTCACTGCGTTAGCCTTGCTATTAGATATTTTACCAATATCATTTAAAATCTGGGCACAAGGCGGTTCGGTTTCCTTTGCAATGATCCCAGTGTTCATTGTAGCACTGCGTTGGGGGTTAAAAGGAGGTTTAGTATCCGGTTTCCTCTGGGGAATGTTGCAGATCGCAACGGGGAACGCATATATTCTGACGCCGCTCCAAGGATTCATTGATTATGCACTCGCCTTTACAGTGATCGGATTTGCCGGTTTGTTCGCAAGGCAAGTTCAAGAAGCGGTACGGGACGGGCGAACCAAGGTATATCTGACATATATAACAGCGGGTGTACTGCTCGGTTCTGTGTTGCGTTTCCTTGCGCACGTTGTTGCCGGGGCAGTATTTTTTGGTTCAGCAGCGGTCGAGGGACAATCCGTTTGGGTATATTCAACAATCTATAATGCATCCTACATGTTCCCATCATTCGTATTGTCAACAGTGATTGTATTCTTTTTATTTCATAAACAACCACGTGCATTGCTCAACCTGGCATCAAACTAAACTGCAACCTATCCGCTTACATTGCAATCGTAAAAAATCTCTCCTGAATGAAGGAGAGATTTTTTTAAATTAACTGTTTCATAGTGAATACATAATTCTTTCCGGCTGCAATATGATAAATAGGAATCAATTCGTTCTGGTTGATAATTCGCTCAAAGTCGCCGATAATAGAAGATAATTGTCTGAATAAATATAAAAGTACATATGAAAGGGGAAGTGGGTATGAAGGCGTTTGTTTTAGAATATGGAGAATTGAAACTAAAAAGTATGCCAGAACCAAAACCACAGAGTAATGAAATAGTCGTTAAGTTAAAAACAGCGGGTCTGAACAGGAGAGACCTCTATATACCGAACCGCAGAGGCAGCGATAAAGAAGCACTCATCCTCGGTTCTGACGGCGCAGGGATCGTTAAATCAGTAGGAGCAGCTGTTACTCGTTTTAAAGAAGGCGATGAAGTCATCATCAACCCGTCACTAAACTGGCACGAAAATAGTGACGCACCTCCAAAGGGATTCGATATCCTTGGCATGCCAGATCATGGTACATTTGCTGAAAAAATTGTTATCAATGAAGAACAAGCGGAAAAGAAACCGGATTACTTAACATGGGAAGAAGCTGGCGTTCTTGCACTTGCTGCCTTGACAGGCTACCGTGCCTTAGTGACAAAAGGAGATATTAAAGCAGGGGAAACAGTCTTTATACCTGGAGCAAGCGGTGGCGTAAACACGTATATCATCCAATTTGCAAAAAGTCTTGGAGCTCGTGTGATTGTTACTTCGAGAAGTGCTGAAAAGTTGAAACAAGCAGAAGAGATTGGGGCGGATCTTGCGATTGGAACGCAAAGTGACTGGAAGGAAGAGTTGAAGAACGAGCAGATTGATCTTGTGATCGATAGTGTAGGTGCAGCGACCTTTAATCGTTCGTTGGACGTATTGAAACAAGGCGGAAGAATTGTTATTTACGGAGCAACAGCAGGAGATCAGGCAGATCTTAACTTACGGACCTTCTTCTATGGTCAATATAAACTGTTTGGCTCCACGATGGGAAGTCGTGAAGAACTTCAACAGTTACTAGCCCATATGGAGAAACATGAAATAAGACCAGTTATGGATAAAACCTTTGCACTTGATGACGCCCAGCAAGCATTCGACCACCTGGAGGAGAACAGCCAGTTTGGTAAAATCGCTTTATTAACAGAATAAAAAATAGGACTGGGAGTTTTTCCTAGTCCTATTTTTTTACTGTATTTGAAAGCCTCTGTTTGTAACATAATTAGGGATACTCCAAACACCGATTTTTTTATTTCGAGCTTCTGACTCAGCTTTATAAAAATCAGAAGCATATTTATCATTTGGTGGGAAAACATAGGCGACTCTAGCTAATCCTTCCTTAATTAAAAGCTCATTGAATAGCTCATCATCTTTTGTGTAAAGATAGGCTAATACTCGGTCATAGCGATCACGTTCATCTGTCCCGTATTCTAAAAAGATTGGATCAAATTTGTCGAAGGAATCCGCCATCCGTGCACTCGCCTCTTCTGCAAAGGGCTGATGGTTTCCTGCTTTGTGATCCAGTTCGGGAGTATCAACAAGCAGTAAGCGGACATATTCTTCTTCACCGTCAATTTCGGCTAGGAACGTGTCTCCATCTACCACTCGCAAGAATGTAGCATTAGCCCCTTCATCTTCTTGGAAAAAGAAATAAATAACAGCGAGTATTAGGACTGTGAGTATGGTTGTTACCGTTCTTTTCTGCATTAACTTTCTCCTCTTATTATAATTTCTTATTATAACATGAGTGAAAGAACTGCATCGCTAAAAATACTATGCTTTTGGCTTAAAGAGAATAGCACCAAGCACACCGAAAATAATTGCGGCTGAAATACCAGCGCTCGTTACTTCAAACATGCCGGTAACGACGCCAATCAATCCGTGTTTCTCAGCTTCAGCTAATGCCCCGTGGACTAATGAGTTTCCAAAGCTTGTAATCGGAACTGTCGCTCCTGCTCCAGCAAAATCAATTAACGGTTCATATAGACCAAACCCATCAAGGATAGCACCTGAGATGACGAGAATGGTCAGGGTGTGAGCGGGACTGAGTTTGAATACATCGAACATGATTTGTCCAATTACACAAATAAGGCCACCAATAACAAATGCCCAGAAAAATACCATGAACTAGTCACTCCATTTCAATTGAGACTGCATGTGCAATAGCAGGGATGGAATCTTTTTGTTGAACACTTAGTGGTGAATGCAAAGAACCAGTAGCTACAAGTAACATCCGTTTGAACTCACCTTGAATCATCCGTTTCAGGAAATGCCCGTACATGACGATCGCTGAACATGCTGTTCCGCTTGCACCTGATTGAACAGGTTGATCTGGACCGTAAATCGTCATGCCACAATCCACATATTGCTTATCTTCCAACTGAATTCCTTGTTGTTTTAATAAATCAAAGGAAGTTTTTCTCCCGATTTTTCCTAGATCTCCGGTTATAATCAGGTCATAATAATTTTCGTCTACATTTCTTTCCTTGAAATGTGTTTGAATCGTCTCCACTGCAGCAGGTGCCATCGCTCCTCCCATATTAAAAGGATCAGTAATCCCCATGTCTACAACTTTTCCAATTGTTGCAGAAGTTATAGCTGGACCATGCCCCTGCTTGCCGATAATTGCACAGCCAGCACCGGTAACTGTCCACTGGGCAGTCGGAGGTTTTTGGCCGCCATAATCATTCGGGTAGCGGAATTGCTTCTCCGCTGCAGCATGGTGACTAGCAGAGCCACTCACGATAAAATCGGCAAATCCGCCATCAAGTAAAGCAGCAGATAAAGCGAGCCCTTCTGTAGATGTAGCGCAAGCGCCGAATAAGCCAATGTAAGGCATAGCAAGTGTCTTAGCGCTAAAGGTAGTAGGTGTAATTTGATTAATTAAATCTCCGCTTATAAAGAAGTTTACCTGTTCTTTTTCAACTGGACTTTTCTGAAGGGCTATTTCAACTGCCTCTTCCATCAGGCGCTGCTGAGCTTTTTCAAAGGTTTTCTCCTTCAGCCAGCCATCATCGAATAAATAATCGAAATCACTTCGCAGAGGTCCTTCCGCTTCGAAAGGGCCACCGGTTATGCCGGTAGAGAGAATGACCGGACGATTTTGAAATTCCCATGTCTGCTTTCCTTGTAACATTTTATAAGCCTCCTAATTGCAGGAAAATCGTTTTGATTAACGCAATTACAAATGCGGCAAATACACCATATACGATCACGGGGCCGGCAAGTTTAAACATATTTGTTCCAACTCCAAGAATGAATCCTTCTGTCCGGTGCTCCATTGCTGCAGAAATGACGGCGTTCCCGAAACCGGTAACAGGAACAGCTGACCCAGCACCGGCAAATTGACCAAGTCGATTATAAAGGCCAAAGCCTGTCAGGATCATCGTAATAAAAATAAGTGTTGCAGTTGTCGGATTCCCTGCAGTTTGTTCGGTGAAATCGAAGTAATAAATATAAAAGGTGGTGATCACTTGTCCAATTAAACAGATAAAACCTCCAACAAGAAAAGCTTTTACACAATTAAGTAAGATTGGCCGCTTCGTTTCCCGTTTATCTTCAAAGGATTGATACTGTTTTGCTTTATTCTTTTGATCTGCCATCGGAAAAAAACCTCATTTCTTATGTCTGTTCTTTGGATAACTTCCGGATTCTTTCAAGCTCTTTCTTTAAGTCAGCTCTGGACAAAGTACCATTCGTTATTCGTTCTTCAAGCTTTCTTAATTCGAGAACTATTTTCTGATCCGTCGATAGTTCAATTTTGTGCTTATGGAAGGAGGATTCGACACTGTCTTTTAAGTTCTTTTCTAATTTCTTCAATTGCAGACGGTCATGCTGTTTCGGATCAATTGCAATGACGATTACGTCGTCATTATTGATTGCAATAACTTCATTGAGTTCATGTTCCTGTTCAATAAGTTCTTTTGCATGCTCACTTGGTTCTTGATTGCAGTTGGTAGATGTGCGCAGGATGGATGGATTTGTTTCATTTGCTGATTGGCCGGTATTGTTCGTTGCACAAGCATTCAGCACAAGTAAGAGAAGAAAGGAAATTACAATTACATAACGTCCCATTGTATTCGTTTCACACCTTTCTGCAAGGGCTTATATTCTTGAAATTACAGTTTATAGCATTGGGAAAACAGGAGGAAATATACTTGGAATTTACTTCCTATCGAGTTAGAGAAGAAGAAAAAACATCAGGAGGTAACCTGATGTTTACTGTTTATTTATATTTTTACTTTGTACGTATGCTGCTACGTCTATACGGGTTGGAATTTTATATTTCCGGAGCATTTGCTTTGACCAGTTATCATCTTTCAAATTGGAATCGCGAGCTTGGTAATAATCTGAAATCGTTCTATCATAACTCTCTACATGTTTATGTGTTGCTTGCTGGTATGTATTCTCATGGAAGACAGCTTCAAATGGCAGACGCGGCTTAAGGTTTGGCTCATGATCTGGGTGACCAACCGCAAGACCGAACAATGGGATAACATATTCCGGAAGCTTTAAGAGTTCGTCTACCCGGTTAATATCATTTCGCAAGCTCCCAAGGTAACATGCGCCAAACCCTAAGGCTTCCGCCGCGATAACCATGTTTTGTGTCACTAATGCACCATCTACCGTGGCAACGATGAATTGCTCAGTGCTTTCCAAATTCTGTTTAACATTTTCATGAACTGCATCAGAATCCAAGTTAGCAATCCGGCTAAGATCAGCACAAATAACAAATAGGTAGCCATTATTTTCTACGTAGGGTTGGCCGGATACTTTTCTAAGCTCTTTTTTTATATTTTCATCCGTTATCCCGATGATGGAGTACGCCATGACATTACTCGACGTGGAGGCTCGTTGACCAGCTTCTACGATTGTTCTTACTTCCTCTTTCGTCAACTTTTCGGGGGTGAATTTTCGAATAGAACGATGGTTATGGAGTAGTTTAATTGTTTCGTTCATTAGATGATCTCCTTTATCTTAAAATTATTGTAGATTTAAATGGTACGTTTCGGTAATAAATGGTGGTTCCTCAAGCGTGGTCCAAGCATCCAACGCTTCTTCAGTCGGTTCGTTCAGGTCGGGAAAATCAATTGCCAGTGATGAATCATCCGACCATTCAATAGAAAAAATCGGCCATGTAAAGCCGAGTCCGAAAGCTTCATCCCCTTCATTTCTCATGGTAACAGCTGTCCATTCCTTAAGATCAAACACAATAACATGACTTGGAACCAAATGTGCTTCTCCAGGCCGGTTAAAATGAAAAGCGACCTTTGTTGCGTCAGGGGAGAATGTATGGTTTACATAGGAAGCCATATCTGCAACTAAAAATGCGGACTTATTTTGGTCAGGATGTAAGAGAAGATAGGAACATTGCTTATCGTAACAAGAAAAGCACAAAATAAAGAATTCTTCCATTCCTAAAACGTACTTCTTCAGCTCCATGTCCGAGATAGCTTGCTGTGGTTTTTTCTGGACCTGAAGAAATTGATGAAGGATAGGAATATCACGGATGGAAAGAGAAATGATTTCCTCATCAATTGTAAATTCCACATATTCTTCTATATCTTCAGGATCCTGGTCTAATGATTCCGATTTTTTTGCAGCGGAGGTTTCCAGCGGTTCCAGATCCAGGTCAGCTTTATGAATAGGAGAGAGCGTATCGTTTTCCGAACAAGCTGATAAAAAAATTACAATGAAGACGACAGAGAGAACCATTCGCATCATAACCGCTCCCTAGTTGTATTTTTACAATCCAATTGTACACTACTTTTCGTAAACATGCAGTTGCTTTGCACTTGAATTGTTTGTTAAGTTTTATTCCCATCTGCTAGCATTTTTGATACACTTCAATATAATGAAATCAAGGGGGCATTAGGGTGAAAACTTTTAAATTAAAACAATTGCAGATTGTAGAATTCGATACAGACGCTTATAAAACAGTACATATCCCATTATTTGATGGATTGATTATCAATCGGGAAGATGTAGAAAATCGTTGGTTGATTGAAGCATATACGAATCCTGAACTGCTTGATTACTTCACAGCATTAAAGGAAAATAATTCGGAATTAATTATTCATGTCAAAATTACAACAGAGTCGAATGAATTGGCAACTTGTATTACATCGATTATCGATATCAATCCAATTGGTGATAATATAAATGTATTATTACTCGGCACCATGGTGGATCAAAAAACAGAAAAAATAGAGAAGGTTTTAGAGAAATTAGTGACAGAAGGAAATAGAGGAGAGGATTTGCTGAATAAGTTTAAAGAAAATCTTTAAAAATTGAAGTCATAGGAGTATCCCAGCAATGAATATACGTGATGGTAAATTAATATGGTTGAATCGATTAACACCAGTACAATTGCTACTGCTTTTTTATATTGTTGCAGTCATTTTCTCGACTGTGCTTCTAGCCTTGCCAGTGGCATATAAAGAAAATGCATCCATTTCATTTATTGATCTTTTATTTACAGCCGTTAGTGCGTTAAGTGTTACGGGGTTAAGCACAATTTCAATTGTTGATACATTCAGCACAACAGGAGTTATTCTCCTGACAATAATTTTACACCTCGGAGCAGTCGGTGTAATGGCGATCAGTACGTTGATCTGGCTGATAATCGGAAAAAAAATTGGCTTGATTGAAAGAAGATTAATTATGACGGATCAGAATCAGACAAGTTTTAAAGGAATGGTTCGTTTAATTAAGCAAATTATTATTCTAATCTTGTTTGTTGAACTGCTTTTTGTCATTATTTTAGGTTTTTACTATTTAACGTATTATGATTCTGTAGCAGAGGCCTTCTTTCATGGTTATTTTACAACGATTACGGCTATATCGAATGCAGGCTTTGATTTGACAGGTTTATCAATGATTCCGTTTCGTGGTGATTATTTTATTCAAGGGGCAGTTATGTTTTTAATCATTTTTGGAGCGGTTGGTTTCCCTGTTTTAATTGAATGTAAAGAGTTTTTGCTAGGAAAAAGGAAGAAAAACAGGACGTATCGCTTTACTTTATTTTTTAAAGTGACCGTTGCGACTTTCTTTGCATTGATTCTTATAGGAGCGATTGGAATATATCTGTTGGACATTAATGGATTTTTCAAAGGAGTTGTCTGGCATGAGTCATTCTTCTATGCAGTTTTCCAATCTGTAACAACGAGAAGTGGCGGACTTGCGACACTAGACGTAAGCAAGCTAACAGACGCGAATCAGCTCTTTATGTCATTTCTTATGTTTGTAGGTGCCTCACCGAGTAGTGCGGGCGGAGGGATTCGAACGACAACTTTTGCACTTGTGATGTTATTTATCTTAACGTATATTAGCGGGAAGAAGCAGGTACGGATTTTTAACAGAGAAATTCACGAAGAAGATTTGAGGAAAGCTGTAACAATTACCCTAGTTGCACTTTTCATCATGTTTGCTTCGGTCTTGCTCGTTTCGGTTGTCGAGGATTTTTCGTTGACACAGATTTTATTTGAAGTCACCTCGGCATTTGGTACGGTTGGACTTTCAATGGGCATTACGGCGGATTTGAGTATTCTCAGTAAAATCTTGCTCATGCTTCTTATGTTTATCGGAAGAGTCGGTATTATCACGTTCTTACTCATCTTTCGTCCGCGTGTCAACCCGAGTAATGTCCGCTATCCTAAGGAAAGAATGATCATCGGTTAATCGATTCATAAAGTGAAACTTCATTCAGTGAGGGTATTGGTCACAGGACGTGACCGTTCTTAGCCGGCCTTCCGCGGGAGTCTCGAGGTGTCTGGACTGCTACTAAGTTATTTCCTAAGTATTATTAGAAAAACAAAAATAGCTTGTGCATTGGGTGGGGAATGCACAAGCTATTATTCGTGTTTTAGAAGTAAAATGCTGCTCCGACGATAATTAGCAAAATAAAAAGTACCACGATTAAAGCGAAGTTGCCGCCATAGCCACCGCCATAGCCTCCGCCGCCGTAGCCGCCACAACCGTAGCCACCGCCACCGAATCCGTAGCCCATAACTTTCACCTCCCACATCTACAGTGTTACTATATGCAGGAAACCAAAAAACGTATAGACGTTAGCACAGAAAAGGACAAGGAGCAATTCACAAAAAACCTCTAATCCGTTGTATCGGTGATTTTTACAATTTTTAATTGATCATTTTCATATGCAAAGATAAATTCAAATTGTTGGGAAGTCGTTTTTTCTTTTTCGTCATCTTGATTGCTGTCCCTTTCCATAACGTCAACTTCAACCGTTGTTTCAATTTGATTATGGTCTAATACTTCACTTTCTGAATCTGTTATTCTTAAGTCAATGATATGGATATATTGGTTTCTGAAATCTGCATAGGAAGTGCTCTGTTGCAGGGTGCTGCCTAAGAGTGAGTAAGCACTAATATAATCACGGATGCCAATACTATCCCAAAAATATTCGGTTAAGTAATTCGCATCCTGCAGCCCTTGTTCCATATTTATGTTACTCATGATGTCTGTGATACTAGCAAATTTCAAATCTTCATTCACAGCTTCATTAGACCATTTCTTAGCGATGTCAATCACTTCATTTATTGGGATACTGAATCCGAACATTCCATCATCCATCCCAACGGAGTTGATGCCAATAATCTCACCCGTTTCCCTTTTAATGAGAGGGCCGCCGCTATTACCATGAGTGATCGATGCGGAAATCTGGTAGGCATTGGCATAATGATAACCATCAACATCTAAGTCTCTTTCTGTCCCAGAAATAATCCCTAATGTAACAGTGTTTTGAAAGCCGTGCGGGCTACCGAGTGCGATGATTTCATCTCCAATCTCTGCTAGTTCATCAGAAAGAGGGAGAGGGTCACGATTGGCTAATTGCGGCACACGGATGACTGCAATATCAGTATCTTCACTTATTCCAATGACAGCAGCAGGATAGAATCTTGCATTTGATGTTCGGACATAAATCGCGTCTGCGTCTTGGATGACGTGGGCATTCGTAATAATGTCGCCTTTACTATTATATAAAAATCCGGAACCGGTAATCGTACTATATTCATTATGTCCTTCGATTTGAATCACGCTTTTTTCAGCTTCGTGGATAATTGTTTTCAAGTCAAGATTTTCACTTTTTTCAGCAATGTGATTTACAAATGGTTGATTGATAGCAAGTTCTGTATCTTTCCAGTCAGAATACAGCTTGAATGTAATAAAAATGCCGATAAGCAGAAAAACAATACTTATAAAAATAGCGGGATATCTTTTTTGTTTCATGAAGTCTCACCTCGGATGATTATAAACCAGAAATTCATTAATCGGTATACCATGTTATTTTTTTAACTGCAGCTTCCAGATTACTCGATTTGTCTTTTAAATCAAAATGCGTAAATTCGAATTTCCCCTGTTCGGTTGGATAAAGCGTATCCGGATAGACAAATATTTCATTTGTCAAGATTTCCTCATCATTCCGTGAGACTGTATATTTAACAAGAATGGAATTAATCGGAACAGTTGCATTACTCTTGACCGCTCCTTTAACTACAATTCTGCCATCTTCATCATTCTCTACATCGATAAAATTAAGTTCAATCGCATCATTCTCATTCATTTGATGTTCTTGATAGGCAGTATCCATTGCTTGCTCCAGCCGTTCTTGTGCTGCAGCTTCGAAAGAACTTTTTTCTTTATTGATATTTGCAAGTAAGCTTTGCAGTTTCTCAGCATCTGGTGCATATTTTAATCCGTCCTCTGTAATTAACTGAGCATCATTGAATTGTTTGTTATTCAAAGCTTCACTTGCTGTTGAGAAGGTATATTCCACAAGTTCATTCCGTAACTGTGTGACAATGTCGTTTGCTTCAGAATGATTTATTTCTTCCGCCTCCCAAATAAGCATACGAATTTCATCTATACTAGGACTGTCTTCAAGTTTTGTTTTTAACTGTTCCAAAAGAACGGAAGCGTGCGTTTGATTAATTTTTTCGACGAGTTTACTGACAACAGGCCCTTGATACGTTTTTAATTTATCCTCAGTTACATGGAGAATGTCCAATGCCTCGTTGTAACTCCTATCTTGGAGGAGCTGATCTGTCTTTTTCAGTCGTTCATCTATTTGCAGCGCTTCATTCGTGTATTGCAATGCTACTTGCGCTTGACTGAAATCCTTCCGGTAATCAAGAGAGCTTTGCAGCAATTGACTTGCTTGTTCGTAATCTTCATCAAGCAGCGAATTTTCCGCTTCTGTATATAATTCGACCGCTTTTGTTGATTGATGATTTAAGTAAGTGGAGAATAAAAATACACTGCTAATCACAATAATTAGTGTAGCAATTGGGAGAATCCACCATTTCTGGAATCTTGCAGGCTCTAGTCTTGAATCGATATCAGGTAGAGATTTTCCACATTTTAAACAAAAGTGTTCCTCTTCTTTTACTTTTGTTCCGCAATTTGGGCAATAATACATCACGTGTCACCTCCAATAATCTATATTATTTTATCATAAATGCTTTATTAAAAAGAAAAAAGTTGATATGATAAGGAGGATGATAAGATACATAGCTTTAATATAAAGTGAAACTTCAATCCGTGGGTTTTTTTCTTCATTCCCCACTGATTGTTAGCTGAACAAATCCGGGTGTTAGCTCACGTTTCTTCCCACCTAAACATTCTCGAAGACCCTACAGTTTTGAAGTGGAGTTTCATGGACGGTTACACCAGGAAAAAAATACCAATGAAAATTATGAAAGGGGAGCATATGAATGGAAACGATTTATGCGATTGTTCTTTTTGCCATTCTTATCCTTAACATCGGCTACTGTGTATTGGATAATGAAAAGTAATGAATCGAACAGGGCAGCCACACTTGACTGCCCTGTTTACTTTATTATTTTGTTCGCTCCCATTCACTAATTGGGTAAATAATGAGTTCTGACCTCCCAATGATTTCATCGCGCTGAATATATCCGAGGCCGTTACGGCTGTCTTTACTAATCGCGCGGTTATCTCCCATCACAAAATAACTATCCTGAGGAACGTGTACCGGGCCGAACTCCCCAGTCTTGCTGCTAATTTCTTCGCTCAGAAATGTCTCAATGTATCTTTCTCCATCAATATATAATTCACTATTTTTGATTTCAACCGTTTCACCTGGCAGGGCAATAACCCGTTTGACATAATTTTTGTCTACTTGCTGAATGATAATAATATCACCACGCTTCGGCTCATCAACGATATAAATTATTTTATTAAAGATGAGCCTTTCACCGTTTTCAAGCGTTGGTTCCATACTATCGCCTTCAACAATCGAAGTGGCGAATACAAAGTTTTGGATTAAAAGAGCAATAATGACAGCGATCATAATGGCTTTTAGCCATTCAAGCCATTCGGATTTTTGTTTTGTAGCCAATTGCTACCATCCTTTTCTATTTGAATTCACTTTTTATAGTAGCATATCTTTGTTTCATTATCGACAGTAAACGACAAAGTTTTTTCACGACAATTAATGAATTACAATTCAGTTTTAAAGGAGTGCTATACTTTCAATGGATACGCTTGGAGAGATGCTTAAACAGATTGAGTTTTTACGCAAAAAAATGATTCAGGCTGCGGAAGAAAATGGGCTTAATCACGAAAAATGCATTACAATAAGCAAGGAATTGGATCAACTACTAAATGAATACGAAAGAATGAAAGAGGAATCGAATTCTGAAATAAAAAAAAGCAATGAAGTTATTTAAAAAAGTGTACAGGATGGAAGAGTATATATTCGTTTGTAAGCTATTTATTTGGGGATAAGCAATTGAAAATAGCTTTATTGACTTTGTGAAATTGGATGTAAAAGAGTAATTTGTTTGAAAATTATCATTAAATGATATAAAATATAATTGAAATAGTAATTTTCCGTTAATTACGAATAAAAGTTCCTAAAATGTTCAAATAATTTCGATTAGGAACATGGAAAATTGGGTATAATGAAATTAGTATGTGTAAAGGAGTGCAAAAGATGAGACCTAAACGTATGAGTTTTGAACAACTCGTAAGCCAAAATATAAGAGAGTTGCTTGATGATGAGAATAGCCTCGATCAACTGGAAATGCGTTTGGAGAAGAAGCATGAAGCGAAAGCTAAGAAACAGCGCGAACAGGACTCTGGGCTTTTATCAAATGAATAAATTAGCGTAAAAAAACGGGATGTGAACATACTCCCGTTTTTTTATGCTCGAAGTTTGGGTGACCTGGTTACATTATTTTGATTACTGCTATAAACTTGCACAACAATCACAGCACAGATAATACAAGCCATTCCTAGCATTTGAATGAACGAGAAAGTTTCTTGGAAAATGAAAATTCCAATCATGGTCGCTACTACGGGTTCTACCGTTGTCAGAATAGAAGCTTTTGAAGCCTCTGTGCGATTTAATCCATGTGTATAAATGATATAAGCGACTGCAGTAGGGAGTAATCCTAAGCCGAAAGCGTAAAAGAGTACTTCTTGATTGATTAATAACATAACTTTCTCTTTGTAAGGAAAGAAGGGGATTAAAGCAATAGCTGCAGTTAGAAATGTAAAGGTCGTAATCGGTAGTGTTGTATATTTCCTCAAAGCGTATTTACTGAATATGCTATACAGTGCATATCCAACTGCTGAACCGATCCCGAAAACAACACTCCCAAATTTAAATGCTTCCTTGTCAAAGGGAATTAAACCAACGACAAGACTCGTGCCGAATAATGTGATACAGAGGGCAATGATTTTAATTCGTGTTAACGGCTCTTTGAATAAAAGGTAAGAAAAAATGGTCACAAATGCCGGACCTGTATAAAGTAATGCAGTAGCAACAGGGATTGTCGATGTTTCGATAGCAGTAAACATGCAATAGTTGAAAAATACAATACTGAAAATACCGGTGCCAATGAAGTATTTGATGTCGGTTAATTGATGCAATTTCAATCTTTTCGGTGCAGTGAACAGTAAATATAAGACGAGAATAACAGCTGACGTCCATACTCTGAGTGTCACTACCTCCATTGGAGTAAAACCATATGCATAGAGATTTTTTACATAAAATCCAATTGTCCCCCATAACGCAGCCCCGATAAGAATATAGATAAATGCTTTATTCACCAACATCGCTCTCTTTCTACCATTCTCACTTTCATTATATTCGTAAAGTATTTAGATGTATAGTAATTTTTTAAATGGGAACAATAAAGCTATTTAAATTGCTTAGTTGGAGGTTTCATAATGGGCCGTTTCTTTTCCGAATTGATTTTCTTTCATTATGACTTTCTTTTTATTATGGCGGGTTTATTGTTGCTCTTATGTATATTTATACTGGTGAAACGTCTAATTGAGTGGGGCAAGGAAAAAGAATATTTACTCGGATATCTCGTAGGAAGTATTACTTTTTTGAATTTTTTCTTTTTTATATTGATTATTGGCAGGAAAGAAATGCAGGCGGTTATATTTTTACCATATTTATTACAGATTATTGGAATTTATGGGATTTTGTTGATCATTAGTTTGGTGTGCAAATATTTATTTAGACGGTTCATCAGTAAAAAGGCGTAAACAGCCATGTTGCTGTTTGCGCCTTTTTACTGATGAATATTTTAGAGGGTTAATAATTCCTGTGTCTACTAGTTGGCGGCCATTCCATCTTACCAAGAGATGAGGGTGTGTAGTAAGCTGATGTATAAGTTCGGCTTTTTTTCGGTTTAGTTGAAGGCTTATAGTTGATATAAGGATAAAGAACTCGTTTAGCTTGTGAAAGTGACATTTTCGAATGGGGATTTCGGTAGTTTTTATCTAAGGAACCGAGATGTTCCAATTCTTTGAAGTCTTCCTTTGTTGGAGGAATGTGAAAATAATAATCTGCCACTTTAACAAGTAATGTGGAATGCTGGTTGCTGTACTTAGGCCTGTCCGAGAAATGAAGCCCGATTCTTTCGGCGCGCTTTTCCTTTAATAATTTATTGATTGCTTCTTTTTTGATGAAATATAAATGTTGAGGCTCCGGGGCAGTTTTCGCATGGCGGTTAACGCTGAAAATTGCTTGAGCTATTTCGTGTATATCACTGTCTGTACTCATAAACTCACTCCTTTACAACATCTCTATTATATCTATCGTACCTTAAAGAAACGGTTTAGGCAATGGGAGATTTAAGGTAGATTCACTTTCGCTTCATGATCCAGCGTATTAGAGAAAGAGGTTTCGTTCAGCGTTATATGATGATCTATTTTTTTTATGAAAAAAAGCATTCGTTTTGAATGCTTTTCGAAGAATTGTTTTATTCATTTAGTTTATTGATATCATTTATAATTGATTCTATCGTTTCGGATTGGACTCCATCGTAATATTTAATAACTTCTCCTTCAGGATTGATCAGGAAAAATCTAGTTCCATGTGTTACTTGGTCTGTACCTTCCGGGGCCTCGGCAAGTAAACTCTTAAACGATTTGATTGAGATTTCTTTAATCGTTTGAAAATCATAACCCGTTAGAAATGTCCAATTACTGAAGTCGACATCATAGCTTTCCCCATATTCCCGGAGTACTTCCGGTGTATCATAATCAGGGTCGACACTAAAAGAGACAAGATTGAGATCGCCATATCCTTCTTCAGCTAAACGATCCTGGAGCATTTTCATGTTGGAAGTCATTGGTAAACATACGGTTGTACAGTTTGTGAAAATCATATCAGCAATCCAATATTCACCCTCTAAATCCTTCAGGCTCATCGTTTCGTTATCTTGAGTGGTGAACTCGAAATCCAGCATATCTTCACTCATATTCGTTTCGATTGCTTCACCGCAGCCAGCCAGGAAAAGGGAGAGTGCCAAGATAAATAATAGGCGCTTCATGTAAGACAATCTTCCTTTCTAAGTAAATAAGCTTATGTTTAGTATAGCATTCTTTTATTTAGGTTTTAGCTGAACCCAATGACTTTCCTGTGAAACATTTATGACAAATTGGCTTTTAATGTGTATTCATGGATTTCAGGTTTACAAAATAAACGGTAGGGGACACGGGTTGTTCCGATGCCTGCATTTACGAATAGTTGCAATCGATTGTCAATGAGATATTTACCAACTACATAATTTTCCGCATAAGGGGGAGTGTAGAGGTGTCCGATGATAGGTAAGCGCACTTGACCGCCGTGGCTATGGCCTGAAAGTTGCACATCCACTGGATACTTTACCGCTTCATCTGCAAAATCCGGTTCATGGGCAAGCAGGATTGTAAATAGCTCTGAGTTCGCTTGATTTAGTGCGGCTTCCAAATCGGGTTTACCGAGCATAAGATCATCAATTCCTGCAAGAATGAATGCATCCTGTTCTGAATTGATTTCTACGTGGCTGTTTTGTAATAAGGTAAAATCAGCTGCTTCCATAATGTCAAGAATCGTATCCGTGCCATAACCGCCATGATCATGATTCCCGTAAATCCAATATTTACCTAAGGGAGCATCTAAGCTTCCGAGCACATTGATAATAGGTTGATGTTCCTGCTCTTGCAAATACTTTGGATTATCGATCAAATCACCTGTAAACAAGATAATATCTGGCTTTCGTTTATTAATCAGGCTGACAAGCTTTTCTAAGTCTTCAACCGAATAATTAAATCCAAGATGGGTATCGGAGAATTGGATGATTTTCTTATTATGGAATGTTGCTGGGATTTTAATTGATGTAATAGGTTCTTCTTGGATATGTAAGCTTGCTGGCTCAATTTCTCTGCTGTAAAAAAATGTTCCACCGCTTAAACCAATTAAAGTAAACATGAATCCTGCCGCTCGCTTTAAAAATGCTCGTCGATTCATCTGGGTCAAACCTTTCTATAATAAAACTTCCGTCCTGTTTAAATCGTTATACTTTCCGATTATAGCACGGAAGTGAAGATGCCGTACAGAAGGAAAGTGGTATGGGCAAACAATAGGTTCGTATTTATAAAGGCAGAAAATGAAGAACGTGTTATAATCTAAATTATCAGTCAAATCATTGACATATTTCCTACAAAACGATATACTTTAATAAGATGAAGTTTTTTGAATTTAATTTGAACCATGCTTTTGTACATCTGCTATCCATCCTTCGAAGTGTATCATTCGTTCATCTCCTTTTATTATTTAGGACTTGAGTTTCGTAATATAACATGATATCTGCTATAATGGAAGTGAAACATCTTTGTAAAAGAGTTAATCCGTATGATAATTAAAAATTAATTACTCAAGAAATGATAGCGCCAACATGTATTTAAAATTGCAGCTAGCTTACGGACAAATTATAACAATTAACCCGAACAAAATATGGATGTATCGTTTGAGAAGGGGGTAATTTTTTGAGTACCATGCAAGAAAGAGAATTACAGAATATACTAGTAGGAGAATTAATGATTTCATCCGAAAAGGTTGCTCACGTCCAACTAAACAATCCGCTGGAGCACGCCTTACTCGTGCTTGTGAAATCTGGTTATGCGGCAGTACCCGTACTGGATTCTTCTTATAAATTAGTAGGTATTGTTGGCAAAACAGTCATTTTAAATGAGATTCTTGGCCTGGAACGTTTTGAAATTGAAAACTTGTCGGAGATGCGCGTAGAAGAAGTTATGAACTGCGACATACCTTGTTTGACAAGGGACAATAATTTAGTAGATGGCTTAAATGCTTTGATTGATCATGCTTTTATTTGTGTAGTGGATGAAGATGGTTACTTTGATGGAATCTTAACGCGACGAGCCATTTTGAAGGAATTGAAGAAAGATATTTATATGAAAAATTATAAAAAATAATAACCTGAATGAATTTCATAATTACCAAAGTCGGCTTTTCCATCACCATATGTAGTTGGGAACGAACCAACTCAACTACATATGGTGATGGTGAAGCATTAAATACGTATTATGAAATTCATTAACCTATACTGCCTGAAAAAATATCCTCATGATTTGAGGATATTTTTTTTGGATAAAAAAGCATTTGTCTTTATCCCGATATAATCGTCCGTAGATTTCCCATCTCAATCCTTCAGGCCATGTCGAGAATAGTAAGGCGTAAGATAATGGACGCTAATATCAATTAACGATCAGTGAGGGGTGAAAAAACCCCCACTGATTGAAGTTTCACGTTATATTGAGAAAGTGGGACAAAACCTCTGACCGAGGCCTCTGACCCCATGTCCCAAAAAAGTTAGTAAAAAATAATAAATTGTTATAGCTATTTATTTCGGTATCCGTTATATTAATATATACTGACAATTTAGAAGGAGGTATACAATTGGATACTTTTAAACGATTGAAAGAATTCTATTGGCCGCATAAGCATTATTTCCTTTGGTCGTTATTCTTTTTGATTATCCTGACGTGTATAACGGTTGTTTATCCAATCATTCTGCAAATAACGATTGATGAAGTCGTACTTAAAGACCGATATGGACTTATTCTTTATATTTCACTTATTTTCTTCGGTCTCATGGTGATTAAAGGAATTTCTACGTTTTCTTTTCAATATTTAAGCGAGTTATTCGGAATGACGTCGGTTTATCATCTTAGAAACGCATTGTATGGAAAGTTACAAGCATTGTCCTTTGAATATTACGATAATTCAAAAACCGGAGATATAATGTCAAGAATGACGGCAGACGTTGAAGGGTTTCGCTTTTTTTTATCTGCTGGTTTCGCGGAATTAATTCGGATTGTCCTGCTGATTGGAATCAGTTTAACGGTCATGTTCTACTATTCCATTCCGCTTGCCATCGTCACAATGCTTGCTATGCCGTTTCTTGGAATCGTTGTTTTTCAATTTGATAAACAAGTGCATCCAGCATTTAGGAATGTCAGGAAGTCCTTTGGAAGGTTGAATACGCGGGTGCAAGAAAATATTAGTGGAATGAATACAGTTAAATCACTATCACGGGAAGAATTCGAGATCGGCAGATTTTCTTCCAGTAATGATGATTACCGGAAGCGATACTTATTCACCTCTAAACTATGGGCAAAATATTTCCCGTTAATGGAACTGATCGGCAATATTGCAGTCGTTTCATTATTAGGATATGGAGGCTATCTTGTCATTCATGACAGACTAGCGCTTGGTGAGCTTGTTGCTTTTTTCAGTTTAGTTTGGTATATCCTTAGTCCGATTATGAACCTTGGATTTGTTGTTAATATGTTCTCCCAAGCAAAAGCATCAGGCGAGCGATTAATTGAGATTCTTGACCGGGAGGAGGAAGTACAGGAAAAGGAAAATCCAATCATCAAGCACATAAAAGGTCATGTCACGTTCAAAGATGTTTCGCTGCAATATGTGGAAGATGATGATACAGCACTTAAACATATTGATTTTGATGCACCACCTGGAAAAGTCGTCGGTCTAATTGGTGCTACCGGTTCAGGGAAAACGAGCATTACCCAATTGATTACGAGGTTTTATGAAGCAGAGCAGGGCAAGGTGCTCATCGATGGCCACCCGGTTTCCGATTTTGAATTAAAGTCATTACGGAGTCAGATTGGTTTTGTTTTGCAGGAGCCTTTTTTATTTTCTACATCAATTCGTGAAAATATAGCATATGGGCAGCCGGATATAAGTGACGAACAGGTGGTAGATGCTGCAAAACGCGCTCAAGCGCATGACTTTATTATGGATTTGCCAAAAGGATATGACACATTACTTGGCGAAAGAGGAATGGGGTTATCCGGTGGACAAAAACAGCGAATCGCGATAGCCCGTGCACTTTGTATCAATCCGAGCATCTTGATTCTTGATGATGCTACTTCCGCGGTCGATATGGAAACAGAGTTTAAAATCCAAGCTGCTTTAAAGGAAGTAATGAGAGAAAGGACTTCCTTTATTATCGCTCACCGCATTTCCTCCATTAAGCATGCTGATGAAATTTTAGTATTAGAAGAAGGGGAAATAAGGGAACGTGGCACCCATGATCAATTACTTGCAATGAACGGTATATATCGCCGAATTTATGATATTCAATACCAAGACCGGGAAGAAATTATGCAAATTGTGAACTAATGGAAGGAGGGTTTTGGTTGGAAACTACAAGTAAAACAAAGAAAAATCACTTGACACGGTTTCGCTATACTGTTGAGCAAGTTATTGAGAAACCGTTTAACTGGAAGCAAATGCTGCGGCTTCTAACTTATTTAAAACCTTATGCGAAAAGTTATTTACCAGCAGCAGTTATCGCAATGCTCGTATCAACTTTCGTGCGTTTGGCTGTGCCGATTTTAGTCGGGAAGGTTGCCATTGATATTGCGATATTAAATAAGGATACGACATTATTGACATGGCTCGTTGTGTTTATCGGCGGATTGTATATGTTAAATTATCTTGCCAATACGTTACGGGTTAAGTGGGTGAACCAGCTTGGACAAAATGTCATTTATGATTTACGTCATCATTTATTTTCCCACGTACAACGTTTATCCCATGGATTTTTCGATAATCGCTCAGCAGGTTCGATTCTGGTTCGAATTTTAAATGATATTAACTCGCTGCAAGAACTATTTACAAACGGAATCATCAATCTATTAATGGATTCCATTACATTAATTGGAATTATGGTGATCCTCATTGTTTTAAGTCCCAAATTAGCGATTGCTGTATTAATTGTTTTACCGATCATGTTTTATATTTCCACCAAGTTAAGAAGAAATATCCGCAGATCGTGGCAAAATGTCCGGATAAATCAGTCGCGGATGAATTCCCATCTTAATGAAGCCATTCAAGGTATGCGTATTACTCAATCATTCTCACAGGAAAAAGAAAATGCTGAGTTTTTTGATGGGGTGAACAAAGGATTCTTTCACAGCTTCAGAGATGCAGCGAAAAAAAGCGCATTTTTCCGTCCGTTTGTCGATATGAGTGATGCTGCCGGAACAATCATTCTTATCGCTTTTGGTTCCTATTTGATTATACTCGGAGAAGATAATGGTGGGATTGCGATCGGTACATTCGTAGCTTTTGCTTATTTTACCGGAATGTTCTGGGAGCCGATTTCTCGGTTAGGTCAAATGTATAATCAGCTGCTGATGGCGATGGCTTCCTCAGAGCGTATATTTGAATTTCTTGATGAACGGCCGAATGTAAAAGAGAAAGAGAATGCGTATATCTTTCAGGATATGAAAGGGCATATTCAATTTGATCATGTACAATTTTCTTATGACGATGAACGGATTGCTCTTCATGAAGTATCACTCGACATCCGAGCAGGCGAAACAATTGCTTTAGTAGGTCATACAGGAAGTGGTAAATCAACAATTGCCAATTTAATTAGTCGCTTTTACGATCCAACAAAAGGTGCAGTTAAGATCGACGGGAAAAATCTTCAAGAAGTCGAACTCGCAAGTATCCGTGAACAGATTAGTGTTGTTTTACAAGATACGTTTATCTTCTCGGGTACCATAATGGAGAATATTCGCTTCGGAAGACCGAACGCAACGGATAAAGAGGTAATAGAAGCAGCAAAAGTTGTCGGGGCAGATGGTTTTATTAAACGACTGTCTAACGGTTATCGAACAGAGGTGGAAGAGCGGGGGAACATACTGTCAGCTGGAGAGCGGCAATTACTTTCCTTTGCAAGAGCATTACTTGCGAACCCGCGGATCATTATTTTAGATGAGGCAACAGCGAGCATCGATACAGAGTCAGAGATGAGAATACAAGAGGCATTAAAGCTGCTTTTAAGAGGAAGAACATCCATTATTATCGCTCATCGACTATCAACGATTCGGGAGGCTGACAAGATATTCGTCCTGGAAAACGGAAAAATCCTTGAAAGCGGCAATCACCAAATGCTTATCTCCAAACGAGGGAAATACTACGAACTAGTCAAATCCCAATTTACCATGCTTGATTCCTTGTAAAGAAACAAAAGAACTCCAGCAGAAAGCATGAGTGTTTATCACGCATTAACGGGTCTGTAATACTCCCCATCTCTAAACATGAGAGAAACCCAATTGATGAAGGTGGGGACTAAACAGTCCGTAACTCCCTGATTCTATTCAACTACCATTCAATAGGGAAGGAGACCCCACTGAATGAAGTTTCACTTTTCAATTTTGTACAATGTTTATGTAGAGGTTATAATAAGTCTACAAAGATGACTAGTTCTGGAGGGATACTGATGGGTAAGGATTATGCGGTGATTGGTTTGGGGAGGTTCGGTGGTAGTATTTGCCGGGAATTGAGCAAGGAAGGGAAGCAAGTTCTCGCAATTGATATTGACGAAGCAAAGGTAAATGAATACAAAAATATCGCATCCCATGCTGTCATCCTTGACTCAACCGATGAAGAATCATTAAAAGAAATTGGAATCAATAATTTTGAACATGTGATCGTAGCGATTGGGGAAAGTCTCCAAGCAAGTATATTAACAACCGTAATCCTAACAGATTTATATGTTGAACGAATAACTGTAAAAGCACAAAATGATTATCATGAAAAAATACTGCGAAAACTTGGCGTGGATCGTGTCATCCATCCAGAGCGAGATATGGGCAGAAGAATTGCCCAAAATATTATTTCAAATAACATTCTCGATTTTCTCGATTTATCCGATAATCATAGCATTGTCGAAGTAAAAACAGGCAGGAAAATGATTGGAGAATCATTAATTGAGCTTGATATTCGAGCAAAGTTCGGTTGTAATGTAGTTGCGGTTAAAAGAGGCGAGGTAATCGATGTCTCACCAAGTCCGGAATATATATTTGAACCTGAGGATATATTGCTTGTCATCGGAAGAGATGATGACATCCACCGATTTGAAAAACATCTTATTATTGATGAACAATAAAATACATTAGCAGGTATTTGCCTGCTAATGTATTTTAATTTATACTTCCATAATGATTGGTAAGACCATCGGGCGGCGTTTTGTGCGCTCGTATAAGAATGGTGCGATGGTGTCGGTAATTTCATTTTTAATTTCCGACCACTGGCTTGTCTTACGTTCCATTACTTTATTTAAATGTGTCGTTACGAGCTCTTGTGCTTCCTTGATAAGGTCTTCTGATTCTCGCATGTAGACGAACCCGCGGGAAATGATATCCGGCCCAGCTGCAAGCTTGAATTGTTTCATATTGATGCTCACAACAACAATCACAAGACCTTCTTCTGAAAGGATACGTCGGTCTCTTAAAACAATATTTCCGATATCGCCAATACCGCTACCGTCAATATAAATCGTACCTGAAGGAATTTTTCCAGCTACTTCTGCAGTATCTTTGCTTAATGCGAGTACATCGCCATTGTCGAGAGTAAAGCAATTGTTTGGCTCGATTTCACAATCAACTGCAAGCTTGATATGTTCCTTTAACATTCGGTATTCACCGTGGATCGGCATAAAGAATTTCGGTTTCATGAGACGAAGCATCAGTTTTTGTTCGTCTTGTGCTCCGTGACCTGACGTGTGCACATTGCTTAATTTACCGTGGATTACGTCAGCACCGGCGCGGTAAAGTTTATTGATGATACGACCAACACTAATTGTATTTCCCGGGATTGGAGATGATGAAAATACAACAGTGTCTCCAGGTATTAATTGAACTTGTTTGTGTGTACCGTTAGCAATTCTTGAAAGAGCCGCCATTGCTTCCCCTTGAGAACCTGTACAAAGGATCGCTACTTCATCGGCAGGAAGGCGATTGATTTGATTACTATCCACAAATGTGTCTTTAGGTGCTTGAATATAGCCGAGTTCCAGCCCGAGGTTAATCGCATTTTCCATACTGCGTCCAAACACAGCCACTTTTCGATTGTGTTTTACAGCTGAATCAATTACTTGGCTCAAGCGATAAATATTAGATGCGAATGTGGCAAAGATTAGTCTGCCATCAACACGGCTGAATATATCATCGATATTTTGACCGACGACTTTCTCAGACAAGGTGAAGCCAGGGACTTCACTGTTTGTACTGTCTGATAATAAGCAAAGTACGCCTTCTTTGCCAATCTCAGCCATTTTTGTTAAATCAGCATGCTCTCCAACTGGGGTGAAATCGAACTTATAGTCCCCAGTATGAACGATATTTCCTGGAGGTGTTTTGACGACAACCCCATAGGAATCCGGAATACTATGAGTTGTCCGGAAAAAACTAACGGAAGTCTTACGGAATTTAATAACATCATCTTCTTTAATTGGAATTAACTTAGCATTTCTTAGTAAACCATGTTCTTCTAGTTTCGATCTGATTAAACCTATTGCAAGTTTTCCAGCATAAATCGGCACATTGATTTCACGTAACAGATAAGGGATCCCTCCGATATGGTCCTCATGCCCGTGCGTGATGAATAATCCTTTAATTTTATCTTGGTTTTGTACTAAATACGTATAATCAGGGATGACATAGTCAATTCCGAGAAGCTCGTCCTCAGGGAATTTAATCCCAGCGTCGATTATAATGATTTCATCTTGAAATTGAACAGCATACGTATTTTTACCAATTTCCCCCAGTCCTCCTAGTGCGAAGACAGCGGTTTGGTCATTTTTCACAAATTTCATACCTAGATATTCTCCACTTTAAAATCATCGGATTGTTTTTCATACTCTAGATGTGCCTCATCTAATTCTTGAATATATTCTACATTGTAATTTCGATCGTCTAATTTTTCTCTTACTTCTCTTACAGAAGCAGCTTCAATATAGAGACTTTGCGTCCGTTCTCGAACTGGAGCTTCATCTGCGAGTTCTTGATATAAAACCTTATATATCATATTATCTCTCCTGACATTTTTAGATATTGATTGCAAATAAAACATGCCGAGCGCACGCTTCGATGGTCATGCGCCTAGCATGTAATCGATGTTATTAAATTCCTGCAAGTTTCCGTAGCATGCATGACTTCCAGTTGATTGGTGAACAGTAATCATTCTATTTATAAGGTGTAGGCACACGTTCTTTTTGACCTATAAAATCTTTCAAACGTTTCTTGAGCTTTTCTCTAAGGCGCTTCAACATGTTTACACACGTCTCCTTTCAGATATTAAGAAAAGCAGCAAAAACATTTTACCGATCCAATCCTCTTATCTACATTATAGTACGAATCAATGAAATTTGAAATGATTAAGGAAAAAAATATTATTTAAAGGTACATATTCCCTTTTTAATAGTGGAAAAAACTACCCTGGAAATAGTGGCGCTGAACGGATACCTTAACTATCTAAAGATGTCATGCTGCTTCCGTTTTGGTAATCCTATTTTTTGTCATTCCTCGGAATTTATACTTTATTTTATGCACGTTTGTCCTGAAAGGTACTTTATTAAAGAGAGAGGGAAGGTGGGGAGACCTTCCGATTATTCAAGGGGCTTTGAATTTTCCGGAATATGGAACGGGTTCTCTTGATTAATACGGTCGTAAAACATGATACCATTCAAATGATCAATTTCATGTTGGAATACGACTGCAAGATACCCTTTCAACCGTAATTTGATTGGATTATTGTCGATATCAAAAGCTTTAACAGTAATTCTTGTATAACGCGGGACATAACCTTCTACTTCCCTGTCCACGGACAAACAACCTTCTCCTGTGGGCAGAAATGTTTTTTCAACAGAGTGAGAAACAATCTTTGGATTGACGAGGGCATGTTCATGAACTTTGCCTTTCTCATCTACATAAAAAACGGTGAACATCTGCTTTTCAATCCCTAGTTGCGGGGCGGCAAGACCTACACCTGCACGCAATCCATATTCTTCAGCAATTTCATCATCTTGACTGTTTTTAAGAAATGTAAGCATATCTTTTAAAAGCTGCTTTTCATCTTCTGTTAATGGCAGTCTTACTTCTTCAGCAACTTTCGTTAACGAAGGGTGGCCTTCACGTACAATATCCTTCATTGTAATCATATCTATTTCTCCTTACTATAGTGAATTAATCAGTTTTCTTACTCCATCTTATCATATCTGAAATGCTCAACTTTCGCATCTAAAAAAATCGCCAATTGCTTTCATTCAGCGTAAGTGTGCACTTTCTACGGGAGGTCCGCAGTCCAGACACCTCTCGCACCTGCTGAGCGGTCGACAAGCCTCCTCACGCTGAGCACTAAGGGGTCTCGCCAAGTCTAACCGGAGTCTCAAGGTGTCTGGACTGCTACCAGGAAAGGCCATGATAATTGTCTATCAGTTCGAACTTAATTTATGATATACTCTAAAAACATACTCATGAATTAGATGTCTAGGAGGTTAAAGGTTATGACTTGGAAGAAAACAGTACTTATGTTTGGATTATTACTCATCGTCTTATCGGCGTGCAGCAGTGAGAGTACAGAGGAGAAAATACATACACATTTAGAGGAAACCGTTGTACTTGAACAAGAATTTGAAGCACAGCAAAGTGAGATTACAGAGCTTGAAAAGCAGGAACAAGAAATTTATGCTCAAGTAATTGATCTGGGAATGGATGATTTTGAAGAAATTACAAAGCTTTCGCAAGATGCTATTGCATTGATAGAGGAGCGCAAAGAAAAGATTGATGTTGAAAGTGAGAGCATACAGGCGGCTAAAGAGGAATTCCAATCAATTGAAGCGCTGCTTGATGACCTTGAAGAAGGAGACGCAAAGACAAAAGGCGAAGAAATGTATCAGACAATGATGGACCGTTATATTACATATGATGATCTGTATGAAGCATACAAGCAATCGCTCGATTTAGAAACTGAATTGTATACTTTGTTGCAAGATGAAGAAGTGGAACAAGAAGTATTGAATGAACAGATTGAAAAAATAAATGCAACATATGAACAAATATTAACTGCGAATGATACGTTTAATGAATTAACGGTCGGATATAATGAATTGAAACAAGCGTTTTATGAAGCGGCTAATATGGAAGTGACATTTGAAGAAGAATAATACATTAAAACCTTATGCAGAATGAATCTGGTGCATAAGGTTTGTTTTTTTGCCCATTTTATCTATATAGATTAAACTATACCTGTATTAGTGATGTTGTTAAAACTGTGGTGGGACAGAACCGTGAAGAAATTTTGTACTATAACATTATTTGGTGGTTAGGCTTACATCATTAAGGGTAAAGTGAAGTTAAAGTGAGTGAAGTTAAAGTGTTTGACCTATTGAGGAATTTAAGCTAAGATTTAATTGTACAGGTTTTGTACTAGTTTTTTTGCGGGAATCTATATAACAGTTTGAGGTGAAGAAGATCCGCCCCGAGTTGTTGGGCATGAATGGAGTGGGAGTGTTTACTCCCAATAATAATATTTTACTAATAAAGGAGAGGTGACTACCTTGAAACATGTATTAAAAGATGTTGAGAGTAAGTTCGAAATGTTCCAGATTCTAAATGAAGATGGAAAAGTTGTTAATGAAAAGGCGATGCCTAAGTTATCTGATGATGAGCTAAAAGAGCTTATGCGTCGGATGGTTTACACAAGAATTCTAGACCAACGTTCAATCGCACTTAACCGTCAAGGACGTTTAGGTTTCTACGCACCGACTGCAGGTCAGGAAGCTTCCCAGCTGGCAAGTCATTTTGCGTTAGAGAAAGAAGATTTCATTTTACCGGGATATCGTGATGTACCACAGCTTATTTGGCACGGTCTGCCACTGTATCAAGCATTCTTATTCTCGAAAGGTCATTTCCACGGAAACCAATATGAAAATGACTTGAAAGCATTAGCTCCGCAAATTATTATCGGTGCACAGTATGTACAAGCAGCTGGCGTAGCACTTGGTATGAAATTACGTGGCGCGAAAAATGTTGCAATCACTTATACAGGTGATGGTGGAACGTCACAAGGTGACTTCTATGAAGGTATTAACATGGCGGGTGCTTATCAAGCTCCAGCAATTTTCGTTGTACAGAACAACCGCTTTGCTATCTCTGTTCCAGTAGAAAAACAAACTGCTGCGAAAACATTAGCACAAAAAGCTGTTGCAGCTGGTATCGAAGGAATTCAAGTAGATGGAATGGACGTGCTTGCAGTTTATGCAGCGACCAAAGATGCGCGCGACCGTGCTGTGAAAGGTGAAGGTCCAACATTGATTGAAACAATGACATACCGTTTCGGTCCACATACGATGTCAGGTGACGATCCAACTCGTTATCGTTCGGAAGACTTAGATAAAGAGTGGGAAAAGAAAGATCCACTTGTACGTTTCCGTAAGTTCCTTGAAGGGAAAAAACTTTGGAGCGAAGAAGATGAAAACAAGGTAATTGAAGAAGCAAGAGAAGATATTAAGGAGGCAATCAAGAAAGCCGACCAATATCCAAAACAAAAAGTAACGGATTTAATTAATAATATGTATGAAGAGCTCCCGCAAAACTTACAGGAGCAGTTAGAATTTTACGAAGAAAAGGAGTCGAAATAAATCATGGCGCAAATGACAATGATTCAAGCAATTACAGACGCAATGCGTAACGAATTGAAGAATGATGAAAACGTACTTGTGTTTGGTGAAGACGTTGGACAAAACGGTGGAGTTTTCCGTGCGACAGAAGGTTTGCAGGCAGAGTTTGGTGAAGAACGTGTATTTGATACTCCGCTTGCTGAGTCAGGGATCGGAGGACTTGCAATCGGACTTGCTACTCAAGGTTTCCGTCCAGTTCCAGAAATTCAGTTTTTCGGCTTCTTATTTGAAGTAATGGACTCTGTTAGTGGACAAATGGCTAGAATGCGTTACCGTTCTGGTGGTACGCATCAAGCACCAATTACGGTTCGTGCACCATTTGGAGGAGGAGTTCATACACCTGAACTTCACGCAGATTCACTGGAAGGGCTTGTTGCACAACAACCTGGTCTTAAAGTTGTAATCCCATCTACTCCATACGAAGCGAAAGGATTACTTATTTCTGCAATCCGTGATAATGATCCGGTAATTTTCCTTGAGCATATGAAGCTTTACCGTTCATTCCGTGAAGAAGTACCGGAAGAAGGATATACAATTCCATTAGGAAAAGCGGCTGTAAAGCGCGAAGGTAAAGATGTTACACTAGTTGCTTATGGTGCAATGGTACACGCAGCACTAAAAGCGGCTGATGAGCTTGCAGAAGATGGTATTGAAGCAGAAGTAATCGACTTACGTACGGTATCACCAATCGATTACGATACAATCCTTGCATCTGTTGAGAAGACGAACCGTGTGGTAGTTATTCAAGAAGCACAGCGTCAAGCTGGAGTTGCAGCAAATGTAGTTGCAGAAATTCAAGAAAGAGCTATTCTGCACTTAGAAGCACCAGTATTACGTCTAACTGCGGCAGATACTGTATACCCGTTCGCAGAAGCAGAAGAAGTTTGGCTTCCAAACCACAAGGATATAATAGAAAAAGTAAACCAAGTAGTAAACTTCTAAAATCAACATAGGAGGTAGAAGAAATGGCATTTGAATTTAAATTTCCGGACATCGGTGAAGGAATCGCGGAAGGCGAAATCGTAAAATGGTTCGTAAATGAAGGCGATGAAGTCAGTGAAGATGATGTCCTTTGTGAAGTACAAAATGATAAAGCAGTTGTAGAAATCCCAGCACCAGTAGATGGTACAGTTAAGAAAATCTACGTTCAAGAAGGTGACGTTGCGACAGTAGGAGATACTTTCGTTTCGTTTGATGCTGAGGGTTACGAGTCAGACGACAGTGCGGAAGAAGCACCGGCACAAACAGAAGAACCAAAAGAAGAAGCAAAAGCAGAAGCTGCAAAGCCAGCACAAACAGAAAGTGCGGACACGGACAGTGATGCAGTAGTGATTGCAATGCCTTCTGTAAGAAAATACGCACGTGAACAAGGCGTTAATATTAGAGAAGTATCTGGAACAGGTAAAAACGGCCGAATTTTAACAGAAGATATCGATGCGTTCGTAAGCGGAGATGCACAGCCAGCTGAAACTGTTGCAGCGGATACTTCAGAAGATACAGCGAAAGCTTCAAGCACACAGCAAGTCGCCATCCCAGAAGGTGACTTCCCGGAAACTCGCGAGAAAATGTCGGGTATCCGTAAAGCTATTGCAAATGCAATGGTTAATTCGAAAACAAAAGCTCCTCACGTTACATTAATGGACGAAATCGATGTGACAGAGCTTGTTGCACACCGTAAGAAATTTAAGGAAGTTGCAGCTGAGCAGGATGTTAAATTGACATTCCTCCCATATGTTGTAAAAGCTTTAATTTCTGCATCGAAGAAATATCCAATTATCAATGCTAATATTGATGATGCAACAGATGAAATTGTACAGAAACACTATTACAATATCGGTATTGCTGCAGATACAGATAAAGGCCTGCTCGTACCGGTTGTTAAGAACGCAGATAGAAAATCCATCTTTGAAATTTCAGCAGAAATCAACTCCTTGGCAGAGAAAGCCAGAGATGGTAAACTGAAACCTGAAGAGATGAGAGGAGCTTCTAACACCATTACCAATATTGGTTCTGCAGGTGGACAATGGTTCACTCCAGTTCTGAATTATCCTGAAGCAGTTATTTTAGGAATTGGTAGAATTGCTGAGAAGCCAATCGTACGTAACGGAGAAGTTGTTGTAGCTCCAGTACTTGCTTTATCTCTAAGCTTTGATCATCGTATCGTTGATGGTGCAACTGCACAACTTGCACTGAACCAGATTAAACGTGTACTAAATGATCCACAATTAATCATGATGGAGGCGTAAGAAGATGGTAGTAGGAGATTTTCCAGTAGAAGTAGACACACTTGTCGTTGGCGCTGGACCTGGGGGATATGTTGCTGCAATCCGTGCCGCTCAACTTGGACAAAAGGTAACGATTGTCGAAAAAGGAGCGTTAGGCGGAGTTTGCTTGAACGTTGGATGTATTCCATCGAAAGCACTCATTACTGCAGGACAGAAAGCAGCTGAAGCACAAGGTATCGAAGATCTTGGTATTAAAGCGGAAAAAGTTACGGTTGACTTTTCTAAAGTGCAAGAATGGAAAGGCTCTGTCGTAAACAAACTTACGAGCGGTGTTGAAGGATTGCTTAAAGGGAATAAAGTAGACATCGTAAGTGGAGAAGCATACTTTGTAGATAAAAATACTGCAAAAATCATGGATGAAAAGAATTCACAAACCTACAAATTCACCAACTGTATCATTGCAACGGGATCTTCGCCTATCGAAATTCCGAGCTTCAAATTCTCTGATCGTGTACTTGATTCTACAGGTGCATTGAACTTAAAAGAAATTCCTAAGAAGCTTGTTGTAATCGGTGGAGGTTATGTTGGAACAGAGCTAGGAACTGTCTTTGCCAACTTCGGTACAGAAGTTACTTTCCTTGAAGGTGCAAAAGATATCCTTGGCGGGTTTGAAAAACAAATGACACAGGTTGTGAAAAAACGTCTTAAGAAAAAAGGTGTCACCATTGTTACAGAAGCGATGGCTAAAGGCGTTGAAGAAACAAAAGACGGCGTGAAAGTCAGTTATGAAGCAAAAGGTAAAGAAGAAACCCTTGAAGCGGACTACGTACTTGTTACAGTCGGCCGTAAGCCTAACACGGAAGAAATCGGCTTAGAGCAAGTTGGTATCGAACTTGACGAAAAAGGTCGCGTTAAAACAGATAAGCAGTGCCGTACATCCGTAGATAACATTTATGCGATTGGCGACATCACTGCAGGTCCTCCACTAGCCCATAAAGCTTCCTATGAAGGGAAAATTGCGGCAGAAGTAATCAGTGGCGAGAAGTCCGAGGTTGACTATATTGGTGTTCCTGCAGTAGCATTCACGGAACCAGAATTAGCAACTGTTGGATTATCTGAACAGGAAGCGAAAGATAAAGGCTTTGATGTTAAAGTCGGCAAATTCCCATTCGCAGCGAATGGACGTGCATTGGCCCTAAACGAAACAGACGGTTTCTTGAAGCTGATCACTCGTAAAGAAGACGGTCTTGTTCTCGGTGGTCAAATTGCTGGACCGAACGCAAGTGATATGATTTCCGAAATCGGTCTTGCAGTTGAATCTGGCATGACAGCGGAAGATATCGCATTAACCATCCATGCGCACCCGACGCTAGGTGAGATTACGATGGAAGCTGCAGAAGTAGGACTAGGAAAACCAGTTCATATGCTATAAAAAACAAATAAAAAATGGCGGCTATTGATTTAGCCGTCATTTTTTATTTGTCTAAAAGCTAGCTTTTCATTGTCATCTATTCTAATCATTACTATAATATATACCAAATAGAAACATCAGGAGGATACAAAACATGAAGCGAATTGTTTTTCTGCTCATTTTTGCGCTGGCTTTATCTGCCTGCTCTGGAAATGAGGCAGAAGATCCGGATGATTCGATGAATGAAGACATGAATCAACAAACAGAAGAAGTAGAGCGTGAAGACGAAAGAAAGGAGGAAGACGAGCCTGCTGAAGATGAGGAAACCGAGGTAGAAGCGGATGCAGAAGCGGTAAATGATCCAGCGTACTATATTGCGGAAGATGCAAGTGTTGCACCATTAGAGGAAGGTACAGAAGAAAATGTCGTACTTTTAACGATTGACGATGCACCAGCAGAATATACTTTGGAAATGGCGGAAACGTTACAACGATTAGACGCAGGCGCTATTTTCTTTGTAAATGGGCACTTTCTTGATACACCAGAAGAGGAAGAAGCTTTAAAACAACTACATGAAATGGGCTTTCTGATTGGGAACCATACATATAATCACCCTTTAATACCAGATATACCTGAAGAAGAACAACGAGAAGAAATTGTAAGCTTAAGTGATCGAGTAGAAGAAATTATTGGTGAAAGACCAAAATTCTTCCGGGCACCTAATGGAATGAATACAGATTATTCCGAGCAAGTGGCCTTCGATGAAGGGATGGTATTAATGAATTGGACATATGGTTATGATTATTTCGAACCGTATATGGATGCAGATAAGTTAGCGGAAGCAATGATTACAGGTGAAGGTTCCGAAGTGGATGTTGATTACTCCTTACTGAAACCCGGAGCAAATTTATTAATGCATGACAGGGAATGGACGAACGCTGCCTTAGAAAGAATTGTAAATGGTTTAAGAGACAACGGTTATGATATTGTCGATCCGACTCTTATTCAAACATTAGATAAAGCGAATTAAATAAAATAGAAAGCATGCTCCAGTGATAAATCTAGGGGGGAACCGTATAAATGAACTTTAAAACAAAGGTAACAGAGTTGCTGAATATCAAATATCCGATCATTCAGGGAGGACTCGCTTACTTAGCTTATTCTGAACTAGCCGCAGCGGTTTCGAATGCGGGTGGCCTTGGGCAAATTACTGCGATGACATTACCGTCACCGGAAGCATTACGTGAGGAAATACAAAAGGTGAAATCATTAACAGGTAAACCGTTTGGAGTGAACTATGCAATCGGACAACATGGTCGGCCATATGAACACATGGTGCAGGTAGCGATTGATGAAGAAGTTCCGGTTATATCTGTTACAGGAGGTAATCCTAAAGGAGTCCTTGACATGGTAAAAGGGCATCCTATTAAAAAATTAGTTCTTGTCGCTGCTAGGAGGCAGGCAAAGAAAGCGGAAGAACTCGGTGCTGATGCTGTGATGGTCGTCGGACAAGAGGGTGGAGGACATTTAGGTCGTTCCGATGTCGGTACATTCATTCTTACCCCGCAAGTAGTCGATCATGTTTCAATTCCGGTTATCGCCTCTGGCGGAATTGCAGATGGTCGTGGCTTTATGGCGGCGCTCAGTCTCGGAGCGGAGGGGATTGAAATGGGCACCCGCTTTATTGCTACAAGGGAATGTCTCGCCCACACCAATTATAAACAGGCAATTGTGGATGCGGAAGAAGAGGGGACGACAGTTATTAAACGTTCGATCGGCGCCCCCGCTCGAGTGCTGAAAGGTCCATTCGCCGAGAAAATCCTTGAAATTGAAAAGCAGCAGCTTGGCTATGAGTCACTAAAGGATTATATAAGTGGGAAGGTTAATTATCGCTATATCCAGGAAGGGAACGACACGGAAGGCTTTGGGTGGGCTGGACAATCCGCGGCAAGAATTCATGATATCCCAACTGTAGAAAACGTAGTTCAGTCTCTTATTAGTGAAGCAACAGAAATACGAAATCAATGGGCAAAGTGAGGGAAGTAGATGAATTATTCCTATCCGATCGATGAAACTTGGTCACAACAGGAAATTGTTGATGTCGTAAATTTTTTCACCTTAATTGAACGGGCGTATGAGAAAAATGTGCGAAGAGATGATATTCTTGCTGTGTATCGACGTTTTAAACAAATTGTTCCATCTAAATCAGAAGAGAAGCAATTATTTGCTGCGTTTACAAAAGCATCAGGCTATGCGCCTTATCCTGTAGTCAAACAAGCAAGGAATACAGAAGAGAAAAATATTAGAATGTAAAAAGACAGCTGGGACATTTAAAATCGTCCCAGCTGTTTTAGCGTTCTTTTAATGCCAATTGATAGAAAGGAATAAGATCATCGTAAGTCGCGATGACTATATCAAGTAATTGCTCCCCGTCTTGAACTTGTTCATCATTCATATCCAGATTTCTTCCGATTAAAAATTCCGCTTTTTTCACATCACGGAAACGTTCCAGATGTGATTCTTCCAATTCTTTGAGTGGTAAAGAATTTTTCTTCATATGGTCCATTGAAACAACAAAATCATTCGGCAGTTCCTTCAGTGAAGCGAAATTATCGATAAAGCCCTGAGCGATTTTTTGTTTGTTCGGTAATTCATAAACATGTGCCAGCCAGATAAATAAACGATCATCAAACAAGCCTACTTGAAAATGTGGATGCTTCTTATAACCTCGTTTATTATCACAAATTGCCAGCCAAGTATCTATTGGAGGATTCACCGTCCTTCTTGCATGTTTTGCGATATGTAAATACATTTCATTCCCGAGCTTCATGGATAGATTATCTTTTAAAATTTCCCCAAGTTCACGGAATTTCGGTTGAATGCGAGTTTGGATTGCTTCCATTCGAGCTTCCAATCCATCGATATGAAATGTGTCAAAATCAGTTTGTTTAAAACCATTAAAATCCATTTTTGTCATCCTTTCTAATCAATGATAACTTGTCCCTTGCACCTCGCAAATATTAGCAAATCATCCTTAACAAAAGCCTGCAGTTGTTGAAATATGTACCTAAACATGCCCGATTCTGGAATTTCTATTCTTATAAAAATCACACAGAACCCTTCATCCTAATTACCTTCCCATTCACTTCAGGACCAATTTCATTCATACCAATTTTGCGATAAAATTTAATCGCAAAAATGTTGGTCGGTGATACCCTTAGATGAAATTCTTTAATATTATTGGCTTTAAAAAACTGTCTTGCATAGTCGTGTAATTCTTGACCTATGCTCTTGCCTCGTTCCACTGAAGTTAAGTAATACAAGTGAACGTAACCTATATCTTTACCTTCGTATTGCCTAACTGATAATTCAAGTTGCCCCACATAATTGTTGTTTTTCTTAACCAAAACAAAACCTTTTGGGTAATCGGCTATTTTTTCTTTTAACCAATGTAGGTAATCTTCTTCATCAAAATCAAATCCATCTCCAAAACTTACTTCAAATGAATCTCTTCGGAATTTAGTTACTATTTCACGATGTTTTTCTGAATCCAGGTCAATATTTACAAACTGAAGCATGTTTCCCACCCCATTAAAATTCACGTTTTAATCTTCAACAAAATGGCCCGTTTGTGGAATATCAAGAACCATCATTTTTTATATAATAATTTTGCCTATTCCAGTTCCACATTGCTGTCACTATAAAGCCTTCATCTTCTTTTTCATCATCATCATTTTCATCATTAACTTTTATCAAATCGCCATCTTCAGCGCTGTCCAAATTTAATTCTTTATGAATTACCTTTAATAAACCACCGTAAGAAATCAATCTTTTACGATACAAACCTTCCTCCAAATCCTTAACAATTTGTAAATTCCGCTCTTCATCATCTGTTAAATAATCATCAGATTTAACCGAGTATTTCGCAGTTTCATTAACCGCTTTTTCAATCGCTTGCTTGTCCTGTTCAGAGGAAACCCTAGATTTAATTGCAGTGACAAAAACATTCGGATCATAGTCCAACTTCATAGCCCTTTTCCAAAACGCCTGCCAATCTTCATGGGTAATATAATTATCTTTACCCCTGAAATAACTGCTTTCAAAGCACATCATGGCATGAATATGCTGGTTATAGGAGTTGTCCGTTTTATTCACCGTCACCTCAGTGGTCCTCATAAAACCAATTAAATTTTTATCGATTTTTTTATATCTAACCATTCTACCAAAGCCCTTGGCCATATCAGCAAGACTCTTATTCAATTCTTCACCGTCATAAACATATTCCATTAAATAAAAAGCTTTTCAAACTGAACTGATTATCACCTTCATACAGCGTGAGTGTGCTGAACTCCGAAACTTTCTACTGGAGGTCCGCGATCCAGACACCTCTCGCACCTGCTGAGCGGCTGGTGAGCCTCCTCGCAGGCAAGCCTGCTGCGAGGTCTCACCAAGCCTATCCTCCCGCAGGAGTCTCCAGGTGTCTGGACTGCTACCAGGAAAGGCCAAATATGGATCACTGTTCGTAACGGAACAATTTCTATTCAGAGAATCATCTAACCAGTTCAGTTTCCCGGGGGACGGTGACTCCTACGGGAAAAGCACGAGTCCAGAGCAGCGCAGGAAGCGGTTTTCTTCCGAGGAGGCTGAGGCCGTGCCCATGGAAAGCATCCGTTCCCCGGGAAACTGAATGGCGATTAGAACGCCAGTCTAGAGAATGAGCAAATCACTTACATTGTATGAAAGTAATCGTAATTAATGATTTGCCGACCTTACAAATTAATATAAAGGGATAGCTAACTGTTTCAGATTGTGAAAGCCAAGTGATAATAATTATTATTAAGTAAGGGATCTGATTTGTCAATAAATCAAACTTTATAAAGAAAATTCCATTGTATCTAAAGAGGACAAGCCCATTAGACTGCAGGTTTTTCACTGAATGAATGTTTAAATTAGAAAGGATATGGGAAAACCTATTTTAAGAAGCTAGTTCTAAATATTGGCGAACTTCCTTTAGAAATCTTCATAAACTAAATTAAAAGAGCCATCGTAATCACTTAGAGAGGTGTGATTAAAATTGAAATATCTAATGCAAGCAATTGAAAAGCAAGAGGCGAAACTTAAACTCCCGGTAATTCGAATGGAAATAGATTATGAATTAATGAATCTTTACGAAGCTATGGAGGCCGGGGATAAAACGGAAATGATTAAAGTCAAAGAGCGTCTAAGTACGCTGCGTCATCAGTTGATTGAAATTACTGAAGATGAAAATGAGTAAATGGAAGGACTTCGTATTTAAGTGGTTACTACTTCGGTGGCCAAATGAATACGAGGTCCTTTTATTATGACTTACAGAGTTCGTTTGATACAATAAAGGCGGACTAAAGAGAATTGGGGGAATTGACTGATGGATAAAATGGAACGTAATCAAGTTTATCTGAATGCCGAAGCTTGGGTATTGGAAGCCGGTGAGCAGATACGAAATAAAATAAATGAACCGAGAATTATTGAAACGAAATCAAACCCGAATGATCTTGTGACTGAAATGGATAAACAGACGGAGAAGTTCCTCGTTGAAAAAATTAAAGAAACCTACCCTGAGCATTATATTATTGGGGAAGAAGGCTATGGAGACGAGCTTACCTCTTTGCAAGGTACCGTCTGGATTATCGATCCAATCGATGGAACGATGAATTTTGTACACCAGCGGAAGAATTTTGCGATTTCAGTTGCAGTATTTCATGATGAAATTGGCGAAATTGGACTGGTTTATGATGTAATGGCTGATGAACTGTACCATGCGAAGCGTTCTGAAGGTGCGTATAAGAATGAAGAATTGCTGCCAGAACTTAGAAGAGACTTGAAGCTGGAAGAATCAATCGTTGACATGAACCATTATTTTCTCTGTCCGAACAGGGTTGTTGACGAGAAAATTATGCACCAAATGATTCGAACAGTCAGGGGCAGCCGTTCATACGGATCCGCCGCGCTTGAGTTTGCCTATGTTGCTGAGGGAATAATTGATGGATATTTATCCATGCGGCTTGCTCCGTGGGATATAGCGGCTGGAATTGTGCTCGTTAATGAGGTTGGTGGGGTTTCGACAACGTTAGATGGAGTGTCATTAAATATGCTCACCAACAACTCCATATTAACTTGCAATCCGAAGATTCAAGAACAATTACTTGCGTTTATTAAAAATGGCCGGAAGAGGCTGGGACATAACTAGCCAAAAATAATAAAAAAAGAATCCAAGTCATTAAAATGCGGCTTGGATTCATTTTTGATAGAAATTTATCATCGTTATTTATTTTTTTGGAGTTTTTGGCGGTGAA
>NZ_JAKGBW010000087.1 GCF_021556485.1 Oceanobacillus alkalisoli | reverse complement strand
AGGAGATGCAGTACCAATGATATCACCTTAAAAGTAAAATGTGTAAGCATATGATAGGTATTAGATATTGGATTAATATGAATTGGTGTCATCAATCAGCCCGATGCTGCTTGCTTAAAGAGCCGTGAGATATTCTGGTCTGCAATGGGTAAGAAAGCAGCATTCACTCTGCTAGAACGCTCCCTGGTGTAAGAGGTGCCTGGTGACAGATCAGATGCAGCAGTGGCCTGTCTCTGGTATTGGAAAATTCTCAGTTGGTTTGGTCTGCAGAAGCAATTTAACACGG
>NZ_JAKGBW010000086.1 GCF_021556485.1 Oceanobacillus alkalisoli | reverse complement strand
AGGAGGCAGCCAGCGATGCCGATCCCACACGCCCCGACGCGGGACACCGCGCGGCCCGGCCAGGACACCGCCCGGCGCGACGGGGAGATCCTCGCCGCCCTCGACACCGCCCCCGAAGGCGCCCTGCGCCGGATGGCCGGTTCCCCCGCCGCGTTCTTCCGGGGCGCGGCGCCCCTGTTCCACCACGACCTGGCGGAGTCCGGCGCGGGCGCGCAGGGCACGCCGTATCTGGACGAGCGGACCGCCCGGGTGTGGATCCACGGCGATCTGCACGCCGGGAGCTTCG
>NZ_JAKGBW010000021.1 GCF_021556485.1 Oceanobacillus alkalisoli | reverse complement strand
TTCCCATCACTTCGAGTGAGTAAGATCCCTCAGAGACGATGAGGTTGATAGGTTCGAGGTAGAAGCATGGTGACATGTGGAGCTGACGAATACTAATCGATCGAGGACTTAACTAACTTCTATATTTGATGTCGTGAATTACTCTTATTTAGTTTTCAGGGTATGAAATTTACATAAAAGATAGTTTATACTTGATTTTTTCTGTGAATCAGCTATAATAATTATTGTGACAAAAAAATAACCTGATTTTTACAAACAGTTAACAAGAAATAACTTTTCACTAGGTCTGGTGGCGATGGCGGAAAGGTCACACCTGTTTCCATACCGAACACAGCAGTTAAGCTTTCCAGCGCCGATGGTAGTTGAGACCTTGTCTCTGCGAGAGTAGGATGCTGCCAGGCAATTAACCTTTAAGTTAAGTTAATTTAATTGTAATAATATAAGCATCTGAAAGTAATTCAGAGAAATTCAATTCGACTGTATTACTTAGAGCTCAATGGAGAGCTGTCCGAGTTGGTCGAAGGAGCACGATTGGAAATCGTGTAGGCCGCTATCGCGGTCTCGAGGGTTCAAATCCCTCGCTCTCCGCCATTATACTTTTTAATTTAATGGCCCGTTGGTCAAGCGGTTAAGACACCGCCCTTTCACGGCGGTAACACGGGTTCGAATCCCGTACGGGTCACCATTTTTAGGAAGGCATGTTAAATACACGCAACGTTTTGTTGCAACACATGTATTATCATATCCTATGCGTTGGAGGATTAGCTCAGCTGGGAGAGCACCTGCCTTACAAGCAGGGGGTCGCAGGTTCGAGCCCTGCATCCTCCACCATTATTTATAATTTACATTATCGCGGGGTGGAGCAAAGCCAAAACACCATTGAGAAACATCTTTGAATTAGGCTTTGTGAGGAGTGTAAGCTTCTCCGAATTATCCCGAAATACGACGAACAGTCTTTATTCTATTATTATGCATGAATAGCATTTGCATATCTCTTATTACCGCGGGGTGGAGCAGTCCGGTAGCTCGTTGGGCTCATAACCCAAAGGTCGCAGGTTCAAATCCTGCCCCCGCAACCAAGGTCCGGTAGTTCAGTTGGTTAGAATGCCTGCCTGTCACGCAGGAGGTCGCGGGTTCGAGTCCCGTCCGGACCGCCACTATTTATTTAATAGTCATTATGGCTCGGTAGCTCAGTCGGTAGAGCAACGGACTGAAAATCCGTGTGTCGGCGGTTCGATTCCGTCCCGAGCCACCATTATATCTTTGTTGGAGGGGTAGCGAAGTGGCTAAACGCGGCGGACTGTAAATCCGCTCCCTCAGGGTTCGGCAGTTCGAATCTGCCCCCCTCCACCATTTGATACAGGGGTATAGTTTAATGGTAAAACGAAGGTCTCCAAAACCTTTGATGTGGGTTCGATTCCTACTACCCCTGCCATTAAACTTTTTTAATTTAAATGGCGGTCGTGGCGAAGTGGTTAACGCACCGGATTGTGGCTCCGGCACTCGTGGGTTCGACCCCCACCGGTCGCCCCATTTAATAGTTCGTTATTGGGCTATAGCCAAGCGGTAAGGCAACGGGTTTTGGTCCCGTCATTCCTAGGTTCGAATCCTAGTAGCCCAGTTATAATGCGGAAGTAGTTCAGTGGTAGAACACCACCTTGCCAAGGTGGGGGTCGCGGGTTCGAATCCCGTCTTCCGCTCCATTTTTTTATCTGGCGGTATAGCCAAGTGGTAAGGCAGAGGTCTGCAAAACCTTTACCACCGGTTCGAATCCGGTTACCGCCTCCAAAATTTGCCGGTGTGGCGGAACAGGCAGACGCGCGGGATTCAAAATCCCGTTCCTTCACGGGAGTGTCGGTTCGATCCCGACCACCGGTATCTACATTATAATTTGGTTTTTTATAAAGTAAATCCACTCGTAAGTCTTGAATGATAAGACTTACGAGTTTTTTGTTTTAGTTTAATCTTTCACCATTTTTAATAGCTTGCTCAAATTTTGCTTATTACCAACATCAAAATATCCTTCAAACGGACAACCAAATTCTTTTACACGTTCTACTGTGTTTCTGATCGTAAATGCAGTAGGGTCCAAGTCTTCGTTCACTTCATGCCAAAATAATGGTGTGGAAACCGTTCCTTCTTTTGTCATGCGCGGCGAATAGGGAGCGACCAAAGTTTTATCTTTACCGTGCTGTACATAGTCGATGTATAAACGTCCTTTTCTATTTTTCTTTAATCGTTCGGTCGTAAAATCATTTGGATATGTGCGTTCCAAAGTTTTCGCAACAGCTTCAGTAAAAATGGAGGTCTCGTCGTAGGTCATGCTCCCTGCTTTGATTGGAATATATACTTGCATTCCTTTGTTTCCGGATGTTTTCACAAAAGAAACAAGGCTTAAATCATCTAATATCTGTTTTAATAATTGCGCTGCCTTTACTGCAAGGGAAAAATGCGCTCGGTTCGGTGGGTCCAAATCAAATACAATCTCTAGTGGTGTAACATGTCCAATATGTTGAAAGGGGACGTGATATTCAATAGAGCCATGATTCGCTAACCAAACTAAGCCTTCTATATGATTGCATATAATAAAGTCCTCTATAGAATCAGATACTAAAAAATCAGGTGCATAATCTGGAAGACTCTTTTGAAAAAACGATGCTTTATCAATCCCATCCGGGGACCGGATAATAGTTAACGCACGCTGTTTTAAAAATGGCAGTATCCATGGGGATATTTCTCTGATATAAACTAAAAGGTCTTTCTTTTTAAATAGATTTGGCCATAAGTACTTATCTGTATTTGACACATCAATTGGAAGCTGGGCTATGTCCAGCTGTAATTTATCCAATGTGCATTCTGTGTATGATGTGTTAGGATTAATGCTTTTAAAATTAGGCTCCCTCAACTTTCCTTCATATAAATCTAATGTGTTGATTGTACATGTTATGGCTGGTGGTAAATGATAACTTCCCTTAACGAGTTTCCCTTGCTCCTTAAAGAGTTTTTGTACGGTTTCCGTTGAATCTTTCGGTAATCCATGCTTACATGTACCAATGCCTAGTAACTTATCGTTATCCAGGGCGTTGACTGTAAAATATTCGTTACTTGGGTTGTATTTTGTTAAGATGCCTTGAATCACTCTCCAATTTTTAATTTTTAACCAGTCGTGATGCCTTTTCCCTTTTTGATACGTGCTTTTTCTTAGCTTTGCAATAATGCCCTCACTTTTAAATGAGAAAACAATCCTTTCTATCTCTGCAATAGATGAAAATGTCTCTACACATCTTACCGTCGTATTACCGGAAACCGGCTGCAATGTTTGATGAAGAATTTCTTTCCGCAATGATAACTTATGCTGGTGCAGCTTATTCCCTCTAATTTCTGTAATATCAAATACCATGAATGTTGCTGGTCTTGCACGTGCATGTGCCGCTATCCGCTCTTTCGAATTCATTCGGCCGCGCATTTGTATTTGTGAAAAATTTGCTTGATAGCGGTGGTTTAAGATGACAAGTTCTCCGTCCAACCTTATCGGTAACATACTTTTAAAATGAGCATCGTTTTCTTTACACCAATTAATAACTTCAGGAAAATTCTTTGTAAGATCGTGTTTGTTCTTACTTATCAAAGTGATGTTTTCAACCGTCCAATTCAACATACAGCGAAAGCCATCATACTTAACCTCATACAGCCATTCATCACCTTTAGGGATATCTGTTCTTTCTACCGGTTTCATCCAGTCCATATGTGTCACCTCATTTAATTAGGATGCCTCATATCTTTGTATAAAAAACATACAAGTCAGCAAAATAAGTTTAAAAAGGAGTGAACGCGATGCACACCATGTGGAAGGGAACAATCAGCTTTGGTTTAGTCAATATACCTGTAAAGATGCATGCGGCAACTGAAAATAAAGACATAAAGCTACGTCAATTGCATAAAAAGTGCAAAACACCTATAAAGTATGAAAAAACTTGTCCAAACTGTGATGAAGCTGTCAAAAACGAAGATATTGTTAAAGCCTACGAATATGCTCAAAATAAATTTGTAATTTTAGATGATGAAGAATTGGAGGCGTTAAAGAAAGAACAGGAAGGCAAAGCTGTAGAAATTATCGATTTTGTAAAGCTGGAAGAAATCGACCCGATTTATTTTGAAAAAAGCTATTATTTATCACCAAATGAAGGTGGTGCAAAGGCATATGCACTATTGCGGGCGGCTCTAATGGATACTGGTAAGATTGGGATTGCAAAGATGATGATTCGTTCGAAGGAGCAACTTGCGGTCATCAGAGTATATAAAGATGCGATTGTAGTGGAAACAATTCATTATCCTGACGAAGTGCGAGCTGTTGATGAGGTTCCTAATGTGCCGAGCAAGGAGGCAGTTGGTAAAAAAGAGTTAGACACTGCGAAACTCCTGGTTGATCAATTAACAACGGAGTTTGAGCCGGAAAAATATAAAGATGATTATCGAACAGCACTTATGGAGCTGATAGAAACGAAGAAAAATAATGAGGAAGTTGAAGTTGGCGGAGAGACTAAGACAAAGCCGGATAATGTGATCAATTTAATGGACGCGCTCCAGGAGTCCTTGAATCGCGCTAAAGGTGAAAAGCCAAAAACAAAACCGAAAAAGAAAACAACTTCTAAAAAGACGATCAAGACAACAGCTAAGAAGAAGGAAGTTACTTCTTGACTCACGAAGGGCTGTCGGGTATAAGAGCGACCAGCAGCTGATAATAAAACAAACAAAAATAAATATGAATTCAAGTTAAAGTGGATGCTGCTTTTAAGGAGGCATCCATTTTAATTTGAAAGAGACTATTGACTATTAATCATTTTAAAACGAAAAAAGACTATGATTCAAAGAGGAAAGTACTTGATTTCTTTTATAAATCAAATACTTCTTTATTGCTTTACTACGTTATAAAATAAGTCGTTCAACAATAATTGAATAATTTATTTTAAAAATGTTGAACTATAAAATTCATTTCTGTATAATTCAACTTAATATGAATATTTATTAAGGGTGATAGGATGGAAATTTTACAGGCAACAAGCAGAAAAAGAGAAACCTATGAAGTCCATTTTGCTTATTCTACTTTATGGGAATGTGCTTTAGGGATAGCCGCTATAACGAATTCACGAATTATTAGTACTTTAGAAAAACCTGCAAGTTATTGGAAAGAGCTTAGAACATCATTTTCGGAAAGACTTCACCTTCATTTAGATTACGTTGAAAAAAATAATACGTGGAAGGCATTATTACAATTGCTTCACTATCATGAAAGTAATACGCTCGATGAATTCTGCACGAGTATTCATTTGCTGCAAGATACAACGTTTAAATTCACTTGTTTACCGTATATCGGAGAGAAATTCCAGCAGCTAAGGGAAAAGGCTGCAACCGGAGAGGAGCAAGCTATCGTAGAATTGAAACAGATAACGAGTGATAATCCTTTTTTCCCGCAGTACATTGAATTTATCGGTAAAACCGATGCACAAAAGCTTAAAGCCCATTTAACTGAAGTTATGACATTATGGTATGAAGCAGTGATAAATCCAGAATTAGAACGGACAAGCCAAATTTTGAAAGCCGATTATGAATCTAAAAAGCGGATGAAAGAAAAGATGTCCCCCGAAGAGCTTGTTCAGTGGGCGACAGGAGGGGTAAACTACCTTCCCGAGCCTAGTATTCATCAGGTGTTACTCATCCCACAGTATGTATATCGTCCTTGGAATATTGAAGCAGATATTGAAGGTACGAAAGTATTCTATTATCCAGTGGCCAATGAGAGTCTTTCACCAAATGATAAATATATGCCAAACCATTTTTTAATACTAAAGCACAAAGCATTAGGAGAAGAGGTTAGACTACGAATCGTAAAATTGTTGTCGGAAAAAAATCATTCGTTACAGGAACTTACGGAACAGTTAAAGATGGGGAAGACTACGATTCATCATCATTTGAAAATATTACGTGCTGCTAAATTGGTTGAAATAATCGAAGGAAAATATGCTTTGAAAGTAAATTGGTCAGAATTACTCTTTAAGGAATTAGAACAATATCTAGAACAATAAAAGGGAAAAAACTTATGAATCCGTCATTATTAAAAAATCGTTCGTTTGTATCTGCATGGCTGGGTTTCCGATTGGCTATATAATAGGAGCTATCTTAGTAACTCGAATTCCATATAATAGCCGCAGAGTTCTTATGCTCGGTTCCCTTTTCATAGGTGGACTAACCTATATTGCATTATGCTTTAATCATAGTATTCCATTAGCAATAACAACCGAAACGATTGCAGGAATAGGAATGGCTGTTTTTAGTATCCATCATACAACGATCCTCCAAAAAAAGTCCCCAATGGCCTGATGGGTAAGGTATTTTCCGTTCGGTTGCTTATTATAAGGGGCGTGATGCCGTTGGGAGTGCTTGCTGGTGGCGTATTAAGTGAAATGTTCGGTGTCAGACCATTGTATCTTTTGATTGGTTTATTGATTAGTACATTTTCATTCGCAGGAATATGTTTACCATATTTTAAATTTATTGATGAAAAAAGCAATCAGGAAAAAATGGTTTCTTGAAACACTCTATGCATACGTCATACGCATCATATTATATACTTTAATGAATTTCATAATACGTATTTAATGCTTCACCATCACCATATGTAGTTGAGTTAGTTCGTTCCCAACTACATATGGTGATGGAAAAGCCGACTTTGGTAATGATGAAATTCATTCACTTTATTAAAAGATTTCTTATCCTTTACTTTTTAGCAGATTTATTATCAGTTATTATTTTTTCCATTTCTTTTTGATAAGCTTTTTCCGCTTCAGAGGTTGATGGTAGAAATGGTTCTGGGTTATAATCGGTGCGTTTCCCATAACGTATCATTTGATAGATAATCATGCCGTTATTTGGTTTACCATGAACCGTCTTCATAGGGATTGCATCAAATAATACATAGAAAAATGCATAAAATACAAATCGATCCCAAAATGTCGCATACATCGTGATATATCCGTTTGCAATAAGGGCATTAATGACTAAACCGACAATAACATTAACCATGATAGGGCTTGCATATAAAATGACATAGGCAAACTTACTTTTAACTTTTAATTCATCATAGGAAAACCAACTGTAGAGATGATAATATTTTCGTACGTCCAACTTTCCAAACTTAAATATCCGTGGACCGGATCCTAACGTGATTCTACTATTTTTTGCACCAAACAGGAGACCGAAAATCATATATCCTAACTCTCTTAAAAAGATGACAGCAGGAAAGATAATGAATGCAGATATCACCAGACTCACTAAATCGGATAAACCAAACATCTACATCGCCTCCTTCAGATACTATTCCACGATGGAGGGAAAACAAACTTTTTTGACGGAGGTCATATAGGTGGAATTGGGTAGTTTACCGGAATAGAGTTTGAAGCACTTTGTGGAAGTCAATCATATTAAGATAGAATGCTATTATAGCGACACATTCACCAATCCTGCTTGGTTATCCAGAGGCACAAATCCTAAATTTTGATGACTCTTCCATTCAGGAAGTTTCATATGAAGACACGGAACATTATAATTTGACATTGAATTTTTTGACAGGTCGGGAAAGGTTTCTGCATGAGTTGTTTCGTGGTGATGAAGACGAATGATGCATATTTACATTAAAAGTTTCAAATCCTCTTTCATAAAAAGTGCGATAGTCCTTCTTGGACTATCGCATTTTTTAGTATAATCATTAGTGGACACTTAATCCGAGATCTAAAATAAGCACAACAATATACTTATCTTCCTATCCTGATTAAAATACTTTACGCTGATAAATTATTTGACTGGCTAACCAGGAAATTAAAAAGAGGCTTATGGAGATTGCGGTGCCGCTAATGTAAAGGACTGTTGTCGACAAACTTGTAATGAAATCTGTAATAGCCGTGAGATGTCCTGCTAAAAATCGGAGAGCCGGTGGCAGCAAGGCTGCAGACACGATTAACCCAATCATTATGAATGCGCCTATATTACCTGGTTTTAATATGTAAAATAACGGAAAAGTCAAAGCAGCAAAGAAGAAAAATAACCCTGCGGCAATCACTATATCCCGAAATAGAAAGTCGAAATTAAATAGATACAGAATAATTCCAGCTACAGCGATTGATAAAATCATATAGACAGCGGAACCAACATATTTTGCGGCAACAATCTCTTTTCTCGTATATGGCAAGGAATTAAGAAGAATATTGGATTCTACCTGTTCATCATAAATATATCCATTCAATGGGATATATAAACTGGCGATCAGGAAAATAAAAAAAGGACTCATATGATCAGCAAAAATGGCAAAGAACATAACAAATGGAATAAAAAGCATAATTTGTGATTTTTGGATAATCAAATCTTTTCTTATCAAATTAAACATACTGCTGACGAGCTCCTTTCGTATAAAACATAATATCCTCCAAAGTCGCTTCCTCGATAACGACTTGATCTCCTAAGGATTTCCTTACTTCTTCTGCGTTATTTGTTAGTGCCTGAAATTCATTTGACGAACGGTCGATATTTATAAAACCTTTTACTATTTTCTGATGGAGTAAATTGGTATTTCCTTTGACTAACTTATAACGCTCTTGCACGTCTTTTATTGATTCATGAAAAAGAATATTACCATCCTGGATGAAAATAATACGGTCAGCAATCCGCTCTAAATCACTGGTAATATGGGTAGAGAAGAAAAGTGTGCGTGTCGCATCATTCGTCAGCTCTTTTAAAATGTCCAGCAGCTCTCTGCGAAATACAGGATCTAAACCAGCTGTCGGCTCATCCATTATAATGAATTCAGCATCATGAGATAGGGCCAGTGCTAGAGATGTTTTCATCTGCATCCCTTTAGAAAAGGTTTTAATCGCTTTATTTAGTGGTAGTTCAAACAGCTTGATATAATCATAAAATTGTTTGTCACTCCAATTCTTATAAGCAGGGGCAATGATTTTACGAATGTCTTTAAGATTTAAATTTTCATAAAAGACATTGCTGTCATAGACAAAGCCGATTCGTTCCTTAATATCTCTTTCATTATTTACATATTGCTTCCCAAATACCTTGATTTCTCCTTTATCCGCTTGTAAAAGGTTCATTATTAACTTCATCGTAGTGGATTTACCCGCACCATTTGCTCCGACAAAACCTGTAACCAGACCTTTCATTATTTGCAAATTGATATCCTTTAAGGAAAAATCTTTAAAATATTTACTCACATTTTTAAATTCTACTATATTTTCTATTGTTCTCACTCCTTATGTTGCATTTTAAGTGTGCATACGATTCATAAACAGTATATACTATATGTACTGTGTGCACAATAGTGAATTTAAACTTTTGTTGCAAAATAAAAAAAGACCTTAATAACGAATTAAGATCTCGTGTCGTTTTACCCGCGTCTGTGGGCAGCTTTCATATGAAACATAATATCATCTAACGAAGCCTTTTCCATTACAATATAATCGCCAAAGACTTTTTGTACTTGCGCTTTATCATTTGTTAATGCTTGGAATACGCCTTGGGATTGTTCAATGTTTAGAAAATAAGCTTCGGTATCCCGATCAAGTAAATCGCTATTTCCCTTCACAAGTGCATAATCTTCCTGCAATTCATCCATACGTTTCGAAATGAGAATTTCCCCCTGATCTATTAATATAATATAATCAGCGAAACGTTCCAAATCACTAGTCGTATGGGTTGAAAAAAGTATACTTCTATTTTCATTGACCATTACTTCCTGGAAGATATCTAATAATTCTCTCCGGAATGTCGGATCCAATCCTGCTGTTGGCTCGTCCATTATAATTAATTCAGCATGATGGGAAAGGGCCATGGCGATGGAAGCTTTCATTTGCATTCCTTTAGAAAAATGTTTAATTGGTTTTTTTAATGGCAGTTCAAATTGGTCAATATAAGCTTTATATTTTTTCCGATCCCATTGCTTATAAGAAGGTGCTATAATTTTACTGATTTCCTTTAAGTTCAGGGATTCGTAAAAAATGTTGCTGTCGTAAACAAAGCCGATTCGGTCTTTTATCGCTTTTTCATGTGTCGCATAATCCAGTCCGAATACGCTTATTTCTCCTTCGTCAGGCTGCAGAAGATTCATCATCAGCTTTATTAATGTTGTCTTACCAGATCCGTTTGCTCCAATAAGACCTGTTGTGTAGCCTTGTTTTATCTGTAAATCTATACTGTCAAAGGAGAATTCCTTAAACTCTTTAGAAATACCACGAATGTCTATTACATTATCCAAATGATCACTCCTCATACAGCAACTTTAATAAATCTTGTAATTCTTCATATGGTAATCCAATTTCTTTACTGTTGGAGATAACGGCACTTAATTGTTCTTCAATTACTCTTAGTTTTTTCTCTCGAATCATTTCTAAATTTTGCTCAGCTACATATGAGCCCTTACCTACAATCAAGTAGATGAATCCCCCTTTCTCTAATTCTTCATATGCCCGTTTAGTTGTAATTACACTGATTCTTAAGTCTTTGGCTAATTGCCTGATCGAGGGTAAAGCAGTACCTTCTGTCAGTTCACCTGACAATATTTTGGATTGAATTTGTTTGGAAATCTGCTCATAGATGGGTTCCTTAGAACTGTTTGATATTATAATTTGCATGTAGGAACCTCCTTTTCACCATATATATAACACATAATCACTATATACACTAGTTAATCATGACTGTATGCATAATTCAAGCGTTCTTAAATAGTTATTTGGGTTACTATTATATTGTGTAATATCTCAGTAGACGTCATTTTTCCTGGATAGATGTTTAAAAAGCTGCCTCACGGGAATCTAAAACATAACCAATAATAAAATATGGAAGGAAGATTTTCATTGAGTATGGCAATTGAAAAACAAAAAGCGAAAAAAGGATTGCTTGTTGCTGGAATAATTGCAGGAGCTTCCTCATTAGTTCTGTTGAATAGCAATGCGCGTGAAAAAGTAAAAGATACTTCTAAGAGCGTGAAGAATACCGTAACCAAGTATGCAACTACAATTAAAGAAGATCCCAATGGTACGAAGGATGCTATAATCAGCCGTATTCAGAATGCAACAGATATTTCCAAAGAGGCCATCCATAAAATACAGGCAATTTTGGATACTCAAGTTAAGGATATTAAAGATACAACTAAAAATGTAGTTGAGGAGTCCAAAGATGTGATGTCTTCCGTAAAAGACGCAAAAGGTGAATTAGTCGATGTAAAAGATAGCGCAGTAGAGGCAAAGGATGAATTATTATCTGCTAAAGACGACGTAAAGTTTAAAGCAGAGATCAATAGCTAAGCGATAGCAGGTGTCTTTGAAAAGACTCTTGCTTCATTGAGATTTCTATTTCCATAATTATTTAGATGAAGCTCTATCCCCCTATCTCAAGGAGAGAGGGGGATTTTGTGGTGGAACCGAAAGTTTATATCAATGAGTGAGGAGATAGGGTGCTTGATATTTCTGGAAAGGAAAAATAAGAAGTATAATAGTCAATGGAAATATCTCTCCCTTTTTAATACAAGGATTGGATCCTATCATTCAAAAATTAATGGCTATTGTTGGAGAAAATGAAGTGCTTTATAAAAAGGAAGACCTCATCTCCTATGAATGTGACGGTTATACGATGTACAAGGGGATGCCGCGAGCCGTTGTGTTTGTGAAGGATACAGAAGAAGTTTCTGACGTGGTGAGGTGTTTAACTAAAGAAGAGATTCCGTATATTGCAAGGGGAGCAGGAACGGGCTTGAGCGGAGGTGCGACACCGCTGGGCGGGGAAGTGCTCATCAGTTTGGTGAAAATGAAGCGAATGCTCCGTCTGGATCTAGAAAATAGAAAAGCAGTGGTGGAACCAGGTTATATCAATTTGAAGTTGACCCAGTCGATTTCCGATAAAGGTGCGCATTGTTTGAAATACGGGGTGACGACAAACCATATATTAGGGCTGGAGATTGTTCTTCCGAGCGGGGAAATTGTAGAGATCGGCGAAGGAGGAGTTCCTGACCAGCCAGGATATGACCTGTTAGGCTTACTCACTGGATCGGAGGGAACACTCGGGATTGTGACGAAGGTTACGGTGAAAGTTTTAAAAAATCCGGAGGGAAAGAAAACAGCGCTTGCCTACTTTGATGATATAGATGATGCAAGCCAAGCTGTCTCGGATATCATTGCTGCGGGTATTATCCCAGCGGCTTTGGAGATGATGGATGAGATTGCGATTGAAGGAGTGGAATCAGCAGCTTACCCGGTCGGACACCCAAGGGATATTGCTGGATTTCTTCTGATTGAAGTGGACGGGATTGCTGCGGGAATTGATGACCAGATTGAAGAAATACTTGCGGTTTGTAAGCAGAATAATGTCCGTGAAGTAAAAGTCGCTAAAGATGAAGCAGAGCGTAGCTTATGGTGGGCAAACCGCAAAATGGGCTTTGGTGCAATGGGTGCAATGTCCCCAGATTGCCTCGTGCAGGATGGTGTCATTCCGAGAACCCGCTTACCAGAAGTTTTAGCGAAAATCACAGAAATTAGCAGAAAATATGATCTCCGGATTGCAAATATCTTCCATGCAGGGGACGGAAATCTTCATCCGCTTATTTTGTTTGATGCAAGCGTGCCGGGAGAAAGTGAGCGTGCATCGAAAGCAGGTTCAGAATGTTTGAAGGTTTGTGCAGATGTTGGCGGCTCGATTACGGGTGAGCACGGGGTCGGGATTGAAAAATCAGCCGAGATGCGTTTTATTTTCACGGACGAGGAAATCGCAGCACAAACAAATATCCGCAACGTATTTAACCCGGAGGACTTGTTGAATCCAGGTAAACTGTTTCCACAGCCAGGCCGCTGTGTTGAAGTAACGAGGCGAGACCACGAAGAAATGCATCTTGTTCCATAAGTTAATAGAAACCAACTTTAAAGCAACGGGGAAGCAGTGAGGACTGTTGGACGAGGCGGATAGAGCGATAAAGTTTGTCAGATTAAAAGATAGCATGACTTTCAGGATACTTTTCACGAAGATTCGTTGGTATATTCCGATTTAGAGCATCTCGTCTAAAAGGAAAAAGATGATTTGACAACGCTTACAAAGAATGGATTATTATTACCTCTTATGCTCATATAAACAAGTATGCCGCGCCGTGCAGAACTTTGAAAGAGAGGGTTCAATGGCTGCGGTTGTAGCAGGTATGGTTATTCAAAGTACACCAGTATCATTCGGAGCTGTTGGAACACCAATGATTGTTGGGGTCGGTACAGGTGTTGAGCCGCTTACCCAAATAACGAATCTCTCCAGTTTCATCTTTGAAGTTGCTACAAAAGTCGCCACGCTTCATTTTATTGCAGGATTGTTGATCCCATTATTTTTAGTTGGAATCTTAACGAAATTCTTCGGGAAAAATAAATCATTTAGTGAAGGTCTGAAGGTATGGAAGTTTGCTTTATTTGCGGCATTTGCGATGACGATACCGTATATAATCGTTGCATATTTATTAGGGCCTGAATTTCCTGCACTGCTTGGTGGGTTAATTGGACTCGCAATTGTAATTCCGGCTGCCCAAAAAGGTTTCCTCATGCCAAAAGAAGAAGATGTCTGGGACTTTGAAGAAAAAGACCGCTGGGATCCGACCTGGACCGGACGGGTTGAACTGAAAAACAGTGAAATTTATGCAGGTAAAATCAGCATGTGGCGTGCATGGGCTCCATATGTATTAATTGCTGCATTTTTACTCATTTCAAGACTGACAGTAGTTGGAGATTGGCTTAAATCTGCTACAATCGTAGTCCCTAATATTTTTGGAACGGATATTAGTTCCAGTTGGGAAATTCTATTTTCTCCAGGTTTTATCTTTATCCTAGTTGCCGTCATCACTTACGTTATGCACGGGATGAAACCAAGCGATTTTGGCAGGGCATGGAAAGCGTCCGGTAAAACAATCATTGGTCTCGTTATTTGGACCATTGCTATCTATATTATTGCGACAAACAACAAGCGCTTGGATGCGATTGGAGGGAAAAAGAAGAGCGCATAAACAAGAGCTGATTGTTCATGCGCACGTTAGTTAGATTAGATAGACTTTTATAACGCTGCTTATTCCAATGTGCATGACCGGCTTTGGAATAAGCAGCTTTTAATATTTTACATAAAGCTGATGGATGACTTTTTATTATAAACCATGGAAATTTTCTAAGTGCTAGTTGAGGAATAATAGTTGCTGTCCCATTGTTATTTCAGTTTTTAGTGCGAGGTTCTGGATGGTTAACATTATGCTGGATGATTTGTATTTCCAGTTTCTTGTTGATTCAAATCGTATTGTTGTTTAAAAATGACATAATATTCATCTGATCCGAGGCCGCCTTCATTAATCATGTCGGCGATTTCTTGTGAGCGTGTTTCCATTGTCTTATCCACGATAATCTTCTGCTCTTTATGATGAGGCATTTTCAATCCTCCTTTCTTACTTCTATTTTAACAGAATTTTAAATTAATTCCCATTGCAAATCAAAAGATAATCCTCTATTCTGTCCGTGGTTATAATGGTTTGCAATGATAGATTGGTTGACTAATAACGGTAAATTGCTTATCATTTAGTAATATTAATACATCATTGGATAAACGCGTTAATTCACTAAAGTATTTCATGAGTGATTTTTTGGACTGTTATATTCCACATATGTAATGAACAGAAGTAAACTAGCTTATGATGAAACGAACGGAGGGCAACATGAAGAAAAATATAACCTTTACGAAATCACTCGTTCCATTAATTGGTTTGATTGCTGCTGCGGCAGGTTCTATCTTCATATGGGATGCTGGGATGAGTATTCCACTAATTATTGGGGTAATTTTAGCTGCGGCCATTGCCATCACTGCTGGATGGGAATGGAATGAGGTTCAGAAAATGATGGTCGATGGTGTGAGCAGAGCTTTACCCGCAGTGTTTATTTTATTAACAATTGGGATGATCATAGGTTCCTGGATAGCGAGCGGTACGATACCGACGATGATTTATTATGGAATGATGCTGATCAACCCGGCATGGTTTGTTCCGATCACGGCCCTTATAACAGGCATTGTTTCGATCACTTTAGGGACGTCCTTTACGGCAATAGCGACTGTTGGATTAGCTTTTATGGGGATTGGCGAGGTATTAGGTTTTTCACCAGCATTAATCGCTGGTGCAATCGTTTCAGGAGCATATTTCGGTGATAAGCTCTCTCCCTTATCAGACACGACAAACGTTGCTGCGGCTATGGTTGAAACAGATTTATTTAGCCATGTGAAGCATATGCTATGGGATACAATACCAGCATTCTTGCTATCTTTCGTATTATTTTGGTTGTTTGGAAGCTTTGAAGTAACGGCTATTGGCCTGGAAACCAGCTTGATTGACGTCTTTCTCTCGGGATTAAATGATGCTTTTGTGATTCATCCGTTATTACTCTTACTACCAGTTATTACGGTCTTCTTAATGATAAAACGTGTACCAGCTCTACCGACTTTAATGGGAGTAGGTTTCCTCGGAGCTATTATCGCAGGGCTTGTCCAAGGTAGCTCGGTGTCATCTATTGTGCAATTTATGACGAGCGGCTTCGTAAGCGAAACGGGCGTCGAAGCAGTTGATTCTCTATTAAACCGTGGTGGGCTTACATCCATGCTTGAGACGGTTGGCATACTAATTATCGCCACAGCTTTTGGTGGTATTCTGGAAGGAACCGGGTCATTTAAAGTGTTGACCAACAGGATGTTAGAGAAAGTAAGAACAACGGGAACATTAATTGCTTCTACTCTATTAACAACATTTATTGTTGCACTAGCAAGTGGTGCACAATTCTTAGCAGTTATTCTGCCGGCAAGAACTTTTGTCGATAAATATAAAGAAATGAATATTGATACAAAAAATTTATCAAGAACGGTAGAGTCGATGGGAACAGTTGGAATCAATCTTATCCCTTGGAGTGTGCCGGCTGTGTTTGCAACGGGGATTCTTGGAGTAAGTCCGTGGGAGTACATACCGTATGCATTCTTTATATACCTTGTTCCATTGATGAACTTGTTGTTTGGTTTTACAGGGTGGACGATTACAAGAAAAGATTACAATCACGAAAAGTTGCAGCATGAAAGGAAAATTAGTTTATGAGTGAAGTCATTTTAAGTGTGCTAGGTACTGCTCAAGATGGAGGGTTGCCGCATCCGAATTGTTTTTGTGAAAATTGTAGACGAGCTTTAGCAGATTCAAATTTTAAGAGAACAGCAACATCACTAGCAATATTTTTACCAGCGGAACATAAGTGGCATTTAATTGATGCAACACCTGATATGAGAGAACAAATAGCTCGGTTTCAATTGAGATATGGAATGGAGTCACAGCTGATGAGCAGTGTTTTCCTAACTCATGCCCATATTGGACATTATCCTGGTCTCATGTTTTTAGGCAAAGAAACGATCAATTCCCATCGCTTAACCGTAATGGCAGGACCAAAGATGAAAAAGTTGCTTGAATCGGATGCACCATGGAGCCAATTGGTCGCGAATGAAAATATTTCTATCCAGGAATTAAAGGAAAAAGAAGCTGTTTACTTATCAAATGAGACAACAATAACACCAATCCTTGTTCCACATCGTAATGAATTCTCGGAGACTGTTGCTTTTTGGATAGAAGGCCTGAATAAAAAGGTTTTATTTATACCTGATATTGATCGTTGGGACGAATGGGATATTGATATTTATGAGCTAGCGAAGGAAGCGGATATCTGTTTTCTGGATGGAACGTTTCATTCTCCAGAGGATTTGGCACATATCAATCGTGATTTCAGGCAAATCCCACATCCATTAATGACAGAAACAATGGAGAGACTTCGAGATTTAACAGAAGAAACGGAAATATATTTTATCCATTTGAACCATTCCAATCCGGTATTGAATGAGGATGGACTCTTGAGAAGAGAAATGGAAGCAAAGGGTTTTTATATTGCTGATGAGGGGATGGAATTTAGGCTGTAACGGGAAGTGTTCATTAGCCAATTTAAACGTTTATCACGCATTAACGGTCTGTAATACCCCACCTTTAAACATGAAGGAAACTCAAAATGTGAAGGTAGGGGGATAAACAGTCCGTAAATCCCTCCCCCTTTTATAAATTGGCTCTTCCTGAAATTACCTTTATTTTCGCATTTAAATACATATTATAGGAATGAATTTCATCATTACCAAAGTCGGCTTTTCCATCACCATATGTAGTTGGGAACGAACCAACTCAACTACATATGGTGATGGTGAAGCATTAAATACATATTATGAAATTCATTAAAGTATTTATCATTCATTTTTAAACGGTTGTACTGTTAGAAAATTAAACTTTAACAGAGCCATTAAAGTAAAAAATCCTTTCCCCAACAAGAAGGAAAGGATTTTTAAATTTGTATCGACTATTTAAATGAAATGGAAACTGACTTTTCCCCAGTCTCAATCTTCAACTCTGCTGAGAGATGTTCAAATAACGCATCAACAAAATCCGCACTGTCATTCAAATATTCACTTTGCACGGCACTCATTCCCAGCCCCTTCGCTTTATTGATCGCATCCGTTGTAATCTCCTGGATCGCTTCCAGGTTTTCAATAACGGACAGTGCTTCAATAAAGATAATAGCTGGAACTTCTTTTGCATGTAGCTCATCGATTACATCAAGTACATCTGGTCCTAACCAGCGCTGGGGGAGTGGTTTACCGCTTCTGTATGCCAGGTGATAATTTTTAACAGGAAGAGAGTCGGCAACCTTTTTAGCCAAGGTTTCATATTGCGAAATCATTGTTTGATGTGCTTTTGGGACACCGGGCTTGCTATGGACCGTGAACACAATCTCAGCCTGATTCCGTTCCGATTCTGGCAGCCATTCGTAAGCCGTTTTCGCACGGGCGGATAAGACTTCGACAAATTGGTCATGGTCACAGTAGGGTGCCACATGGATGATGTCCGTTTGTTTATTTTTTTCCCGGAATAATTTAGTGAATCGCTTTGCATATGCATTACTTCCGGTAAGGGAATCAAACGGTGTCAGACTGAATGTTGCGATTCGTTTCGGGTTTAGCTTAATACACTCCTCCGCAACGGTTTGAATCGATGGTTCTGTGTGATGGTTGGCTACATAGACCTTCCACGTTTCATCGGATTCTTCCCTTAATTTCTTTACTAATGCCTGGCCAATGCGTGCAGTATTAGCGCCTAGCGGATCGGCCATGCCGTGTGCATCATATGTCCGGATTCCTGCAGCGATATTTTCTTCTGTAGCCGTTCCATGATAAATATCATTGTAAAAGCCGGCGACATCATCAATTGACGTGAGACTTCCATAACTAAATAAAACGAGAATATTCATTGAATCACTCCAATCCATATATCCAATCGACCATAATCTCAAGGCCTTCCAATACTTCCACGTTCGGATTCATCAAGTATTTGACATCAAGCATCTTAACTTGGTCGTTTTTAATTGCTTGAAGGCTGCTCCAGCCTGGATTCTCACTCAATTCAGTGAAATCTTCCTCCCCTCTACCGAAAAAGTCTAACAGGAAAATATAATCAGGATCCATCTTCATCACTTGTTCGATGGAGGCAGGGCTGGAGCCTTCTAAGCCGATTTCATCCACTGCAGGAGTTGCACCGGCTAATTGGATCAAGTCATACGAAATATTTCCTGGTCCCATCATAAATGGTCCGGTTCCTGCTCCGACTTCAGAAAGAACTAAGACGGATGGTGCTTCCTGATCTTCCGGTATGTTGCTTTGAATTGCGTCGAGATCATTTTCCATCTGTTCAACCAGCGCAGTTGCTTTGTCTGTTTCTCCAACAGCTTGGCCGATTACTTCGATGTTTTCCATGAACTCGGCGAGCGTCCCCATTGTATCAAACGTAATAATAGGGAGGTCAATTTCACTTAAAATACTGCTTGCATCTTCTTCTTGCCCATGCATCTTCGTCAGTAAAAGTAAATCTGTTTCATAGGCTAAGACTTCTTCGGGGTCGATATATGCAGCGGTAGAAACGCGATTCGGAATTTCTTCTGCCTTGTCCGTATGTGTAGATAAGTGCTTGTCCTCGGCAGAACTAGAGATGGCGACAACTCTACTTGGATCGACAAGCTCAAGTAAGATTTCCGTAACATCAAGGGATAGCGGTAAAATGCTTTCCGGTTTTTCATTAATCGTTATATCTTCACCATCATGCTCCACCGTAACTGGAAAGTCTTCGGTTTCCGTTTCATTCGTTTCTTCTGTTTCACCAGTATTGTCATCTGCTTCCTCTGTATTCGAACGGTCCGTCGACCCGCAAGCGAACAGAAATAAAGCGAGAAATAAAATACTACTTAACATATAAAGACTTCTTTTCATTGTTTTCCTCCTCGTAAGTTCTGCTATTTAAAGTGGGGTTACATTTAATGCTTGGATTAATTTATCCTGTCGTACTTTTGCGTCGATATGGTATGTCTCTTTTAATCTTTCTTCGGTTAATACTTCATTGGAACGCCCATATGCTTCGACTTGACCATTCCGCAGTAGAAGGAGCTTCTCGCAAAATCGGGCAGCGAGATTTAAGTCATGTAGTACGGTGACGACCGTTTTACCACGAGATGTGAGCGTTTTGAGCAATTTTAAAATATGCATTTGATAATAGATGTCGAGAGCAGATACAGGTTCATCTAGCAAGATAATCGGTGCATCTTGTGCGAGTGCCTTAGCGATGAAGACGAGCTGGCGCTGGCCGCCGGATAAATTTAAAATGGAATTATTCCGAAAGCGCCATGTATTCGTTGCAACCATCACTTCTTTAATAATCTCATCATCTGCTGGGCTCGGTTGTAAGAATTCACGATGAGCATGTCTTCCCATTGAAACAATCTCTTTTACATTAAAATTGAAATCGATATGTGTATCTTGGGGAACATAACTTAAATGCCGGGCCATCTCCTTGTGGGAAAAAGCTTTCTGATCTTTACCGGCAATTTTTATATTTCCATTTTTAGAAGCGATTAAGTGAGCGATTGTTTTTAGTAATGTCGTTTTTCCACTGCCATTTGGACCGATTAGACCGATAAATTCCCCGGCTGTGACATGAAAATGGATGTTTTTTAAAATTGTTTTGTCTCCGAGCGTAACTTGTAAATTCGTAACATCAATCATAGTGACACTCCTTTGTATGCTCTAATAATGAGAAAGACAAATAATGGTGCTCCGATTAGAGCGCTCACGACACCGACTTGTAATGTAATCGGCTGGATGACCATTCGTGAGATCAAGTCAGCGAAAATGAGAAATGCTGCCCCGCCAAGTGCACTTGCCGGTAAGAGGAGCCGGTGATCCGGTCCGACTGCAAGTCTTAGAATATGGGGAACAACAAGCCCGATAAAACCGATAATACCACTAACAGCAACAGCTGCGCCTGTAATCAAGGCTGCAACGGTAAGTACAAGATTACGAGTAACCCGTGTATTGATCCCAGAAGTTTTTGCATGATCTTCACCAAGCAGCATCATATTTAACTGGCTGCCAAATAAAAATAAAATAAAGATACCGAGTGTAATTGGAATGGAGATGATGAGGACGTGTTCCCATGTCCTTGCTTCAAGACCTCCTTGCAGCCAAAAAACGATGCCCCGTAACTCCTGTTCATTTTTTGATGTAGCGACTAGTACGTTCATAACGGCTGAGAAAAAGGAATTGACGCCGATACCGAGTAAAAGTAATACCGCAATACTCCGCTGGTTCGTTGCTCTCCAGACGAGTAAAATGACGAACATCGCAAAAAGGGCACCAATAAATGCGGACAGTGGCAGGAACCACTCATTGATTGCAGACCAGCCAAAGAATATCGCAGAAACCGCACCAAGTGCAGCACCACTGGAGACCCCGATATAACCAGGTTCGACGAGTGGATTGCGAAATAACCCTTGCATGGCAACACCAGCAACTGCTAATGCAGCACCGACGAAGCTCGCGACAAGCACGCGGGGGAGGCGTACTTCCGTAATGACGACCCATTGTTGCTCCGTGAATCCGGCATAATTAGTGAGCTGCAGCTTATGTAAAAAGATCATAATCGTTTCTTTAAACGGAATGGAGATTGGTCCGAGCGACACACCAACGATAAAAGCAACAGCAAGAATAATGGTCATCATTATTAATGTGATCGTTGTTTTAAATACACGACTACGCTTCCATTTAACAGTTAATTTATTCATAAAACACCTTCAATATGTACTCCTCTCGAATGGTAGTTGCCTTTTCTTTTGTTTGAATTACCATTATAGCAAATAGGAGCATATCCTTCTTGTTTTTACTACGAGTGTGCGGAATCATTCATAATTGAAACAGATGCAAAAAGGACAGCGTTTCATCCACTTTAGTAGAAAAAAGCTGTCCGTTTGATTTTTTAAGTTTATTTATTCCTTACTTTCCAAGGTGTCCCTAAAGCCGGTAATGCCCAGCGGTCAAGCCCATACCACCCGGCTACTTTCCAGGCAAGGATTAAGAGGATTGCGATCAAAAGCATGATTGGGTTTGCGCTGACGGTTCCTGCAAGTAAAAATGACATATTCATTAGTGCTCCGAAAAATGCAGCGATACCGGTTAGTAACCCGACAATTAATCCGAGTCCGACCAATACTTCTCCCCAAGCGACCATGTAGGAGAATATCGTAGCGTTCGGAATGACAAAGTTATCCAGAAACCAGACGTACCAGCCAGCTACTCCACCTTCTTCTGCCAGTGCCATAACACCCGCCATATAACCTCTGAGGGCTGTCCCAGCTTCAGCGCCAGTCCAAGCTTCGTTTGTGACCTTGCCGAATCCTGCAGTAAGCCATGAATAACCAAGATAAAGCCGTAATATAAGCCAAATCCAAGCCGATTTCGTATTGGTGAATAACCATCTTGATAACGGATTTTCTTCAATGATGACTTCTGTACCGCGACCATGGTCTTTTAATTGAACCATTTGAATTCCTCCTCATGTCTTGTGAATGTATGAACAAGTTCAAGATTAGCAACATTTATTTGAAAATTAAAATGAAAAAAGAAGCGAAATAAATGTTTTCCTATTACTGGATACCCTGTCTATCGTTTGAATTAAACATGAGTGGAGTTAGAAGGTCCATACAAGTCAATATACAATTGTCCCGTTGAGTCCAGTTGCGCTAAAAATACATCGCTGACGTGTTGAGCACCTTGCTTTTTTATTTCTTCCTGTAACCATTCCACGGTGAAACCTAGTTTTTCCATGCTTCTTTTCATGACTTTCCCGTCCATAATTAAAATGTTCGGCCCGTGCTCCCGGGTGACTGGGATATTTAACATCGATGCAGTTACTGGTTGTTTATCCGTTTTCAACAGGATGCTTAACTTCCCATTCGTTTCCAAAACAGCCATTTCCACCTCGGATACTTTAAACACATTTTTCTCCCTTAATAAAAGCATTAATTCATTAAGGTTCATGAGACTTTTCCGCATATTTTTATCCAAAATCTCACCGTTTTCTATTAGAATGGTTGGCTTTCCGTCGGTCAGGTTGGAGAATGCATTGGATTTCATTCCGAGATAAGAGAGGAGAATAGGAAAGAGTCCCCAAACAAATAAAGACATGAGGCCGTTTAATGCTTTTAGATTCTGGTCGACAGACATCGTTGCAGCGATCGAACCGATTGTTATTCCGACACAGTAATCGAAAAAGGTCAGCTGAGAAATTTGTTTTTTCCCCATTAATCTTGCCATAAGAAATAATAATAAAAATGCTGCAATCGACCGAAGTAATATTAAAACCAATTCCGCCATCTTTTTTCCACCTTTTACATTTATTATTTAGCTTTAGTATGGGGCAAGCTATGCATATCAATTCATTAGAAAAAGGAGAGACTTTCCTTTGGGAAAAATAGTCGGCCTTATTTGTTTATTTATATTGCTAGTCGGTTGTGAAGTTAATATCGGTGGTCAGAATTTTTATGACCAGATTAATGAAATAGAGCAGCAGATGGAAGCACAGGATTGGGAGGAGGTTGTCATAAAGTCGGAGGAACTGAAGCGATTATTTAAAAAAGATAAATGGAAATTACAATTTTTGGGAGATGAAGATGAATATGAAAGCTTATATGAAGCGATCAATAAGCTAATTGCTGCAGGAAAAGGGGAAGATGAGGCGAACATTCGAATGGAATTGTCGATTATTCACACATACATCGAGGATATTTATTCCTTATGATGACGAACGAGGCTTAGGTTTTTCCTAAACCTCGTTTGGTCTTTTTTGTCTAAGAGCGATCCAAGCTGTTTTTAAAGAAGAATAGGTTCCAACAGCGGCAGCTCCGTAAAAGGCGCCTATAAAAAGCCCAGCCCACAAATTGCCTCGGTGACTGATGAATATGGAAATAATAAACCCGATAATGCTTGTTATCGTGGGGAAATAGGTCCTGGGAATCGGAAAAAGTTTAAAGCTTTGGGTTAATATAACAACAATTGGAACAGCAATGACACCATCCCTGGAAATTAGTATGAATCCTCGGGAAATCCAACATGGCCCCTCCTTTTTTAATAATATGCCTTATTCCGTAAAAAATTATTATTTTCAGATGTCTGGCAATCGGGACAACAACTTTGCCCCCATGTCCCAGTGTCCTGGTCTGTTCATTTTCTATTCATCTTTTGGTTGTATTCTTAGGTTAATGAATTTCATAATACGTATTTAATGCTTCGCTATCACCATATGTAGTTGAGTTGGTTCGTTCCCAACTACATATGGTGAAGCTGACTTTGGTAATTATGAAATTCATTCATGTTAATGAGATTTTGAGTTTGGAGGAATGAGGATGAATCTTGCTTGGAAAGAGATGAAGAAGAATAAGGTAAGGTTTTTAATATTGGGTTCGATTGTTTTTCTCGTTAGTTTACTGACATTTATTATATCGGGGCTAGCAAATGGGTTGTCGCAGGATAATGCGGCTCTGATTAAAGATTTGCCGGATGGGCAGTTTTATATGAGTGAAGATGCAGAAGAGACATATAATTTATCAAGAATTGACGCGAGTACACAAGAAGAGTTACTGGAAAAAGAGGAAAATGCTACTGCATTGTCGATTCAGATGGGTTTTCTACATGATGCGGACGACAAACAGCAAAGTGTAGCCTTTGTCACCTCAAGCCCATCGGAAAATTTCCCTGAAGTAGGGAATGGGGAAGTTATCTTGGACCGTTCGCTGGAGGAGAAAGGCATTCGGATTGGGGATACACTGACGAATAATCAATTTAGTGGTGAGTTTACTGTAAAAGGTTTCGTGGATCAAGAGAAATTCAGCCATGCGCCTGTTGCTTTTATCCATATGGAAAATTATCAGGAAATGTACCGGGTAGAGGAAATGCAGCTAGTCTTCGTACCGGACGGGGAAACTGCTGAATCTGTCAGCGGACTGCAAGCTTTTACAAAGGATGAATTTTTAAATACGATTCCAAGCTTCAGTGCGGAGCAGCTGTCATTAAATATGATTGTCTGGTTTCTAGTCGTGATTAGCGGGATGTTGTTTGGCATTTTCTTTTATATGATGAACGTGCAAAAAATTGGTCTGTACGGAATCTTGAAAGCAATAGGTTACAAAACAAGTAGTCTATTTAAAATGATGTGGACACAAATGATCTTCATTACACTGATGGCCCTTGGACTATCGATTGCACTGAGTCAGTTATTTAATCAAATTGCGCCGGAAGGGATGCCTTTTAGCTTACCGGTTGGAACAACAATTCAATTATCGATTATTTTCCTTATTATTGGATTTATTGGTTCCACGTTATCAGGGATCCAAATAAAAAAGGTCAATCCATTACAGGCAATCCAGCAAGGAGGAATTTAACATGGCGATACTGACAATGGATGAAGTAAGAAAAACGTTTACGAATGGTGAAGTGGAAGAAGAGATATTAAAAGGGATTAATCTCTCGCTTCAGGAAGGAGAAGTGACAGCACTGGTCGGGGCATCCGGATCTGGCAAAAGCACCTTGCTCACGATAGCGGCAGGACTGCAGGAAGCATCAGACGGTCAAATAATCGTGGGCGGTGAATATTTAACCGGAATGAATCAGGAACAAATCCGTAAAATCCGGGCGAGTCAATTCGGGTTTGTGTTTCAATTTGCCCATCTTGTTCCATTTCTTACAGCGGAAGAACAACTTCTGCTTATGCTCGAGGTATCCGAGTCGAAATTAACGAAACAGCAGCAGAAAAAAGAAGTGGATCGAATGGTAGACTTAGTAGGAATGAGCCACCGGAAAAATGCATATCCAGCTTCCATGTCAGGCGGAGAGAAGCAGCGGATTGCCATTGCCAGGGCGATGATTCATAAACCTAAAATCCTGTTTGCCGATGAACCGACAGCAAGCTTGGATTCCAAGCGGTCGAAGGATATTATGGGACTGATTCGCGAACTGACGAAAAGTGAGCAGATCACGACCTTGATGGTGACGCATGATGAAGAGATGCTTGAATTTGTAGATCATGTGGTTAAAATGAGTGATGGGATCATCTAATGATCCCCGTTCATTCATATTTTCCATCCAGCCCTTGGTATTGCACAGGGCTGTTTTTTTCTGTACAGTTTGGTTAAAGAAACTATTTATATGGGAGTTAATACAATGACAACTATTTTAATTGTAGATGATGATAAACATATCTTGAATCTTGTTTCCATTCATTTATCAGAACAAGGATATAACGTCTTGGAAGCAAAGGATGGAATCGAAGCATTAGAAATTCTCCATGAAGAGAACTGTCATTTAGCGGTTGTTGACGTGATGATGCCGTTTATGGATGGATATGAACTCACGAAAGAAATTAGGAGACGGTACAATATTCCTGTCATCTTGCTGACAGCTAAAAGCCAAATCGATGATAAGGAGCAAGGATTCCAGGCGGGAACAGATGATTATCTCGTGAAGCCGTTTGAGCCAAAGGAATTGGAATTCCGGATTAAAGCGTTGTTGCGCCTTTATTATAATGAACAGGATGAATTTATCATCCGGTTCGGTGAAACGACGATAAATAAAAGGACATATGAAGTAAAGGCGGGGGACCGAACCATGCTTTTACCTTTAAAAGAGTTTGAACTGCTCTATTTCCTTATGTCACATCCAATGCAGGCATTTACCCGCGAGCACCTCATTGAGCAGATTTGGGGTTTTGATTATGAGGGAGATGATCGCACAGTAGATGTGCATATTAAGCGGCTTAGGAAACGGTTTTCAACATGGACCGATGACTTCCAAATAAAAACAGTCAGAGGAGTTGGCTATTTACTCGAGGCGAAACACACATGAGGACGCTTTATGTCAAGCTGGTTGTTGCTACCATTGGGATTATGATTTTCAGCAGTATTTTAGCTTTTATCCTATCCAATATGTATTATCAGCAAAAATTAAAGCCAGAAAACGATGAAAAAATTACAACAATCGCTGAATCGATTAAATCTTATATTGATGAGTATCCAAATATCAATCTGACCGAGTACTTAGAAAGTATTGCATCTGTCGGTTATCAGATGTACTTAGTTGATGATTTTCGTGAAGGAGATTTTTACGGAGCGGAATTCAGGGATGAGAGCCTTGCGGAACAAACGGTGGAACAAGTTTTAAACGGGGAAGTATATCATGGTATCCTTGAATTTCCCCAAGAAACATTTGTGACTGGCTTTTTTGCAAATGAATTAAAGAATACAATTGGTGTTCCAATCACGCATGACGGGGAAAATTATGCGCTGTTCCTAAGACCGGATATTAAACTGCTTTTCAATGAAATGCATTTTCTTTTTGCCTGGCTGCTTGTGCTGACGATTCTGTTAAGTATTATTTTAGTTGCAATCAGTACGAAATATTTAGTGAAGCCGATATCTGAGTTGACAGCGGCAACGAAATCGCTCGCGGAGGCGAACTTTAATGTGGAAATCGAGACAAAACGGAGTGATGAACTCGGAGTGCTTTCACAAAGCTTTGTTCAAATGGCAAAAAAGTTAGAACAATTGGATGATGTACGGAAGGAATTCATTTCCAATATCTCTCACGATATCCAGTCACCCTTATCTAATATTAAAGGCTATACGAACTTGCTGGAAAACGAATCGATTCGTGACGAAGAGAAGGGTGAGTATATTTCAATCATTAATGGAGAGATAAAACGGCTATCCAGTATGACGGATCAATTATTGCTTCTTGCATCATTGGATCGCAACGATGATCTGGTGAAGCGGAAAACATTCAACCTCGGGGAGCAGTTGAAAGAGTTAGTCCGTAATTATCAGTGGCAGATTAATGAAAAAGGACTCATGCTGGCGTACACATTACCGGATATTGAATGGAACGGGGACCCAGCTTTATTGAATACGGTTTGGGATAACCTGTTATCAAATGCGATTAAATATAATAAGCCGGATGGGAGCATTAACCTATCCATTGAAGAAAAAGATGAAGCGGTTATCGTTACGTTTGAAGATACGGGAATCGGGCTTGAACATACAGAGATAGAGAGGGTTTTTGATCGATTTTACCGGGCTGATACATCGAGGACAAGAACAGTCGAAGGAACGGGACTCGGCTTATCGATTGTGTGGACAATTATTAAATTACATGATGGCTCGATTCAGGTGGACAGCAGAGAAGGAGAAGGCACTGTTTTCACGGTGAAGTTACCTAATGGTAAATAAGTTTAATCCAATTCATTTTCTATTCATATTATTGCTGTAAATTAAAGAGGTAGATGAAAAAAGCACGAATGATGAATGAATTGGAGAGGATTTTCTATGTATAATAAGTATAGTTTATTATTGTTGCGATTAGCAGCTGCTTTCGGTGTAGTTGGAGCGATTCTCGGAGCACATATGGCTGGGGCAGGTTCGTATGCATTCCGCCCGGTCCACGCTCATATTCTAGTCGCTGGCTGGTTAAGTCTTTTTGCTTGGGCAGTATATTATAAGGTATTCAAGCCCTCTACTCCTGTATTGGCGAAAGTCCATGTCTGGTGTGCAATTATTGGATCAGTTGGCCTCTCAATCGGCATGTGGTTATACATGGTGAAGCCGTTTGAATTACCAGAAGCTGTCCTGCTTATTATTTATATTGGTGGCGGAGTAACATTACTGATCAGTTATATTGTGTTTTTCTTTATGACGATTTTTAATAGAATAGAAGGTTAATCGATAAACAGGAAGAGGATTCTTTGACTGCAAGGCAAAGGTCATCTTCCTGTTTTTTCATGAACTCTCACTCTTTCTCTGTAGCAGGACAGCGACAATAACAATGAAGCCTTTAAATGCTTCCCGTAAGAAGGGAGGGACACCAAACAGGTTCAACAAATTATTCATGACAGCGATAATCAACATGCCATATACTGTTCCAAGCACAAAGCCGCGTCCACCAAGCATATGCGTTCCTCCGACGACAGCAGCTGCAATCGCGTCCATTTCCATTCCACGCCCCGCATTGGAAAAATCCATGGAACCAATTCTGGATACTTGGATAATTGCAGCGATGGAAACTAGCAGCCCCATTAGCGCATATACACGTAATTTTACTTTATTGACATTCACCCCGGATAATCGAGCGGCTCTTTCGTTCGATCCGACGGCGATGATTTGTCTGCCGAATGTAGTCCTTTTCGAGACATAATAGAGGATAGCTGCAATAACTGCCCAATAAATGATAGGCATAATCATAAGGTTGCCAAGTTTAAAACTGGCTATTTGTAAAAACTCCGTTGGAACCGTTGTATTATACCCTTGTGTAAAATGCTGGGTTACACTCCGGAAAATCATCATTGCTCCTAATGTTGCGATAAAAGGAGGGACGAGCCCTTTCGTAATGGACACACCAATAAGTGCTCCCAACAAATAACCGAAAGCGAGTACGAGCAGAATCGTAAGAAAAATTGCAGGTGTTCCGGTAATCCCAATCTCGCCTAAGATTCCACTTGCGCCCGTATCAAGTAAATACATGGCAAATGCACCTGTAATGACAAGGGTGGAGCCTACAGATAAGTCGATTCCTCCAGTCATAATGACAAACGTCATCCCTAATGCAACAATCCCGACACCAGCATTATTTCTTAAAATATTGATCCAGTTATTTGTCCAGGCCTGGAACCACTGGCCAATAGAGTCATAATCAAAACCTAGCGTTAAAGTCTGTAGAATAACCATGATAATAAGAGCGATTAAGATACTAAACAATGGATCATTCGCCCATTTATGCTGGAACCATTCTTTAACGTTTCGTTTCTTGTTATTGTTAACAGGAGGTGTCATTTCTGGATTCGGCATCATATTTGCTGTTCACTCCTTTTTAGCTCGGGCTCGCCACCAGTTGCAAGACGCATAATTGTCTGTTCATCCATGTCGTTGCCACTTACTTCCCCTTGAATAACTCCGTGATACATGACAAGTGCTCGGTCACAGACTCGGATGATCTCTTGAGCTTCACTGGAAAGTACAATGATTGCAATATTCTCCTCAGCTAGTTTGATAATGATATCGTATATATCTTCTTTTGCACCGACGTCAACTCCTTGGGTAGGATTATCTAAGATCAATACCCGCGGATTCGTAGCGAGCCATTTTGATAAAACGACCTTTTGCTGATTCCCGCCGGAAAGGCTCATAATACTATCCGTTAACTCTCCCATCTTCAAGCGTAATGTATTGCGTTGCTGCTCAAAGACATCACGGTGCTTGCGCGTATTAATAATCCCGCGTCTCGAAAACATCGACCATGTAGAAATGGATGCATTTTCAAAGATAGTCATATCCTTGAGAATCGCATTTTCCTTTCGATTGCGGGGGAGGTAGGCAATTCCTGCTTTGATAGCTTGATATGTATTCGCTATCTTGATTTCATTGCCATATAAATATAGTTTTCCGGTTCGATACGTATCAGCCCCGAAAATTGCTTGGAAAAGCTCGCTGCGTCCGTCACCAAGAAGTCCAGTAACGCCAATAATTTCCCCAGCATGTACAGTGAAGTTTATATCGCGAAAATGTTCTTCATCTGTTAATCCTTCTACGCGTAAAACTTCTTCACCAATATCATCCGGATCCTTTTCTCTTCTCAGGGATTCGGTCCGTACATCAAATCCAACCATATAACTAGCGAGATCTTTCGTTGTTACCCCGCTAACATTCCCTTCTGAAACTAATAAACCATCACGAAGGACAAGATAGCGGTCACAAATTTGCATAACTTCATTCAGTTTATGGGAGATGAAAATAATCCCGACTTGATGATCCTGCATCGTTTTCATCATGGTAAAAACTCGACTAACCTCTGCGTCTGTTAAGGAAGTGGTCGGTTCATCCATAATAATGATGGAGGAATTAGTCATCATTGCCCGGCAAATTTCAACGATTTGCTTATAGGAAGCATCCAAATCTCTGACCATTTTCCGGGGATCTAAATCCACGTTCATCCGCTCAAAGATCTCCGCCGTTTTACGATACATCTCTTGTAAATCCAAACTTCCGCGTTTGGTTTTCAGTTCGCGTCCGAGAAACATGTTTTCATAGATCGGCAAATCATTGACTAAGTTCAGCTCTTGATGGATGAAAGCAATTCCTGCATCAATCGAATCCGCGGGTTTTTCAAAACCTATTCTTTTTCCGTCGATTAATATAGAACCGGAATCTTTCTGTATGACACCGCCGAGAATATTCATTAAAGTTGATTTCCCAGCTCCATTTTCACCGAGGAGGGCACATATTTCACCACCTTGAATGGAAAAGCTCACATCTTTTAACACATCATTGCTGCCAAAAGATTTTCGTATGTTTTGCATCTCGACTTTCATTATCATCACCTCCGGGCAGGTTGGGGAGGAAGGGTTACAAACAATCTATAACCCTTCAGTTTTTTATGTCCATTGCTTGTTTAATAAGGTGATTCGTCATCAAGGAATTCTTCGTAGTTATCTCTGTCTACAACAGTTGTTGGGATAATCGTTTCTGCTTCTACATCATTTCCTTTTAATAGATCAAGGGCGACGTCGACAGCATCTTTCACCATTGCTGGACTGTAAAGCGCAGATTGAATCCAAATGTCTTCATTATCCGGCATCATATTAAAGTATTCTTGCATGCCGCCACCGCCCGTAACGACCTGGATATCATCTCTTCCGGCTTCACCGATTGCTTGGAGGACACCGATTGAAGTTTCATCATCGAGTGAATACACAGCATCAATCTTATTTAAACTTGTTAAAATATCGGCAAAGTCAGCTAGGCCGTCTTCTCTCGTAAACTGCGTTGCATAGGTGTGGATTGTTAAATCAGGTGCAATTTCTTCAATTGTTTCCATGAATCCGGCTGTCCTTAAATCCGAAACAGACCCGGCAGAAGGTACTTCCAAAACGACAACTTCACCTTCTGTGCCAATTTTATCTGCAATATAATTGGCACCTTGAACACCCATATCATAGTTGTCACCAGCAACCCGGTAGACACCATCCACATCAATGACGATATCGAAGTTTACAATTTCAATCCCCTCATCCATTGCCTGCTGAATCGGGACTTCCATCCCTTCCCATTGCGGGAAAGCGACAATTACTTCTGCTCCCCATGTTTTCAAGTCATCCAATTGTGAAGTCATTTCTGATGCATCATTACTTGTGTGAATCTGATAGTCAATCTCATCCGACAATTCCTCTGCCCGCGCTTCGGCATGATAAGCAACTGCTGCGACCCAGCCGTGGGTTACTGCGGGTGCAAGAATTCCGACTTTATACTTGTCGCCGGAATCTCCATTCTCATTACTTTCATTATCACTTTCTCCTGTAGTACCTGAATCGGTGTCATCAACCCCGCATGCGACAAGAATGGCAGCGAGTAAAAGTAGAGCAATGGATCCTAATATCTTTTTCAATGAAATTACCCCCTTTAATATATGAATGAATTTCATAATTACCAAAGTCGGCTTTCCCATCACCATATGTAGTTGGGAACGAACCAACTCAACTACATATGGTGATGGTGAAGCATTAAATACGTATTATGAAATTCATTAATATGTTCATGAATCGTAAAACCATGGTTGATTCGTGTGACAGTTTAATCTTATCCGAGAGTGATGACTCGACCTGTTCGCAGTGAAGTTTCAATTGCTTGTAGTAGGTGGATAACGTACCGTACATCCTGAAGCGGTATGATTTCGTTGGCATTGTCATTCTCCAGGCAATCGATAAAATAGGCTAATTCATTTTGAAAAGCATCTCCTGCAGCAACTTCTGCGTTTGTCGCTTTTTCATCGTCGTAGAGAATAAGTCTGCTATTATTGATATGCTCAATATTTGCTCCAGCCTCCAACTGAAAATCCACCATCTTTTGGTCCGCTTGCATGCGTAGAGACATCGTAAATGGAAAGTGTGCAGGCATTCGGTGGGAGGCTTCTGCAAACGCCTTCGTTCCATTTTTGAAGGTTAGTGTTGTCATGATATGATCCCATGCCTCATTACAATTTTGTTTACCGACCGCATATACCGACTTTGCTTCACCAAGTAAATGATAAATAAAATCAATGTCGTGAATATGAAGATCGAAAAGAGCCCCACCACTTTTTTCAGGGTGCTTAAACCATTCACTCCATTTCGGCAGCGTTCCTAGTCTTTTGGCATAAACCGTATCGATTGTATGCTGTTCAATCGTCCCACTGAATGCTTTTATCCACTGATATTCGGGCCAAAAGCGGAGGAGATGGCCAACAAATAATCGTACTCCAGCTTTCTCCACTGCATGTATTATTCTGTTGGCAGATTCTACATTTAGGGTGAGTGGCTTTTCACAAATAATATGTTTCTTTGCTTTTGCTGCTTTTAAAATATATCTCTCATGCAAATACGTCGGTACACAAATATCAATAACATCGATATCCTCTCGTCTAAGGAGTGCATCATAATTTGAAAAAATGGCTCCTGTAAATTCGTTTAGACCTTCCTTGTTGCCACTCGTACAAATTGCTGTCACTTCAGCATTTGGAATCTTCTTGTAAGCTTCCAGGTGGGTTTTTCCAATAAAACCGAAACCTGCAAGTCCTATTTTTAACATACTGATTCTCCTACTCTAGTAATCGCTTGAGATAATAAAAGGATCTTTCCACTGCATGATTTACTTCTTCTAATGTTTTTGGATCGTCTGGTGTAAACTCAATTTCGACACTGATTGGCCCGTTGAAATTTCCTGATTCTAAAACGTGAAAAATGCGCTTGAAGTCCAAATGACCATCACCGATTGCGGGGAAGTTCCACTCTTTATTCTTTCCAAGCTTATCTTTTAAATGGATAAACGCCACCCTGTCTATACAAGTTGTCAAATCATCATACGGCAGCACATCTCCGTAAAAAATCACATTTGCAGTGTCATAGTTAATCGTGAAGCGGTTGTTTAACTGTTGGGCTAACTTTTTCAAAGAATTCCCAGTTGCAAAATGAGTGCCATGTGTCTCAATTGCCAGTGTGAGACCTAGTTCCTCGCACTTATGCAAAACCGGTTCAAGGTTTTTTATAAGCAATTTTTCATCATGCGTAATGTCTGTATCTCCGTGGGCTTCACCGGTGGAAGTGATAAGATAGGTGCAATTGAAATACGTTGCAAGCTTCATGCTGTTGAGTAAATTTTCGATACCTGCATCGGTCAATAGATTGCTGTGCGCGCCTATTCCAATACAGGTCATTCCGTAGCTTTCCAGCAATGTTTTCTTTGCTTGGAGTTCTGTATCTGTCATATCGGCTAAAAGGTGGGGAGTGTGATCAACTGCCGCTAGCTCGATTTGTTTGAAGCCGGCTTTACTTGCACCTTTTATTGCTTGTTCCAGTGAAAAACCATGATACGTATTTGAATTGATAGCAAGATTATGGAACATGTCATCCTCCTGAAATGATACATTTTTCGTTCCAATTATGCGTTTATTCGGAAAATTTGAGTTGTGAGAAAGAAGTTTCAAGCGCAATGGAACCGCAGTCAATGATACCCACATTGAATTTCATTAGCAAAACCTCCTTTACTTAAAATGAAAAGAATGACTGCTACCCCATGGTTGATTCACGAATGATCAATTCATGCTCCAACACAATGCTGTCTACTTTTTCATTTTTCATTTTGCTCAATAGCATCTCAACGGCAAGACAACCCATTTGATGCATCGGTTGGGAAACGGTCGTTAAGGTTGGATTAGTCATATTCGAAAAACTAATATTATCAAAACCGACAACTGCAATACTCGGGTGTCCTGGCTCTAAGTTGATTGCTTTTAACGCCCCGATTGCTAATGTATCCGAAACAGCGAACACAGCTGACGGTTTCTCCTCGAGCTGGAGCAGCATTCTCATTGCCTGGACACCTTGTTGGAAATCGAGGTTTTTCGTATGATAAATCCATTCACTTTTTAAAGGCAGATTAAATTCTTTTAAGGCACGTTCATAACCTGAACGGCGTAACCTTGCATACAGAAATTTTTCATCGGAATTGATAAGGGCAACTTTTTCATTGCCAAGACGGATAAGGTGTTTGACGACTTGGTAGGCTGCCAGTTCACTATCTATTGTCACGTAGGGGATGCTGCCGCCTTTTTCATATTCACTGCAGAGAATGACGGGATGTTTTTCAGCTAATTTTTTGAGTTTCTTCATATTGACGGTGGGATCCATGGATATAACGCCATCAGCCAGTTTGTTTTTGACCATATTGAAGTAAATATTTTCCCGCTCAGGCTTTGAATCTGTTTCACATAGAAGGATGTTGTAGTTATTGGCAATGGCTGTTGTTTGAATCCCGTTAATAATTTCCGAATAGAACGGGTTGGAGATACCTGGCAGTAAAACGAGTATTTGCCGGCTCTCTGAGTTTCTTAAATTTCGCCCGAGCATACTTGGCTCATAATTCAATTCATTGATTGCGTGCTCCACCTTACTTCTTGTTTTTGGAGTGACTGAGGTAGCGTTATTTAAAACCCTTGATACCGTCGCAACAGAAACTCCTGCTTTTTTTGCAATTTGTTGTATGTTTGCCACGTTCGTTCTACCTCTATTCTCGGGTATAATATCCTGAATTGAAATCGATTACAATTTATTTTAGTGGCGAATGAGTTGTTTGTCAATACTAAATTACGTTTATTTTCGAAATATATAATCTTTTAGCTTGGCTTTGTTCTTTTTATGTATAATGAATGTAACGGATTACAAAGGGAGGCGTTTCGATGAAGCTAGGTGTTTTTACTGTATTGTTTTCCGCTAAAGGCTTGGAAGAGATGCTTGATTATGTTACGGCTAAAGGTGTTGAAGCGGTGGAACTTGGGACAGGCGGGCATCCCGGTGATGCACATTGTAGGGTTGATGAGCTGCTTGGCAATAAACAAAAACAACAGGAATTTAGGAATAAGATTGAAAGCAGAGGACTAATTGTAAGCGCCTTAAGTTGCCATGAAAATGTTTTGCATCCGCAAAAGAAAATAGCGGAAGCGGCAGATGATTTTTTGTGTGGGTTCTACTCTATAACGATCCCAAAATCTCGTAATTCCCTCACAACCCGGGATAGCGGCAAGCCGACTACCGTATAATAATCGCCGATAATCTGTTTTACAAACATCGCACCTAGACTCTGAATGCCGTATGCACCAGCTTTATCATAAGGATCTTCTGTTGCTACATACGCGTCAATTTCTTCTTCACTAAGTGGCCAAAATTCCACACGCGTGCGTTCCACAAAAACAGTTTTCTTTTGTAAAGAACGAATCATCACACCTGTATACACATCATGGACTTGATCGCTTAAAGTAGAAATCATTTGCTTTGCTTCAGTTTGATTACGGGGCTTTTCAAAAATCGTGTGCTCATAAGAAACGATCGTGTCAGCTGATAAGACGACTGTGTTGGGATGGTGAATTGGGATATTTTCACCTTTCCAAATTGCTAGTTGCTTTACCTTCTCGATTGGGTCTGTTGTAGTGATCTGTGATTCATCAATGTCTGCAGGTTCAACCGTAAAAGGTATCTTTACTTGAAGCAACAGTTCTTGTCTTCTTGGTGATGATGAGGCTAAGATTAGTTTATTTGCCATCACATTCCCTCCTGCATGTATTGGGTATCATTTAATTATATAGGAGTTGACAAGGTTGTAACAATTTATCTGAAATAAGTTTTCTGTTAGCCCCTATCAACTGTATATTTCACCCTATTCAGGTATAATGATGGATAGAAAAATCTGTGAAGAGGTTATAGTATGAGTAGAATTTTATTTATTATTATCGTTGTATCATTCTTGGATACATTTATCCAGTTGCCGATTATTACGCCGTATGCGATGGAATTAGGAGCATCTCATCTTTTGGCCGGGTCAATTGTTGCTATTTATTCGCTGACCAATATGATCGGTAATATTTTCGGCGGGCATTGGATTGACCGGTATGGAAGAAAAAGAATGCTCTTAACAGGGATGCTTTTTGCGGCAGTCATCCTTATCTTTTATCCGCTTGCCCAGTCCGGTTGGCAGCTATTCTTTATTCGCTTCTTCCACGGACTTGCTGGTGGGGTGCTGATCCCGGCAGCTTTTGCGTATGTTGGTGACATCTCGAAGTCAAAAACTCGCGGTAGATCAATGGCATTTACAGGTGCAGCTATCGGGATTGCGGCGATTGCAGGTCCAGCAATTGGCGGTGCGATGGCAGCAAGATCGCAAATTGAATATGTATTCATCTTTGTAGCGGTTTTATTTTTCATCAGTTCGTTTTTAATTTATCAGTTTATTGAGGAGTCCTATGTGTCTACGGAGAAGGGGAAGTTTTCTTTAAGTGAATTCATGCCGCTTCTGAAGCATCCGTTAGTTCTCCAAGCATCACTTGCCGCGTTTGCTTTGATGATCAGTAACGGAACATTGGCATTTGCCTTGCCTTTAAAGGTGAGCGATATGGGACTTACCTCGGAAACAACGGGAATGATGTTAAGCACCTATGGCATTGTGGCACTCATTGTTTTCTTGACGCCTATCAACCGGATATTTGACCGGCTTTCTTCCTTATCGCTTGTCATTACAGGAATCATGATTATTGGTTCTGTGCATATTATGCTGAATATCGTGTCCATTTATTGGTTGAATATGCTACTCATGGTCGTTTATGGCATCGGTTTTGCTTTTGTATTCCCTTCGATGAACAAGATTGTTGCAGAGGCTTCATCTAAAGTGGACCGCGGGAAAGCGTATGGAATCTTTTATGCATTCTTTTCCTTTGGTGCAGTTGCCGGTTCGTTTGTTTCTGGAGCGACTGCAGAGACGTTGGGACTGCCGTTCTTTTCAAGTGCGATTACGATGATGGCGGTTGGAGTGATCTTGCTATTCATTGCGAGGAAATATCCTGTTAAGGGAAAATAATAGTGAAAAGCTAAGCAGGCTGCCTTGGTACAGCCTGCTTTTTTCACTGCGAAAAAAGACATCACACCTGCCATATTTTCTATATTAGCGTATAATGAAAGCGATAGATTTATATAAGAGTTCTCTTAGACAAGATCAGCTTTAGAACCGTGAAACTGTCTCGTATAAGAGTTTTATTAGACGAAATTAGGTCTAAATCTGTGAAATTGTCTCATAAGTGGGGCCTATTAGACAAAATTTGCTCTAGCTCCGTGAAACTGTCTCATAGGAGGAGCCTATCAGACAAAATTTGCTCTAGCTCCGTGAAACTGTCTCATAGGAGGGGCCTATTAGACAAAATTTGCTCTAGCTCCGTGAAACTGTCTCATAGGAGGAGCCTATCAGACAAAATTAGCTCTAGCTCCGTGAAACTGTCTCATAGGAGGGGCCTATCAGACAAAATTAGCTCTAGCTCCGTGAAACTGTCTCATAGGAGGGGCCTATCAGACAAAATTAGCTCTAGCTCCGTGAAACTGTCTCATAGGAGGGGCCTATTAGACAAAATTAGCTCTAGCTCCGTGAAACTGTCTCATAGAAGGGGCCTAGCATAAAAAAAGAAGCTAAATAAGGTGAATTCCATCCTTTAAGGAGAAGAATAAACTAGCATAAATTATACTGTTACAGAAGTGAAGAACTTAAATTCAACATATACAGTGGAAAAGTAAGGTTAATGAATAAAGGTGGTATAAACTTGAAACTAAAAAAAGTGCTGCCAATTCTCTTTATGATCATGTTCCTTGTGATGGTCGGCTTTGGAATCATCATTCCAGTGCTCCCGTTCTATGCGGAGGACCTCGGTGCCTCGCCTACGGAACTTGGATTATTAATGGCAGTATATTCATTCATGCAATTTCTTTTTGCGCCGATGTGGGGGAGGATATCGGACAGGTATGGCAGAAAACCAGTTATTATGGTAGGTATATTTGGCTTATCGCTATCCTTTTTCCTTATGTCTCTATCTACACAAGTATGGATGCTGTTTGTCGCCAGGGTTATCGGCGGGGCATTGTCAGCAGCAAACATGCCGACCGTGATGGCGTACGTTGCAGACATCACAACGGAAGAAGACCGCAGTAAAGGAATGGGGATAATCGGTGCTGCGACAGGATTAGGATTTATTTTCGGTCCTGCAATCGGCGGGGTATTTACAAATATCAATCTGCATGCACCATTTTACATAGCGGGAGCCTTATCGTTTCTGACACTCCTTTTCGTCATGTTTTTCTTAAAAGAGTCCTTGCAATATTCAGAAGCTGGAAAAGCGGGTGCAGACAAGAAACAGCCCTTCCGTAAAGCAATTGCGGGACCGTTTGCGACTCTTTACTTCTTGCAATTTTTCATTACACTATCCCTTGCAGGGCTGGAAGCGACATTTGCTTATTTCGCAGCAGCTAAAGCCGGGCTTGACGCAGTGAAGCTAGGATATATTTTTATGATCATGGGCCTTGCGAGTGCAGCGGTTCAAGGGAATATGGGGAAATTGACGAAAAAGTTTGGCGAAGTGCGGATTATTCAATCGGGGATTATCATTTCAGCGATTGGATTTGCGCTCATCCTATTTACACAGAACTTCATCACCGCAGCTATTTTCCTTGCGATATTCGGAGTGGGGAATGGTGTGATTAGGCCGAGTATTTCGTCTCTCTTAACGAAAAAATCACGTGCGGGTTATGGGAAGACGACCGGTTATTTATCTTCAGTTGATTCTCTTGGAAGAATCATCGGCCCAGTGCTTGGGGGAGTTCTGTACTCGGTTGCAATGGAACTGCCGTATATTTCAGGAATTATTTTATCTGTTGCAGCTTTCGCCTTGTTTAAAGGGGCAGCTCGTGATAGATTAAGTGCTTAGTTAATTGGTGTAAGCACCTAAAAAAGGAGTCGTACAATAATGGCAAAGCAAAAATATTATGTCGTCTGGGAGGGCAGAAATCCTGGTATTTATACGAGCTGGGCAGACTGCCAGAAACAGACGAGCGGTTATAAACAAGCAAAATTCAAATCATATCCTAGTCTTGCGGAAGCAGAGAAGGCATATAAAGCGGGCTGGAAGAATAATTGGGGGAGTGGTGGAAATGCAAGTGCCATGCAGCGCAAGAAGCCGGCGGGAAATCTTTCCGCAAATTCCCCTGAAGAAAAAATTGATTATGACAGTATTTCTGTTGACGTCGGTACCCGTGGAAATCCAGGTCCGATTGAATATCAAGCGGTAGACACGCGTACAGGAGAAGTCGTTTTTTCTTATGGTCCGATTAAAAAGGGAACGAATAACTTAGGAGAATTCCTGGCAATTGTGCATGCCCTCGCATTCTTGCAGAAACAGGGCAGCGAGAAGACAATTTATACCGATTCGGTCAATGCGATGAAATGGGTACGGGAAAAAAAGGTTTCGACAACGTTAAAAAGGGATGCATCAACAGAAGAAATTTGGAATTTGATTGACCGGGCGCTTGAATGGCTTCATACCCATACGTACGAAAATAAAATTAAGAAATGGGATACGAAAAAGTGGGGCGAGATTAAGGCGGATTACGGGAGGAAATAAAATGAGTGACTGGAAGGGCAATTTCTTTTTGCTCCCAGCCACTCTAGTTTATCTATTCAAATCATTCGTCCACAGATAATTCATAAATAATCCGGTATGTCTTTTTGTCACCGGCATCAAGCACAATATTTCCAAAATCCGGATGATGTACCGCACCAGGTAATGTTTGTGGCTCGAGCGCAACAGCCATATGAGGGGAAAGGGCATGTCCATCATTTACAGTTATTTTTGATTCCGTCGCATTTAAAGAATAAAAAACCAGTCCATTTCGATCAGAATGAATGCGGATACATCGTCCGTTATCTAAATTCCTTAATACGGCAACTTCTGAATCCGTCACCTTATAAGGGTCATCAAAGCCAGAAGCACCAGTTTGTTTGACAGATTCCAGTTTTTCTAAAAGATTACTTTCCTTGTTAAAGTCGTAAGCTGTGTCTGAAATAGTTAGTAGTTTACCAGTCGGGATTTGGTTTTCATCAAGCTCTACCGTCTTGCGCGCTCGGATGCTTAATTGATGACCTCCCAGCCCTGCTGTTTTATCATCGTTTAAATTAAAGTAATTATGGGTGGTTGGATTGAATAAAGTCGCAATTTCGGATTGATTCTCACCGGTAAATTCAATTTGTAACTGGTTTCCGGAAATCCAAGTGTACGAAATGGACGCAATGAGCTTAGCTGGGAATCCGTCCGTCTCGGATTGAATCGTTTTTGTAAAAATAATACCATTCCCAAGTGCGGAAACGTCCCACCATAAGCTATGGAATCCATTGTTGCCACCATGTAATGTGTTATTCCCTTCATTTTGTGGCAGTTGAATATGTTCATTATTATACTGGAAAGCTCCATCTTTAATTCTTCCGCCAACTCTGCCGATGGCTTTTCCGAAGAAGTACGTTTGGTCTGTTATAAAATCTTGCGGTTCATTAAAACCAAGTAAAACATTATGAATGTTGCCGTCTTTATCTGGCATCGTTAGGGACGTCAACGTAGCACCGATGTTCAGACAGGAAAAGGCGTAACCATTTCCATTGTCTACGGTGTATTTCTTTAAGGGGATGTCTGTTTGAGCGCTTAATCTTTCATTTGTAATTGTCACCATCATGGGCACCAACTTTCTAGTTTGAGTAAACGGTTACAAAATAATTGTATCAGTTATACGTATGAAAGTCAATTCGCTTTGACTTATACGGACAAGTGGTATAAACTAAAGAGAGTTAATAATTCTGTAAGGGGATGAATGCCGATGTTGGAAAAGTTAAAACAAGAGGTCTATGAAGCGAATATGTTACTGCCGAAATATAATCTTGTCACGTTCACATGGGGAAATGTCAGCGGAATTGATCGGGAAAAGCATCTTGTCGTCATTAAGCCGAGTGGTGTAGCTTATGAGGAATTAATGCCGGAACAAATGGTTGTTCTTGATTTGGACGGGAATGTTGTTGAAGGTGATTTGAATCCATCGAGTGACACAGCAACTCATCTTGTATTATATAAACAATTCCCGGAAATCCAAGGTGTCGTTCATACTCATTCACCATGGGCGGTGACATTTGCGCAAGCCGGCCTAGATGTACCAGCTGCAGGCACGACCCACGCAGATACATTTTATGGCTCGGTTCCGGTTACGAGAAAAATGAAGGAATCAGAAGTAGTTCAGGATTACGAGAAGCAGACAGGCGATGTTATCGTGGAGACTTTTGAAGAAAGACAAATTAATCCGTCTGAAGTACCGGCAGTTCTTGTCAATGATCATGGTCCATTTACATGGGGGAAATCAGCAGAGGATGCGGTTCATAATGCCGTCGTACTGGAGGAAGTATCCAAAATGACGTATCATACATTACAATTGAACCCCCATCAGATCGACATGGATTCCTATTTATTAGATAAACACTATTTAAGAAAACATGGAAAAAATGCTTATTATGGGCAAAAGTAAATGAGATTGAATAAAATGCTGCTGTTTTGAAGCGTGTATCAATTGCTCCTTCAAGGCAGCGTTTTTTCATTATGTTATAATGAGTTTGTCATGATATAAATGAAATTTTTAAAACTTTTACATAAAAGTGATATAGGCTAGAAGGGGACCTCACCATGGTTAAAAAATATGAACGAATAAAAATAGATATAAGTGAGAAGATTTTATCTGGTACGTACCAGATAAGTGATAAATTACCGACGGAATCAGAGTTGATGGAAATATATGAGGTAAGTCGCTTCACGGTGCGCCGGGCCATTGATGAGCTGGAGAAGGATAATTTCGTTTACCGGATTCAAGGTGCTGGTATATTTGTGAATGATTGGAAAAGTAAACCGAAGCAGCAGATTCAAAATAAGACGATCGGACTCATATCAACCCATATAGCGGATTATATTTTCCCGAATATCATCAGCGGCATCGATAATTATATCTCGACATACGGTTACTCGATACTCATTGCAGATACGCAGAACAATCCAGAGAAAGAGCGGAAAAGTTTAACGAATCTGACAGCCAATCAATTATCAGGATTTATTATCGAGCCAACAAAGAGTGCGAGAAATAATCTGAATAAAAATATGTACGATAATATGAAAGCGATGGGTATCCCGATGTTGTCGATCAATGCGACGTATGATAATCTCGATATTCCCTATTTAGTGATGGATGATGTTAGGACAGGGGAGATGGCGACCAATTATTTGATTTCCAAAGGGCATCAGCAGATTGTCGGAATCTTTAAGGTAGATGATAAGCAAGGGATTGACCGGATGAACGGCTTTATTAAGGCTTATCAGGATCACCCGGAAATCTCGAATATGGGTGACATGATGATGTATCAGACAGAGGAAAAAATAAATAACATATTTAAAAAGCTGCATACGATGCTGACACGTTCTAAATATGCTCCAACGGCAATCGTTTGTTATAATGACCAGCTGGCGATTCAAATTATGAATTTTGCAAAAGAGATTGGGTTGAAAATCCCGGAAGATATTTCAATTATTGGCGTGGATGATTACCCGTTTTCCAATTATACGAACCCAAGGCTGACAACGATTCGTCATCCCCAGGAAAAGATGGGATTCGATGCAGGGAAAATGATGATTGAAATGATTAATAAACAGGAAGTCCGTTCGAAAGTTTATGAGCCGGAGTTGATTGAACGGGATTCGGTTCTAGACTTAAAGAGACTTCATGATTCTCTTCAGGAAAAGAAGGGATAATTAAATCCGAATGATGAAACCTTCCTCTAAGAGAGGTTTCATCATTCGGACTTTTTATTTTGTATAGAGAAATGTCGAAATTTTCACCCACTTAGGCAATCGATATTATGGTAAATTTAACATATTAATGAATTTCATAATACGTATTTAATGCTTTTCCATCACCATATGAGTTGAGTTGGTTCGTTCCCAACTATATATGGTGATGGAAAAGCCGACTTTGGTAATTATGAAATTCATTCATATAAAAAAAGTATCTGTAACGAACTTTCTTTAATAAGAATCAGAATTGGCAAGCCAGAAAAGGAAAATGGGAGTAAGGGGACAGAAAAAATGCATCCGATTTTTATAGAGTGACGATGAATAGAAAAGAACCGGGCATATAGTTCGCCCGGTATTCTTATTTATATATGCTCGATTGCAGCTGATTCAACTGGCAGTCCAGCTTTATATTTTGTAATAAACTGCTCGTAACCTTCTACCCCTGCAGGTTCTGGGCTTAAGGTAGAGCTTTGCGGGTCCGTGAATACGTATTGGTCAAGGAAATCTTCTAAACTGATTTCTTTATTTCCTTGCTTCGCGTAAGCTGCTAGTACTGCCATTCCCCAAGCGCCGCCTTCACTTGCTGTTTTCATCACGGTAATCGGGATATTCAGCGCATTGGAAAGAACTTGCTGTGCGATGACAGGTGTTTTAAATAGTCCGCCTTGTGCGATTAGAACATTTGTCTCGATTTTTTCTTCATTAATTAAAATATCCATTCCAATTTTTAGTGGAGCAAATGCTGCATACAACTGCATAAGGAAAAAGTTTGCGAGCGTAAAGGAACTATTGACATCTCTTACGAACAGCGGACGTCCTTCTGGCATCTTCGTAATATTTTCTCCAGATAAATAACTGTAATTGATTAATCCGCCTGCATCCGGTTCTGATCTCGTTGTGGAGTGGAACAGGATTTCGAATAAGCGGCCTTCATCAAGATTGATGCCAAGACGTTCAGCAAATTCTTTAAAGATGCTGGACCAAGCATTAATATCGGAAGAGCAATTATTCGTATGGACCATTGCAACCGGCTCGTTATTTGGTGTCGTCACGAGATCGATGTCTTTATATACTTTCTGCAATGGCTTATCAAGGACAAGCATGGAAAAGGCGGAAGTCCCGACAGAAATATTTCCAGTTCGCTTGCGGACACTATTCGTACTAACCATACCGGTGCCGGCATCCCCCTCAGGAGGGGCCATGATACTGCCGGCTTGAAGGTTTCCGTTTATATCTAGTAATTTGGCGCCTGCTTCCGTCAAAGTGCCGGCCTGGTCACCTGCTTGTAGTACGTTTGGCAGGATGTCAAGGAGGTTCCAGTCATACTGGGCGACATTCTCCAGGTTTTCAAACAACTTTACATGCTTATCAGAATAAGTTCCCGAATCGTCAATCGGGAACATTCCGGAAGCGTCACCTACACCTAACACTTTTTCTCCGGATAATTGCCAATGGACATAACCTGCAAGTGTTGTAATGAAATCAACTTCGCGTACATGCTCTTCTTCATCAAGGATTGCTTGATAAAGATGGGCAATACTCCAGCGCTCCGGAATATTGAATTGGAATCGTTCGGTCAGGTCATGCGCAGCCTGTCCTGTTGTGTTATTCCGCCATGTACGGAAAGGCGTTAGTAATTCATCATTTTTTGAGAAGGGTAAGTAGCCGTGCATCATGGCACTTACCCCAATGGAACGAATACTTGCAAGCTTCGTGTGATACCTGCTCTCTACGTCAGCGGCTACTTGAAGATAACTGCTTTGAATCCCTTTCCAAACATCTTCAAGGGAATAAGTCCACATGCCATTTTCGAATTTGTTTTCCCAAGCATAATTTCCAGCAGCAATCGTATTGAAATCGTCATCAATCAGGACAGCTTTAATTCTAGTAGAACCTAATTCAATCCCGAGATATACATCACCTTGCTGAATCGCTTTGGACGTCTCCGTTAGATTCATAAAAAGTCCCTCCAAATCTATTATTCTGTTTCTCTCTTCATTTTAGGCTGTTTTATTGTTCTTTGCCAAACCTTTCATTTCACCGATTTTCTCAATTTCTTCTAATGTACGGCCGCGAGTTTCCGGTACACGGATACGGATAAAGGCAACACCGAGCAGACAGATGATACCAAAGATGGCGAATACAGCTTCTTGTGCCATCGATGCGGTCATAATCGGGAAAAGCAATCCGACGAGGAATGATCCGATCCAGTTAAAGGATGAAGCTAAGCCGGATGCACGTCCGCGGATGAGCAGCGGGAAGATTTCTCCGACAATTACCCATGTTAAAGGTGCCCATGTAAAGGAATAGAACGCGACATAAATACTCAAGAACACAACAATCATCATCGGATTCGCATCTGGAACAATGGAATTGATGATTGCAGGGAAGATAAAGGAAAGTCCCATTACAGTACCCCCGAGGGTCAGCAATGTCCGGCGTTTAAATTTATCTGCAATAACAAGGAAAACTAAGGAACCTATTACTAGGATGATACCCTGGATAATCGGCCACAGCAATGCAGAGCTTGCTGCTTGTCCAGTAGCTGATTCTACAATTAACGGGATATAATAGAATATCGCGTTCGCACCTTGGAACTGCTGGAATGCTGCTACACCGACACCGGCAATGACTAAATAGCGGTATTTACTATTTAATAAAGCACCCCAAGAAACTTTCTGATCTTCTTTCTTACTGCTTTCTTGAATTTCTTTAATTTCAGCATCGATTGCTTCTTTATTTGGACGAATATAGCTTAAGACCTGACGAGCTTCCCGGATCTTGTTATTTTTAATAAGGAAACGAGGGGACTCCGGTAACTTTAATACACCAAGAAACAGAATGATAGCTGGTACCGCTGCCATCGCAAGCATAGAGCGCCACGCTATTGTGGTCGGCAAACCACTTAGTAAAAAGTCAACAATATAAGACAGTAACATACCGGAAACAATCATAGTCTGGTTTATCCCGGATAATCGCCCGCGTAACTTGGCTGGAGCCATCTCCGACATATAGGCCGGAACAAGTGCAGAAGCTGCACCAACAGCTAGACCAAGAAAGATACGAACGAGAATCAGGAAAATATCGCCATTAGGCGGTGCAATTCCTGACAGGAGTGATCCAATCACAAAGATAACCGCAGAAGCTAGAATCATTTTCCGGCGTCCGAAACGGTCCGAAAGTTGCCCGGCGAGAGCACCACCGAAGATTGCACCTAACATAATCGAAGAAGTAATCCAGCCAATCGTTGCCGCATTCTGCAGTCCCCAATCTTGCTGCAGGAACGGAAGCGCTCCTGTCATAACTCCAATATCATAACCGAATAGTATTCCTCCAAAAGCTCCGAAGAAATAAATAAATTTATGAGAAATCTTTTTTTCTTTTACCATTAAAATCCCCTCCCTAAGTGTAAAGCATTTCTTGTAAATATTTTTTTAAAATAGTAAAGGCTTACAAACCAAAGAGTACTAATAAAGAGAAAAGGAATTATTTATCAGTACAACTATAATGAAATGAAGAATTAATTGCGTATGACTACTGTATCCTCCTCTTTTCTATGGTTACTTTCAGCTGGAAGTAAAGGCTTTCACAAATAGATAATATCATTATTGTCCAGACGAATCAACTATAATATTTTTGTTCGTATAAATAATGAAGTGAAAAATGCTCTGTAATAGCTGGCTTTATTGAGACTGTTGTTAGTTGGAGGGAATTTCTTATTATATTTTTATACGTACAAATTATTTTATTGTTGACTTATACGTATTATTGATATACAATAAAAAATGTAAGCGGTTTACAGAGAGTTTCTATTAAAGTACAGTCCTGTAAAGAGATTCAAACCTTGTGAATGAAGCAGGGGAACTTAAGATACGTAACTTCAAGGAGGTCTTTATTATGTTGGAAATAAATCCATATGAATTTTGGTTCGTTGTAGGAAGTCAGCCTTTATACGGGGAAGAAACATTGAATGCGGTTAAGGAAAACGCGGTAACAATCATAAATGAATTAAATGAAAAGAGTAATTTCCCTTATCCGATTGTATTTAAAACAGTTGCTACGGATTCTGATAGTATCACGGATGTGATGAAGGAAATTAACTATAATGATAAAGTTGCTGGTGTTATTACGTGGATGCATACATTCTCTCCAGCGAAAAACTGGATCAGAGGGACGAAACTGCTGCAAAAGCCATTGCTTCATTTGAACACACAATTAGCAAATAATATTCCGTGGAAAGATATTGATATGGACTATATGAACCTGCACCAAAGTGCACATGGGGACAGAGAGTATGGTTACATTAATGCCCGTCTGAAGAAAAACAATAAAATTGTTGTTGGCCACTGGAAAGATGAAGATGTTCAAAAGGAAATTAAACAGTGGATGGATGTTGCGGTTGCTTATAATGAAAGCTTCAACATCAAAGTTGCCAGATTTGGTGACAATATGCGTAATGTGGCTGTTACGGACGGGGATAAGATTGAAGCGCAAATTCAATTCGGCTGGACGGTCGATTACTTCGGTATTGGTGACTTAGTCGCTGAAATGAATGAAGTGACGGATGAGGCTATTGATGAAGTATATAAAGAGTGTGAAGAGAAATATGAACTTGTTGTTGGCGAAAATGATCCAGCATTTTTCGAAAACCAAGTGAAAGAACAAATCAAAATTGAAATCGCATTGAAGAGATTTTTAGAGCGTGGCGGTTATACTGCATTCACGACGAACTTCGAGGATTTATGGGGCATGAAGCAACTCCCTGGTATGGCTGTACAGCGTCTAAATGAAGCTGGGTATGGTTTTGCCGGTGAAGGTGACTGGAAAACAGCAGCACTTGACCGTTTAATTAAGATTATGGCTCATAACAAGCTGACAGGTTTTATGGAAGATTATACGTACAACTTAGTAAAAGGTGAAGAAGCGATTCTGGGCTCGCATATGCTTGAAGTCGATCCGACATTAGCAAGCTCAAAACCACGTGTGGAGGTTCACCCGCTAGGGATTGGTGATAAGGAAGATCCTGCACGCTTAGTATTCGATGGTGTGGAAGGAGAAGGTGTGAACTTGACAATTTCTGATTTCGGTGATTATTTCCGGATGGTCATGTACGAAGTGGAAGGAAGTATCCCGCAAGAGCCTGCTCCACATCTTCCGGTCGCTCGTCAAATGATGACGATCAAATCCGGATTCCAGCATGGCGTGGAAAAATGGGTTGAATATGGTGGAGGTCATCATACGGTTCTATCCTTTGCGGTTACGGCTAAGCAAATAGAAGATTTAGCGAAAATGTTCGGACTGGAATTTGTGAATATCCGATAGACATAAATAATTATAGAAAACTCCCCTTCAGATGTATGGTAGAAGGGGAGTTTTTTAATATTTTATCGCAGTGTAACTGGCTGTTGGCCCTCCCACTTAGTAATAAAAAGTTTCTTTCATTTCTTGAAGTGGGAGATTCAACATCTAGTAACAGTCCGATTCGTTCAATTAACCACCAGTGTGGGATGAAAGAAAACGTCCACTAAAGGTTAGTTTTACTTTATAGTTCTTTTAAAAAGTCAATTTCAATTTCATTCACTCTCGGAGCACGCTTAAACAGGTATTCACCATTTCTAACAGAAGCAAGCACTTCTGCGCGCTCTCGGATGGCTTCATAAGCATCTGTTGCATCAAGCACGATGAAGTTGGCTGGTTTTCCGGCTTCAATTCCATATTCTTCATTTACCCGCATAATGTTTGCACCGTTATACGTAATCAGGTCAAATGCTTTGTTGATCTCATCAATGTGGGTGTAGTGGGCAAGGTGGATTCCGTTATCCAAAATATTCATCATGTTTCCATTACCTAAAGGGTACCAGTAGTCAGCAATTGAATCCTGAGCAAATGCGACATTATTTCCATTCGCGAGCAATTCTTTCACACGGGTTAAACCGCGGCGTTTCGGATATGTATCCCCGCGTCCTTGAAGATGAGCGTTTTCCGTTGGGCATGAAATGAAATTAATTTTTGATTCTTTAAAAAGACCCATCATTTTATTCGCATAACTATTTTCTACCGAAGCAAAACTTGTCGTGTGGCTTGCGGTTGTGTATTCGCCGTACTCTTTTTCCGTGACAAGGGCATTCAGGACCTCTAGAAAGCGGCTGTTCGGGTCATCATTCTCGTCACAGTGGATGTCGATCATTACATCATATTTAATGGCAAGATCAACAATTCGTCTTAAGGACTCTACCCCATGTTCATAGGATATCTCAAAGTGGGGGATGCCTCCTGCGGCATCTGCACCCATTTCGAGTGCTTTTTCCATTAATTCCTCAGCCCCTTTGTAGCGGAAGAATCCTTCTTGGGGGAAGGCGACAAGCTGTAGGGTTACGATACTTTTTAGTTCTTCGCGAAGTTTGATTAATGCCTTCATTCCTGTGAGGTTCGGATCAGTAATGTCAACGTGCGTTCGGATGAATTGTACTCCTTTGCTTACTTCCTTCTGAATCCCTTTCATGGCACGCTCCCGAACCAATTCTTCAGTCAAAGTTTTCTTATTATCACTCCAGCGCTGAATCCCTTCGAACAACGTACCTGATATGTTTGCATTTCCTTCACCAAGACCGGAGAAAATGTAATCTAAATGGAGATGTGGATCAACATATGGAGGCAGAACAAGACGACCTCCTAAATCGATGACTTCATCTGCGTCACCGAGATCATTGCCGATTACTTTAAATTGATTGTTTTCTACTAAAATTTCATGGGAATCAGGGTTCCCGTAAATCGTTGCATTAATAAACTTCTTCATTAACCATAACTCCTTTACTTTATAACTACTGTTTCTAGTATAACAAAATTGGGACATGGGGTCAGAAAAGTCAGTGCCGCGGAATTGGTTTCCTGCGTCAATTCACGGTTTAAAAATTCTTTGTCTTGCAGCAGGCGGCGGACAACAAGCTCCAATTCTAGCCGCTGCAGGTGCAGATGTAACCGTCATGGATATTTCTAAGAAGCAACTGGAGCAGGATGAAAAGGTTGCAAGACGCGAATGTTTAAACTTAAAAGTGGTGCAAGGAGATATGGCGGATCTTAGTCATTTTAAAAAGGAGTCATTTGATATTGTTGTTCATCCAGTGTCAAATTTATTTATCGAAAATCCACGGCCGGTTTGGCAAGAGATTGCAGGGGTGTTGAAGCAGAGAGGTGTACTCATAGCTGGATTCACTAATCCACTATTATGGATTTTTGATGATGAACAGGAGAAAAAGGGAAATCTTGATGTACGACATCCGATTCCTTCTTCCACACTTGACCATCTAGGGGGAGAGGCGCTTGAAGAGTTTCTAAAGAGAGAGGAAACAATTGAGTTTGCCCATACACTAGAGGATCAAATTCAAGGTCAAATTGATGCCGGGTTTGCTGTTACTGGTTTTTATGAGGATGATTTCGGCGGGGAGCGGATGATAGATAAATATATTAAAACATTTGCTGCTACCCGTGCGGTTAAAATGGATCAAATGGGAATTTTTCCTAAATAATATGCTTAGTCGGACCAAATGGAAACTGGTCCGACTAAGCATATTTAGAATTTATTTCGCATCGTTCTCATACTGTAAGCAGGTTTTCGTTCTTGTGTATTTGTCTCGCCAGGTGTCGGTACAGTGGAGAAAATGAACAGGCAAACGAAAATTGCTAGGTTACCCGTCCATGTCATTTCAAGGTGTGGGAATAATAATTTAAGGGCCTATCCTCCTGTTTTGGGACAGTTGCTCTGACCCTGTGTCGCGCTTTTTGGTATACTAATGAAGAATAGTTGAATAGTAGTTTTACAAGGAGGGGTTTTTATTATGAAAAAGTTCAAAATTGCTTCTATTCCTGGAGACGGGATTGGAAGAGAGGTAGTGCCTGCTGCTACCCGAGTTTTGGATGCGGTTGCAGAACTGCATGGGGGATTGAAGTTTGAGTATGAGGAATTTCCATATAGCTGTGAGTATTATTTGCAACACGGGAAAATGATGCCTGAAGACGGAATCGACCGATTATCGGATTCTGATGCTGTTTTTCTAGGAGCGGTAGGGAACGCGGACCTTGTTCCAGATCATATTTCTTTATGGGGTTTGTTAATAAAAATTCGTCGTGATTTTGAACAGCAAATCAACGTTCGCCCAGCGAAATTGCTCCGTGGTATAAAAACTCCGCTTGTGAGCCCGAAAGATTTTGATTTAGTTATCGTGCGGGAAAATAGTGAAGGTGAGTATAGTGAGGTTGGCGGAAGGATTTACCGTGGGGAAGATGAAATTTCTATTCAAAATAACATATTTTCAAGAAAAGGTATGGAACGGGCGATGCGCTATGCCTTTGAGTTGGCAGACAAAAGAAAAAAGCATGTAACAAGTGCTACGAAATCGAATGGGATTGTTCATACGATGCCGTTTTGGGATGAGGTATTTAAAGATCTAGGGGAGGAATACCCGGAAGTGGAGACAGACTCCCAGCACATTGATGCACTATCAGCATTTTTTGTTACACAGCCGGAAAAATTCGATATCGTTGTCGCGAGTAATCTTTTTGGGGATATTTTATCGGATATCGGTGCCGCTATTATGGGAAGTGTTGGTATTGCGCCAACAGCGAACATTAATGTGGAGGGAAAATATCCATCGATGTTCGAACCGGTGCATGGGTCAGCACCTAATATTGCAGGAAAAGGGAAAGCTAATCCAATTGGTCAAATCTGGACGGCAAAAATGATGCTTGATCACTTCGGGGAAGATGAACTGGGCACGCTTGTGTTGGAGTCTATTGAAAACACCGTGAGTGCTGGAATTACGACAGCAGATATAGGTGGAAAGCATTCGACAGAAGAAGTGACAGATGAAATCTTAAGACGATTGAAGAAATGAGACTGAGGGTCAGAGCAACTGTCCCGCCACTAATTGGGACAAATGCTCTGACCCCTTGTCCCAAAGACGGACAGGTTAGTTTCCTGTTCGTCCTGGTTTTGAGGTTAATTCAAATAGTCCTGCTTCTTTGGCTGTAATGAATGCGATATAGACAAATGGTCCGAAGATTAGGCCAAGCACGCCTGCTAGCACATAACCAAAATACATAGAAAGCACGGTTGGCAGGGCAGCGAGACCAATGGAATCTCCTAGCACTTTCGGTTCGATTATTCGGCGCAATACAAGGAGCACGATTGTAAGAATAATCAACTGAACTCCCATAAATGTATTTCCGAGAATAAAAGCAAGCAGTGCCCATGGAACAAGCACCAACGCGGGCCCGACGTACAATGGAATAATATCGACTATCCAAATGATGAAAGACATGATCAGGGCAGGGCCTGGCGCAATAAACTTAAGACTGATATAACATAAAATAAATACCCCGATACTTAAAACGAGCTGTGCTTTCCAATACCCGAAAAAGACTTCTCCCATGCGCTTCGAAATGAATTGCAATTTAGCGGCGAGGTCAGAACGGAACCAGCTCCAGAAGATTTTTTTTACTCTTGGTAATTCCAAACTGAATAAAAACAAAGCAATCAAGAAAAATAATGATACAAAAATTAAATTTGGAATTGCCGCTACAATAGTTTGTACAATAGAACCAAATCCTGTGATAATGGATGTCGTAATACTTAATGCTGTCTGCATGAAATCAGAAGATAACGCTTCGAGCTCCTCGATAATTACATCTGCCATTGGAACTTCTTGGAGAAATTCATAGAACTTTTCAATATTGTTTTCTATAAAATGCTGAATTTCGATGGCGTAGCGCGGAATTTGAAATGCCCATCCATAAAGAATGTCAAAAATGACGACAACTGTAATATAGATGATGAAGCCGCTAATGACAAGAAAGGATAGAAAGGTAATCAAAACAGGTAAGATTCTTTTCTCCCACTTGAATTTGCGCATCATCAGCCGAACGAATGGTTCAAAAATGAGCGCGAGCAGCAGTGCTAGCAAGATGGGGAAGATTTGCGAGAAATAGAAATATGTAAGAAAACCCCCAATAACAATAAGTATTCCAATGATTATTCGTTTCATAATTACATTTGACGTGCTCATTTATAAGCAGCTCACCTTTCAAGTCCAAAAGTAGAATAATAGATTGCGATAAAATTTCGTTAAATGATATATCTATTATAACAGGTTAGAAGAGGAAATACCCCATTAAATTGCTAGGGAATTTAGGGGGAGATGGGACAAAGGGGTCAGAGCAACTGTCCCACTGGGACAAATGCTCTGACCCCACGTCCCGCTGTCACAACTCCAATTTTTCTCGTTCTTTTGTTGTAAATATCCGGGATCTTGTTAAAAATCGTTTGCCTTCTGGACCTTCCAAGGAAAACATACCACCTCTGCCATCGACTACATCAATGATAAGCTGAGTATGTTTCCAGTACTCATATTGATCTTTGGACATGTAAAAAGGTGTGTCTCCAATTTTACCAAGTAATATATCCGATTCACCGGTGCGGAATTCATCCCGCGGGTAGCACATTGGTGAGCTTCCGTCACAGCAGCCCCCGGATTGGTGAAACATGAGTGGGCCGTGGATCGTTTTCAACTTTTCGATTAATTGAAGTGTACTTTCCGTTGCAACTACACGTTGTACCATCAAAAGATCCCTCCTTCTTTCAATCTATGTAGAAGGGAAGCTAATCAATACATATGATTAGCTTCCCGACAAAGGAAAGTTAGAATAAACCTGCAGGACCTTCACTATAGCTGATCAGTAAGTTTTTCGTTTGCTGATAATGAGCGAGCATCGTCTGGTGATTTTCCCGTCCGATTCCAGACTTTTTATACCCGCCAAACGCCGCATGAGCGGGATATTGATGGTACGTATTCGTCCATACTCTTCCGGCTTGAATCTCCCGGCCAAAGCGGTAAGCCGTATTAATGTTTCGCGTCCAGACACCAGCACCAAGACCATAGAGTGTATCATTCGCAATTTCCAGTGCTTCTTCCTTATCCTTAAATGTTGTGACAGAAAGAACCGGGCCGAAAATTTCCTCCTGGAAAATGCGCATTTTATTATGTCCCTTAAAGATAGTTGGTTCTACATAGTAACCGTTGGAGAGCTCTCCGCCCAGTTTATTTACATTGCCTCCGATTAACACTTCCGCGCCTTCTTGTTTTCCGATATCAAGATAGGAGGTGATTTTCTCTAGTTGTTCCGTTGAGGCCTGTGCACCCATCATCGTTGTCGTATCGAGCGGGTGGCCGATTTTAATTTCTTTGACACGTGCGAGTGCCCGTTCCATAAATTCATCATAAATGGACTCATGAATCAAGGCCCGAGAAGGACACGTACACACTTCACCTTGATTTAAAGCAAACATCGTCAAGCCTTCCACCGCTTTATCGAGAAAACCATCATCTTCGTCCATAACATCTTCAAAAAAGATATTCGGTGACTTTCCTCCAAGTTCCAATGTTACCGGGATAATATTTTCAGATGCATATTGCATAATTAAGCGGCCGGTTGTTGTTTCCCCAGTGAAAGCAACTTTATCAATCCCCGGATTTGTCGCAATTGGCTTACCAGCTTCGACCCCGAATCCATTCACGACATTTAATACACCTGGAGGAAGCAAGTCATGAATCAACTCCAGCAATACGTGAATCGATGCTGGTGTTTGTTCAGCTGGTTTTAAAACGACACAGTTACCGGTAGCGAGCGCTGGTGCAAGTTTCCAAGTCGCCATTAACAGCGGAAAATTCCATGGAATAATTTGTCCGACAACACCGAGCGGCTCGTGGAAGTGATAGGCAACTGTGTCTTGATCGATTTGGCTGATGCCGCCTTCTTGCGCTCGGATAACACCGGCAAAATAGCGGAAGTGATCGACGGCTAATGGCAAGTCAGCGGCAAGTGGTTCTCGGATCGCTTTTCCGTTGTCCCAGGTTTCCGCAACGGCGAGCATTTCCATATTGTCCTCAATCCGATTGGCAATTTCATTTAAAATGTTTGCCCGCTCCGTAACCGAAGTTTTCCCCCAGGCTTCCTTTGCTTCACTCGCTGCATCGACAGCTAACTGGATATCTTCTTTTGTTGAACGAGCGATTTCACAGAATGCTTTACCAGTTACCGGACTGACATTTTCAAAATATAACCCCTTGACTGGTGGACGATATTCTCCTCCAATGAAGTTATCGTAACGGTCCTTAAATGTGATCACTGCACCTTCTGTATTTGGGTTTTTATACCTCATGTTAAAATTCCTCTCCTTTAATAATTTTTGCCATGTTGACTATAAGGTTGTCCTAATAAAACATATGCAAATAGGAGAGGGAAAATGACTTGCTTCTAATCTTCTAGTTTTTCTTTTAATATGACTGCTTGGTTTTCTTCTTTATTTTTTGCTGCGAAGAGGAGGGTGATTTGTTTTGTATCGTCTGCTATTTTCTTTAATTCATCCAGTGCTTCTTTTTGTTCTCCGGATTGTAATTCTTTTAAATATTTTTCTTTAAATTGTTTAAAGCTCCGTTCATCCTCATGAAATGATTTCCGTAATTCATCTGTCGGGCCAATTTCTTTCAGCCAGTGGTCGAGATTTGCCTTTTCTTTTGATACACCTCTTGGCCAGAGGCGATCAACGAGAATGCGTACCCCGTCTGCTTTTGCGGACTCATCATAAATTCGTTTCAGTTTAATCTTCAAGAAAATCCTTCCTTTCCAATATCTAATGTACGCAGGTATGCAAGAAAGAAATCTTCTTACCTGTTTTAAATTGAAAAAATTCCCAAACTCTAGGCAGGCCTGTTAAAATGATATTATTTAATTGTAGTATCCGGAGCATAATATAAATGGAAAAAGCCTACAAAATTCACAATAAAGTTGAGGGAAGAGACGATGGTTAATGCAGGATTAATCCTTGAAGGTGGCGGTATGCGCGGATTATATACGGCAGGAGTGCTGGAATATTTTATGGAGCGGGATTTATACCCACCCTACGTTATCGGTGTTTCGGCGGGAGCTTGTATGGCCGCATCTTATCTTTCAAGGCAAAAAGGTCGAAACAAAAAAGTGAATCTCGGTTTTATTGAGGATAAACGTTATCTTTCCTTTAGAAATTTTATCAAGAAACGGGAACTTTTTGGAATGGATTTTATTTTTGATGAAATTCCAAATAAATTAGTTCCATTTGATATGGATGCGTTTAAGCAGAATACAGAGGAATTCGTCATTGTAACCACCGATTGTGACACAGGGGAGCCGGTCTATTTTAATAAAACGGACCAGGGGACAGATCTCGTGAAATTACTCCGTGCCTCAAGTTCTTTGCCATTTGTAGCGTCGAGTGTGGAATATAAAAGCCGGCATTTATTAGACGGCGGGATTAGTGATCCCATTCCGATAAAAAAATCAGAGCAAGATGGCTTTGAAAAGAATGTAATTATCCTTACAAAGCCAGAGGGTTATTTCAAACGGCCAAGAAAAATGTACTCTATTATTAAGTATAAGCAGCATCCGAAAATAAATGATTTATTAAGGGAACGGTATAAGCATTATAATGAGACACTTGAATATGTCGCTAAACAGGAACAGCTAGGAAATGCGTTTGTGATGCGACCAAGTTTGGAATTGCCGGTAGGGAGGGCGGAACGGAAGAAGGAACGAGTGGAAGAGCTTTATGAGTTAGGTTGGAACGATGCTAAAGAGCAATTTGAGGCACTGCAGCGCTTTCTTAGCAATTGAAAACACTCTTTGTATGTTTTTCCGAAGAGAGGGAAAACGTAATAAAAAGGAGTGATACAATGAAGCAGCGGCGCTTAAGCATTGAAGAGTTTAATGAATTATTACAGCAATGGAATGACCAACAGATAAAGATTGTGAAGCAGGAAATGGATGATATAAAAGAAACACTTCTTGTTTTAAGAGGAGTTTCTTTCACGAAGGGACAGAGTATTGATGATTATATATCCCGTTACGCCTTGCAATTAAACGGAAGTGGTCTCATCGAAACAACGATGAACAATTATGAATCCTTGCCAGCTGAAACATTTGAAATCCCTCTTGAAGAGGAAGCAACGTACGAATTTGATGGGGCTCGCTTTACGATCAGCACCTCCCGCGGAGTTTATACGATAGAACAGAATCAATTTGTTTAGGAGAAAATAAGTAGTTTAGAATTTTTTATTGAAAAGGATGCTAAACTGAATGAATTTCATAATTACCAAAGTCGGCTTTTCCATCACCATATGTAGTTGGGAACGAACCAACTCAACTACATATGGTGATGGTGATGCATTAAATACGTATTATGAAATTCATTAAACTACTTTATTTTTTGGAAGGAATTCTTATTCAAATGGAATCGCAAAGCTTCTTTTCTTTGGATGTTTGGCAACGAGCAAGTGGCATTTTCTTGCATTGTCTTTCGTATACCAATGATCGTTTAAATATCTTTGCAACTCTTCTGTCGTTCTAACCTTTTCGTCTTTCAGTTCATTTAAAAGCATTTTTATATGCTCCTCTTTCAACTCAAGACCATTGATTTCTATCTTCATTCTGGAAAACTCCTTTTTCATTCTAATCTCTATGTCCGCATTATACCAAAAGATAGGAAAATCCGATAACTTTCACCTGAAATAAATAATAAAAAGGAAGGATATACTAAGTCTGAAATCGTATAGAGGAGGCTTACAACATGTCGGAAGAAAATAAGAACAGGAATAAGGATAAAGGCAAACAACGAAATGTAAGAAAATACGATACAAGGCCAAAGCAAGACGTGGAAATAGCAGAGGATACAGAATTTCTCAACTTGGATCAAAAGAGGAATAAAAGGAAAAGAGGCAGTTAATCTGTTGAGCGGGACAGGAGGTCGAGAGCATTTTTTCACTGGGACAAATGCTCTCGACCTCCTGTCCCGAATTTTTAAATTGTTACAACGTGGTGAAGTATATTGCATTTCTAATGTGAATGGGGTATATTTAAATTGTGATAGTTAGTGAATTATTTCACAAGAGAGAAATGTGGGAGGACAAATCGATTGATGACGTGTTAATGATTGTAAGAATGGTATGTTTAGTCGATTAAATGATGGCTAAAAAAGCTACTCTCACATTAAATCGTTCGAATAGGAATTTTCGAGAAGCGAAATATCATGTTTATCGTAGCTAGACGCAGGGTAATTATCTTTATGTATTAAATTTTAAGATACATCATGATATCGCGAATTTTCGGAAAAAAACACTCGAATGATGGTGATGTACAAAACATGAGAAGGGAGCAATAAAATGATGAATCTACTAGCAATTGTTGGAACGAACTCCGACCAATCTACGAATCGTAAATTATTGCAATTCATACAAAAACATTTTGCAGAAAAGGCGAACATTGAACTTTATGAAATTAAAGATATTCCTGCATTCAATAAGCCAGTTGACAAAACAGCACCAGCTGAAGTGCAGGATCTTTCAGACAAAATTCGAGAAGCAGACGGGGTGATTATAAGTTCCCCAGAATATAACCATTCTGTCCCGGCTATTTTAAAAAGTACATTGGAATGGTTGTCCTATACAACCCAGCCATTAATTGACAAGCCGGTTATGCTCACTGGTGCTTCGTATGGAAGGCTTGGTTCTTCAAGAGCGCAGGCACATTTGAGGCAAATTCTAGATGCCCCGGAATTGAAAGCACGTATTATGCCGAGTTCTGAGTTTTTAGTTGGATTCTCTCTGCAGGCTTATGATGAAGATGGCAAGCTTAGTGATCCGAAGAAAATAGAAGAATTAGAAGGAATATTTAATGAGTTTATCCATTTTGTTGATATTACAAACCAATTAGTCTCAGCAAATCCTTCCCAGCAGAAAACACAAAGCTTTTCTTGGGAAAAAAATGAATAGGGAGGTAAATATAGATGAAAATAGTAGGAATTGTCGGGTCGAATGCAGCGTTTTCTTATAACCGTTTATTATTAAAATTTATCGCTAAAAAGTTTGGAAATTTGATTGATGTGGAAGTGCTGGATATTGATAAAGTTCCGATGTTTAACCAATCAAATGATCAAACGAACAGTGAAGCCATTCAACATCTAAACAAAAAAATTGTTGCAGCGGACGGTGTCATCATTGCGACACCTGAATATAACCATTCCATCCCTTCAGCATTACAAAGTGCTCTAGAATGGTTGTCCTTTAAAATCCATCCGCTCGACGGGAAACCAGTTATGATTGTTGGAGCTTCTTATGACGTGCAAGGTTCATCACGCTCTCAGCTTCATTTACGTCAAATCTTAGATGCACCGGGTGTAAATGCGGTCGTCATGCCAGGTAATGAGTTCCTGTTAGGTGAAGTGCATAAAGCGTTTGATGAAGAAGAAAATCTGAAAGATGCGAACACTGTCCAATTTCTCGAAGGTTGTATCAAGAAGTTCATTCGCTTCATTAATGTAGTGAGAATTGTAGATGCACCAGACGGAATGAAGGACGTATCGAGTACAGAGGACTTATATGCTACTGGGAAAATCGATACAACAATCGAAGGCATTGATATGGAAGCTGAAGATTGGGTAGAACAGGCGGCTGTTGCAACCGGAGCAGTTGAAGGTGACGCGTACGTGAAATTGGATCGTGGAATTTTAACCGTCAATCAATTGAATTACTTCTTAAATTCCATGCCGGCTGAACTAACATACGCGGATAGTAATAACCAATTCCTGTATTATAACCGAATGTATGAAGCAGAAGACATGCTTGCTTCCCGTACACCGGCACAAGTGGGTAATCCGCTCGCACAGTGTCACCCGGAAAATGCTTTTAGCAGTGTTGCCTGGGTCATTCAGCAATTACGAAGTGGTAAAGAAGATACGGTTCGCGCTCATGTACCAACACACGGACCGGACAAGTTTGTTGTTCACAGCTATCAAGCAATCCGGGATGATGAAGGAAATTATCTAGGAATTAATGAATATGTCCAAGATATCAAACCAATTATCGACTGGTACTTGAAACAGACTGGACAACAACTGACCGGTGGAGATGTTGATGCGGTATCTGGAGCTACAGAGAAAGTGGATACAGTCTCAGGAGCAACCGCTCAAGGTTAAAAATCGTAAAGGAAAGACAGAAAAAGAGGTCTTTATGGCCTCTTTTTTTCGAATTTTTACGTGGAAGGATAGGTTTTGTCGAATGAAAAGTCGTGAGATACGCATGATGGGCACGGTTATTGAATTGTCCGTTCAGCATAAATTTGCAGATTTCATCTTAGATGAATTGGAAATTCGCCTTAAGGAATTTAATAAACGTTTCAGTGCCCATGACCCAGAATCAGAATTAATGCGCATTAATAAAAATGCTGGAAGGAAGCCAGTGAAGGTGCATTCTGATTTATACAAATTAATTAAAATCGGAAAAGAACATAGTACACCTGCGGACAGTTCGTTAAATATTGCAATCGGCCCGCTCGTTGAAGCATGGCGAATTGGCTTCGGCGGTACAGAAGTTCCAGCAGATAAAGACATTCAAGGCTTACTCCCTTTAACAGATCCGAGTAACATCATCCTGAATGATGCAAAGCAAACCGTGCTTTTAAAAGAACCTGGCATGTTTATCGATCTTGGGGCTTTAGCGAAAGGATATATCGCGGATCTTTTAATTCCTGATTTAGAAGCGATGGAAGTGAGTGCGGCTATTATTAATCTAGGCGGAAATGTTCTCACTTACGGACCTGCACCGACTCAGACAGACGGATATTTTCGCATTGGGATCCAGCATCCATTCAAAGAGCGCGGCAATCATATTGCAATTGTCAAAGCTTTCAACCAATCCGTTGTTACCTCGGGCATCTACGAAAGGAAATTAACGTTAAATAATGAAACGTATCACCATATTTTAGACAGGCATACAGGTTATCCAATTGAAACTGAAATTGCTGGCTTGACGGTTGTCTCCAACCAATCCGTCGATGGTGAAATTTGGACAGGCCGTTTATTTGGCAAGTCAGCAGAAGAAACAATTGCAGCTTTAGAAAGGATAAAAGATGTCGCGGCAATCGTTGTCACAAAAAACGGGGAACTTCATTATTCAAAATCTCTAAAGCCGCATTTGATTATTTAACTGCTTCAGGAATAAATCCCTTCCTTCCGTCAAAAGCTAACCTATCAGGAAGGAGGGCACAATGATGGCATCAAGACCAAAAGGGCCAAAGCAAAAGAAAAATCCAGATCTACCACAAAGCCCAGAGCAGCCTTACGGAGAACCTCTATCCGGTTCGAAAAAAACGAAACAAGCGAATCATTCTAGACAAAATCATAATCCGCATCATGGGTTGTAATACGGGTTATAAGTTGAAGGTTAGTTTAGGATAAAGGAATAGGTGCTTTTTAATTGCTTGAAAGGGAAGCGTTTAATCGCCTGAACGGAGAGATATTTACTCCATCCAGGCGATTAACCAATTATATCATCAAGAAAATAGACAAGGGGAGGGGTTCATGATGCAAGTGAGAATTGAATTAACTTATCGAACGAAAAACGGGGTTGAAGCAGTCTTCAGTTCGGATGAAATGCAGGCTGGTCTGGCTCTTGTTATTGCTGAAGATTTGGAGAAGACAGGGAGAATGAGGCAATTAACTTTTATTGACAATCTAGATAACCATTGGACATTCAAACAACTGAAGAAATTTATGGAAAAAGTTAAAACAGAACCTCATGATATCGTCGTTTATTTTGATGGTGGATTTGACCGGAATACACGAGAAGCTGGATTAGGTTGCGTGATTTACTATAAACAAGATGAAAAGTTACATCGAATCAGAAGGAATGCTTTAGTAGAAGGTTTTATTAGTAATAATGAAGCCGAGTATGCGGCGCTTCATCTTGGATTGAAGGAACTCGAACTATTAGGTGTCCGTCATTTGCCAATTACGTTTATCGGTGATTCCCTTGTCGTCGTTAACCAGCTTAATGATGAATGGCCATGCTATGAAGCGGAACTGGCAAAGTGGATGGACCGGATTGAAGCGAAGACCCGGCAACTCGGCATCACGCCAACCTACGAAAATGTTTCACGGAAAAAGAATCGTGAGGCTGATCAATTGGCGACGCAAGCTCTACAAGGTGTTGAAATTACGAGCCATACGGAACAATAAATAAAAAAAGAAAAAGGGACAAGCATCCCTTTTTCATTAAGCCAGATTATACATATATTCCATTTTTAAAATGCGCCAGATCCACCGCCGCCACCGCCAACTCCTGTACCCGTGCTGGATGAAGAGGTGACCGACTGGGCGGCAACGGTTGTAGCTGAACCAAAATTTGTGTTCGCAGCTGATGAAAGTGTCAGTAATAATAATAAGTTAGTCGTTGAATCAGGTTGCCCAGCAGCACTATTTTCAATAAAATATTTATTTTTCTGTTGCAGTTCTTTATCCTTCAGTCCTGAAGAGAAAATGAGTGCACGCTCTTTATCATCCTTTGGCAGGGTGTACCAATTATTGGATTGCAATTCATTAAAGTCTTCCTTGAATTGCTGCCATTGCCGTCTGATAAGTCGCCCTTTCACTGTTTGGGTTTGAAAGACAATGGCAATTAATAGAAGTCCGCCCATTATAATCAAATCAATAATGAGCCAGAGATACAATTCATGAACGCCGAATAATATCAGAAAAGGGATTAATAAGAGACTCGTTAATCCTATCGTCCAGCGCAGCTTTTTATGTTTATTCAGCAGCTGATGAGTGTTTATTTCCTCTTTTAATAATCTCTGATATTCTGTTAAAGCTTTATAAAACGTTTCTTGATTGGCTGTCTTTTTCGTATATGCTTCCAGCTGATCAAAAGAAAAAGTGCGACTTTCCCCAATCTTTTTAAATAAAAGATCAATAAGCAGTATTTCATGCTGCAAGTCCGTATTTTCATGAACTAGATAATACGTTCCATCTTTCCTGGATTCAATATTTCCTTTCCTTACTAAATCCATCATTGCGGCTGTTAGCATATCCCCATGGTCTGCAACTTGATTACGGAAATAAAAAATTGTCGCCGGCATACTGAGTATTTCTTTTGGAACGATAGAAACGGCATGGTATTGATGTTCTGTTTCAAGCTTCGTCATTTGTCCTTTTCTCCAGCCATAAAACAATACGAGGACAAGAAGTAAGCCGAATATCGCTGTTACAAAAGGAGCGAGATTTCTAAGTGTTTCTTGGCGCGCGAGAAAAGCTGCTTCTTTGTCGGCAAGTTCTTGTTCTTCCCGAATCATTTCCTCCCGAATGGTTCCGTCATGGCTCGGTGCAGCAGAAAATAAAGCATGATCATAGCCTACACGTATATCACCTTTTTTCCCGCTATCGACAAGCCCCATTTTAAATACAACTGTTCCATCACTTTCGATTTTTTCCGTTTTATATGCTTCATCAAACCCATATGCAATCACATCTGATGTCACTTCAGGCGGATGAATCGTTACAGTGAGATTCTCATAATCACTCTCGTTGCTTGTATCAAAAAATGGCCAGTAAAATTGTGCCATATCTTCATAAACTTCGACACCATCTTGGATTAAATAAGAAAGTTCAATCGTAACCATCTCGTCTTTCCCACTGCGAAAAACCTTATATGTTTCATCTTCTAATTCAACCTCTAGACTAGTCCCATCCTCACGTGCTGTAAAATCCGTAATGGAAGTTCCCTCTTTCGAAATCAGGCTGCGGGTAATTCCATTAAATTCTCCATCAAACTCATACGTATGGGATTCGGTCACCTCAACATTTCCATCATCTAAAAGGTAAGCATCAATTGTTGTTTCATTGATTGTAAAGTCGACCGCCAGCGCTTGCAGCGGAAATAGTAAAACTCCAATTAAGAAGAACAGAAAAAGAGTAACTGATTTTTTCATGTAAATCCCTCACTTTCTTATACGTAATACGAAAGAACACCCAAAAAGGATTCACTGGGACATGGGGGTCAGTGAGCATTTGTCCCAGTTATTATGCTGCTTATCGCGATAATAAGTAATATGAATATTTGTTGCAAAGTACGATTTAACGATAATAGATTAACATTTTCGGTGTATTGTACGATATAGGATAAGGAGGCCTATTTATTTCTCTTACATGATAAAAATGATGATCGGAGTGCTTGAATGAAAATGATTACGGGATTATTTAACTTTAAAAAACTGAAAACGAAGGTGTTATTTGGCTTTTCTATTATGATGGTATTGGTTGTCCTTTTAAGTGGATTCACCATTTACTCGATTAATTCAGTCAATAACGACTTGGATATTGTATTGGATAAGGAACTGGAATTAATGATTGTTGATGAAGGGTTGGCAAAAAATATGTTGGACCGGACAAGATTGATTCAAGGCTATATTATGTTCGGTAATGAGGCGTATAAAGAAGCATTTGAAGCGGGACTGGAAGAGAGTATTGCATTAGAAAATCGTGCGTCCGAGCTAAGTGGTTCAGCGGAATTAGAATCATTACTCGAAAGAAAAATCGAGTGGGGTTATTTAACCGATGAGATAATTGAAGCTTATGAATCGGGAAATGTAGATGAAGCAGGAGTTATTTTAGAAACATCGCTTGAGCCGCTTGGAAGAGAATTAATTGATGGGTTTGGAAATCTGGCAGGTACTACCGAGCAGAGAATTCAAGCGATTGGTGAAGAAATACAACAAAATGTAAATACACTTATGACGTTTGGTATTGTTATTTCTTTGGCGGTGATTGTTCTAGGTATTACAATCGCAATGATCACTGCTCGGCTGATTACAAATCCGATTCAAACTGTAATGAAACGGATGCAACTAATAGCTTCCGGTCATTTGAATAATGAGCGGTTGAATGTAAATATGCGAGATGAGATTGGACAGTTGGTGTCGGCAACAAATGATATGAATGAAAGCATGCGGGATATTATGGTGAAAATTACGGACGTCTCTCATGCGGTGTCAGCACATAGTGAAGAACTTACGCAATCTGCTTTTGAGGTGCGTTCAGGAACAGAGCAAATCACAAGTACAATGGAAGAATTGGCTTCAGGAGCGGAAACACAAGCCTATCAATCAGGTGATTTATCCAGTATGATGTCTAACTTTACAGGGCAGATTGAAGATGTAAATCGTAACGCAGTGCATGTCGAGGAAGAATCGAATCAAGTGTTAGAAATGACGAATGAAGGGTCAGTCTTAATGGATTTATCAACGAATCAGATGGAAAGTATTGATGCGATGGTACAAGCTACCGTGCAAAAAGTGGAAGGGTTAGATGAACAAACACAAGAAATTTCCAAGTTGGTCACCGTCATCCAAGATATTGCAGCGCAGACGAATTTATTGGCTTTAAATGCTGCAATCGAGGCTGCAAGAGCTGGTGAAAATGGACGTGGATTTGCAGTAGTCGCTGATGAAGTCGGCAAGCTCGCTGAGCAGGTAGGAAGTTCCGTAACCGATATCTCAGGGATTGTTCATCATATACAAACCGAATTTAGTGAAGTGACAAATGAATTGAATCATGGATATGAAGAAGTGAAGCAAGGAACCGTTCAAATTCAAAATACGGGAGAGAAATTTACACAGATTCGTGAATCTGTGACGGATATGGTGGGGAATATGCAGAAGATCTCCGCTAATGTGTCAGAATTTGCAACGAGCAGCCAGAAAATGAATTCCTCCATACAAGAAATTGCAGCTGTCTCCGAAGAATCAGCTGCAGGGATTGAACAAACATCTGCCTCATCAGAGCAAACAAGCAGTTCCATGGAAGAAGTAGCCAACAGCGCATCAGAACTAGCCCGATTAGCAGAAGACCTAAATGAACTAGTAAATCAATTCCAAGTTTAGCGGTCTTATAGAGCGGGACATGGGGTCAGTAAATGTCCCACTCTATCCAACTTTACGACTTTAAGAAACACATTAAACCTAGTATAACTGAAGTTCATAAAAAACAGATTGCCCAAAACTTGGAAATCTGTTTTTTTATCACGCATTAACAGTCTGTAATACCCCTCTCGCTTCTCCACATAAGGGGAAACTAAATGTGAAGGTGGGGATAAGCAGTCCGTAAATTCCTGATTCTGTTCAACTAACAATCAGCGGGGAAGTAAGAACCCCCACTGAATATCGTTTCACTTTATCATTTATCCAGTTCAATCGTTTCATTTACATGCGCCGCTTCAGAATTTTTTCCCGTCATCCGTTTATAAAGAAATGCAATTTTTTTCGTAAAATTACCGGTCTCCCAATATTCTGCTGCTTCAGCTTTTACCTTTATCAAAACAATGTCCGGATTATCATAAGAGGTTTGCAAAATTTTCTCATATACTTTACTCCATAATTCCTTTTTCTTGTCTAAATCCTCCACAATTTCAGCTCTTCCACGGACGGAGACATAGGATTTGCCAGCGTAGGCAACATTTACTTCTTGATCCTGTAAAATTTCTTTATACTTATCCGTTTCTTTTTTAGTGAAAAACCATAAATCTCCATCAAACTCTATCTTCTGCGTTTTCATCGGGCGTGAAATAAGTCCCTCTTCTGTCATTGTAGTCAGCATAGCAGTATCGACGTCTTTGATTAATTCTCTCAACGTCTTGATTTCTTCTTGGTTAATCATATTGGAAATTGGAATCACCTCATTAATGTTTATACGGGTATATTTCCCATTTCTTCAATTCCTAATCAATCCGTTATGCAAAGATTACATTGCTATAGAAAATCAAAAAGACTGTCTGCATTTCCGCAGACAGTCATTCTATATCCTACAATGTAGGGGAGGATGTTTCGTTTACATATTGAAATATTATTGTTCTTCTGTATCGGATTGCTCTTCCGTATCAGCTGCAGGGTCCTCGAACCCTGTATCTTCTTCCGTATCTGCCGCTGGATCCTCAATTCCTGTATCTTCATCTGTTTCAGTGTTTGGATCCTCAGCATCACCTGGGATGGAGCCAGGTTCTGAACCACTAGCAGGTTCATCTTCTTCCATTTCTGAGTCCATTCCAGGATCTGTTTCCCCTGTATCTGGAGTTGTTTCAGTCTCAGGTGGGTTTTCCATAATTTCCTCTTGATCTTCCGTTTCTCCTGAGCAAGCAGCTAAAGTCACTGCGACCCCAATAGAGAGTACACCTGTAAGAACTTGTTTGATTTTCATAAATAGACCTCCTCATAATTTGTATCTCATGTATAGAATACCTGAAAGTTGTAACAAAACTGTGGAATACAGTTAACAAAGAGTTATCACTATGATGTCAGAGGCAAATCATGATGAGAGGCAATAAACACCAGCATAGTAATCTTTTTAGAAAAGCAGCAAGCATTTGTTAATAAATCATTCATCTTTTTGTAAAATACGGAAGGTCTAACAACTAATTTGTAAGAAAAAATGAAGTGGTTTCATGAAAAACTCCTTTAAACGAGAAAACGAGCATTAACAGGAAGTCCATTACGTGTGAATCGAACGAAAATCTGACTGAAAGACTAATGAGAGAAGGGTCGAATCGTACACTTCTCAAATCTCCATAGACAAGCTATAATAAAAGCAAGGAGGTGAGAACGGATGGAAGAAAAAGTAGTCTTGCAAGAAATTTTAAATGCATTAAATGAACATTCGAAGCAGATCAACGAAAAAATGGATAAGCGCTTTCTGGAAGTCGATGAACGTTTCAATGAAGTAAATGAAAAAATCGATAATCTAACCAAAAAAGTCGATGGGATTCAGATTAACCTTCAAGAAACACAAGAAACAGCTGAATTTGCCGCAAGTAAAGTCATTCAACATGAGAAAAAACTTCGCCATACTAACACACAATAACAGGTCCCTCACCTTACATTCAATATTTCCATGATCCCGGAACCACCAAAACCCCTTGGCAACTCCATTAAGGTCGCCAAGGGCTTAAATCGCATTGTCTAGTTCATAATCATCGGCCATTCCCGTTCGCCGCACTTATAAAAACTTATTCCGGTAATGACTCAACACTAGTAAAGGAAAAATATATTGGTAGCTATGTTAATGAATATAAAACCCACCTGCCATTCCTTGCTCTTTTGGATATTTTAACGTCCAGTCCAATACGTCAGTTTGATCCAGTAAAAATTTTACCCTTTTTGTATTTCGGGTGTATCGTCGCCCGAAGCAGCAATAAGCGCATCCACAGCCCAGGCCGTGTCGGTTATTGTACTCACGCTTAATGGAGTATAGGTTTGATGGATATCGCTATAGCAAGACTCTCCCCATCCTCCATCTTCATTTTGAATATTTTTAGGAAGCAGTTGTATCATCTAGATCGGGATGCATCGTGTTCTGATCAGCAAATCCCCATCCGCCCGGGCTGCTGGAAGGATTGTGAATCACCCATTCGCCGTAACGAATATGCTGCCGGGAAAGTAAGTATTGGTTTGCTTGCTGAACCATGGAATCTTCCCTAGAAACACCAGCCTGCTGCAATGCATAGCTGAAAAACTGAAGAAAGAATTCGGTTTGGAATTCTTGAATGAGAAAAAATTGGTATAGCTGAAGGATTTAATAAAGGAATCGAGATGATAAGAAAACTTTGTCCCGCATGGCGAGATAATGTAAATTTACTGCCATGCTGGGCAACGAGGAAGCTGACATTGTCACGGCTGGAAATGGTGTGGACGACTTGAAGCCAATGAGCGGGTCATACTTATCTCCATATTAATTATGACAGTAATAATAAATGTAATTATTTATAGACAGTTAAAAATAATGTTGCTTTCGTAGTTTATACATGTTATATTAATCTTCCGCCACAAAAACTAGAGAAAATCCAAATAAAAAAGTGGTTGACTTTAAGTTTAATAGTGTGGTATATTATTTCTTGTCGCTTTTAACGGAGTGGCAACGTGAAAAAATAATAAAAAAAGTTATTGACTTGATAGTTTTTGTTTGATATACTATAAAAGTTACCTCGCGAAGAGGATGCAAGAACGTTTGCTCTTTGAAAACTGAACAAAACAACCAGTATGAAAAAGAGGTAAGAAGTAAAACGTTGGATTGATCTAACGAAAGCTTTTTATCCCTGAATCAATTTTTGAAGCTAAGAATAGATGACGGTGT
>NZ_JAKGBW010000020.1 GCF_021556485.1 Oceanobacillus alkalisoli | reverse complement strand
CACCGTCATCTATTCTTAGCTTCAAAAATTGATTCAGGGATAAAAAGCTTTCGTTAGATCAATCCAACGTTTTACTTCTTACCTCTTTTTCATACTGGTTGTTTTGTTCAGTTTTCAAAGAGCAAACTTTTGTTCACCTCGCTCACGAGGCAACTTTTATATAATATCATCCTTTTCTTTTTATGTCAACACTTTTTTTGCGGAAAAGTGTTGACTCATCAAAAGGGATGGATGGGCCTGAGTGGACTCGAACCACCGACCTCACGCTTATCAGGCGTGCGCTCTAACCAGCTGAGCTACAGGCCCCTTTTTTTAAATAATGGAGCGGGTGAAGGGAATCGAACCCTCATCATCAGCTTGGAAGGCTGAGGTTTTACCACTAAACTACACCCGCATGATTAAATATGGTCGGGAAGACAGGATTTGAACCTGCGGCCCCTTGGTCCCAAACCAAGTGCTCTACCAAGCTGAGCTACTTCCCGCCGACCAACGCGCCCGAGAGGAGTCGAACCCCTAACCTTTTGATCCGTAGTCAAACGCTCTATCCAATTGAGCTACGGGCGCAGTTTTTCCACATTATTATACATTATTATATGGTAGAAATAAAAAAAGTGCGGTCAAGAGGACTTGAACCTCCACGGGATTTAACTCCCACTAGGCCCTCAACCTAGCGCGTCTGCCATTCCGCCACGACCGCATCATAAATATCTATTGTTTTATTTTAAATGAATGCCAACCGATACTCGGATTTTTCAGGAAAAATGGCTGGGCTACTAGGATTCGAACCTAGGAATGACGGGACCAAAACCCGTTGCCTTACCGCTTGGCTATAGCCCAACATCAGATGGCGGTCCGGACGGGACTCGAACCCGCGACCTCCTGCGTGACAGGCAGGCATTCTAACCAACTGAACTACCGGACCCATTTTCACCTTTCACTAAAAAGATGACCCGTACGGGATTCGAACCCGTGTTACCGCCGTGAAAGGGCGGTGTCTTAACCGCTTGACCAACGGGCCATGTTAGGATGGCGGAGAAGGAGGGATTTGAACCCTCGCGCCGGCAAAACCGACCTACACCCTTAGCAGGGGCGCCTCTTCAGCCTCTTGAGTACTTCTCCGTATGGCTCCACAGGTAGGATTCGAACCTACGACCGATCGGTTAACAGCCGATTGCTCTACCACTGAGCTACTGTGGAATGTTTGAACTGCTAAATAATGTCAACGAGAAGTATAATACCCTATTTCCTACTGCTTGTCAACTACTTTTTCAAGAGTTTTAAACGAACAATTCGGCACGACCGAAAATGTCAGCTTATATAATTTAACATGGTTTTTACATTTCGTCAACGTATTTTTACAAGTTTCATGTTTTACTGCTGAAGAGCCGTTGGAGGAAAACGACCGTTTTTCAGTTTGTTCCTATTATATAGCAACTAATTTTCCTTTACATTTTCCACAGACATATTTCTTCGTATCGATTCTGCGTTTCCTTTTATATAACCTATGGCAATAAGAACATTCATATTTATATTTAAAAGAATTGACTTCAGACGGAAGGGGATTACAATGCCGGGGAGATCCCGTCTCCTTTAGTAGCTCTTTAAAATCCCGATCACCATGCTTATATCCTTTTCCTTCAATATGTAAATGGTAGTGGCATAATTCATGTTTGATAATACCATGAAATTCAGCATCCCCCATTTCTAGGGCATATTTTGGATTTAGTTCAATTAGTCGCTTTGCTGGTAAATATCTTCCGCCCGTTGTTCGAAGCCTATGATTGAACCGCACATGGTCTTTAAATGGTTTGTCGAAAAAAGTAACCGACAACCTGTTGACCAATTCCTTTAATTTTTGATTACTCATCAACATAAATAACTTCCTTACTATCCTAGTTTTCTCCTATTATATCATAATACTTCATCGCAACTTTTGCATCTTCCTTATTGATAAGCAAGTTTATTGTTATTCTAATTAATTCTAGTATAAGATATACAGATAGATGGCTATTAATAGATTGCAGTCATTCGTTTATAACCCCTTTTTTTCTCATTTAAGTTTATTAATTGAGAAAAAGCGATGGAATAATCAAAAAACCACCTCCTCTTTCCCCTCTCGTGGGAATAATCTGTTATTTCCACTCAATTGCGTAGCTTAGCATTAATTGACGTGTTTCATATTTCGTACATGTAAATATTAAGCTATATTAATAGTAATCTGCTAATGATTGTGTTATTATAATAATTGTAGTTAAAAGAACAGGGAGGAAATAAAAGTATGGAAAACAACAAAAAGAATACAAAAATGACCACTGCTTTTGGTGCACCAGTTCCTAATGATTATGATTCCAAAACAGCTGGCCCTCGTGGTCCATTATTGATGGAAGACTTTTGGTTTTTAGAGAAACTAGCGCATTTTGATAGAGAAGTTATTCCAGAGCGTCGTATGCATGCTAAAGGTGGCGGTGCTTACGGAACACTCACCGTAACAAACGACATCACAAAGTATACCAAAGCTAAAATTTTCTCTGAAGTTGGTAAGAAAACGGAAATGTTCGCCCGTTTCTCTACTGTAGCTGGTGAACGTGGCGCGGCTGACGCTGAACGTGATATTCGCGGAGCAGCTTTGAAATTCTACACAGAAGAAGGTAACTGGGATTTAGTAGGTAACAACACTCCTGTATTCTTCTTCAGAGATCCTAAGCGTTTCCCTGACTTAAACCACGTCGTGAAGAAAGACCCAGTAACTAACTTGCATAACGCACAAGCGAACTGGGATTTCTGGAGCAGCCTTCCAGAAGCATTACACCAAGTAACAATCATTATGACTGACCGTGGTATTCCGAAAGACTTCAGACATATGCATCTATTCGGAAGCCATACGTACAGCATGTTCAACGCTGATAACGAGCGTCATTGGGTTAAATTCCACTTCTATTCCGAGCAAGGTATAGAGAACCTAACGGATGAAGAAGCGGAAGCAGTAATTGCTAAAGATCGTGACAGCAGTATCCGTGACTTACGCGAAGCAATCGATCGCGGCGAAAATCCGAAATGGAAAATGTACATCCAAGTCATGACAGATGAACAAGCGAAAAACCATTCGGATAACCCATTCGACTTAACTAAAGTATGGTATAAAGGTGACTACCCGCTAATCGAAGTTGGTGAATTAGAGTTAAACCGTAACCCGCAAAACTACTTTGAAGAAGTTGAGCAAGCAGCATTCGCTCCAACTAACATTGTACCTGGTATTGGATTCTCACCAGATAGAATGCTTCAAGGAAGACTATTCTCTTACGGTGATACACAACGTTACCGCCTCGGTGTGAACCACTGGCAAATTCCAGTTAACTACCCGAAAAACGTTGAGAACTTCCATCCATACCACCGTGATGGTGCAATGCGCGTCGTTCCATATCAAGGTGGGCATGTATCATACAACCCGAACAGCTATGGCCAGTGGGAAGACAGTCCAGAGCATCAGGAGCCAGCGTTAGAGCTTGGCGGAGACGCAAACTACTGGGACTTCGATGAACAAGATGAGAACTTCTTCGAGCAGCCTGGTAAGCTATTCCGTCTTCAGTCACCTGAAGCACAACAACGTCTATTCGAAAACACTGCAAGAAACATGGACGGCGTATCTAAAGATGTACAGTTAAGACATATCGTCAACTGCTACAAAGCTGATCCGGCTTACGGAGAAGGAGTAGCAAAAGCACTCGGTATCTCTCTAAGCGAAGTAGAAGCAGCTGTTGATAAAGAGTAAATTTTAAAGCTGAAACGCCCTTACAGGCTTAAGTACGCAGGTTATCCCGCAATGCCTGTACTAGCGCATCCATCCTGTGCGTCGTAGCGACGTACGGACTATCTCCCCGAGATGGAAGGCAGTTCGATGTTGCCACTGGACGTAGATGAAGAACTAAAAAAAACTGCTGGGAAGCATCAATTGCTCCCAGCAGTTTTTTAGTTCTTTACCATAGAAAGAGCAATACGGCCCTTTTGTTCATCAACATTTTCCACCCAAACCGTCACAACATCCCCGACAGAAGCAATGTCCATTGGATGCTTCACAAATTTAGTGGACATTTTAGAAATATGGACAAGCCCGTCTTGTTTAACTCCGATATCGACAAAGACACCAAAATCGACAACGTTGCGAACGGTACCCTGCATCTCCATTCCTGGTTTCAAATCTTCAAGAGATAAAACGTTCTGCTTCAATAATGGCTGCGGGAAATCATCACGCGGATCCCTTTCCGGACGGCTTAATGCATCGATAATATCCTTTAGTGTTGGTTCACCGATAGCCAGTTCATCAGCAACCTCTTTTAAATTGATTGCCTTGAACTTTTCGCGTAATTCATCTGTACCGATATCTTTAAATGTGTAGCCTAATAATTCCAGCAGTTCTTCTGTGGATTTATAGCTCTCTGGGTGAATCGGTGTCCGGTCAAGCGGGTGTTCTCCATCAATAATCCGCAAGAAACCAATCGCTTGTTCATATGTTTTAGCCCCAAGCCGCGGTATCTTCTTCAACTGTTTCCGATTCGTGAATTTCCCTTCTTCGTTTCTTCTTTTCACAATATTATTTGCAACGGTTTTGCTTAGTCCGGATACATATTGTAATAAAGAAATAGACGCGGTATTTACGTTAACTCCTACTTGGTTAACAGCTGTTTCTACGACAAACGTAAGCGACTCATTCAAAGCTTTCTGACCGACATCATGCTGGTATTGACCGACCCCAATCGACTTCGGATCAATCTTCACGAGTTCTGCTAATGGATCTTGAACACGGCGCGCGATTGAAGCAGCACTCCGCTCCTCCACTTGTAAATCAGGAAACTCTTCTCGTGCAAGTTCTGATGCAGAATACACACTTGCTCCGGCTTCATTTACAATGATATATGGTATTTCCAGTTTATGATGTTGAATCGTATCGGAAACAAATTGCTCGGTCTCCCGGGATGCCGTACCATTCCCTATTGCGATTAATTCCACTTTATATTTTTCAATAAAATGAAGGACTGTCTTCTCTGCGCCTTTCACATCTAGTCTGGGAGCTGTTGGATAAATCACAGAGACGTCGTGTACTCTTCCTGTCTCATCAACTAAAGCTAACTTACATCCCGTCCGGAATGCCGGATCGATTCCAAGGATTGTTCTACCTTTTAATGGCGGCTGAAGAAGGAGATTTTTCAAATTGACTGCAAAGACATCAATTGCCTGTTCCCCCGCTTTTTCAGTCAATGCATTGCGGATTTCTCTATCAATCGAGGCTTGGATCAACCGTTTATAACTATCTTCCACTGCCTGCTTTAAAAACTCAGCAAGCGTGCCAGTTGTAGAACGCTTCAATGTTTTTCGGTTCAAGTAATCAATAATCTTTTCGATTGGCGGCTGGACGGATACTTTTAGAACATCTTCTTTCTCTCCGCGATTAAGAGCAAGAATTCGATGAGATACGAGCGAACGAATATTTTCTTCATACTCATAATACATTTCATACACTTTCTTCTCATCAAGATTTTCATCTTTCACTTCCGAAATAACCATCCCTCGCTTCCATGTTTCATCACGGATATATTCTCGGTGCTCAGGAATATCAGAAATCCATTCAGCGATAATGTCATTTGCTCCTTCTAGCACTTCTGCCACGTTAGTTAATTCATGCTCTTCGGATAAATAGTTTTCCGCCTCTTTATGTAAATCGATATCCCCTTGCTCCCAAATAAAAATAGCAAGTGGTTCAAGTCCTTTCTCCTTCGCTTTTGTCGCTCGCGTCCTTCGTTTCTGTTTATATGGCCGATACAAATCTTCCACCCGTTGCAGCTGGGTTGCAGATTTAATTTCTGAAGCCAATTCTTTCGTTAACTTTCCTTGTTCCTCAATGATGCGCAGAACTTCTTCCTTTCTCCCGGATAACTGGAGAGCATAGTTCCATTTATCTTGAATCAGCTTAATTTCTACTTCATCGAGACCATCTGTAATTTCTTTGCGGTACCGGGCTATAAACGGCACCGTATTCCCCTCATCAAATAGAGCAATAACTTTTTCAATAACAGGCGTTTTTATATTTGTTTCACTAGCAACTAATTGAAATAATTCACTGTCATAACTCATCGTCCTATCTTCCTCCTTATTCCTCTATTTTACCAGAATTCGGGATATAAAGTGAAACTTCAATCAGTGGGGTTTTACGAACGGTTACACCAGGAAAAAATCAGCATTACGTAAAAAACCGGCGCTTGTGCACCGGTTTCTCTCACTTTTATTAAGCATATCTCATTGCAATCAAAGTTGTATCGTCGTCACGCGTCGTTGCTGAAGTTAATTCGTAAGCTTTTGTAATGCCATTTACATTTTTATCTGTAAAATAACAATGGGATAGTTCTTTATCCTTCACACCATCTGAAAACATAATAAAATTAGTGCCTTTATTCAACTTATAATTTTCCACTTTAATAGAACGTTTATACCCTGCCAGATAGCCGGAGTTCGGGATATTGCGTTTTTTCACCCGATCATCGGTCACTGTCATAATTCCAATGTTCCCAATCGAGGAGAAAGAGTAGGCCTCGGACCGAAAATCGATCTTCAGGATACCGAGGACTACTCCACGTTTTCCATATAAAATTTCATTGCTTCTTCTCACAAGCTCTTCCACACTAACGTGATTATTCTCTTTAATGATATCAATGACTGCCTGGGAAGATTCCATGGCGTACTCTCCGCTTCCAAGGCCGTCTGCGATCGCGCAAATAAAATGATCCTCTGTTTCATTATAGAAATAACTATCTCCGCAAAAGGTATTTCCTTGCTTTGGCTGTTGATATACAGAGACAAGTACTTTTGACTGTATCATTTTAATCCAGCACCTCAGATTGCTCTGCCTGGATCGCTTCTCTTAATTTCAATAAAGCTTTCCGAAGCAATCTCGATACATGCATTTGTGAAATACCTAGTATTTCACCAGTTTCCTTCTGGCTTTTATTTTCAAAATACGTGTACTGTAAAATAAGCTGTTCCCGCTCAGATAAAATCGGCAATACTTTCTCAAGGATCATTCGCTGGTCGATCGTATCATAACTCGTATCTTCATTTCCAACGAGATCTAATATAGCAACTGTACTTCCTTCCGAATCTGCTTCTACTTTGCGGTCAACGGAAAGTGCTTTATAACTCTTGCCCATTTCCATCGTTTCGAGGACTTCTTCTTCGGAAACTTCCAGGTAATCAGCAATTTCTTCAACTGTAGGAGACTTCTGATTTACTCTTGTCAGCTCATCGACTGCCTTCTTAATTTTTGGACCAAGCTCCTTAATCCGTCTTGGGACATGGACACTCCATGTTTTATCCCGCAAGTAGCGTTTAATTTCACCAATAATTGTTGGAATCGCAAAGGATTCAAATGATTTTCCGTACGATTCATCATACCGTCTCACGGCGGCTAGAAGACCGATCATTCCAACTTGTACAAGATCTTCATAAATAACACTGTTGCGCGAATATTTCCTTGCAATCGATCCAACCAAGTCTTTATAACGTAATACAATCTTTTCCTGAACCGGTTCATCAGTGGGGTTTTCTTGTAAATGTTTTATCCATTGGTATACCTCATCTCTTCCTTTATGATGTGGTTGAGATTTGGTCGCCATCTAGCCCCACCTCTGCTTCATTTATATATTTAGTCATAATGATAATAATCCCACTATGATCATGTATTTCTACTTTGTCCATTAGTGCATCGATAAGGAAAAGACCGAACCCACCTTCTTGCAGGTCTTCTACTGGTTTTGATCTCTTATATGGACCTGCTTTCTTCCGGACCTCTTCTACATCGAAGCTGATTCCTCGGTCTGCAACCATTACTTCGAGCCGGTCTTCGTATATACCGAAGCCGATCTGAATTTCACCTTTTTCATCCTTTTCATAGGCATGGGTGACTGCATTTGTAATTGCTTCTGAGATAGCAATTTTTAAGTCTTCAATATTCTCGTAAGAAAAGCCCATTCGATTTGCAATACCTGATAAGCTTAATCGAATGACACCAATATATTCTGCTTTAGCCGGGATTGTCATTTCAACAAACTCAAACTTCTCCATTATTCATTTCCACCTCTAATCGCTGCCTTGACATCCATAATTTCATCCAACCCGGTAATTTGAAATAAACGGTAAACGCGGTCCTGAATATTCACCAACTTAAGCTCGCTATCACTTTCTTTGGTGGACTTCAAAGCACCAATGAACACGCCAAGACCCGTACTATCCATGTATGTAACATGCTCCAAATCAACAATAACCTCCTGGCCCTCTTTTTTCGTTACAGAGTCGAACGTTTCCTTCAGATTTGTAACGGTATATGCATCTATTTCTCCAGCAAGTGCTATGATTGATTGGTTTCCTTCTTCGGTAAGTGTAATTTCAAGATTCAAGTTAATCCCCCTAACTGAATAATATATTATAATTGTATGGATTCATGAATTGTAGACACATACCTTTTTATACCCGGTTGATGTAAATCTTAAACTGTCTTTCGTAAAATTAATAAACTAAAATCATCTTGAAGCTGGAAATCCTGTAACCTCTCAAAATAACGATATACTTCCTGCACCATTTCTTGTGCGGACAGATGAGTAAATTGTCGAATCACATCAAGAACTTCGTCAATCTCAATGAATCGATCACCATCCCGGCACTCTGTGACACCGTCTGTTAGCAAGACGACCATGTCCCCTTCATCGATTTCAATTTCCGCTTGTTCAAATTCAACTTCCTCTGAGACACCAAGCACAAGACCTGACGTTGAAAACTCTGTAAACTGGTCTTCTGCAGCCCGGTAAAAATATCCCGGTTCATGGCCGGCAAAGGAATAAACGAGCTTACTTGTCTCTGGATTATACTCGGCATACATCATCGTAATGAACATATTGGATTCAATATTTCTTTCCACTACCCGGTTTAAATTATGAAGCACGGCTGGTGGAGGAAGTGATTCTTTCGGCAGACTATCCAAGGTATATTTAATCATCGACATACATAGTGCAGCCGGAACGCCTTTTCCAATCACGTCCGCCATGGCAATTCCGATCGTACCATCGGCATTTTGCAAAAAGCTATAGTAATCGCCATTCATTTGATTAGCTGGTACACTAATAACTCCAATATCAAGACCAGGTACATCCGGCTTCTTCGTTTTTAATAATGTCTTCTGCATTTGCGCTGCAACCGATATTTCCGATTTTAAAGCAATTTGCTGTTCTCGGAGCGTTTGAATTTCTTGATGAGCAAGTCCATAAGATATCATCGCTTCTAAAAGGAATTCCAGTGAATGTTCGAATGCCCCGAAAAGATTCGGATCTAATTCTTTTAATGCTTTAATATGTATGTTGATAATCTCTTCTGGCAGGATATTGTGTTTGATGAGAGCTTTACTGACCAGTTCAACGCCGTAGAGCGCTTTCTCATCTTGTTGTTCAAGGTATTCAGCCAGCAGATTTTTATATTCGTCCGTTTTTTCCTTAAAAAAATTCTCCATTGTATTCCCCCTATTCCCGTCTATCTATCTCTTGCCCTTTATAATAAAGATGGAGTGCAAGCCGGCAGCAAACACTCCATAAGTCTTCATGCTTATCTGTATGACGTTCAAAGCTTAACGTAGCCACTTCACCGTTTTGATTGTTGTACCTTTCCCTACCTCGGAATAAACTTCAAATTCATCCATCAAGCGTTTCACTCCAGGTAATCCAGCCCCTAGTCCTCCAGATGTCGTAAATCCATCTCTCATCACTTGACTAATATCAGAAATCCCCGGGCCCTCGTCTTCAGCAATCAAACACAGCCCTGCTCTACTATCATTATAGATTATTTCATAGGATATTTTTCCTTGTTCGGCATATAAATATATATTTCGAGCGAGTTCTGATATTGCGGTCGCAATTCGAGCTTGGTCAACCGTGCTAAAGCCAATTTCCTTAGCCATTTCTCTGCCAAGCTGACGCGCTCCTACAATATCCCACTCTTTATTGATATTCACACAGGACTGAGGATTCATCTATTATACCCCCAATTCCTTGTGGAGTTTGAGAAGCCCCTGCTCTAAATCTAATGCGGTCGGTACATTTTGCATATTTATTCCTAAGTCGATCAATGTCATTGCAACAGCAGGCTGAATTCCAGTTAAAACTACTTTCGCCCCCATTAAATCTGACATTGTAACAACATCTCCCAGAACTTTTGCAATGAATGAATCGATGATATCTACAGATGTTAAATCAATCACCACTCCAGAAGCCTCCGTTTTATATATTTCATCCAATAAATCTTCTTGAAACTGTATCGCTGTCTGATCATCAATTTCTGTTTGAATCGATATCAACAGATAATTATTCAGCTTAAGAATTGGTATGCGCAAAGATCTCACTCCCTTTAAATTGAATCAACAATATTCTTTATCTGTTCTTCTCTGTTTTTTCCTTCAAGCGGAACGATTCTCCGGTTCGTTATTTCTAATGCGGACATAAAGCCTTTTTTCAATGAACTCTTTGTCGAAAAATCACTTAGATCAATTCCTAAGTTTACAATCGTTTGCGCGATTTCCGGACGGATACCAACTAAGATACATTTCGCGCCGATTAAATGAACCGCTTCTGCTGCTTGAATAATATGATGTGCAACCATCGTATCCACAACGGGGACGCCTGTAATATCAATAAGGACAACTTCTGAATTATGATTGATCGTACCTTGCAGCAAGTTTTCCATAATTAATTTCGCACGTTCCGTATCAATTGTACCGATCAGCGGCATGATTGTAATCCTGTCCATTACTGGAATAAGTGGTGCTGATAATTCTTGTAATGCTACACGCTGCAAGGAAACGATCTGCTCCCAGTTTCCTGTATATTCATTTACCAACTGGCGAATAATCGGCTCTACCCAGTCATCTACGCTTTGGAACGCACCTTTTATCTGTTCGGTATCATCCATATCCTCCAGATTAGATAAGATATAGTCCACCGTCACGCGTCTGAAAACCTGTAAGCCATCTGTAATGTAGCTAAGCGGCCATCCCAGGTTGATAATTTTCTCAGAAAACTGTTCAACCTCATTACTTGAACCTTGGTTCTGTATACTTGCAAAAATGACATTTATAAATTCCCGGTTTGTGCTTTCGTAGAGCTCGTCTCCGATATTCGCTGTATAATTCTCATCTTTCAAGTCACGTACCTTCTCAAGCCACATCTGCACAATTGAATCACTGTTTTCAAGAACAATGCGCTTAAACTTTTTATCCACTAATACTACCTCCGTCTTCTTTTTTGATACTTATCTTTCATAATACCATGTTTTTTCTTAGTGAGACTATTTTGAAACCATTTTATCCTCCAATAATTAGCGGATTAAGTCAAAATATAGGGCATCCTGTAAAAATATACAAAAAATCTTTCTTTAAAAATCGTAACATACCAACTCCCCAGTCAAAAGTGAAAGAAGGACTATTTCAATAATAATTAAAGCACAAAAAAACCTTCCAAATTATAGTTGAAAGGTTCCGTTAATGATCGTATATATCTTTAAGTCCTAGGCTTATTTCAATCGCCCGGTTAATTTTCTCCATCATTTCTTTATCTAGTCTCGTAATTCGGTCTGTTAATCGCTGCTTATCCAACGTCCGAATCTGCTCTAAGAGAATGACAGAATTTCGGTCAAAACCATATTTTTTGGCATCGATTTCGACATGGGTAGGCAACTTAGCCTTTTGGATTTGCGCAGTGATAGCTGCTACAATTACCGTTGGACTAAAACGATTTCCGATATCATTCTGGATAATTAATACCGGACGAACCCCTCCCTGTTCGGATCCAACCACAGGAGATAAGTCAGCGAAGTATACCTCGCCTCTTTGCACGTTCAAATGCTACACCCCGATCACTGTACGCTCTAAGGTGTCTTCAGCCTCCTCTTCAGCCTGGAAAGCTTCTGATGCTATATTAAGATTAATGTGGCCCATTTCTTCGTAACCGCGTCGCATTGTTTCCATGAATTGTTGCACATGCGCATGTTTTTTCTGCTCTAAATAGTTCTTCGTTGCCTGATAAATGAACTCACTTAAATCACCATTATCGTTTTTCACCAAACCATCCACCTCGTTAAGAAGATTTTTAGGTAATTTAACCATCACTTCCTGTAAACCCTCTGACAAAATGATGCACCTCCGCCAACTGATGAACATATAATATAATTTCTACTTAATAGTATCATTGAATACACCTGATTGCAAAGGGGTTTCGATAGTTTTCTTATAAAAAAACAAATTTTCTTCGTTTTTTCCTGTGCAAAGCAGGGTATATGTTCATATTGGCAGATTTAAATACATTTATTTCAATTTCCAACTAACCCTCAAAAACAATCAAGCGGAGAAGCACCTCACCTTTCATTCAGCGTAAGTGTTCGAAACTCTCTTCTGGAGGTCCGCAGTCCAGACACCTCTCGCACCTGCTGAGCGGCTGGTGAGCCTCCTCGCAGGAGTCGCGAGGTGTCTGGACTGCTACCAGGAAAGGCCGAATATGGAGCACTGTTTAATGTTCCAGAAATATAATTACTATCGTGACAGGACAATTTCTATTCAGAAAATCATCTAACCAGTTCAGTTGCCCGGTGGACGGTGACTCCTGCGGGAACAGCACGAGCTTGGAGACCCCGCAGGGCGGCAGCCCGAGGAGCTCTAGCAGTGCCTAAGGATGCGCATCCGTCCACCGGGCAACTGAACGGCGGTTAGAGAGCAAACCATGAGAACGTGCAAAACACTTACGCTGAATGAAAGGAATCAAAAGCTTGGTCTGCTTTGATTTTTCAGATGCAAGTTTGTTTTACAAAAATATTCCCTTAAGATGAAAACAGTTTGTCTTACTGTATCAATCTTAAGGGGATTATTCAAGTGGATTTGGGGTTCATTTTATTTCTTGTCCACGGACGGACTGGGCAACTTCGATTAATTCATCCTTCGTTAAGCTGTCACTTGCCAGTGTGTAATCAATGCCCTCATGATTCCATTGGATTGTACTATCTGTCAATGCTCCGACTGTAAAGCCGAGGTTTACAATCTCCCCATCTACTGCCTCAGGAGTCGTTAAAGTTGGAACGTCCGTACGCATCTCCTGAACGAGGGTGAAATCCTTCTGGCCACCATATGTTAGAATCACTCGTTTTCCGTTATCAAACTCCATTTCTTTCTGATCAATAGCCTCTGCACCAGCTGTATAAAGCGGATGGAGCACGGTAAAGACTTCTTCTTCATTATTGCTACTGAATGTCGGGGCATCGCCGTTTGTTTCCATATTCTTCTCCATGGCAAAATCATCTGCCTCAAAGCTTACTGCTGTATCAAATGCATTAAATTGGACTTCTACAACTGCCTGGTCATCGACATCCAATACTTGGACGGCTGTTGGAAAGAATGTTTTCTTATCAAAAAGAATCTGCTGGTATGGCAAGTTCGTGTTATTTTGATAATTCGTCTTCGTTTTAAATGCATAATGGGTTTCCGTCGCCTCAAAACTTGCTTCCTCGTCATTTAATATATCTTGAACGAGGGATTGATAAAGATAAGGCTGACTGCTGTTTTGCGGCCATTCCGACTGGAACTTGAAGCTTCTCTCTAAGGCTGGTGTTAGTACAAACACCCCGTCATCATTTTTCAATATGATTTGGCTGTCTTTATCATCTTCTGCATGACCCAATTTCACACGGTAATAATCGTCTTTCTGATGCCAAATATCAATTGTAAACCGCTGCTCTTCCTGTCCTGTCTTCATCGCCATTTCCGCTTCTGCCTTATAACCATCCATTTCTTCCAATGTTTCGGACAGCTTTTCGACAACATCTTCCTCCGATTTCTCTCCACAAGCTGAAAGGACAACCATACTGATGACGATGAGGAATATTCCAAGATAGCGCTTCTTCATACACATATCTCCCTTGTCTCAATTAACAAAGGGAACCAATCACGTTTATCAGGAAATCATACGATATACTTCACGAATCCAAGCAATAATATCTGTTGCCGTTAAATCATAGACACTACGCTTATGCTCTACAGCCAAATCAGCGCTGGTACCGTGGAGGTAGCAAGCATTACAGATGGCAGGAAATATGACTTGGTCTTGTAAAATCATGGCGAGCATCATCCCTGTGAGCACGTCACTGCTGCCACCTGTTGCAAGACCGGGATTTCCGGTTGCATCGACCACCTGCAAATCGTCCGGGCTCGTAATAATGGTGTACTTTCCTTTTAACACGACATAGGCGCCATATTCTTCTGCAAAATTCTTCGCATGCTGGAAAGGAGCTTTTAACATTTCTTCTACCGGAAGATCAAGAAGCCTGGCCATTTCAACTGCATGAGGAGTTATAACCGTCACGGCATCTCGCGCCTTCAGTACAGTGAGGAGACTGCTTAAATGATATAATCCGTCGGCATCACTAAAACCGGACAAAGTCGCTTCTTCCAGCACATGTTCGATTAATTTCTCGCCCTGTTTATTACGTCCCATCCCGACTCCAACCGCAATCGCATCATACACGGACATCTCCAAGCTATCATCCCATGCCAACTCTCCGTCTTGTTCCTTTAGGGACTTAAACATCGCTTCAGGAATTCGGGTGGCGATGACCGGGATGATTTCTTTCAGTGTTCCCGCGGTTACTAAGCCTACTCCAGCGACGAGCGCTGCCACTGTAGCCATTGTAATCGCTCCAGGCATCAAAGTGTACTCCCCCCGATGATCAGGCCCCTGCCATGGTCTCCTTTATGCGCATGTGTCAGTCTTTGCGGAAGAGTTGCTTGAAAATCATCGAAATGATACAAACGGCAGTTCCCGGCAAACAAGCCGTGATTTTCAAAACTCCGACAACGAACATGTAATCCGCTTTTACAGCCAAAGAAAAAGGTACCGCTTCGTCGGCCGGCAAGCCGGACGGAATAGCGACGGAGACAATCCGAGCGTAGGTGGCGCTCATCAGTTCCACCACACCCCGATATGGTTCACGTAATTCACCCTTTGTCCCAATCCCAAGTAAGGAATCAATAATGACGTCCGAATTTTTTATGATTCCTTTCCAATCGTGTTCCAGAAGATTTAATAGTTCTCCATTGCTGTTTAAATAAATTTCCTTATGCAGCAATGCATCTCCACCGATCTTCTCGTCGGGAACAATCTGAACTACCCGCACATGCTCAAGCAAATATCTCGCAATCACAAACCCATCTCCACCATTATTTCCTGCTCCAACGAATACCGCTATCCGTTCTGACTGCTCTACAAGAGAGATGACATTGCGAAAAATCTCCCTTCCGGCATTTTCCATCAGCAAGTGGCCTGGCAAACCGATTTTCTCCATCGTGTACTTATCGATATCATACATTTCCTTTGCGGTGACAATAAACATGAAGTTCCCTCCTGCCCGCATTAAAATACTATGAGACAACCATCTCGTTTATGCAGATTCTCTTCTATGCTTTCTCACAGATAACGACTTGCGCCACGGCATATTCCTTACTATGGCTAATGGATAATAGATAAATATAATGGTCATAACCTTGCACCGTTAGTTTCGGCGCACCTTTTTCATCATTCGTTACTTCTATATCCCGAAAACTCAATTTCCCTATCCCAGTACCAAGTGCTTTTGCACATGCCTCTTTTGCAGCAAATCTTCCTGCCAAATATTCTATCCGACGTCTCCAATTTGTTAATTCCTCGTATTTTCCCAACTCCGAAGCAGTCAATACCCGAGCTGCAAGGCGGTCACTCTTTCCAAGACTCGCCTCTATCCGGTCGAGTTCAATAATATCTATTCCAATTCCTTTAATCATCGGCTTATGTTTTCTCTCCTTGAATGATAATAGCTAATATTGGTCATAACGCTTATTATTAATTATTATAATAGTACCTGAACATTATAGGAAATTAAACTTATTTAGGAGGCTTCTTCCATTGTTTATCCGAAACGAAAGAAGTTTGAAAGAATTTATACAGCTTTACCCGATCGTTTCAACCCTTATCATTATTCACATTGTCCTTTGGTTTGTGATGGAATTTTTCCAATCCGGGATTGGTTGGATTGTCTATGTATTTGGAGTCGGCAACAATCTATACGTTGCAATGGGAGAATACTGGCGCTTAGTGAGCCCAATCTTTCTTCACCGAGAAATAACCCATATGTTGTTTAATTCCTTTGCTCTTGTCCTCTTCGGACCAGCACTTGAGCTGATGCTTGGGAAATTTAAATTCATCCTTGCTTACTTAGCAGCTGGTATTATCGCAAATATCGCAACGTTTCTGATCGAGCCGCTAAACTATACCCATCTAGGAGCTTCTGGTTCAATCTACGGGTTATTTGGCATTTATATTTTCATGGTCACTTTCCGCAAACATCTAATGGACTACGGAAGTTCACAAATGATTAAAACAATCCTTATTATTGGAATACTCATGTCTTTTGTCGGGGCACGAATTAACATTGTTGCCCACTTGGCCGGGTTTGCTGGCGGCTTTGCTATCGCTCCACTCGTCTTACGAAATGTGCGGGCCTTTTCACCGTGGCGTATGTACGAGCGAAATTATCCCGATAATGACGGGGAAATTAGATTTAATCCAAACCGCTGGAGAAAAAGAAGGGTAATACCTGATAGTATCCGCAAAAATTGGCTTTGGATTGTCATTGGCATCCTTGCAGTCATTGGCTTTTTTAGCCGATATATACAGTGAAGCTTCAATCGGTGAGGTTTTTTCCCCATTCCCCACTGATTGTTAGTTGAACAAACCTTAGGTGTTAGCTCACATTTCTTCCCACCTAAACTTTCCCGAAGACCCTAAAGTTTTGACGGGGGAGTTTTACGGACGGTTACACCGGATAAATTAGCTCCCTTCGCATTTGAAACTTAATCAGTGTTTAATCGTACTACTAGTAATCGTCGTTATGGAAGGATGTTCGAATATGAGACAACCACCGAAACATACAATTGATCCTCGCGCTGTTAATGTTTGGAAAATCAGCGCCTCCATCTATCTTGGTATTCTATGGCTGATTCTTATCACGCTAGCAGTATTTGCGGTTCGCTGGGATTGGTCGTTCACTTATATTATTGGAGCTATGTTGATCACTATTTTGTTAAGCTATCTTTTCATCTTTTTATTTCCTAAGCTCAGATACCGGCGTTGGCGCTATGAAATCTTTGAGCAAGAAATCTACATCCAGCACGGCATCTTCATTCAGACGCGAACACTAATCCCGATGATTCGGGTGCAGCATGTTGATACAGAGCAAGGTCCAATCATGAAAAGATTTCATGTTGCGAGTGTGTCGATTTCCACGGCTGCGACGACTCATATGATTCCCGCATTATCCGAGGAGGATGCTTCCGATTTGCGGGACCGGATTTCGCAACTAGCTAGGGTGGATGAAGATGATGTTTGAATTGAGACGACTGCATCCCGCAGCAATTATATTCAATATATTAAAATCAGTTAAGGACCTGTTTTTCTCATTGCTAATCATTTTAGTCGCCACGGACTTTACAGTATTTATAATTGCACTTGGTGCCTTTACAGTGCTCGCTTCGATTTACGGTTTCCTTTCTTGGTATCATTTCTCTTATTATGTTACCGATGAGGATCTTTGGATTCAGTATGGAATCTTCAAGCGGACGAAGCGCTCCATTGCGAAAAACCGAATCCAATCGATTGATTTAACGGAAAGTGTCATTCACCGAATCTTTAAACTGACCCGGGTCCAAATCGAAACCGCAAGTGGTGGGAAACAAGCAGAGGCCGCGCTTTCAGCTGTTTCCTTTCAAGATGCGTTGGGGCTCCGGAATGCATTAAAAAACAGTGGTGAAAGTGATGTAGAAATTCCCGAAGAAACGTATCTCGCCAAAAAAGAGATTACGTTTTCCCGCTTGTTATTAACAGGGATTACTTCAGGAGGACTTGGAATCATTATCGGCTTCATCGTTGTCGGACTTTCAGAACTTGAAGAACTCATCCCTGAAACGGTCTATGATTATACCTATGAATGGCTCATCACAGCAAGTATTATTTTAATCGTTCTCATCATCATTAGTATTCTTGCTATTATATGGTTACTAAGCATTCTTTGGACCCTGATCCGCTACGGGAAATTCACAATCCAAAGAACGGAAAATGAATTATTTATAACGAGGGGATTACTCGAGAAAAAACAACTGACGATTCCATTGCACCGAATTCAAGCTATTGGAATTGAAGAGAATATTTTACGGCAGCCGCTTGGATATGCATTTATTTTTGCTGAAATTGCGGGAGGGAATACAGATGGGAAATTAGCAGATTCAACTATTTTATTTCCTTTGTTGCATAAACGGGAAATTAATGCCTTTCTTAATGAATTTGTTCCCGACTTCAGTTGGAAGGAAGAAGATGTCGAATGGACAAAGCCACCAACTGCTGCATTACCATTTTATTATGTACGTTCAAGTTTATTATTTTTAGTGGCAAGCATCGCCGTCTTTATCTTCTACCCGACGTTCGCTTGGATTCCGCTTGTATTATTTCTGCTCTCTCTTGGCTTAGGATGGCTCCATTACAAAGATGCGGGCTTTCATCTGACTTCCGACAGGTTACTGCTCCGATACCGGTTTATAAAGCGGATAACCGTTCTCGTTTATCAAAAACGAATACAGGCCTTCGGGAAGAAAAATCATGCGCTGGAAAGAAAACGGGGTCTTGCTTCCATGAGTATATCCATTCTCAGCAATTCCGGCGGTAAGCATTATCATGTGAAAAATTTAGAAGAGAAAAAAATAGATCAACTAAGCGACAAAATAGCTTATCGAACAAAGTTGGAATGAATACGAGGATATAATAAAACGGCTTGAGGCAGTAGTACTGCTTCAAGCCGTTTTATTTTCATTATGGATTAATCTCTTTTACGACGTTTTTGGAAGTTTCCTTTGCGGTTGCGTCCACCGTAGAAACGTTTATTTTTCGAGCGGTGTCCGCCTCCTTTTCCTTTTGAATGGAGTGCCTTTTTCACACTAACTGGCGCAACAGAAGAAATTCGAACTGGCGTATCTCTTCTTTCCTTCGTTAGCAGGCTAATTGCAGCCGCAATAACGGTGACCGAATCATGATCCTCCAATAAGTCCTTCGCAGCGTCTTGATATGTCGTTAAATCTTTCTTATCAATTGTTTTCTGGATTCTTTCGATTGTAAGTTGCTGTTGTCCGCGTCTTGCATCTTGAATGGTTGGTGGAGCGAGACGCTTCATTTTACTCTTCGTTGTCTTTTCAATCAAATGTAGGTGCGCCATTTCTCGAGGTGTAACAAAGGAAATTGCCTCACCTGTCTTACCTGCACGTCCCGTACGGCCGATTCGGTGTACATAGCTTTCCGGGTCTTGCGGGATATCAAAGTTATAAACGTGAGTCACACCGGAAATGTCTAATCCACGAGCAGCTACGTCCGTTGCAACAAGCACATCGACACGACCATTTTTAAACTTGTTCAATACAGACATCCGCTTTCCTTGCGTCAAGTCGCCATGGATTCCTTCTGCACGGTATCCTCTCGCCTGCAAGCCTTCTGTAATTTCATCAACTCGCTTCTTCGTTCTCGCAAACACAATCGCAAGTTCCGGAGAGTGAATATCGACATGGTTGTTCAACGTATCAAACTTGAATTTTTCCGGAATTTCGATGAAGTACTGATCAATGTTTTCAACCGTCATTTCTTTCGCTTTAATCTTTACTTCTTTTGGATTTTTCATCAAGGTTGTTGCGATATTACGGATTTCTTTTGGCATTGTAGCGGAGAATAGCAACGTTTGACGCTCTTCCGGAATGCCTTTTAAAATATCACGAATATCATCGATGAATCCCATGTTTAACATTTCATCTGCTTCATCAAGGACAGCAACTTGCACTTGATCCGTCCGAATGGTTCTTCTTCGCATATGGTCGAGCAATCTTCCTGGTGTTGCTACAACGATTTGCGGACCATCTTTCAGTGCGCGAATTTGCCTGTCCATATGTTGGCCACCATATACTGCTAAAGCACGAATACCAACAAATCTCGCAATCCGGTTAATTTCTTCTGCAACTTGGATAGCTAGCTCACGCGTCGGGGCTACGACTAGCCCTTGTACTTTCCGAAGTTTAGAATCAATCCTTTGAATCATCGGGATACCGAATGCTGCAGTTTTCCCCGTTCCTGTCTGAGCTTGACCAATCACATCGTTACCTTCATTGGCAAGCGGGATGGTTTCTGCTTGTATTGGCGTCGCTTCTTCAAAACCCATTCTTTCTAACGCCTTCATAATTGGGGCTGAGATATTTAATTCATTAAATTTTGCCACTTAATGTCTACTCCTTCTGTAAATAAATATTTAGTTATAAGAGGCCACTAGTCCTTTGCTTTGTATTTATAAATCCTATTTATACATATACCCTTTGTCCTTATCTGTTATGCACGACTAATGTGCAAGGGTTTATCGTTCAACCGGGAATAGATTTATCACGTACCAATTATTGTTTCTTTAAAAAAGAACAATCAGGCTTCCCTTTCCATCTTCGGGGCCTCAAATTACTGCTTGTCTTATAATACCACATCTTTGTCATCATTTTCCACAATGCCCCGTCACAAATACTTTTTTTAAATGACAGAGGAAAAGTACAAGACTATGACTTAAGTTCGGGAGGATTCCGATATCGCAAGTGTCAAACGGTCAATGATAATCGCAATAAAGACAATACTAATTCCTGCCTCAGAGCCTCGCGCCACATCAATTGTGTTCAGTGCGGACAACACTTCCAGCCCAAGTCCTTCTACTCCTACCATCGAAGCGACGACAACCATAGCAAGTGCCATCATCGTCGTCTGGTTCACTCCGGTCATCATCGTTGGCAATGCTTGAGGGATCTGCACCTTTGTGAACAATTGCCATTTTGTCGGCCCGAAAGATCTGCCAGCCTCCACCATTTCTTCTGGTACCTCACGAATCGCTAAATTCGTAAGCCGGATAATTGGCGGAAGCGCGTATATAATCGTAGCTAACACACCTGGTACAAGTCCTAAACCAAAGAAGAAAATTCCCGGGATTAAGTAAACGAAAGACGGCAATGTCTGCATCGCATCAAGAAATGGTTTAATAACTGTCTCAACCCGATTACTTGAAGCCATCCATATCCCAAGCGGGACTCCGATCATAAGCGTAACTACCACGCTGGCAATCACAATGGTTAGTGTATACATTGTCGCTTCCCATAATCCAAAAATGCCGATAAGAAATAAAAATGCACTATAAAGCAGGCCGGAAGCGATTGATTTATACTGCCATGCAAGCAGGAAGATAACTAAAATAAAATACCACCATGGAATCCACAAAAGAAAATCATTCAAATTCACAAATACCCATAATAACCCCGACTTGACGCCATCAAAAATATTGCTCCAATGGATCGTGAGCCAATTGACAAGTAATTCGATGTAATAACCAAGATGGAAAGTCAGTTTTTCCGGAAATTCAAACATACTTCACTTCCCCTTCGCTTTCTGTAAAAAATCATAATGCTTGTTTCACTCTTGCAGCAATGTCCTCTGGAATCCACTCCGTCCAAACTTCTTCATAATTTTCGAGGAACCATAAAGCAGCTTCCTGCGGGGTTGCATCATTTTCTTCCATATAAAGTAGAGCATCACCTGCAATTTCTGTAGAAGTCTCATAATTGCTTAACATCTCGGCAATATCTGGCGCTTTTTCCAAGAAATCAGCATGTACGGTTATGTAAGCCGGATTATCAGGAAATTTCGTGCCAAAGTTTTCGTTAAAGGTTTCCTCATCATATTCCGGTTCTTCAAGTAAAGTCATGTCATACCTGGCCATTGACCATGTCGGTGACCATTGATAACCGACCCATGGTTCATGATTCATATATGCCCGTGCAAGAGAAGCGCCGATTGCCCCCGCCGTACCAGGGGTGAAGTAATTGAATGTCTCATCCAGCCCATATGTTTTCACTTTTTCTTCCAAAATATCGTGAATGACCGTTCCAGTTTGGGTTCCGATAATAACACCTTTTGTCGGGTCTTCCGGATCTTGGAATAATTCCGGGTATTTCTTTAAATCTTCTACCGTTTTAAGATCTGGTGCCATCGGTTCAATTCCTAGTTCAGAATCACCTTCAATCACATATGTCGGTACATGGAAGCCTTGGTCATCTGTTACCATATTTGTGGATAGTTCAATAATTTCGCCAGCATCAATTGCTTCCAGATAAGGTTCTTGCATATTCACATACCAAAGTTCCATATAGACATCGATTTCACCTGTCCGGAGTCCAGTAAAAGTTGCGATTGATGAGCCATTGATGAAATCAACCGGATATCCATAACCTTCTTCGATAATGAAGGCCGCGATATAATTATGTAATTGCATGCTGTCCCAGCCGCCGTCAGCGATTGTAATTGTTTCCTTTCGGGCGTCAGCTGTGTCATGGTCTGAATAATTGCTGTAAATGCCTAGTCCAATTAACAACACGAGCATGAAAGACCAGGCATATTTCCACTTTTTCTCCAAATTATCTCCCCCTCTCCACCATTTATTATAATGATGTCAGATTCTTATTACCAATTTTATACATCAAGAACCCATCTTTCACTCCTTCAAACACTGCTGTCGTTTTCATTCAGCGTAAGTGATTTGCACGTTCTCATGGCTTGCTCTCTAATCGCCGCTCAGCAGGTGCGAGAGGTGTCTGGACTGCGGACCTCCGGAGGTGAGTTTCGGACACTGACGCTGAATGAATGCAATAAAGCAGACTATAGATTGCATGAAATAAATGAAATTTCTCATGAATCATGGTAGTATAAGGTGATAATATATTGAAATTGGAGATGTCCACCGTGCCTGGTTATCTTCTCTGGAAAAGGTGTCTGTTAAAGGAGTTTTTCTATGCGTCTTCCTGCATTTAATCCGAAAGCAGCTCTCTTTATTGGGGTAATTGCTGTATCCACTTCTGCTATTTTCGTTCGACTTGCTGAAGATGCACCTGCAGCTATGACTGCTTTCTATCGTTTATTCTTCGCCGTTATCATCATGGCGCCATTTATCATAATTAACTATCGACATGAGTTTAAACAAATCTCAAAAAGAAACTGGCTCTTATCCATACTCGCCGGTATATTTCTCGCAGCACACTTCATTTTTTGGTTTGAATCATTAAATTACACTTCCGTTGCAAGTTCTGTAGTATTTGTTTCCATCCAACCGTTATTTGCCTTCCTCGGAACATATTTATTGTTTCAGGAACGCTTTTCCTATGGCGCCATCATCAGTATGGTCATTGCCTTGTTTGGAAGTCTGATTATTGGCTGGGGAGATTTGCAGCTTGGCGGAACTGCTTTACTCGGTGATGTCCTCTCCATCCTAGGTGCAGTTGGCATCACGGGTTATTTCCTGATTGGACAATCTGCGCGGAAGAGTTTGTCTTTAATGACATATACATTCATCGTATATAGCGTTAGTTCCATTACGTTATTTATTTATAATCTCGGGTTACAACACTCGTTTACCGGTTATAGTGCAACGAACTGGTATGCATTTCTTGCTCTGGCTATTATACCAACATTTTTCGGCCACTCGATTTTCAACTGGTGCCTACGCTGGTTAAGCACAACAACAGTGTCCATGGCCGGATTGTTAGAACCGGTTGGAGCAGCAATTTTGGCATATATTTTCTTGGATGAAGCTGTTACATGGTCACAATTTTTAGGTGGAACAATCGTCATCTTTGGCTTGTATTTATTCATCCTCAGCACATCGAAAAAAACGAGAGTTACCATTTCTCAAAGGAAAAATTAATTAGTTAGGCGGTAATGAAAATGCGAATTCAGCTTATGACAGATGGTGGAGCAGATATTCCACAGCAGCTAATCGAACAATTGCAAGTAGAAATCGTCCCCCTTTATTTAAATTTTAGTGATGGCGAGTATAAAACAGGGACCACATTAAAACTTGCGGATTTCCATCAGAAAGTAAAAGAATTGAATGAAGTGCCGCGTTCTGCTGCACCAAGCCCGAATGACTTTTACGAAGCATATAAAAAGGTGCCACAGGATAAACCAATCATTATGCTGAGCCTTTCCAAGGAATTGAGCAGTACGTATCAGAATGCTGTTGCTGCGAAAAACATGATACTCGAAGCAGAACCGGAGCGTAGGATTGCTGTTATCAATACGAAAACTGCTTCAGGCGGGATTGCCTTGCTGCTTCATGACTTGTACGGTAAAATCCAAGCTGGAGATACATTTGAACAAGTCGTACAGCATACAAAGGACCGGGTTGGGGATACGGTTACTTTATTTGTTCTGCAAACATTAGATAATCTTGTCCGTGGCGGTCGAATTTCAAAAGTTACCGGTAAAATTGCAAAAACACTTAGTATTAAATTGTTAATGCGTGGCAGTGAGCAAGGGGAGATTGAGGTAACCGAACGTGTACGTGGTGAAAAACGCGCACTCAAGCGGTTTATCCAGCAAATCGGTGAGTATACGAAAAGTGCGGAAAATAAAAGTTTATTCATGACCCACTGCAACAGTGAATCCCGAGCCATTAAGTTACTGAACGATATTAAAGATAAATATTCCTTTAAAGAAACATTCCTGACCGATATCGGCCCAATTATCGCCACTCACGGCGGGGACGGGGCCATCGTGATTGCTTTCTTTCAGGATAGGAATAAATAAGCAAACAAAATGGTTGGACATCAAGTTTTTGTCCAACCATTTTATTTTTTCTTTTATCCCGGTGTAACCGTCCGTAAAACTCCCACTGATTGAAGTTTTACTTTATTAAAAAGTCATGAACCATCAGATTGATTGTATCTTTATCATCGCCTAAACAAAGTAAATGCTTCGATTGGTCTAAAAGCACAAGCTCCTTATGTTCTGAATCAATTTCTTTATCCAAATAATAAGCAGTCTTATACGGTACCATCCCATCAAGCTGCCCGTGTGCAATCAATACTGGCGTATCGACCTCTTTTAAATAACGTCTCGTAAAGTTGACGAGCTTGATGAATTCGAAATTCGCCTTTATTGGCACTTGCCCAAATTTGCGTTTATAGTGATTGTACATTTTATTATTTTCCAACCCGCCTTTTAAACCATCACGGATTACCTCATGAACATCTATCCCGATCTGTTTGAAATCCAAGTACTTCCCGGCGGTCGCAAGTAATACTAACTTTTTCACATTGTACTTTGCTGCAAGATAAGCAGCAATCATCCCACCCATCGAAAAGCCGATCAAATAAATCTCATTATACTTTTTCGTCAATTGCTCCAATGTTTCTTCCGCTGCCAAAATCCAATCTTTATAAGTGATGTTCTCTAAATCCAATTCCATCCCATGTCCCGGCAATGTAGGTATTTCCACATGCCAATCTGTATGTTCCCGCAAATACGACGCTAACGGTCCAAGTTCATAAGGACCACCTGTAAATCCGTGAATCAATAAACATCCAATCATCTGCATCTCCTCATTCCAGAAAGCCTTCTTTTTCTACTATTATCTGCTTATCGTTCACCAATTATCCGACGTAAGCTTATCTAAACATTTTTATCAAGGCACTAACCTGCCTAACAATCGGGGACACTTGATGGTATGTGCTCGCTAGCTGATTAATCGTTGTCATCGTTTTATCGAAGTCCACTTGTCCATTTGCATCGGTAAAAGCACGAAGTAAACCTGCCTGTGTCTGTCCCTGCGGATTCTCATAAGCTTCTTGGTTCGGACTCATCAGATCCAGCGGTTGCGGAGGTTTAGCATAACGTTCATAAGGTGTTAGGTGTAAATTCGGATAGTTTGGTGTTTGGTATGCTTGGGTGTGGGTGAATGATGGCGGCTTTCGATTGGCAAAAAAGTGTGGATTCCTTGCTCTATTGTCCATTTGGAACACCTCTCTATACAAACATTGAGTCATACTATAAATTATGCAACCAAAAAGGTTTTTGTTATTCGAATCGATTTAATGTTCTACTTTAGAGAGCGCATGGCGAATCCGTTCCTTTTGATAACCCAATATGGAATGCTTCTCCCCTTTTACAAACATTGCTGGTGTGCCGTATATTCCAATATCTTGCATTTCTTTCATATAATCTCTATCTTGTGTTACATTTTTTATCTTGTACGTAACATCATATTTTTTTACGAGATCGATGACCTGTGTGCAATAATGGTTATTATCGCTCACATAAATGATTACATCATGGTTGTCCATCTAAAATTCCTCCAAAAGCTCCTTCTATTTTCTTTCCCTTTATCTCTTGGATACCCGATTGATGATAATTAAAACGTTTTTCGACAATATGTAGATTTTTGTCGAAACATAGAATTTTGCAGATTAATACACAATGCCTTACCTGTTTAAATAGAAGGGTGGGTTATATTTACCTGAAGAACTTATTCAAACAATTTTTGAAAAGATAAAAGACTGTCGATGCTTATATATTAATGAATTTCATAATACGTATTTAATGTCTCACCATCACCATATGTAGTTGAGTTGGCAACTACATATGGTGATGGAAAAGCCGACTTTGGTAATTATGAAATTCATTCATATTGTAAATAATTTCAGATAAAATGGTAAACAAAAAAACACGGTACGCAAGTTACTGCACCGTGCTTTTAAATTTAATCGTCTTCCAAATCAATATCCACAACGAGCACCTCTCCCGTATAAGCATCAATTTCAATCTCGGCCTCGCCCCGCGAACTTTCCATTTCTATTTCATAGATTAACCGGCCATCATCTCGATCTAATTCAATGCTATCAATCGTACCAGAAAATTGCTTCTGCGCAATGTCAATCGCTTTATTTTTACTGATTGTTGATTTTCGCTCATTGGATTTATTGTTAGATTCTTTCGTTGCTTGCTCTTGTTTTTCCTCTTGCTTTGTTTCTTCCTGTTTTGGTGCAATTACCGTTTTACGTTCGGAATCATCTTTTTCTTCATTTGCCTTTTCGTTCATTTCTAGATCTGATTCTTTTTTTTCTTTAGTGGCAGTTGAGTCTTCTTTGTCAGCTTTCTCTTTTTGTTTATCCGTTTCCCGCTCATTTTTTTTAGCTGTTTTCGTGGCACGTTTTTCCTCAAGCTTTAATACTTTTCCTGAGTTCCCGTCAATTTGTAACTCATATTCTTTTTCTTCCATAACAACTTCCACTTCATAAACAGGATTTTTCCCTTGATTATCTAACTCGAGTTCGGTGATCTCACCAGGATATTGAGCTTTCACTTTATCCTCCACCTCGGCTTTCGTTAAATCAGGCCCTGCAGAAACGGATAAATTCTGACTGAAGATGAGACCTAACACAGCAGCGATTGCCATGGCACCAATTGCCATCATCATTTTTTTATTCATCATGACCCCCTCTAGCTTCCTAATTAATCATCCCAGCGATCATCGTCTTCTTCGATATCCAACTCGATAATATCGCCTGTCCTTGCATCAAGTTCTATTTCTGCTTCATGTGTTTCATTCTTTAATTCGACTTCATACATTAATCTGCCGTCATCTTCGTCAAGTTCAATTTCCGTTACTTTACCTTCGAATTCTGTTAATGCAATTTGTTTCGCTTCTTCAATGGATAGCACACCATCAAATCGATCCTGTTTTTCCACTGTTTCTTCCTTCGTTTCACTCGCCGCCACAATCGGCTCTGTCGGTGCAGCATTCGACTGATAAGCAGTAAAACCAATAACCGAGCAAATAGCCAATAACCCAATTCCTAAACCTGTTTTCTTATTCATTATTAATTCCTCCTCATTTAATTTCTACCCTTATCATAGCCACTACGAATGATAGGAGAATGTGAGGAAGATTAGAAATTGATGAGAAAGAGATTAATACTGGAAAAGATCATTCGAAACATGTTTATTTTTCATTTTCCCTATCCGCTTTTTTCATAGCCGGAAGTACCAGTGTAAACATAGACCCTTCTCCAGCCGCGCTTTCAACCGTTAATTTTCCGTGATGACTTTCAGCAATTTCCTTGGCAATGGATAAACCAAGCCCGCTGCCGCCAGTCTCTCTGCTTCTTGCTTTATCGACCCGGTAAAACCGCTCAAATATCCGTTCCTGATCTTCTGGAGATATTCCACTTCCATAATCTTTCACAGAATAAATAACATCACCATTATAAGTGAACAAACTTACCGCAATTTTATCTTCACTGTATTTCAATGCATTTTCAATTAAAATATAAATGATTTGCTCAAGCTGTCCAGCATTTCCTAAGACATTCAGTTTTTCGATATTTTTATGAAATTCAATCTCCCTATTATAGGCCTGCTTGAATGTCGTAATGGAATGGTCCACTAATTGGACAAGCTCGATTGGTTCATGAACAACATTTTCTTTATTCTTCGCTAAAGAGAGGAGCTGCTCCACAAGTCTTTTCATCCGGTCGGCCTCTGAATCAATCGCTGCAATCGATTCCTCCAGCAATTCAGGATTATCCTTCCCCCTTCTTTCAAGCAACTGAGCATAACTCTTCACAATTTGTATCGGTGTCTTCAATTCATGGGAGGCGTTCGAGACAAAGTCTTCCTGTCTTTCATAGTTATCCCTTAGCTGGTCAATCATTTCGTTGAAGGTAACTTCCATTTCATAGAGCTCGTCCTTGGAACGATTGGAATGGTCGATCTTCTTCCATTTCCGCTCTTTAATGTTCGTTTTCATCGTTCGTGTCAGTTCTTCAATTGGATTCAAGAGCAAGCGGTTCAAGATATTACTTCCAATAATTGTCGGAATGAGAATAATGAGCGATACAATGATGAGGACGTAAAACAAAATCCGTAATGTATCGGTTAAAGCAACTAAATGGTCAGACATCTGAAGCGTCACTACACTGCCGTCATGCCAAATGATTGGCTTGGTCACAACCGCAACATGAACGCCGCGCTCCGGCCGGATGATTTCCTGGGACTCTGCAGTCTGGAAAGCACCTTCAAGCGTCCTGTAAGCTTCTCCTTTCAGCTTAAACTCAAGCGCCTGCTCATCACTAGAGAAAACCTTCACCATTCCATTTGCCGGAAGAAAAGCATTGATCACTTCACTGGTCTCTTCTGCGGCTGTCGCGCTCGCAAGTTGTTCAATCAGATTATCTGTCTGCAAGGAAAGTTCGACTAGCTGACTATCCGTTGCATTTTTGTAAAAGAGAAAATAAACGAATGTATTGACGAGGATTAGCATACTTAGAATAAGAATACTGGAAAACAGCCGTATTTTCGTTCTTAATTTCATTGCTCAAGATCCTTTATTGTATAACCGATACCGCGTACGGTTTGAATAAAGGCGACATCAAAGCCTTTATCCACCTTTTGCCGCAAATAACGGATATAGACGTCAACTACATTCGTATCTCCGAAATAGTCGAACCCCCATACTTGATTGATCAACTGCTCCCTTGTGAGGACAATATTTTTATTTTGCAATAAACAGACGAGCAGATCAAATTCTCTTGGGGTAAGTTCAATTTGCACTTCGCCCCGTGTTACTTCACGGGCACTTGGATTTACTTTCAGATCTCCAACAGAAAGCTCATCACTATTTTCTCTCTTCGCTTTCGGACGTCTTAATAGAACACGAATCCGTGCTAATAACTCCTCAATCTGGAAAGGCTTCGTAATATAATCATCCGCTCCAAGATCAAGTCCGCTCACCTTATCATGAATTTCATCCCGCGCAGTAAGGAGAACAATCGCTGTCTCCTCATCAAAGCGGCGTACTCGGCGCAATACTTCAAGACCGCTTAATTCGGGTATCATAATATCTAACAGGACAAGATCCCAGTCTTCATCTTCTATCAGCTGAAGTGCATCTTTCCCATTATCCGCTACACCGGTTTCATAATTTTCATATTCAAGCTCGAGTTGGAGCACTCGACTCAATTTCTGTTCATCTTCAATAATTAAAATTCTAGGTTTTTCCATGTTCACACCCGCCAGTTTTAAGATTAATTACTTTCTATTATACGCACAAATGTTTATGATGACGATAAGAAGAAATCTCCATTTTAACAAAGGAGGAAGAGCATGCTAGCAATTGACCATCTTGTAGTCGTGTCGGAGGATCCGGAGAAGGATGCCCAGCAGTTTGTAGAACAACACAATGTAATTGCAATCGAAGGAGGGAGACATGAGAAATGGGGAACGTATAACTTTCTCGCCTATTTCCAGAACGATAGTTACATTGAATGGCTCGGTGTTTTTGATGAAGCACTTGCTAGGAAAAGCAATCTTCCGCTTGTAAAAAAAGCAGTCGAGTTTCTTGACCAGGGAAAGAGAGGACCCCTCACTTTTGCATTACGTACCGAGCATTTGGACAAGTATCTGAACAATTTTGAAGAAAAAAACATCCCATATGGCGGGCCATATCCAGGCATGCGAAAAAGGCTCGATGGTTCTACACTTTCCTGGAGAATGCTTTTTCCAGAGAAGTCAGCTAATCTGCCCTTCCTGATTGAATGGGGCAGTGTAGCAAATAAGCCCGATGATGCGGCAAAAATTAATCCGCGCAACTTAGGTGAAATTACAATTCCTGGCGACTCGGCCATCTACAAAGATGTTTTCCAACTGACCGAAAAAGACTATACCGTCCAGCTGGAAAATGGGAAGTTACGATTTACGAACGACCAGCTCGATTTTAAATTAAGTGAGTGATGAAGTAAAAAAAGAAGCTAGTAATCAACAGGAGAGTTGATCGCTAGCTTCTTGTATGTTCTAATTTAGCCTAACTGTTGCTCTAGAAATTCGGTTACTTCTTCCGGTGTCTTCGTGTAAGCACTATGCTGGTGCGCAAGCTTTTCTCCATTTTGGAAAATGAGTACGCTTGGAATCCCCATTACTTCATACTTCTGGGCAATTCCTTCAATTTCATCAATATTCACTTCATACCAGCTGTAATTGCTGAACGCTTCCATCACCTGACCTGAAAACATATCAAAACGTCTGCAGTCCGGGCACCAGCCAGCAAAAAACTTAATAATAACCGGATCTGCACTCTGAATAATTTCATCGAATCTTGCTTGTGTTTCAATTAACTCCATCTGAATTCTCCTTTATACCCTCTTTAAATTATTTTCCCACGCATGAACGGTCTGTAATACCCCCACTGCTAAACATGAGGGAAGATCAAAATGTATTGGTGGTGGATATACAATCCGTAAATCCCTGATTCTGTTCAACTAGCAATGAAGTTTCACTTTACTATATTGTAACTATTTATACTCTATTCGTCCAAGGATATACGCTGTTAAGAGTCCAGCAAAAAATGTAAGGACACTTACGAAAAACATGCCAACCGTTTGTGGTATTCCCGGAAAAACGACGAAGACGGAGCCGCCAACAAGTCCAATCGCAGCGGCAAATGTAATGGTGAAATGATTTCTTAAAAAATAACCGACGACTCTGCTCATAATAATAAAGCCGATTGCTATACCAAGTCCTGTGACAATAATAATGTCAAAATGCAAGTTACTGACAGCAGCAATGACGGTCGGGTATACACCAAGCACCAGAAGCATGAAGGAACCACTAATACCGGGGAGAATCATCGCTGAGCTCCCAATCATCCCTGATAAAAACAGAAAAGCATACGTCTTAGGAGTAATATTTGTAATAATCACTCCTTCGCCGACACTGAGGAGTCCTAATGTTGCTATAATGATAACGCCAAGCAGCATCATGCCAACGTGTTTTAATCGAAATGAATTCTTTGCACCTGCTTTATAAAGTAAATAGGGTAAGACACCAAGGATCAGTCCAAGGAAGAAAAATAATGTCGGCATCGGATGATGGTTAAACAACCATTCAATCACTTTCGCGAAGGCAAAGACAGCTGCTACCATCCCAATTCCCAGCGGGATGAGAAAACCCAGATGCTTCCTCCAATCCTTGCTGAAGAAACCGTTAATTGCTTCAATCAATCGTTCATAAATTCCAAGTAAAAGGGCAATGGTACCACTACTAATCCCCGGGATTACTTCCGTAGCCCCCATCAAGATGCCCCGATATATATTTTTCCATTCCATGCGATGAATCTCCTTAATGTATGTAAATTTAAGTCTATTTTACATCATACCAAAAAAGGCCTGTTATGCCTATCTTAAAATAGTAAAAAAGTGTGAACTCCTTTAGTGAAATCACACTTATTCTATTCTTCTATGTACCGGAGTTCCGGGAGCCACTGAGACATATGCTCTTTTATTTCCGCATAATGTTGAGCCGCATCTTTCAATTCTTTATTTGTTAATGTATACATCGGTACAACTTGATAATCCTCCCACTCCGGGTGGAAGGTGACATAGGTAGGTAAAAGGGTCGGGGAATGGATTTCAACACTTTCTTTCTCTCCCTCCGTTGTTTTCGTTACAGTAAACGTAAACACCCCACCAATTCGTTGATAAAGTTCCTGCTGGTTCGATAAGAAATTGCCAAGACTGTAGATGACAAGCGTTTCAGAGCCGTCCTCCCCTTCTACCCAAGCGGCCGGCTGCAAAACGTGGGGATGGTGACCGATGACGGCATGCACCCCTTGGTCTGCGGCAAATTGCACGAGATCTTTCTGTTCTTCGTTCGGCATCCGTTCATACTCATTTCCAAAATGGAGATTCAACACAATTAGATCCGCTTTTCGTTTTGCCTCGGCAATATCTTCTTTCATCTGTTTCTTATCGATTAAATTGACCAAATACGGCTTCCCTTCTGGTACTGGGATTCCATTCGTTCCGTACGTATAATTGAGAAAAGCAGCAGAGATTCCTTCATCGGTTTCAACAACACGCACTTTTTCCCGATCTGCTTCATTCTTATAGGAACCAACATACATCATGTCTAAACGATCCCAATGGCTGATCGCTTGTTCAATTGCAGCTTCCCCGCGGTCTAGTGTATGATTATTGGCAAGCATGACAACATCAACACCAGCATCTTTCAATGCATCACCGGCTTCTTTGGGACTATTAAATGCCGGGTACGTTGACAAGCCAAGTTCCGCTCCGCCAATCATCGATTCTTGATTTGCTGTTGTAATCGTTGCTTCGCTTAAAAAAGGCTTCACTTTTTCAAGCATCGGGGAAAAATTAAATTTACTCCCTGTCCAAGCATCCACATATACCGGTTCATGCAATAATACATCTCCAATGGAAGATATCGTAATCTCTTCTATAATCACATCCGGAATTGTTTCTTTTAACGTCACAAGGCGCTCCATACCTGTTAGCTCTTGCCCGGAACTCGTGACTTTCACGGTCATATTGCAAGCGGCGAGCAGACTGAACAGACACATAAAAAGCCCTGCTATCATACAATCTTTTATTCTCAAAACGATCTTCTCCAATCATCTTCTATCCAGCATCTATCTGAACATCTATTATTTTACTGTTTACGGGCGAAATGCTCAATAGTACGCTATAAGGAAATATGAAAAAAACTTTAGATTCATAATGATAAGCTGGATGGAGTTGGTTATAGTATAATAAGAGCAGATAGATGGAATCATGTACGGGCGGATTTTTTAACAATGGGATTAAGTAATGGGGGAATCGTGGTGAAACGTTATTTATCTGGAATTCTAATCGGATTAAGTGGTATCATCATTATTGTTGGCAACATGCTCGACCTATACTGGAGCGGTATTGCAGCATGGGGAGTTTCTATCATCTTACTGATATGCGCCGCTTATTTCACAAAATACATCCCGAATGATAGAAAGAATAAACCGAAAGAACGTTAATGATGCTGGGCATGTCCTCCAAAAGGGATGCCCAGCTTTTTACGTTCATTTTTCCCGTACCATTCCTTCTGCCGGAACAATTGCGATCCCATTATTTTTTCAGAAAATGTCGGACCGGGTACATCCCCTAGTTGAACAAGTCTTTCCGTCAACGGTGCGTACACTTTTTCTTCCATAGCAAGTTTTATTCCTCCTTTTGCGCAATTCGTACAACGAAATAGATTAAACGCCCATGATGTTAAAGATGATACACTACCTAACCTTACCTTCATTCCAGCTAGACGAAACGCACGAAAAAAAAGAGACCATATGAAGAACAACTTCATCCAGTCTCTAGAACGTACCTTTCATAATTCGCTATATTTTAAGAAGATGCAGTGCACCTACTTTATTTTTTCGCCGCTTTTTCTCTTTCTGATTTGTTTAAGATTTTTTTCCGCAGGCGGATGGATTCTGGTGTAACTTCGCAATATTCATCATCGTTCAAGTATTGCAATGCCTCCTCTAAGGACATCTTTCTCGCCTTCCGAATATTTGTTGTCTGATCTTTTACCGATGCACGCATATTCGTCAAATGTTTTTCTTTTGTAATATTTACGGTTAAATCATTATCTCGATTATGCTCGCCGATAATCATACCAGCATACACTTCTTGCCCGGGCTCAGCAAAAATCGTTCCACGATCTTCTAAATGTAAAATACTGTAAGTGGAAACTTTACCGTTTTCCAGTGCAACAAGTACACCTTCACGTCTTCCGCCAACATTGCCTTTAACGACTGGCTCAAAGGCTTCAAATGTATGATTCAAAATTCCATAACCGCTCGTCTGGGACATGAATTCAGTCGTATATCCGAGGAGACCACGGGAAGGCACTTTAAATTCAATACGAACTTGACCGTCTCCATAGTTCACCATATCAAGCATTTCACCTTTACGCTCTCCAAGGGACTCCATCACCGCTCCAGTGTAAGATTCCGGAACATCAATCTGGACACGTTCCATCGGCTCACACTCAACACCATCAATTTCTTTAATGATTACTTCTGGTTTCGATAATTGGAGTTCAAAACCTTCTCTTCGCATGTTTTCAATCAGAATGGACAGATGTAGCTCCCCGCGTCCAGAAACAACCCAAGCGTCCGGAGTATCAGTCGGATCTATCCGTAAACTTACATCTGTTTCCAGTTCCTTCATAAGCCGTTCTTCAATCTTTCTAGCAGTAATATACTTTCCTTCTTTACCAGCAAACGGGCTATTATTCACACGAAACGTCATTTGCAGTGTCGGTTCATCAATCCGTAACCATGGCAGAGCTTCCGGATGATCTTTTGGACAGACCGTTTCACCAATATTAATATCTTCTAATCCAGAAACAGCTACAATTTCACCGGCACTTGCTTCTTCAATTTCAATCCGTTTTAAGCCAAGGAAACCGAACAGCTTCGTAATGCGATATGACTTATTCGTTCCGTCCTGTTTCATCAGAACGACTTGCTGGCCGACATGAATTTTACCTCTTGCTACCCGCCCGACTCCAATTCTTCCGACATAATCATTGTAATCAAGCAATGTCACTTGGAATTGTAGTGGCTCATCGGAGTTATCAACAGGGGCAGGGATATGTTTCATAATCGTTTCGAATATTGGGTCCATCGTTTCTTCTTGTTCTTCCGGTTTAAGACCTGATGTACCATTTAAAGCTGATGCATAGACGACAGGAAATTCAAGCTGGTCATCATCTGCTCCAAGCTCAATGAACAAGTCGAGTACTTCATCGATTACCTCTTCTGGTCTAGCGTTCGGTCTGTCCACTTTGTTTACAACAACCATCGGGCGCAGTTTTTGTTCGAGCGCTTTTTTAAGTACGAAACGTGTCTGAGGCATCGTACCTTCATAGGCATCGACAACAAGTGCAACTCCGTCCACCATCTTCATAATCCGCTCCACTTCACCACCGAAGTCCGCGTGACCTGGTGTGTCGAGAATATTTATCGTTGTATCCTGATATTTAACAGCAGTATTCTTCGCTAAAATCGTAATACCACGTTCTCGTTCAATATCACCTGAGTCCATTGCGCGATCATCGACCTGCTCATTTTCCCGGAATGTTCCAGAGTATTTTAACAGCTGATCAACAAGAGTCGTTTTCCCGTGATCAACGTGGGCAATAATCGCAATATTACGTATATCTTTTCTTTGCATAAACGTCCGCTCCTCTTTTTTAAGGGATGAATCAAGCCCTTATTATAGCATAATATCGGCTGGGCGTATATTTATCGGAATTATGGCGCATTTTGGAGGGAAGTTAGGGCAAGTTCTCTGATCAGTGACCTAGATTTGTCGACGGTTTGACAATAGGGCTTTGATATTGTCTTCAGTGACTTACCAAGAGAGATTCGTAACTACAGGTCACAGATAAGCTTGATCATTGACCTGCATGAATAAATTACTTCGTATGAGGTTTTTGATCATCGGTGTCAATGCCTTTCCGATTCGTAGCCCTTTTGGAGGTTGTAGTGCGTGGATGTTTCTCTCCGATTAAACTTTTCCCGCTTACTTAACGATTCAACAATCAATAGCTTCTTTGGTGGAATAGAAGACATTTTTCCATTTTCCACATCCTTTCTGATATTTGTTCGCACAAGCTTAACACGAGTCACATTACTGTGTCACACATACAAAATGCAAAACCCCGGTCTTTTTACCCGAGGTTTTGTGTATTCCTTAGCCATGTTTCTCTCTTTTACCTTTGACGAAAGGTAGCGTAATTGTAAATTTCGCTCCTCCTAATGCCGCGGAACGGTCGACGGATATTTTCCCGTCTGATTGTTCGATAATTGCCCGGGCGATAGCTAGGCCAAGGCCGCTCTCGCCACTTTTCCCTTTAATGAAACGGTGAAATATATGCGGGATAAGATCTTCCGCGACTCCCTCCCCGTCATCCTCCACCGTGATCACTAACTTTTTATGCGCCGTGTACGCATGAATTTCGATCTGGCTCTCTGCGTGGCGAATCGCATTAACAACAATATTGGATAGAGCTCGCAGCATTTTCTCTTCATCCGCATAAATCAGGATATTTTCTTCTACTTGCTGCTTCACTTCGACATCATTTTCATTCAACATGGGGAGCAGTCGGTCCATTACTCCATTGATTAATGCATTGCCGGATAAGGTGATAGGCTCATACGTCTTCTCTGTATCGAGCTTCGCCAAAAGAATCATCTCGTTAATGATAATTTTTAAGCGATTTACTTCATCAACCATCAGTTCAAGACCCTTATCTCTTTCTTCCCCTTGAAACACGCCATCCTTAATCCCTTCCGCATAACCTTGAATCGTCATAAGCGGTGTCTTCAGTTCATGGCTCGCATTTTGGAAAAACACTTGCTGGGAACTCATATACCGCTGCAGTTCGTTCGCCATTTCGAACACGCTTTGTTCTACTTCTTTAATCTCTCCTGTTGCTTTAATTCGCTCGACATCATCAAACTGGCGCTTCTCAATCTTCTTCAATTGCCGCTGGAGAAGGGTAAGCGGTGTTACCAGTTTATTTGTTAAATAATAACTCAACCAAATTGCCAGCAGTGCACCAATCAGAAAGATGAGAAACAACCGAGTGAAGAAGTTTTGCTGTATTGCATGTAAATCGGTCATCGGCGTGAGTAAAATCAATTCTAACCCGAGTGCATCCGGACTAAAGAGGATGCGGGATGTGACAAAGCGATCATTACCAAGCTGCCACATCGTTTCTTTTGTATTGGCGAAATTATTTTCTTGGAAAAATCCGGCCACGACTGAGTTTGGCATCGTGGAGAATAGTACGGTATCAAGATTCCGGTCATAAAGAAATAATTGAAGCTCTTGTTCATTTAAAAACTGATTAAACTCCTGCATATCCTGCGTCGTTCCGTATTGCTCCGTCAGGAACCCGGCTAGGAGTTCTCCTGTTTCTTCAAGCTGTCTCCGCTCATCTTGGACAAGGATGTCTAATATTAAGGAATAGATCAGGTAACCGGTCACCGTTAAGACGACAATGAGCAGCCCGGTAAATGCTAATGTTAATTGTGATCGTAATCTCATCGCCTATTCCTCATCTTTTCGCAAGCGGTAACCGAATCCCCAAACAGTTTCAAGCGGGATATCCGGTATTTTTTTTCGTATTCGTTTCACAAGATCATCCACCGCCCGGTCACTTCCGAAGTAATCATTGCCCCAAATGTTTAAGAGCAGTTCTTCCCTCGAAAATGCCCGATTCGGATTTTGCGCAAACAAAAGCAACATATCATACTCTTTCGTCGTCACTTCAAATTCGTCACCAGACCAGAATATCCGGCGCTCATCAAGATAAATCAATAGTTCTCCAACCTTCATTCGCTCTAGGTTCTGTTGTTTCGTTTGTCTTCCAAAACTCGTTCGTTTAAATAGCCGCTTCACACGAGCAACGAGCTCCCGTGGACTAAACGGTTTCGTGAGATAATCATCCCCGCCCAGCTCAAGGCCAAGAATCTTATCGATTTCATCATCTTTTGCAGAGATAATGATGATTGGCACTTCACTTTCCATCCGGATTCGTTTACAAAATTCATAACCATCCATTCCTGGAAGCATAATGTCAAGGATCCACATATCAGGCGGATTCGTTCGCCATACTTCCCAGCCCTCTTCTCCAGTTGACATGATGATGACATCATAGCCTTCTTTCTCAAGGTAAGCACGAACAATATTTTGGATATTTTTATCATCTTCTACTACACCAATTGTGTAACTCATTTTTCGTCACCTTTTCATTCGTTTTGCTATCTCCATTTTCACATAGAAAGTATAATTATTATACTAAAAAGCTGCAAAAAAACATCTCCCACAGTTTTTCCACAATTACGCCTAACCTTTCCCTTTTCTAATGGGTATAATAAGAAATGTAAGGAAGTGGTTGACACCATCTACTCCTTAGAACTTCCCCTTTTATTTGATATATTTGGAAGCAAAGCAAAGTCATCCCTATTTGCAGTCTTCCTAACTAGAGCAGCTGCTGACAGTTTACATTTGCAGCAGCTCCTCTATTTTTTCTTTTACTTATAACCATGATAATTGATAGAATACTTAATAGAAAGGGTGATTTTGATGGATTATGAAGACAAAAGATCAAATCATTCACAGGAAAGTGATGAACAGCACTCTAATACTGTACCGGAGAATGAGGACGTGCAAGAAAATAGAGCGCTGAGTGAGAATACTAGTGAAGAAATAAGCGATCTTACTTATCACTCGCCACACGGGAACGTTCAGGAGGAACAACCATCTCAAGAGCAGATGCCCTTAGCAAAAAACAGTGGTAAAACGACTAAAAAATGGAGCGGGTGGAGCGTACTCGTCGGCGGAATTGTTGGTGGTGTGGTCGCCGCAGCTGTTGTAGCTGTGCTTTTTGTCACGAATATCATACCGCTTGATGGAATCACAGAAACAAGCCCAGTCACGCAAAATCAAAGTAGTGAGACACCAGCCATTATCGATACTTTTTCTTCGGAGGACGCAACAAGCTCAACAAGCATCCAAGAAGTCTCTGAAGCAGTAGTTGGAGTCGTCAATTTACAACAACGGAATATCTGGGCAGGTAGTGAGGAAGCCGGCACCGGTTCAGGCATCATTTATAAAAAAGAAGATGGAAAAGCATATGTTGTAACGAACCAGCATGTCGTTGATGGAGCGGAAAATGTAGAAATCGTGCTTAACGACGAAGAGCGTGTGCCAGCAACTGTACTTGGTGAAGATACCTTGATGGACCTCGCTGTACTTGAAGTAGATGGTGAGCTGATTGATACCGTTGCAACTTTCGGAACGTCAGAAAACCTTGCTATTGGTGAGACAGTGCTTGCAATCGGAAACCCGCTCGGGCTTGAATTTGCGAACACGGTAACGAAAGGGATTATTAGCGGCTTAAATCGCTCCGTGCCAGTAGACACAAATAGCGACGGACAACCAGATTGGGTAACAGAAGTATTGCAAACCGATGCAGCTATCAACCCGGGTAATAGTGGCGGTGCTTTAGTCAATACAGATGGTGAAGTAATTGGAATTAATTCAATGAAGATTGCTCAAAGTGCCGTTGAAGGAATTGGTTTCGCCATTCCTACTGATACTGCTTTACCGATAATAGAACAACTGGAAACGGAAGGAGGCGTCACCCGCCCTCTTATTGGAATCAGTACGGCCGCCTTATATCAAGTCCCACCAGAGTACCGCAATCAAATCGAGCTTCCAGACGATATTGAAGGCGGAATGGTCATCGCTAATGTCGAGCCTCGCTCTCCCGCTGACGAAGCAGGCTTAGAACAATACGATGTCATTACGAAGATCAATGATGAGCCAGTGACTTCGATTCTTGAACTTCGGAAATATTTATATTCCGATACCGCTGTAGGAGAAGCAATAAAAATTGAATATATCCGCGATGGTAAAGTAGAAACAACCGAACTTGTGTTAGAGCAGCTTGATGATCATGCAGCTTAACTTCGTGTCAAAGACCACCTCGACTAGAGGCGGTCTTTTTTTAGGCATTATAGGATTGAAATCTCACTCCGACTTCTGATTTCTGTAATGATCCAATGCATGGTCGTCATACTGCCCGTCCTCTGCTGCTGAAACATAGCTTTCAATATCTTCAGGTCCTGATGTATTTTCATCACTATTCGGATACATCTCATTATAACTATCCTGTTCACCATATAAATCAGATGGAGCATCCGAGGAACCATACCTGCTCACTTCCTGCCAGGCGTCCTCTCTATCGTAAGCAGTATTATCAACATCTCTTGCTGTTTCTTCAGAACGTATCGTGCTGGACATCACTTCTTCTTCAACTGGACGTTCCCGGGTAAATGTTTGCTCACCCGCATGCTCCATACATCTGTCGGCGGTAGGAACAGCCTCCAGCCGTTCATACGGTATATCCACTCCACAAACGGCACAAATTCCGTACGTCCCCTCTTCCATCGCATGAAATGCTTTATTAATATCCTCCAGCTCTTTTTCCGCATGTTCATTTAAGGCAAGATCCTTACTGCGCTCAAATAATTCGGTTCCTTGGTCGCCTGGATGATTATCATAATTAGACAATTCCCCGCTTACCTCTTGGGAAAATTCATATTTCAAGCCCAACTGATCTTTCAATTGATGAATTAATTCATGTTCTCGTTCATGTAAGACATCAAACATTCGCGAAAGTTGTTTGTCGGTCAGCATAAGCAAAGCTCCCATCTTTCTCATTTTTTTCGGAAAATTACCATCTATTTAGTGAATTCCACAAAATTACTCGCTTTTTTGCTATAATGAGCTACATATACTTTATGTAAAATGACCAGAATGATTCGGGTCAGCAACTGTCCAAATGATGGAAAGGGGAAAATGTAAATGACTCAGAGACCACTTAAAAATATTGGTTTTATCGGAACTGGCGTTATGGGGAAGAGCATGGCGTCACATGTCTTAAAAGCCGGCTATAATGTATCCGTCTACACACGAACGAAGCATAAAGCAGAAGCGTTACTTACAGAAGGAGCAACTTGGGTTGACACGGTGAAAGAACTTGCAGAAACCGTTGATCTAATCATTACGATGGTCGGTTATCCAAGTGACGTTGAAGAAATTTATTTTGGTGAAAATGGCATCATAGAAAATGCACGTGAACATTCATATGTCGTGGATATGACAACATCAAAGCCGTCGCTTGCAATAAAAATTGATGAAGAAGCAAAGAAACGGAACATCCATGCGCTTGATGCCCCTGTTTCAGGCGGTGATATCGGGGCAAAAAACGCAAAATTAGCAATTATGGTCGGTGGAGACAAAGCGGCGTTCAACAACGTACTGCCAATTTTCCAGATGATGGGTGAGAATATTATTCACCAAGGGGAGGCTGGAGCAGGCCAGCATACGAAGCTTGCCAACCAAATTACAATTGCGACGAATATGATTGGTGTAGCTGAAGCACTCGTTTACTCGAAAAAAGCTGGACTTAATCCTGGGCGTGTCCTTGATAGTATTAGTACCGGGGCAGCAGCAAGCTTCTCCCTGTCCCAACTTGGACCGCGTATGTTAAAGGGTGATTTCGCACCAGGTTTTTATGTGAAACACTTTATTAAAGATATGACGATTGCGCTTGAAGCCGCAGAAGAAATGGGGTTATCCACACCAGGTCTTAAGCTTTCCCTTGAGCTGTACAAAGAACTTGCGGAAAAAGGGGAAGAAGATAGCGGCACCCAGGCCTTGATCAAGTTATTTGAATGAACATGTATCGAGCGGGTGAGTCAGCCGAGTGCTGGATTCACCCGTTTTTTGCGATTGTATCAATCATCCAGCTTTTCCACTTCCTCTTGAACAACAAATGCTAAATCATCATTGCCAAATAGTTGAAGGACTTGAAGAACCGTTGCAGTCGGGATTTCGTCTGCTTCATTTTTTGGAACGGTCTCCTCAATCACTTCATCCAGAATCGTGTTATTCAGCTGATTCGGATACGCCTTTTTATATAATTCCTTCGCATCCAACTTATTATTCACGCACCACTGAGCGAAAATAAGGATCATCATTCGCTCATCATTTTGGTAATTTTCAATAACACGTTTTTCAATTTCTTTTGCTTTTGCATCTTTAGCATCCATTTCATTCACCTGCTTTTCAAGATATGAAACAAAGGCGCGAGCGCCCGTTTAACAACGTACAAACTGTGCATCCCAGGATGGGAGGTAGCTCGATGTTGCCCCAGGAAGGGGCGAACTTAATCGAACCTCCTTTTTACCGGAAGGGAGATAAAAGAAACTCAGGCGACGACAGTGAGTTGATGTTGACTTTCACCACAAGGGTATAAGTGCGACTAAGCCTCACATAGACCGAACGGCCGAGTTTTCTTTATCGATTGGAGGAGGGTGAAGTTTGATAGTTGCTGGGCGCTTGCGCCGGACGTGACCAGTGTTAGTAATTTTAGTTATCCACAACATTTTTAATTTTATAGTTTAATGAATTTTATAATACGTAATTAATGCATCACCATCACCAATGTAGTTGAGTTGGTTCGTTCCCAACTACATATGGTGATGGAATAGCCGACTTTGGTAATGATGAAATTCATTCAGTTTCCTATTAAAAAAGCTTACCTCCAATGGAAGTAAGCTTTTGTATTTGAATTATAAACGAGTTACGTTAGCCGCTTGTGGGCCACGATCGCCTTCAACGATTTCGAACTCAACTTCTTGACCTTCTTCTAGCGTCTTGAAGCCTTCCGCTTGGATAGCTGAGAAGTGTACGAATACATCATCGCCATCTTCACGCTCGATGAAACCGAAACCTTTTTCTGCATTAAACCATTTTACTTTACCAGTCATTTAAATGACCTCCTTTTCGATATCGTGCAAAGTAATTGAATCTGTAATACTTTTACACCACTTGAAAAAGAGATCGTAAAGTATTGCTAATCAATTTCCATTTGCACATTCTACTTTACATGGTAGCACGGAAAAATGCAAGTATTTTTTATTACAATTCCCAAAAGAATCCGTTAACATTTCAGATTTTTTTGTATTTAATTATGGATTTTGTTACCATTGAGCATAAAAAGGAGAACTTCCACCCATCAGGAAGTTCTCCTTTTTATTAAGCATGCTGTTTTTCTTCTTCAAGTGCCTGCAGGCGTTCTGCGACTTCTTCTTCAGACAGGTTCTGCTCTTTCACATAAAGGTTGCGCGGAGTGACGCGGCACTCATGGGAGCAGCCCCGAAGATACTTATGTTCATTCTCTTCTGAAGTGAGCATTTGTCTGTTACATTCCGGATTCGCACAATTGACGTAGCGTTCGCACGGCTCGCCGTCAAAGTAATCTTTTCCGACGATGACATGTTCTCTTTGATTGACTGGAACAGATATTCGTTCATCAAATACATACATTTTCCCGTCCCAAAGGTCACCTTGTACTTCCGGGTCTTTCCCGTATACAGCAATTCCGCCATGAAGCTGAGCGACATCTTCAAAGCCTTCACGAACGAGCCAGCCTGAGAATTTCTCACAACGGATCCCGCCTGTACAATACGTCAAAATTTTCTTTCCTTCAAACATGTCGCGGTTCTCGCGGACCCAGTCCGGGAGTTCACGGAACGTTTCGATGTCTGGACGAATGGCACCACGAAAATGACCGAGATCATATTCATAATCATTACGAGCATCCAAAATGACCACGTCATCACGTTCCATCGCCGCACGGAAATCTTTTGGCTCTAAATATTTCCCAGTAAGCTCAAGCGGATCAATATCATCCTCAAGACGTAATGTCACGAGTTCTTTACGTGGACGCACATGCATTTTCTTAAACGCATGCCCCTCATGCTCATCAATTTTGAATACTATGTCCTTGAAACGCTCGTCTGCATGCATCATATCCATATATTGTTGAGTTTGTTCAATTGTACCGGATACTGTTCCGTTGATTCCTTCTTCAGCAACTAAAATCCGGCCTTTCAATCCTGCTTCTTTACAGAACTTCAAATGTTCTGCTGCGAAGGCTTCAGGGTCTTCAATGTGTACATAGTTATAGTACAGCAAGACCTGATACTTTTCTTTCTCCATTTTGTGTTACCACCTATCATTTATATTTGCAAGATACAAATGTTTGGTGTTTTTGCTATTTATCATCTTGCATAAAGTCTAGTATAACAAAAATAAGAAAAAATAAAAAGCGTGTCAGCACTGCTAATTGATACCAATCAGCAAGCTTACAATACCAGTTGTTCATTCATGTGTTCTGGCGATACCATCTTCAAGAATTCCTTTACCTTTTTGACAGCTGTTATGGTGCTTGCTATACTTCGAACTAAGAAATATTTCGCTTTATCCATATTCAGCACAAGATAAGTTCAAAAAGTTCTGTTAATTGTTGTTGGGTGTTTAAACAACATGAGTGAACTGCTACTCTGAATCCAGCCTTACTGGATTATCCAGATAAAATCGAGGAAGCGTTATTTGAAAGTTTATTAGAAGGGGAGATAACGCCAGGAGAAGAAATAACTGGCGTTCACGTTTTCGATATTAAGAAAAATGAGTATTATGTACTTGCGTTTGGCGGAAGTGGTGCCCAAATTATAACCTATGTACAAATAGCAGATAGCGAAATTGAATCATAAACTGTTTCGACTTATACAGTTACACCGTCAACCTTAGGCATGGTTTTCCTTAAATAAAGGAGAACCGCATTCAGTGGGGTATTACAGACCGTTAATGCGTGATAAAGGAGGCTGATGTTCGTGAGTATTTATAGTTACCATGCAAAAACAATTCATGGCGAGGACAAGTCCCTTAGAGACTTTGAGGGAAAAGTGCTGCTTATCGTAAATACAGCAAGTGAGTGTGGATTCACACCGCAATTCCAAGGGTTACAGAAGCTGTATGATGAGGTTGGCAATGATAATTTCGAAATCTTAGGTTTCCCATGTAACCAATTCGGTGGCCAGGATCCTGGATCAGACGGCGAAATTGCTGCATTCTGCTCCGCCAATTATGGTGTTTCCTTCCCGATGTTCAGTAAGGTTGAGGTAAAAGGGGATAATGCTCATCCTTTGTTCAAGTATTTAACGAGTGAACAGAAAGGGATATTAACCGAGGATATCAAATGGAATTTCACAAAATTTCTCGTTGATAAGAATGGTGACGTAGTAGATCGTTTCGCACCTCAGAAAGAACCAGCGAAATTGAAAAAGGAAATTGAAAATTTAATTGGCGCTTAAGTTTTATACAGCGCTCGTAATAGCTCCTGCAAAAGCGCTCTGTATTGAATTCGAGCGCTTTTGTCAATAGCTTTTTACATATACCGTCTCATTAAATTTCATTCCGAAATGACTATATTCTAAATGAACATTTGCTATTTCCCCAGTATGAATAATACTAATCCCATAAATTTCATCATCTTCTGTAACAGTTCCCTCGTCTAATTTTTCAAAATTAGAAGCAGGTGACGTTCCTGTTTTATCACTACGTCAGCGATATTAGTGAAATGATATTCTTGTGCTTCTTCCCTAGTAAAATCCTCTAATAAGATAAAGCCTTGCAAACTGTCACTAACTTGTACTTTGTTTCTAAAGGGTTCTCCTCATTGTTTACGGTAACTTCTAGAATTTTCACATCTCCAAAACCTCGATTGCCTACACCAACGATAACTGATTTATGATCCTCCGTAAAAGCAATTGTTCCAACATCTAATGGGGGATTGAATTTCAATAACAAGTAGGCACCAACAAGAATGAGATTAAGAATAAGAATTCGAGTACCCTTTCACCCCAGAAAAACCAAATGCTTTAATATTTAGAAGCAATTTCCCTTGCTCATTCAATAAGTTTCCTTTGATATGGAATAAAGTTTTGAATTCTTCTTGTAGGTATTTTCCGATTTCCTTATTGTCTTTGTCAAAAATTGTTAGCCTCACTCGCTTTAACCAACCTTGCTTCCGATAAGTAAACTTTACTTCCTCATTATAAGCAATGAATCCGTAAGTTAACGGAAAAAGCTCGAGCATCGATTCATTCAATAGCCGGAACGGGAACATCCACCACGGAATATGTAATGTAATAAAGTAGCTCCAAGAAAACCATAACCAAACTTTTCTCGTCGCTTATACATCTCTGCAATCAAAAATATTTGCCTCCCTATCCAGTTATCCGTCAGCCTTATCACTTAAGTTTCAAAATCCAGCATCTACAGCAAAAAACACACCCTATTTTAGCTAAGGTGTGTTCTTATCTTCAATCACTTAAATTATTATTCCGCTTCAAACGAACTCTCTAGTCCTGCGTCACGCTCATGGCGCTCTATCGCCAGCTCAATCACCCGGTCGATAAGCTCGCTGTACGGAATACCGGAGAGTTCCCATAATTTAGGGTACATACTGATTTTAGTAAATCCAGGAATCGTATTGATCTCATTAATAATAATTTCATTTGCTTCCGTTAGAAATACATCAACCCGTGCCATTCCTTCACAATTCAATGCTTGGAAAGCCTTAACTGCAACCTCCTGGATTACTTTCATCTGGCTGTCATCTAATTTCGCCGGGATTTCGAGTGTTGCTCCACTCTCATCGATATACTTCGCTTCATAGGAATAGAAGTCATTGGTTGCCACGATTTCACCGGGAATGGATGCTTCCGGATACTCATTTCCTAAGATAGAGCATTCGATTTCTCTTCCTTGGATTGCTTCCTCAATGAGAATCTTGTGATCATATTTAAAAGCTTCAGCAATTGCCTCTTCAAATTCTTCCGCTGACTCGACCTTACTGACACCAACCGAAGACCCCTGATTCGCTGGTTTAATAAATAATGGCAGTCCAAGGTTTCTTTCTATCTCTGCAAAAGAGATATTTCCTTTCGTTGCACGGGTGAACGTGTAAGATCCGGCAACCTTGAGACCTGCATCTTTTAGAAGGCGTTTCGCAACATCCTTATCCATACTGATTGCAGAACCAAGTACGTTGGAACCAACGAAGGGAATATTTGCAACACGCAGCATTCCTTGGATACTGCCATCTTCCCCAAGTGTTCCATGCAGGATTGGAAAAATAACATCGAGCTGATCAAGTGCCGCCGAGTCATTAGCTTTCTTTAACTTTTTATCCGTTTCGCCCGGTACAAAGGCAATCCCTTCATTTGTTTTATTCAAGGCAATCAACTTCGGATCATTGGCATTTAACAGAAACTGTGATGAATCATGCAAATGCCATCTTCCCTCTTTATCAATCCCGATTAATGTCACATCATATTTATCTTTATCCATCGCTTCTAATACATTTTTTGCCGATTGCAACGAAACTTCATGTTCCGCCGATTTCCCGCCAAAAATCAAGCCAACTCTTTTTTTCATGCTCCAATCCTCCAAAATGATTTCATTAGCTATATTTATTCTCTAGCCCAGTTATACGTGCATGCATCTTTTAACACAATTATACTTTTATATTTTATCATTGAGAAGCCTGCGAGACAAAATATAACAAAAATAACCACTCCGTATGAAGCGTGTGGTTATTTGATTACCTTGATTCTGTATGCTTTTCTATCCAATCTGCAATATCCTCAATTTCCGGCTTTTCAACTACTAAATAAACAGTATAATCTTCAGCTTCTTTTTGACTTGCTTTAAACTGGTATCCATTTACCCATAAAAACTGTTTCATGCATGCGAAACTCGTTCGTTTATTACCATTATGGAAAGCATGGTTTTGCGAAATTCTAGCATACAAAGCCGCAGCTTTTAACCATATTGTAGGGTATGCATCTTTACCAAACACTGTTTGTTTCGGTCTTTCTATTGCACTAAATAGCATGTTTGTATCTTTAACACCTATCTGTTCTTCAGGGGTATAACGTTTTATCACGGCAGCATTTATAAAAATAACTTCCCTGTCATTTAGATATCGGACCATTTATCTGTCTGAAAGGTTCCTCAGCGTATCATCATAGTTTTCAAAAAGGTCTTCTAACCCTTCTAAAAACTCCTGGTCTAAAAAGTCCATATTTACAGGTTTTTTTATAGATACACTGCCGTCTTTCTCCAATATAAATTTGACGGCATCACCTTGCTTTACTTTTAAGTGATTCAATACTTCCTGTGGAATTGTTACCCCAACGCTATTACCAATTTTAGTAATTTTCCTTTCCACTTCTTTCACCGCCATTTCTTCTCCTCCCATTCTTCTCGAAAATGGCAAAGTTTAAACGATAAATCGTATTACAGTTAGTACAGTAATAACATCTTGAGTATATTATAATTTAAAAGTGTAAAAAACACAATTTTTTTATTAAAAATAGGCAAATATTTTAAGTGGTAATTTTATTCCGTAAACTCAAATTTCGATTATACTCCTTTAATTCCTCCATATATACTAAAAGCGGGTCAAACAGGTTCAAAACCTGATTGTCCCGCTTTTATATACTCTAATTAATAAGCTTTCGCCCAAATAACCATCTCTTTCGCTGGTTTACCGCAGCACACACAAGTTTCCGCTAACTTCTCTTGTTCAAATGGGATACAACGTGAAGTTGCTGTCGTTTCTTCTTGGATCTTCTCTTCACACGCTTCGTCTCCACACCACATTGCTTTCAAGAAACCGCCTTTTTCTTCGAGCACTTTTGCAAATTCTTCCATCGTTGTAACGGAATTCGTCTTCTCGTTACGGTGAGCAAGTGCCTTATCGTAAAGATTCTGTTGAACTTCATCAAGTAATTCCGGTAGACGCTTCTCCAGATCGCTAAGCGCGACAAATTCCTTCTCACCGGTATCCCTGCGGACAAGAACAACTTGCTCCTTCTCTATATCTTTCGGTCCTAGTTCAATACGAACCGGGATTCCCTTCATCTCATATTCGTTAAATTTCCAGCCCGGCATCTTGTCACTTGCATCAATATCGACACGAACAAGATTTTTAAGCTGGCCACGCAAGTCATACGCTTTATCAAGTACGCCTTCCTTATGTTGTGCAATCGGAATAATCATCGCTTGTGTTGGAGCAATCTTCGGTGGTACAACCAAGCCGCGGTTATCCCCGTGAACCATAATCAGCGCACCCATAATTCTTGTAGAAAGTCCCCAAGATGACTGGTGGACGTATTGGCTGTCCCCATTTTCATCCAGATACGTAATATCAAATGCTTCCGCGAAACCGGAACCGAAATGGTGGCTCGTTCCAGACTGCAATGCTTTCCCGTCGTGCATTAACGCTTCAATCGTTAGCGTATATTTTGCTCCAGCAAACTTTTCACTATCTGTCTTCTGTCCCTTATATAGTGGAATCGCCATATAGTTCTCGACTAAGTCTGCGTAAACATCAAGCATTTTCGCTGTTTCGATTTCTGCATCTTTGTCAGTCGCATGTGCCGTATGACCTTCCTGCCAGTGGAATTCGGAAGAACGCAGGAATGGACGAGTTGTCTTCTCCCAGCGCACCACGTTCGCCCATTGGTTATACAGCTTCGGAAGGTCGCGGTACGAATGAATATGTCTCGAATAATATTCACAGAACAATACTTCAGACGTAGGACGGACTGCAATTCTTTCCTGCAGCTCATCATCCCCACCATGAGTCACCCAAGCTACTTCCGGTGCGAATCCTTCAACGTGATCTGCTTCTTTCTGCAGCCAGCTCTCCGGAATAAATAATGGGAACTGGACATTCGTATGGCCCGTCTCTTTGATCATGCGGTCCAATTCATCTTTAATATTTTCCCAAATCGCATACCCGTAAGGACGGATAATCATTGTCCCTTTAACTAAGCCATAATCAACGAGCTCTGCCTGTTTCACAACGTCGGTATACCACTGGGCAAAGTCATCTTCCATCGCGGTAATCTTTTCCACGAAATTTTTATTCTTTTTAGACAAAAGAAACACCTCTTTATGTTATTTTTACCAATAAAAAAAGACCCCTATCACTATAAAAAGGGACCTTCGTGTGGTGGTGCCACCCTTGTTTGCATGAGAATTCATGCACACTTCCTTCGAATAACGGCTCTACACCGCGCACATCTTACAGACCAAATAAAGTCTCTTGATGGCGAACTCAGACGGCAGGTTCTAACTTCTGTCTTCCGGAAATTCGCACCGACCATTTCCTCTCTGTAAAAGACAGTAAATTATACTATTCCGCTTCAACGTTTCCACATATTTTCTAATCCTTAATATATAGAAAGAAGGGGGTAAAGTCAAGCTATTCCCCCTACTCAACCTTCTCTACTTTAATGTCAAATGCATCACCATATTTCCGCTGGGCAGCATGGTAGGTCGGTCCAACCATTTCGGTGTACGTGAAGCCATGATTGATTGCTGTTGTTACAAATTTCTTCGCGTGTTCGACCGCCGTTTCCACGGTTTCCCCCTTCGCAAGGTATGCTGTAATTGCAGCAGAATATGAGCAACCCGCACCACTCGTATTCACCGTGTCAATGCGCGGCGCTTCAAATAAAGTTAGGGTCTTCCCGTCATATAAAACGTCAACTGCAGGCCCATCCAGCCGGCCACCTTTCACAAGTACATACTCAGAACCAAGCTCGTATAAGTCAATCGCTGCTTGCTTCAATGCTTCCACATCTGTTATCTCACGCTCATCAAGCAGAAACCTGGCTTCTGGAATGTTTGGTGTAATAATGGTAGCAAGCGGGATCAGTCGCTTTCTCAACGCCTCGATTGCATCATCTTTTAATAGCTTCGAATCAAGTTTCCCGACCATGACCGGATCAATGACAACCGATTTAATATCCGACTGTTCAATTAACCCTGCGACCACGTCAATTACTTCTTTCGAGAATAGCATTCCCGTTTTCAGGGCGTCCGTTCCAACCTGACGCATTGCTGTATCAAATTGGGCTTCGATTGCTTCTATTGTTTGGGGATGGACATTTTTCTCCGTTTCCGGGTGCCTCCCAACGATAGCGGTAACGACACTCATCCCATATACATCGAGTTCTTGGAATGTCTTCAAATCTGCTTGGATCCCTGCACTCCCGCCAGCTGCAGAACCCGCGATTGTCATAACTCTTGCAGGATATTCCATAAGGCATAACTCCTTTAACTTCAACTATAAATTATTTTACCACACGCTAAAAAATAATGAGAATGAAAAACCATGCAATCATCACAAATTGTAAAGTAATCTTTGCAAACGTCCCGCCCAGAAATCCGAGCAACGACCCAATAGAAGCCCGAAATGCCTCCTTCATCGTGCGCTTCATCAGCATTTCTACGATGAACACGACAAGAAACGGAACATAAATAATTCCAAAGGGCGGTGTAATAAAAGAACCGATAATAACAGCAACAGCAGCAGCCCATTCTCCTGCTTTACTGCCACCAAAACGTTTCACAAAGTAACTGTTGGCAATGATATCTGAACTGATTAGCAGGATGGTTAACAAAATCATTGCAAGCCAAAATAACGTATTCAGTTCTCTACTGTCAATTCCAAACTGAAAAACAATGAAACCTAACCAGATAAATAGCACCGACGGAATAATCGGAAATACAATCCCGACGAAGCTTCCGATAAATAATAAGACGATGACAATCCATAAGATAATTTCCAAGCCGGGATGCTCCATTCTATTAGTGTGTGTCCAAAAAGGAGGATAAAAAGGACCGAGGTCGGCTAAATAAGCAACGTCCTGTTGCAACGCCGACACTAGCACATCCTGTGCATCGAAATTCGAGGCGGCAAAGCTCCCGGCACCGGAATGTACGTTAGGTAGGTACATGAGGAGCGGAGAAGCGAGCCAACGAGCTTCCACAGGAAGTGGTGAGTTCTACGTTGTCCACAGGACGTGGACGGTCTTAGTAGAACCTCCCATTTACGAAGTGTCATTTTTACCGGACTTTTTGAACAACCTCTATTACTTAATTTATTCTTATTTCAATCTTAATGACTTTTAGCTTTTCTGTCCACATTATTTTTATTCGCTAAAAGGAAATCTTGGGGATAGACGAGTAATTGGGATGATATGGGAGGATGTTTTTGTATATCCAATTGAGGTATGGATTATTCGGAAATTTGAGGGTTAACCGAATTCTATCTCATTTTATCACGTTTGAGTGAAACCTTGTTTATCGATACCATTGTAACAACATAAAAATATAGAGTGCTTTTCTTTCTCAGATATTTTCTTTTTGAAAAAAGAAGGAAAAGAAATTCTTAGGAGGTCAATAGTAACGTGAAACGATTAGGGGTTTTAGTTTTAGGGGGCTTATTACTTTTACTTACGGCATGTGGTTCTGGCGATGGAGATGAAAATGGTTCCGCTGACGGCTCTGAGGGCGGGGCAAGTAAATTAAAAGAGCTGCAAGAAAGTGGCACTGTAACAGTTGGTTTCGCCAACGAAGCACCTTATGCGTATGAAGATGATGGAGAGCTAAAAGGAGCTGCTGTAGATATAGCGAAGGCAGTCTTTGAAGAGCTTGGTGTTGAAAACATGGAATCTCAGTTGGCGGATTTCAGTCAGTTGATTCCAGGTGTGCAAGCTGGACAATTTGATGTCGTAACAGCTGGCATGGCTATTCAGCCTGCGCGCTGTGAGAACGCATTATTCGGTGAACCAGAGATGCAATATGGTGAGGGATTAGTTGTCCCGGCAGGTAATCCAAACGATATCCAAAGTTACGCAGATATTGCGGATAATCCAGACTTAACAGTTGTTGTTATGGAAGGTGCAACAGAAATTGGTTTCTTAATGGACGAAGGTGTAGATGAGAGCCAGATCACAACCGCTTCCGATATTCCATCTACGTTCTCAGCTGTTCAAGCTGGAAGAGCTGATGTTACAACTGGTACGGAAATGACTGTAAGAATGGCACTTGAATCATTTGATTCGGATGAACTTGAGTTTGTGGAATCATTCGAACAACCGGATATTGAGGGAGTACCAAGTTATGGTGCTGCAGCCTTTAGCTTAGATAATGAAGAATTACGCGATGCATACAATGAAGTACTAGCAGAGTTAAAAGAAGATGGAACAGTTGCAGAACTACTTGAAGCAAATGGATTTAATGGTGAAACAAATTTTGTTGCTGATGGTGAAGTGACGACGGAGCAAGTATGTAATGGTGAAGAGTAAACATACTCGTTCCCGTAAACTACGAATAATGCAGTAACTTCATAAGGTCCGGTTCCTGTCCAGGGCTGGACCTTTATTTTTTCGCGCGAAGGCAGAAGCGCACCATGTTCAATTTCAAGATAAATAAGGAGTGGTTGTTATTAATGCAATAATGGAGGTTGTTCCTCAAATTGCAAGAGGTTTGGAAGTGACGATTACGATTTTGCTGGCAGCATCCTTGTTTGCTTATATTATGGCATTCGTTGCTGGGCTCTCCAGATTATCCAGAAATATCATTATTAGAAAAGTAGGCGGTTTTTATGTGGAAGTATTCCGCGGAACCTCGCTTATCGTTCAATTATTCTGGCTCTATTACGCAATTCCGATGCTGCTTAATATCCAAGTTGCATCCAACTGGTGGATCGGGGTCATTGCAATTGGGTTGAATTATGGCGCATACCTTTCCGAAGTTGTCCGCTCATCGATTCTATCAGTCGATCAAGGACAAACAGAAGCTGCGACTGCTTTAAATATGTCGAGCTTTCAGCGGATGCGTTTCATCATCTTCCCCCAGGCTGTCCGGATGATGCTGCCTGAGTTTGGAAATTACACTATTCAAATCCTTAAAGGAACATCTTTAGTATCTTTAATCGGGTTAACCGATGTTCTCTATTATGGAGACATTATTAGAAGTACAAATGCTTCTATTACACCAATTGTATACTTAGTTGTCCTTGTGTTCTATTTCCTCCTTGCTTTGCCATTAATCTGGCTGACGAGAAAAGGGGAAGAAATTGCAAAGAAGGGGGCTGCTAGTCAATGAATTCAACCTACTGGAGCTGGGAAAGGTTCCTTGATGCCCTCCCTTTCGTATTAGACGGTTTATGGATTACAATTGTATTAACCATTTCCTGTTTCTTATTTTCACTACTATTCGGTTTCGTCTGGACATTTCTGAAAAGAATTCCGATAAAAAGCTTCAATTGGATTGTGACATGGGTAATGGAATTCATCCGTTCAACCCCACCACTTGTACAATTGTTTTTCATCTATTATGCTTGGCCGGTCATCCCTGTTGTCGGTGTTACGTTAAGTCCAATGACGAGTGCCATTCTCGGGCTTGGTCTGCATTTCAGTACATACATTGCTGAAATTTACCGTGCAGGTATTGAAAGCGTAGAAAAAGGACAATGGGAAGCAGCTAAAGCACTCAACCTCAGTACGATGGACAAGTGGAGAATGATTATTCTGCCACAGGCAATCCCACCGACAATTCCGATGCTTGGAAACTACTTTATCATTATGTTTAAAGAAGTGCCCCTCGCATCCACAATCAGTGTTGCTGAAATCTTACTCCGAGCGAACACGTATGGTGCAAGAAACTTTGCTTATTTGGAGCCTCTAACCATTGTCGGGATTATTTTCCTCGTGCTGAGCTATCCTTCCGCCGTTCTAATCCGGAAGCTCGAAGTAAAAATGAATACGAGGTTTGATAAGAATGCTGCAGCCAAAAGTTCATAAAGGAGAAGTGATGAGAAAATGACTGCACCTATTGTACAATATCGGGATGTTTGTAAATCCTTTGGTGATGTCGAGGTATTAAAAGGAATTAATTTAGATATAAACCCAGCAGAAAAAGTAGCGGTTATCGGACCAAGTGGTTCCGGTAAAACAACGATCATTCGCTTGTTGATGACACTTGAAGAACCAACTTCAGGAGATATTGTCGTCGACGGCAAAAATTTATGGAAAATGGAAAAGAACGGAGATATGGTTCGCGCAAATGAGAACCATTTACGTAACGTGCGCGGTGATATCGGTATGGTTTTCCAGCATTTTAATTTATTTCCGCATATGACGATTCTGGAAAATTGCATGACTGCACCGGTTCATGTGAAAAAGGAAAACAAAGATGAAGTACGAAAACGGGCAGTTGAAATGCTTGAGCGTGTAGGGCTAGGTGACAAAATTGATAATTATCCAAGCCAGCTCTCAGGTGGTCAAAAACAGCGAGTTGCAATGGCAAGAGCAGTTGTCATGCGCCCGAAGATCATGCTGTTTGATGAAGTTACATCAGCACTTGATCCCGAGCTTGTCGGTGAAGTACTGGAAGTGATCCGCGACCTTGCCCAGCATGAGGATATGGCGATGGTGCTTGTTACACACGAGATGGACTTCGCATTAGATATCGCGGATAAAGTACTCTTCCTTGATGAAGGCGTTATTGCAGAGCAAGGATCTGCAAAAGAAGTGATTGAGCATTCACAAAATGAACGGTTGCAAAGCTTCTTAAGCAGATTCCGCAGCTGATCAGAATAAAAAATTAAACCACCGGATGCCTTATGTTGAGCATCCGGTGGTTTTGGTTTTCATTGGATTAAGCTACTGTTTTTCTTCCCCAATAATTCGGACTTCCCGTTCAAGGGCGACTCCGAATTTGTCTTGTACCGTTTCCTGCACATGTTCAATCAGCTTAATATACTCGGTTGCTGTTGCCCCGTCGACATTCACGATGAAACCGGCATGCTTCTTGGACACTTCGGCGCCGCCAATCCGGACACCTTGAAGATTGCTGTCCTGAATGAGTTTTCCAGCGAAATAACCAGGCGGACGCTTGAAAACACTCCCGCAAGATGGATATTCGAGTGGCTGCTTCGATTCCCGCTTCTCCGTCAAATCATCCATTACAGCCTTTATCTCCTCATAAGCTCCTTCCTTTAAATCAAAGGTTGCTTCAAGAACGATATAGCCGTTATCCGGAATGTTGCTCGTGCGGTAATCCAGATCCAGTTCGTCCGCTTGCAATGTCTTCAGTTCCCCGTCTTTCGTGCAAACGAGGGTACTACGGAGGACATCTTTAATCTCCCCTCCGTAAGCACCCGCATTCATGTAGAGTGCTCCACCAACAGATCCGGGAATACCGCAAGCAAATTCAAGTCCGGAAAGCCTTTCTTGTAAGGCATACCTGGAAGCATCAATAATCCTTGCACCACTTTCCGCAATGACCGCGTCACCTTCTCGTTTAATTGCAGAAAGCTTCTGCAAGTTCATAACAATACCACGGATTCCACCATCCCGGACAATCAGGTTCGAACCGTTGCCAAGCAAGGTGAAATCCACATCAGCTTTATTCGCAAAGCGGACAATCTCCTGCACTTCCCCGTAGTTCTCCGGCGTCACATAATAATCCGTTTTCCCACCAAGTTTTGTATACAGATGTTCCTTTAAGGGCTCATCTTTCAATACATTTTCTTTTGCTGTTATACGAATTAATTTATCATAAATTGGATCTGTCATCGTCAATGCCTATCATCCTTTAATCAGAAATTCCTCGTGTCATTTTCATCAAATTCCACTCGCTTCTATAGTGTAAGATATTGTGATAAATCTTGCCACAATAAACATTATATTATTCGATCAATCGGATGAAATTCTGGCTTTCCTGCCGTATAGGTTGCAATATATTTAAAACCCGCTTCTTGCAAATTAAGAATGGCTGCTGAAAATTCAAAAGCCAACGTATCCGGTACATGAGAGTCCGAGCCTAACGTAATGATTTCCCCGCCGCATTCTTTATACAGCTTTAATATATCAGGGCTCGGCATGCCACCCTCAAGTCCGTACCTCGTACCGGACGTATTAATCTCAATCCCTTTCCCCGCCGGAATGATTTCGGCAAAGATTTCCCGAATAATTTCATGAAAATTTCTCTTACTCTTTTCCGTCGTATAACGTTTCACCAAGTCCAGATGACCGAGAATACTAAATTGCTTATATTCCTTTATACAGTCAAGCAGCTCCTGGTAGTAAATCTCATATGCTTCGTCCACTGTCTTCCCTTCGAAGAACTCCCCCGAATGCAAATCTTTTCTTTCTGTCGCATGCATGGAAACGATGACGAAATCAAATTCTTCCGCTCCCATCAACTCTTCATACTGATGAAGAACATGTGGCTGAAGTCCAATTTCCACCCCTTTTTTAATCCTGATCCTTCCCTCGTATTTTTCCTGAAGCTCCTTAAGCTTCCTATCATATTCTTTTAAGTCAAATTCGAAAATCCAATCTTTATCCGGGTAATCATAATCGAGATGGTCGGTGAAACAAATTTCCTGAAGTTCTAAGTCGATCGCTTTTTCAATTGTTTTCTCCATTGGTGTCTCACAATCTGCGGAGAATGTACTGTGCATGTGGTAATCAAACATGAATCCTCGCTCCTTTAACATTTTCCTTCTGTTAATCTATCATTTTATCACGGATTAACGGTCTGTAATACCCCACCTCTAAACCGGAGGAAATAAACCTCCCACTGAATGAAGTTTCTTTTATAATAATTTTTACGAAAGAATGAATTGACTTTCTTCTTCGTAATTATTATAATACTATATAACTTTAATTAGATGAAGTAATAAAGCGATAAATCGATAAAAAGATGAAGTTCAATAGGGAAGGAGATTTGCATGCAACAGAAAAAAGAGAGATTAAGCAACCAAGCGGTTCGGAGTTATAAAATTAAAAGCCAGCTCATCCGGAAACTAAGAACAAGATTTGCCACGTACGGTTATGAGCAAGTACATACACCCGCTTTTGAGGACTATGATACATATGCTTCCATTCAGAAGACGGTGAATAAGAATGAAATGATCAAGGTGATTGACCGCAGCGGGAAAGTTCTTGTTCTCCGCCCTGACGGTACGATACCAATCACTCGATCGACTGCCTTAGACCGGGAGATCAACGGAAGCGAGCAGCGGTTATTTTATATATTCAATGTATACCGGGAACAGGGTGGTAATGGTTCGAGTAAAGAAAGCACGCAGGCTGGTGTCGAATTGTTCGGTAATAAACAGCCGGAAGCGGATGCAGAAGTCATCGCCCTAGCAGTCCATACATTAAAGGAAATCGGTTTTGACAACTTTAAACTCGAAGTCGGGCATGCAGGATTTTTCAAGGAATTAGTGGAGCAAGCAAACTTAACCGATGATGAGTTACAGCAGCTCGAAGAATTGATCCAGTCGAAAAACATGGTGGAAATGGAGCCATTTTTAAAACAACTCAAAATCTCAGAAGAACTGCAGCAAGCACTCTATGCCATTCCCCTGCTTTATGGGAATCCGCAAGCGGTTTTGGAGGAGACGAAAGCAATCATCCGAAATGAGCACATGCAAGAGGTGCTAAATAATTTAAAAGATGTTACAGAAGTGCTCGCTGATTACGGCATATTGGAACATCTGACCCTCAACCTCGGGTTAATCAATAATATGCATTATTATACAGATATCATTTTCCAAGGATTCGTTGAAAACATCGGAAAACCTGTTTTAATGGGCGGACGCTATGACCAGCTCGGAGAACAGTTCGGTAAAGCAATGCCGGCAATCGGTTTCGCCTACGAAGTTGATGTCGTACTCGAAGCACTTAAGCAACACAAACGAATCGAAGACAATAATAACCCGCCATTACAACTATTATATGTTCCTGAAGCAAGAGGAAATGCATTTTCAGCAGCTAAGCTTCTCCGTGAACAAGGCTATCCCGTCATTACAAAACCATTAGACCGGGACGCGGAACAAGCCGGAATCATTTTTCAAGCAAACGGAAGAGTTGTTGTAAATGGAATGGAGCATCAAGTAAAGACAGATGATGAATTACTTAACATCGTGGAACAGGCAACAGGAGGTGTCTAAGATGGAAAAACTAACGATAGCCCTTGCAAAAGGGAGACCAGCAAAACATACAATCGAAACATTGGAAGCAGCTGACATGCAGTTCATCGACTTCCATGAAAAGAGCCGGAAACTCGTATTCTATAATGCCGATGAATCAATTAAATTAATCTTTGTAAAAGCGGTCGATGTGCCGACCTATGTGGAAAGAGGTGCAGCCGACATCGGAATTGTCGGCAAGGATAATATCTTAGAATCACGGGCAGAAGTGTATGAACTGCTTGATCTCGGAATTGGTAAATGTAAATTCTCTGTAGCCGGCTTCCCCGATTATACGATTGATGCGAACCGGCCCCTAACCGTGGCAACGAAATATCCGAATGTTGCCGAGAAGCATTTCAGCCGGAAGGGGCAAGAAATTGAAACCGTAAAATTAAATGGTTCCGTTGAGCTGGCTCCTCTTATTGGTTTAGCTGACGTGATTGTGGATATCGTCGAAACCGGTAATACATTAAAGGAAAATGGTCTTGCGGTACTGGAAGACATCGATGATATCAGTACCCGCTTAATTGTAAATAAAGCGAGCTTCGCGACAAAAGCGACAGAAGTAAGAAGCTTTATCGATCAACTAAACCATGCATTGGAGAGAACACCATGAAAATAATCACAGCGGAAGCATTTGCAAAAGAATGGAACGATCGAACAGAGATTGAAACAATTGAAGCAGCACTTGACGATACAGTGCTCGAAATCATCCGCACGGTTCAAGAGAAGAAAGATGCTGCTCTATATGAGTATACAGAGCAATTTGACGGCGCCGCACTTGATGGCCTCCTCGTACGTGAAGAAGAATTTTCCGAGGCTGAAAAAATTGCTGCACCTGAACTTGTCACGGCTTTAAAAGAAGCGGCAGAAAATATCCGCAATTACCATTTGGAGCAAAAGGAAAAGTCATGGATGATTTCACAAGAACAAGGAATTCTTCTTGGTCAGAAAGTAACCCCGATTGAACGAGTTGGTGCATACATCCCTGGTGGGAAAGCCGCCTACCCATCGACGGTATTAATGACGATCATTCCAGCGCAAATTGCAGGGGTCGAGGAGATTGCAATTACGACACCAGTGGATAAAGACGGAAAAGTGAATCCATACGTCCTGCTTGCCGCGAAACTCATTGGGGTCGAGAAAATTTATAAAGTTGGCGGTGCTCAAGCTATTGCCGCACTCGCTTACGGGACAGAAACGGTAAAACGAGTCGATAAAATCGTCGGACCTGGAAATGCGTATGTCGCCCGTGCGAAAAAGTGGGTGTATGGCACGGTCGGCATCGACATGATAGCGGGACCGAGTGAAATTTGTGTAATTGCAGATGAGAAGGCGAATCCTCGTTATGTTGCGGCTGATTTATTATCTCAAGCAGAACATGATGAATCTGCAAGTGCCATTTGTGTTACGACAAATAAAGAACAGGCTGCCGCAATTCAAAAAGAAATTGCCGAGCAAACGGAAAAATTAGAAAGAAAAGAAATCATCCAAGCATCAATTGAGGCGAACGGCAGAATCATTATTGCTGGAGATTTGGAGATGGCAGCAGAAATATCCAACCAAATCGCTCCGGAGCACTTGGAATTAATGGTCGAACATCCAATGGAACTCTTGCAAAAGATCAAACATGCTGGTGCAATTTTCTTAGGAAACTATTCACCAGAACCGCTCGGAGATTATTTTGCCGGACCAAACCACACATTACCAACAAGCGGAACAGCTCGCTTCGCCTCTGGGCTTGGTGTCTATGATTTTGTTACACGCTCAACCATCATCAGCTATCCACAAGAGGCGTTCGTTGCTGCAAGTGAACAAATTAAACAGTTAGCAAATGTTGAAGGATTAACGGCTCATGCTAATTCTATCCAAGTGAGAAAGGAAGATTTATAATGCGCACATTTAAAATTTCAAGAGATACATCCGAAACAAAGATCAATCTCGAACTGAATATTGATGGGAAAGGAAAAAGTGAAATCGATAGTGGCATTGGCTTTTTCGATCATATGTTAACCGCCATGACGAAACACGGATTATTCGATTTAAAGGTGAAATGTGATGGGGATTTGGAAGTGGACCAGCACCATACGGTAGAAGATATCGGTATCACACTTGGACAAGCTTTCCGGGAAGCACTCGGAACGAAAGAAGGGATTACAAGATATGCAACTGTCACGTCACCAATGGATGAGGCGCTAGCAACAGTTGCCCTTGATATTAGCAACCGTTCCTTTCTCGTATACAATGTAGAAGGCTTAAAGGACAAAGTCGGTAATTTTGATACGGAGCTTGTAGAAGAATTTTTCCAAGCTTTTGCAAGCAATTCCGGCATCACGCTACATATCAATCTGGCTTACGGCCGGAACAGCCATCATATTATTGAAGCGATTTTTAAAGGATTTGGCCGTGCTCTAGATCAAGCAACATTGAAAAATGCTCGGATTGAAGGAATTCCATCAACTAAAGGTGTCTTATAAAGGAGAGAGTTTATTCATGATTTTATTCCCAGCTATTGATATTCTTGGCGGCAAATGCGTCCGCCTTACGCAAGGTGATTATAATAAAGAAAAAATTTACAGTGAACAGCCAGTCGAGGTAGCAGCAGACTGGGAGAAAAAAGGGGCTGCGTTCATCCATATCGTCGACCTCGACGGTGCGAAAACTGGAAAGTCTGTTAACAAAGAACTGATTGCTGAAATCGCCCGAACCGTTTCCATTCCCGTTCAAGTCGGCGGTGGAGTTCGCTCCATCGAAGTCATTAAAGATTACTTGGAAAATGGTGTCAGCCGTGTCATCATCGGGACAGCCGCCATTCAAAATAAAGAGTTTCTACGTGAGGCAGTCGAACAGTTTGGTGAAAAGATTGCTGTCTCCATCGACGCCCGCAATGGATTTGTTGCAACAGATGGCTGGACGAAGGAAAGCACGGTAAAAGCACTTGACCTTGTAAAAGAACTCGAGGAAACCGGTGTGACAACAATCGTCTATACAGATATTTTAAAAGACGGAATGTTGCAAGGACCGAATTTCGAAGAGCTTGAGGCAATCAATAAGGCAACGTCGATTGATGTCATTGCCTCCGGTGGGGTAACAACAGAAAGCGACGTGCGTAAATTGGAAGAGAAAGAGATGTACGGAGCGATTATCGGTAAAGCGCTATATGACGGCACGCTTAATTTTACCAACTTAGTAGATTCGGTTGGTGAAGAATATGCCGACTAAAAAAATCATTCCTTGTCTCGATGTGAAAAATGGCCGAGTTGTAAAAGGTCAACAATTTAAAAACATACAGGAAGTCGCCGATCCGGTTGAACTCGCTAAGCGCTACAACGAATCTCAAGCAGATGAACTTGTTTTATATGATATTACAGCCTCCGTCGAAAAAAGGAATATTTTTCTTGATATCGTTGAAGGTATTGCAGCTGTCATTGATATTCCGTTTACGGTAGGTGGAGGAATCCGCACCATCCAGGATATTGAAAAAGTTTTAAAGGCTGGTGCGGATAAAGTATCGATCAATAGTGGAGCAATTGGAAATCCTTTATTCATTCAAGAAGCAGCAGAAGCATTCGGCAGCGAGAAAATCGTCTTTGCCCTCGACGCAAAACAAGTCGCTCCAGAAAAATGGAATGTCTTCTCTAGTGGTGGACGGAAGGATACTGGAATTGATGCGATAGAATGGGCGATTCAAGCGGCGAATCACGGAGCTGGTGAGATTGTTGTCAATGCAATTGATGACGATGGTGCAAAAACTGGCTATAATCTAGCACTAACGAAAAAAATAGTGGAAGCCACAGCTATTCCCGTTGTTGCCAGTGGCGGAGCAGGAACGTATGAACATTTTAAAGAAGCTTTAACGGATGGCGGAGCAACTGGAGCGCTTGCAGCTTCAGTCTTCCATTACGGTGAAATTGATATCCCAGAACTTAAAGCATATCTTGAACAAGAGAATATAGAAGTAAGGAGAGGTAACTAAAATGAGCGTGCAACCAGATGATTTAACCTATGACGATAAAGGACTTCTTCCTGCTATTATTCAGGACGCGTCAAATGGCAAAGTACTGACCCTTGCCTATATGAATAAGGAATCCCTTGAGAAAACATTAGAAACAGGAGAAACATGGTTCTATTCCAGATCTCGCGAAACCCTTTGGAATAAAGGAGAAACATCAGGCAATAAACAAATTGTCAAAGAAATCCGTTATGACTGTGATAAAGATGCATTATTAGTTCAAGTCGAACCATTAGGATCAGCTTGCCACACAGGTGAAGACACATGCTTTTATCAAACAATGACGGAGACGGAATTACCGATTTTTGAGATCATCCCGCAAGTTATAGCGAAAATCAAAGACCGTCGCAGCAATCCGGCTCCAGGTGCTTACACGACTTACTTATTTGATAAAGGAATCGATAAAATGCTTAAAAAAGTCGGCGAGGAATCCAGTGAAGTCATTATTGCGGCAAAGAATGAGGATAAACAAGAACTGACAGCAGAGATTTCCGACCTCCTCTACCATCTGCTCGTCGTGATGGAAGAGTCTGGTGTAGCACTCGATGATATTAAAGCAGAACTCATGGAAAGACATTTAGAAAAGGAAGGGCAAAATCGTGAGTAAATTTTGGAGCAGTGCAGTAAAACGCAGTGACCCGTACGTTCCAGGAGAGCAGATCACAAATGCGAATATGATCAAATTGAATACAAATGAAAATCCATATCCCCCTTCTCCCCTCGTGTTTGATGCGATTAAAAACGAGGCAGATCAATCACTGAGACTTTACCCAAGTCCGACTGTTGATACGTTGCGGAAGGAAATTGCCGATCTTTATGAACTCGAAAAGGAACATGTTTTCATTGGAAATGGCTCCGATGAAGTGCTTGCTTTTTCCTTTATGGCCTTCTTTGAACCTGGACAAGCAATTCGTTATCCGGATATTTCATACAGTTTCTATCCGGTTTATGCAAAGTTATTTGATATTCCTGTGGAGGAAATCCCGTTACAGGATGATTTCACGTTAGACCCCAAGGATTATTATCATTCAGAAGGCGGCGTTATTTTCCCGAATCCCAATGCACCAACAAGCTTGTATCTTGATTTGACGGCGATTGAGGATATCTTACGAAACAACAAGGACAAAGTCGTAATTGTTGATGAAGCTTATGTTGATTTTGCCGAGGAATCAGCAGTTGACTTGCTAAAGAAGTACGATAATTTACTGATCATCCAAACGATGTCTAAATCCCGTGCACTTGCTGGTCTTCGCTTAGGATTTGCCCTCGGATCTCCTGAGCTGATTGAAGGGCTTGTTCGGATTAAGGACTCCTTCAACTCGTATACGATTGACCGATTGGCCATTGTCGGTGGGGTTGCAGCAATCAAAGACAAAGCATATTTTACCGAGACAAAAAATAAGGTTATTGCGACACGAAACTGGGTAACGAAAGAATTGGAGAATCTCGGGTTTACCGTACTCCCTTCCCAGACAAACTTTTTATTTGTGACGCATCCGGAGAAAGATGCAGCTCTATTATATGAACGACTAAAGGAAAACCATGTATTGATCCGCTACTTCGACAAATCAAGAATTGAAAATTTCATCCGGATTACAATTGGTACGGACGAAGAAATGAAAAGATTCTTTCAAGTATTAAACAAAATAGGCTAAAAAAGATGCGTCCTCCCTTGGAGTGCGCATCTTTTTTCTTAAATATGTGCTTCAATTTCTGCTGTCTCTTTTAATTCACTAATTCGATTCTCGAGAAGTTCGTTTTGCTTTTGTTGGGCAAGTGATTGTCTTATCATCTCTTCATATTCTTCCAGTTCACCAATTTCTTCTTCACTTTCTTCTTTCAATTGATTATATTGTTCTTCTATTTCTTCATCCGTTACTTCTGCTTCAAATTCCTCTTCAATGTATCGGATTGTAACTAAATCATTCATCATCTGGTTACGGAATTCTTCTTCAGATAGCTCGTACTCTTCCATCATGGTGTCAATTGCCTCTTCACCATTTGTCTCAATGATATTGTCAATTTCCTCTTGAACCTCATCTTCTGTTACTTCAATTCCACTTTCGAGGGCGTCTTGACGAATTAATTCTTGCTCAGTAAGAACGTCAATCGTCTCATCTTTTAACATGTCTTGGTCACTGACATCTTGACCATACATCTGATACATTGTCTTTAGCTGTCTATATATATTATTGTATTGTTCACCGGTGACGTCTTCGCCATTAATGCTTACAACGACAGTATCTGCTTCAACTTTCTCCTCTTCGGTGATTTCAATTTCTTCCTGTTGCTGTTGTTCTGTATTTTCATTTTCAGCTGCTGAGTCATCGGCTTCATCTGCGTCATCGTTCCCGCAAGCTGCTAACATAAGTGTTAGAACGAGTGTGAAGATGAGCAGCATTCTTTTCTTCATAAAATTAATTCCCTCCTAATTGGTCTTTCTCTAGTAAACCACAAATTGATACCTGATTTCAATAAAGATAGTGTGACATCTTCATTTCAAATAAAAACAACCCCTTCGATTGATGAAGAGGTTGTTTTTCTATTTAACCAATAGAATTAAACTTTTTTTACAAGGAATAGGCTTGAATAACTAAGAATACCTTGTATTGTAATGAGTTTAGTTTATTCAATTGTTTCGTCGATTTGTTTAACCATTTCAGATACGGATACAAGTCCGCCGCCTGATAGGTACCAGAATTCTGGATTCAGGTAATGAATCTTGTCATTTTTATATGCGTTTGTATTTTCTACAAGTTCGTTTTCCACAAGTTGTTTCGCACTTTCTGACTCAGCTCCACCAACGACAGCACCACGATCAATAACATAAAGAATATCTGGGTTCTGTTCCATTACGTACTCAAAGGAAACGTTCATACCGTGAGTAGAAGCATCAATGTTCTCATCTACCGGCTTAACTCCGAATACATCATGAATAATACCGAATCGAGAGCTTGTACCATAAGCACTAATTTTATCATCATTAGCTAAGATGATTAATGCTTTTTCGTCACTTGCTTCAGCTCTTTCGTTTAAATCAGCAATAACGTCATCAATTGCTGTCAATTCCTCTTCTACTTCCGCTTCTTTATCAAAGATTTGACCTACAGTTTCCATATTGTTTTTAAATGAATTCATATAATCTGTTGTATCTACACCAAGGTGGATTGTTGGTGCAATTTCCACTAGTTGATCATACAATGAAGCTTGACGTCCAGAAATAATGATTAAATCAGGATTAATCTCAGAGATTTTCTCGAAGTCCGGCTCTTTCAAGCTACCGATATTCTCGTAATCATCTGATTCGTATTTATCCAAGTAGCTTGGGATTGTGCCGCCTTTAGCAACACCGGCAATACTTTCTACACCTAGCTTGTCTAGTGTATCGACAATACCAAAGTCAAACACAACAACCTTTTCTGGGTTTACTGGAACTTCTGTTGTATCCAACTCATGTTCAACTGTGACTGTTCCCGATGCAGCTTCTTCACCCTCTGTTTCGGTTTCTGTCTCTGTTGTCTCTTCCGTATTCGTGTCTGTACTTGCGTTATCGTCAGTATTATTATCCTCATCTGAACCGCAAGCGGCTAAGAATAGAAGGATTAATCCAATAAGTAAGGCATAAGAAAATTTCTTCATAAGTAAGTTGCTCCCTTTTTGTACATTTTATTGGCTTCATGAGCCTATATATTTATTAACTATAGCTATATCCTTCCATGCATGCGGGTATGCAAAGTAAATCATTTATCACGTATTAACAGTTTATAAGTTCGACTCCAATTTTCCGTGTATCTTGTTTGCTAATTACGGTATACCCTTGCCCCCTTTTTGCTAGTAAGTTGATTTCGGAACAGGAGTATTCGTTTATTTTGAGCAGATTCATTTACCTCACCAAAAAAATAAGGTAAGATAAAGATAGTCATGCTCCCTTGACACGAATTTTAGGTTGCCGCCTATCGTGTCAGGGGATTTTTATGTTTTACTTTTATTACCCCGTACTTCATGTCCAGATATAACGATTAGTAATAAAAACAGATTCGTTGATTGTCAATTTCTCGAATATCAATGTCCATATCGTAAATCTCCTTCAGGACACAGCGATCAATGACATCACAAGCGCGACCTTGCTTCACAATTTTTCCGTCTTTTAATGCAACAATCTGATCGGAATAACAGGAAGCGAAGTTGATGTCATGAATGACAATGACAATTGTTTTCCCCATTTCATCGACTAAACGACGAAGGGTCTTCATGATTTGGCTTGCATGACGCATATCCAAGTTATTGAGTGGCTCGTCAAGCAAAATATATTCTGTATCTTGGGCAACCGTCATCGCGATATGTGCACGTTGACGCTGACCCCCAGATAGCTGATCTAAATATTTATCTTGAATTTCTTCAAGCTCTAAGTAAGCAATTGCTTCATCAACCTTTTCCCAGTCCTCTTTCTTCAACTTCCCTTGCGAATATGGGAAACGGCCAAAAGAAACGAGTTCGCGAACGGTCAGCTTCAAGTTGATTGTATTTGATTGTTTTAAAATCGAAATCTTCTTTGCCAGCTCGTTATTCTTCGTTTTAAATACATCTTTCCCATCAATGGTGATGTCTCCATCATCTTTTGCAATCAAGCGGCTAATCATTGAGATAAGCGTACTCTTACCCGCACCATTCGGGCCAATGAAAGAGGTGATGGTACCTTTTTCAATCTTTAGGGACACATCTTCTATAATCTGCTTGGTACCAAACGATTTAAAAACATTCTTCAAATCTACCATGATTTATTCTCCTTTAACAAAAGATAAATGAAGTAAACTCCACCAATAAAGTTAATGATAACACTTACGGTCGTACTGAACGTGAATACTTTTTCCACAAGGAACTGACCGCCCAGTAAAGCAATAATACTAATGAATACAGAACCTAATATAATGTAAAAATGACGATACGTCTTCATTAATTCATAAGCAACGTTAACGACGAGCAGGCCAAGGAATGTAATGGGCCCGATTAATGCCGTTGCGACAGAGATGAGAATCGCTACGACAATGAGCAGCCGTTTTACAACATAATCGAACGGTACACCTAAATTAATCGCATCGTCCTTCCCTAACGCTAGAACATCCAAATACTTGTAAAATCTCATAAAATATAGAAGCACAAGGGCAATGATAAGAATTGAAATATAGACAAGACTCTGATCCACATTATTGATACTCGCAAACATCCGGTCCTGCGCAACTCCGAACTCATTCGGATCAATCAAGACCTGCATAAAGTCTGTGAAGCTTCCAAAGAATGTACCGAGAATCATCCCGATCAACAGAAGGAAGTAAATATTATTTCCTTCGCCTCTAAATAGGAAACGATATAACACAAGCGAAAATAAAATCATTGCACTTATAGATATTAAGTAATTCAGACCACTATTCATCATCACAATGGAATTAGCACCAAAGACAAAGATAATAACGGTTTGAATGAGCATGTAAAGAGAATCTAGTCCAAGCACACTTGGGGTTAAAATCCGATTATTCGTAATCGTCATAAAGACGACAGTGGCAAATGCAATTGCTCCACCGGTTAGAATAATCGCGCCGACTTTCATTATTCGTCTCGGAAGGATGTAATCAATATTTCCAGTCAAATCATAAAATACATAGAGTAGCGCAAGTAATAGTGAGATAACGGCTAGAATGATTGTTTTTGCTTTATAACCCATATTTCTTTCTCCTTAGCAGCAAATAAATGAACATTCCACTGCCGATTACACCAACGGTTAAACTGATTGGAATTTCATATGGATAAATAATCAGTCTGCCAATCACATCACAGAAAAGAACGAATACTGCTCCCAAAAGCGCCGTATGAACTAATGTGTTTTTTAAATGATCTCCTTGGTAAATCGCTACGATATTCGGGATAATCAAACCAAGAAACGGAATGACTCCGACTGAAAGTACAACCGATGCTGTTACAAGTGCACTAATGATTAATCCGGTATTGACGATTTGACGATAATTTAATCCTAGGCTCCTCGAAAAATCTTCCCCCATGCCCGCAATCGTAAATTTATTTGCAAAAAAGTATGCAATTAATAGAAGGGGCACGCTGACAAACATCAGCTCATAATTTCCACTCATAATCATGGAAAAATCACCTTGCATCCAAGATGACATGTTTTGGATCAAATCATTCTGATAAGCAAAGAATGTTGAGATAGAGCTGATAATATTCCCAAGCATTAAACCAATTAATGGTATAAATATCGCATCCTTAAATTTCACCCTGTCTAAAATCTGCATGAAGAGCAAGGTTCCAAGTAAAGCGAAGACAAAGGATACGAGCATCTTTTGCAGTGGCGTTGCCGTCGTGAAGATCATCATCGATACAAGGATTCCAAGTCTTGCTGAATCTAATGTACCTGCAGTAGTCGGGGAAACGAATCTGTTTCTACTTAACTGCTGCATGATCAAACCGACGATACTCATGCTCATCCCTGCAATAATAATACTGATTAAGCGAGGAATTCTGCTGACTAGTAAAACTTGTTTTTGTGTTTCCGTTAAGCTGAACAAGTCGAGTGGGCTCACACTGGAGACACCGACAAATACGGAAAGAAATGAAAAAACAAGCAAAAGTATAAGTAAGTACCGTATTTTCATAGAAATGCCCTTCTCTTCGAAAAACAAGCTCCATCCATTTGATATGTATGGATTATGTTTCTCCTATTCCCTCTTTGTTTTTATGTTTACACAAAACAATTAATAATAATTATCATCTACAAACCACTCTAAATAAGAATGATATTCATTATCAATTAGCTATTAATTACAGTATATCAGATTTGTAAGCCTAGTCAATGATTCGGCAAAAAAGAATTTACCTTAATTGAGAAAGTTATTGAGAATTAGACTTGAAAAAAGAGATAGAAAGCGAAAAAGAGGCTGGGACAAAACCCCAGTAAATAGAAAATCGCTTCGCGCAAAAAGCGTGAAGCGATTTTCTATTTACTCTTATTTTACTCAACAAAAAGGACACCTTTTGATAAAATTAAAGTTACCACAA
>NZ_JAKGBW010000085.1 GCF_021556485.1 Oceanobacillus alkalisoli | reverse complement strand
GTTGGAGGTCCTGACTGAGCTTTTCTATGCCTCACCATGGTGAAGTACAAGTATAATGTGCTAAAAACTGTAAGTTGTAGTTCAGGCAGGCAAAATTATCTTCCACTTGCAAAATCTTTCATGCAAAGAATGTGATTCAGGATAGCAGAGTGAAAGATGATTCCTTTCTCCTTGTTTGCTTCCTATCTATACAATCAGTAGGGAAGTGTGTAATGATGCATTTTGAATTATTAAAAAGCATTTGAATTATCTCTGTGGAAGGTGGGAAGAAATATTGCTTATTCCTG
>NZ_JAKGBW010000084.1 GCF_021556485.1 Oceanobacillus alkalisoli | reverse complement strand
ATACTTCCTGCCTTGCTTCTTCGTTAGGGTTGTCCTTGATTTGGCGCATGATGTTCACGCGGTCGGCTATCATGATAAGGATAACGCGCATGTCTTCGGCAAACGAGAGGAGCAGGTTCCGGAAGTTCTCCGATTCGATGGCTGGGTTTTTCTCGTACAGTTCGTTTATCTTGACCAGTCCGCGGATGATGCCCGCCACGTCTTCTCCATACATCTGGCGGACGGATTCCAGCGTGCACAGGCGGTACTTCACCGATTCGTGGAGCATGATGCCCAAGATGGAAGCC